>JBPCOI010000020.1:0-59363 GCA_051000395.1 Jatrophihabitantaceae bacterium
GGCCCCGGCAGTAGTCGTGGGCCGGGCTTCGCGGCGCAGAAGTGTGCCCCGCACCCCCGGCCTGTACCCGGCGGATACCGGTCCGTTACTGTTCCGTGACCCACCAGGTCGACATCCGGGACCGACCACAAGGAGATCCCCTTTTGCTTCGCAGCGTGAAGTACGGCCTCTACGGTGCCGTGCTCGCCGGCCTCGTCGGTGGCACAGTCGCATGGACTTCGGTCGACAAGACGGTCACCCTCGTCGTCGACGGCCAGGCCAGCAGCATCCACACCACCGCCAGCGACGTCGGAGCGGTCCTGACGGGTGCGGGCTACCACGACGGCGCCCACGACCTGCTCGCGCCGAGCGCGCAGCACGCGGTGCACGACGGCAGCCGGATCGTCTACCAGCGTGGACGCCTGCTGTCTCTCGACGTCAACGGGGTCCGCAAGCAGGTCTGGACGACCGCGCCCACCGTGGCCGCCGCGCTGGCACAGCTCGGGTACTCGACCGCCGACTTCACCTCGGTGTCGCGCTCGGCGCGCCTGCCACTCGGAGTCACCGACATCGCGGTGCGCACGCCGAAGCTCGTCACCGTCGTCCACGACGGGAAGAGCGAGCAGGTGAGCACCACTGACGCGACCGTGGGCCAGCTGTTGAGTGACCTCGGCATCGTCGTCGGCAAGGACGACCGGCTCAGCCCTGCCGCCACGACGCCGTTGAGCGAGAACGCGAAGATCACGGTGACGCGGGTCAGGAAGGGCACCGTGACGGCGAGTGCGGTGTTGCCGTTCCCGACGAGAACGGCGTCCGATCCGAACCTCGACTCCGGCCAGACCGTGATCGTCACGCCCGGCGCGGACGGCCTGGCGCGCATCACCTACGCGGTCGTCTACGTCGACGGCAAGATGATCGGCAAGACGAAGATCAAGACTGTGGTCGTGCGCGATCCGGTGACGCAGGTCAAGCACATCGGCACGCGCACGCCCCCGCCGCCGGCGTCCCCGCCCGCCTCGTCGGGCGCACCGTCCGCCGGCTCCGGCTCCGGTTCCGGTTCCGGGGGCAGCGGGCCGCCGGTGGCGCCCGGGTCGGCCCAGGCCATCGCGCGGCAGCTGCTCGCGGCGCGCGGCTGGGGCAACGACCAGTTCAACTGCCTCGTCTCGATGTGGGACCGCGAGAGCGGCTGGAACGTGCATGCTGCCAACCCGAGCGGCGCGTACGGCATCCCGCAGGCGCTGCCCGGCTCGAAGATGTCCTCGGCCGGCCCGGACTGGCAGAACAACGCGGAGACACAGATCAAGTGGGGGCTGGGCTACATCTCGAGTCGCTACGGCACGCCGTGCGGCGCGTGGGCGACCTGGCAGGCCAACGGCGGCTGGTACTGAGCCGGTCCCGGCCAGCCCCGGCGCCTTGAGCTCGGCGCTGCTTGGTCCGGCGGAGATCCGCTCGCTGGCCGCCGCGCTGGGCGTGCGTCCCGTCAAGGCGCTCGGGCAGAACTTCCTGCACGACGCCAACACCATCCGGCGCATCGTGCGCATCGCGGCACTGACGTCGCAGGACGTGGTGCTGGAGGTCGGCCCGGGCCTGGGATCGCTGACGCTCGGACTGCTCGACGCCGGTCATGCCGTGACGGCGGTGGAGATCGATCCCGTGCTGGCCGATGCGCTGGCGGCGACCGTGGCCGCGCGGGTCCCCGACGCGCGGTTGAGCGTGGTGCATGGCGACGCGTTACGCCTCACGGCGCTGCCGGCGGTCCCGACCGCCCTGGTGGCCAACCTGCCATACAACGTGGCCGTCCCGGTCGTCCTGCACCTGCTGGCGACGTTCGGCTCGCTGCGCACCGGACTTGTCCTGGTGCAGGCCGAGGTGGCCGAGCGGCTCGCGGCGCCGCCCGGCTCGAAGGTGTACGGCGTGCCCAGCGCGAAGGTTGCCTGGTACGCGCGGGCCACCCGCGCCGGCGCCGTGTCGCGCGCGGTGTTCTGGCCGGTGCCCAACGTGGACTCGGGACTGGTGCGCCTTCAGCGCCGTGACCCGCCGCGCACGCACGCGAGCCGCGAGCAGGTCTTCGCTGTGATCGACGCGGCGTTCGCGCAGCGTCGCAAGATGCTGCGCTCTGCGCTGGCCGGCTGGGCCGGCTCGCCGGCCGATGCGACGTGCGCGTTGCTCGCCGCCGGCGTGTCACCGTGCGCGCGCGGAGAAACCCTGGACATATCGGCCTTCGCGCGTATCGCCGAGCAGCACCCAGCGCCGTCCTAGCGGCGCGCGTGGTGCGGCCGGCTCAGCTTCGGCCGGCGAACAGGCTGGTGACCGAGCCGTCCTCGAACACGGCCTTGATCGCCTGCGCGAGCAGCGGGGCGATGGACAGCACGGTCAGCTTGTCGAAGTTCTGCTCGGGGCGGATCGGCAGCGTGTTGGTGACGATCACCTCACGCACCCGGCTGTTCTTGAGACTGTCCGTGGCCGGCGGGGAGAAGATGCCGTGCGTCGCCGCGACGACCACGTCGGTCGCACCGCTGGCGTACAGCAGGTCCGCCGCCTTCGTGATGGAGCCGCCGGTGTCGATCATGTCGTCGATGAGCAGGCAACAGCGGCCCTCGACGTCACCCACCACCCGGTTGGCGACGACGTCGTTGGCCGCGTCGAGGTTGCGGGTCTTGTGCACGAAGGCGATGTCGAGGCCCCCGAGTTCGTCGGCCCACTGCTCGGCGGTGCGCACGCGCCCGGTGTCCGGAGAGACGACGACGAGATCCTCCGAGCCGTACCTGCCCCGCACGTGCTCGGCCAGCAGCGGCAGCGCGAACAGGTGGTCGACCGGTCCGTCGAAGAAGCCCTGGATCTGGGCGGTGTGCAGGTCGACGGCCATCAGCCGGTCGGCGCCGGCGGTCTTGAACAGGTCGGCGATCAGGCGCGCGGAGATCGGCTCGCGCCCGCGGTGTTTCTTGTCCTGCCGGGCGTACGGATAGAACGGCGCGACCACGGTGATCCGCTTTGCCGACGCGCGCTTGAGCGAGTCGACGAGGATCAGGCTCTCCATCACCCACTGGTTGATCGGGGTGGTGTAGGACTGGATGACGAAGGCGTCCGAGCCGCGCACCGACTCGTTGGACTTGATGAACGTCTCGCCGTTCGCGAAATCCCGGGCAGTGGTGTCGGTGACGGTGACGCCGATGTGCGCGGCGATCTCGTCGGCGAGTTCGGGATACGCGCGGCCGGAGAGCAGCATCAGGCTCTTACGTCCGGCCACCGAGATGACGCTCATGATTCGTCCTTGTCGGGATCGGACTGTTCGGCCGCGCGCGCCGCGGCATCGGCCGCGGGCGTGCCGGGCCGGCGACGCGCGACCCAGCTTGCCACGTTGCGCTGTGCCGCCCGTGCCAGCCCCAGCGCACCGGGCGGCACGTCCTCGGTGATCACCGATCCGGCCGCGGTGTAGGCACCGTCGCCGATGCGCACCGGAGCGACGAGCATGGTGTCCGAACCGATGCGGACGTGGTCACCGACCACGCTGCGGTGCTTTGCCACGCCGTCGTAGTTGACGAACACCGTGGACGCGCCGACGTTGCTGTGCTGCCCGATCGTCGCGTCCCCGACGTAGGACAGGTGCGGCACCTTCGAGCCCGTCCCGACCTCGCTGTTCTTCAGCTCCACGTACGTGCCGACGTGTACCGCGTCGGCCAGGACCGTTCCGGGCCGCAGGAAGGCGAACGGGCCGACCGTCACGTCCGCGCCGATGCGGGTCGCGTGCCCGACGGTGCGCTCGATGCGGGTGCCGGCCCCGACCGTGGTGTCGGTGAGGCTGACCTGCGGCCCGACGACCGCGCCCGCCGCGACGTGCGTTGCCCCGTGCAGGTCGACGGACGCGAGCAGCGTGACGTCCGTCTCCAGCGTGACCGTGGCGTCCAGCCAGGTGCTCGCTGGGTCGAACACCGTGACGCCCGCGCGCATGTGCGCCTCGAGCAGGCGGCCGTTGTAGACGCGATGCGCTGCTGCCAGCTGGACCCGGTCGTTGACGCCGGCCGTCTCGCTCGCGGGAGCGCTCACCACGCCGACCGGGCGTCCCGCGCGGGTGAAGGCCGCGATGACGTCGGGCAGGTACTCCTCGCCCTGCGCATTGGCACTCGACAGCCGGCCGACGGCGTCCCGCAGCAACGCGTCGTCGAACGCGTAGACACCCGAAGCGACCTCGGCGACGGCCAGTTCGGCGGCGTTCGCGTCCTTGTCCTCCACGACCCGATCGACGCGCGCCCCGTCGCTGCGGATGACGCGTCCGTATCCGCTTGGGTCGTCGAGGACGCTGGACAGCAGCGTTGCCGCGGCGCCCGACTCGACGTGAGCGGCGACGAGGCTCGCCAGCGTCCGCGCGGTGAGCAGCGGTGCGTCGCCGGGCAGCACGACGACGATGCCGGCACCGGCCGGGACGGCAGCGAGCGCGAGGCGCACCGCGTGACCGGTGCCGCGTTGGTCGGCCTGCACGACCGGGACCGCGCCGGGGGCGATCTCGGCGAGGTGGGCGCGGACCTGATCGCGGCGGTGGCCGATCACGACGGCGGTGTGCGCCGCGGCGAGCGGCTGGGCCGCCGCGAGCGCGTGTCCGAGCAACGAGCGTCCGGCGAAGCCGTGCAGCACCTTGGGCAGCGCGCGCGAGTTCATCCGGGTGCCCGCACCGGCAGCGAGGACGATGACGGTGAGCGACGGGTCGGTCACGGCGGGCGGACACCCTTCCTGGCGCGGTGGCGACGGCGGTGGCTGGGGGACTCGGACTCGAACCGAGACTGCACGGCTCCAAAGGCCGGCGGGCTGCCGATTACCCCATCCCCCATGGACGCAGGTCAGCGTACCGGCGTGCTGCCCCGGTCCAGGAGCGCTTGGCGGCTACGCAACCGTAAGTTACGCTGACGTAACCAGGGGGTGCGGATCTGCCCGCCCCTCTCGACACGAATACCGTCCAGGACGGGCTTTCCCGTTCGATGCGCACGAGGAAGACGCCCCTACACATGACCCTTCTCGACGATCGTCCCGCGGCCTCGGCCCCCAAGCCGGTGTTCGAGGGCAGCAAGAAACGCGGCGAGCAGGTCGCGCTGTACCTCGTCGTCGCCCTGCCTTTCCTCGCGTTCCTCGCAGCCGTACCGGTCGCGTGGGGCTGGGGTCTGGGCTGGACGGATCTCGCGCTGATGATCGCGTTCTACATCGTGTCCGGGCTCGGCATCACCGTCGGCTACCACCGGCTGTTCACCCACGGCGCCTTCAAGGCCAACCGGCCGCTGCGCATCGGGCTGGCGGTCGCCGGCTCGCTGGCCATCGAGGGACCCGTGATCCGCTGGGTCGCCGACCACCGCCGTCACCACGCCTACAGCGACCGCGAGGGCGATCCGCACTCGCCGTGGCGCTACGGCGAGACCTTGCCGGCGCTGCTGAAGGGCCTGGCCTACGCGCACATCGGCTGGATGTTCGACGAGCTGCACACCAACCGGGAGAAGTACACGCCGGACCTGATGGGCGACCGCGACATCCGCCTCATCGACCGGCTGTTCCCGCTGTGGTTCGCGGCCTCCCTGCTCGCGCCGGCGCTGCTCGGCGGCCTGATCACGATGTCCTGGGCCGGTGCGCTCTCGGCGTTCTTCTGGGCGTCGCTGGTACGCGTCTTCGTGCTGCACCACGTCACCTGGTCGATCAACTCGATCTGCCACACGATCGGCGAGCGTCCGTTCGCGGCGCGCGACAAGAGCGCGAACTTCTGGCCGCTGGCGATCCTGAGCTTCGGCGAGAGCTGGCACAACATGCACCACGCCGACCCGACCGCCGCGCGTCACGGCGTGCTCCGCGGGCAGATCGACGAGTCGGCGCGGGTGATCTGGCTGTTCGAGAAGCTGGGCTGGGCGAGCGACGTGCGCTGGACGAAGCCCGAGCGGGTGCAGAAGCTGCGGGCCTGAGCGGCGCGGCTGCGCCGGGAGCCTGAGGGCTGCGGCTGCGCCGCCGTCCCGCGACATTTGCCGGGGGGTGGCCCGACGCGAGAGGCTGGGTCCATGCCGATCGTGCGGAATTTCGTCGACGGCTCGTTCGTCGAGCCAGCTGACGGCGCCTGCTGGGACAAGATCAACCCGGTGGACGGCAGCGTCGGCGCGCAGGTGCACGAGGCCGATGCCGCGCTCGTCGGGCAGGCAGTGCTCGCCGCCAGGCGCGCACTCGACGGTGCGTGGGGCCGCAGCACGGTCACGCAGCGCACCACGCTGCTGCGCCGGGTCGCCGACCGCATCGAGGACCGCTTCGAGGACTTCGTCGCCGCGGAGTCGGCCGACACCGGCAAGCCGCTGGCCCAGGCCCGCGAGCTGGATGTGGCGCGGGCGGTGGCGAACTTCCGCTCCTTCGCCGACACCGTCGCAGCCGCAGGCCAGGCGTCGTTCCTGACCGACCTCGCGGGCGGCCGGCAGGCGCTGAACTACGCGGTGCGCAAACCGCTCGGTGTCGTCGCAGTGATCGTGCCCTGGAACCTGCCGCTGCTACTGCTGACCTGGAAGGTGGCGCCCGCGCTGGCCTGCGGTAATGCGGTGGTGGTCAAGCCGTCGGAGCAGACGCCGTCCACGGCGACGCTGCTTGCCGAAGTGCTGGCGGAGGCCGGTCTGCCCGACGGCGCCTACAACGTGGTGCACGGTTTCGGCCCGGAGTCGGCCGGGCAGTTCCTCGTCGAACATCCCGGCATCGACGGCGTGACCTTCACCGGCTCCTCGGCCACGGGAGCCGGCATCATGCGCGCGGTCGCGCCGCGGGTGCGCCCGGTTTCCTTCGAGCTCGGCGGCAAGAACGCGGCGATCGTGTTCGCCGACGCCGACATCGAGGACACTCTCGCCGGCCTGACCCGCTCGGTATTCGCCAACACCGGGCAGGTGTGCCTGTGCACCGAGCGGCTCTACGTGCAACGCCCGGTGTTCGACGACATCGCTGCCGGCCTGGTCGAGCGGGCCCGGCAACTGCGGCTCGGGGCGCCCGGCGACGCGGCCACCACGACCGGCCCGCTGATCTCAGCGGAGCACCGCGACAAGGTGCTCGGCTACTACCGCCTGGCCGAGAAGTGCGGGGCGAAGACGCTGATCGGCGGCGGCATCCCGTCCCTCGGCGACGCGCTGGACGGCGGCTCGTGGATAGAGCCCACCATGTGGACCGGGATGGGCAACGCGGAGCGACCGCTGCGCGAGGAGATCTTCGGACCCTGCGCGGCGCTTGTCGCCTTCGACACCGACGACGAGGCAATCGCGCTGGCCAACGACACCGACTACGGCCTGGCGTCCTCGGTCTGGACCACCAATCTGTCCCGCGGGCACCGGGTCGCGCAGCAGATGCGGGTCGGCATGTCGTGGGTGAACACCTGGTTCCTGCGCGACCTGCGCTCACCGTTCGGCGGCGTCGGGCTGTCGGGCATCGGGCGTGAGGGCGGCGCGCACTCGCTGGACTTCTACACCGAGCCGACGAACGTGTGCGTGCAGCTGTGACGGTTCCCGTCGCGGCCACGGCGGCGGACGCGCTGGACGCCGCGCAGCGGCAGGCCGTCGCCACGAAACAGCTGCCGGGCGGGCTCACCGTCGCCGAGGCGTATGAGATCCAGCACGCCGTCCTGGCGCGACGGACCGGGCGGGGGGAGCGGGTCGTCGGAACGAAGCTGGGTTTCACCAGCGAGGCGAAGATGGCGCAGATGGGCGTCTCGGAGATCATCGTCGGCCAGCTGACCGACGCGATGCAGGTGCCCGACGGTGCCGAGGTCGACCTGACCCGGTTCATCCACCCGCGCATCGAGCCGGAGGTGGCGTTCCGGCTCTCGCGTGCCCTGGAGCTCGACGACCCGGACGCCGACATCGCCACGTGCGTCGACGCCGTCGCGCCGGCGCTGGAGATCATCGACTCGCGATACCGCGACTTCCGCTTCAGCCTGCCCGACGTCGTCGCCGACAACACCTCCGCGGCCGCGTTCGTCATCGGGCCGTGGCTGGACCTGCTGAGTGGGACCGCCGCGCTGCCGGAGCTCGCGGTCGAGCTGGTGGTCGCGGGCGTCACCGTGGAACGGGGCAGCACGTCCGACATCCTCGGCCACCCGGTCCGAGCGCTGCGAGCACTCGTCCCGATGGCACGCAAGTACGGATTCGCCTTACCGGCAGGGCAGATCGTGCTCGCGGGCGCAGCCACGGCAGCGGTGCCGTTCGCCGCCGCCGTCGTCGAGGCGCGCGTCGCCACGCTCGGCTCCGTCAGCGTCCGAGGCGTCCTGTGAGCGCGCAGACGGTAGCCGGGCTGGCCACCCCCCGTGGACGCTTCCCGCACGTCAAGCGGGCCGGCGAGTTCGTGTACGTGTCAGGGACCTCCTCGCGGCGCCCGGACAACACGATCGCCGGCGCGAGCGTCGATGAGCTGGGCACGGTGCAGCTCGACATCCGCGAGCAGACCCGGGCAGTTATCGAGAACCTGCGCGGCATCCTGCGCGCGGCCGGCGCCGATCTGGGCGATCTCGTGCAGCTCACCGCCTACCTCGTGTCGATGAACGACTTCGGCGGCTACAACGACGTCTATACCGAGTACTTCGACGAGAGCGGCCCGACGCGCACTACCGTGGCCGTCCACCAGCTGCCGCACCCGCACCTGCTCGTCGAGATGCAGGCCGTCGCCCACGTCCCCAGCAAGGAGCGTCCATGACCTCGATCGCCGACCCGGTGAACTTCGCGAAGTGGATCGAGGAGAACCAGCACCTGCTGAAACCGCCGGTGGGCAACAAGACGATGGCCGTGGGCAAGGACTTCATCGTCCAGATCGTCGGCGGTCCCAACGCGCGTACCGACTTCCACGTCGACCCGTACGAGGAGTGGTTCTACCAGCTCAAGGGAAAGATGCGCGTCGAGCTGATGATCGACGGGCAGCCGCGCACCGTGGAGATCCACGAGGGCGAGACCTGGCTGCTGCCCGGCGACACCCCGCACTCGCCGCAGCGCCCCGAGCAGGGCTCCGTCGGGCTGGTCATCGAACGGATCCGCGAGGAAGGCACGCTGGAGAAGTTTCAGTGGTACTGCCCGAACTGCGCTGCGCTGGTGCACGAGGTGCAGCTGCAGGTGCGCGACATCGTGGCCGACCTGCCGCCGGTGTTCACCGCCTTCTACGGCGACGAGCAGGCCCGTACCTGCCGCAGCTGCGGCACCGTGCATCCGGGCAAGGGCTGACCGCTCGCGATGAGCTCAGTGATCGACGTCCACACCCACTACGTGCCGCGGGGGTGGCCGGACTTGGCTGCCCCGGGCGCCCCTGTCGTGCCGTGGCTGCGTCTGGAATCCGAGACGGACGCGATGATCATGCTTGGTTCGGAGGAGTTCCGCCGCATCCGCTCGGACTGTTGGGACGCCGCGACCCGCCTGGCGGACATGGACGCCGACGGGATCGACGTGCAAGTCGTCTCGCCGACCCCGCTGTTCTTCGCCTACGCGCACGACGCGGTGCAGGCGGCGCGCATCTCGCGCATCCTCAACGACCTGGCCCTCGAGATCTGCGCGCCGGCGCCGGCGCGGCTGCTGCCGTTCTGCCCGGTGCCGCTGCAGGACACCGACGCTGCGTGCGCCGAGCTGGAACGCTGCCTGGCCGGTGGCCACGCCGGCGTCGAGATCGGCAACCACGTCGGTGACCGCGACCTCGACGACGAGGGGATCGTCACCTTCCTCCAGCACGCCGCATCCCTCGGCGCCCCAGTGTTCGTCCACCCGTGGGACCTGCCGAACTCGCCGCGGCTGGACCGCTGGATGGCCCGCTGGCTGACCGGCATGCCCGCCGAGACGCACCTGTCGATCCTGGCGCTGATCCTCGGTGGCGTGTTCGACAGGATCGGTGACGACCTGCGGATCTGCTTCGCCCACGGCGGCGGGTCGTTCGCGTTCTGGGTGGGACGTATGGACAACGCGTGGCGCGAACGCCACGACGTCATCGGCACGTCGCGCCACGAGCCCTCCCACTACCTCGGCCGCTTCTTCGTCGACTCGGTGGTCTTCGACGAGCGGGCCCTGCGGTTGCTCGTCGACACCGTCGGCGCCGACCGCGTGATGGTGGGCAGCGACTACCCGTACCCCCTCGGCGAACGACCCGCGGCAGGGTTGGTCCGCACCAGCGCGTGCCTCGACGACGTGAGCCGCGAGCGCATCCTCGGCGGCAACGCGGAGACCTACCTGGGCCGCAACGACCTTATCCAGACCGGAGAAACCCGATGACGGTGGTTGCACTCGACGAACAGCACGCGATCGAGCTCGACGGCGCGGACGAGCTGCCCACGTTGCGCGACCGCTTCCACATCCCGCGGGCACCCGGCGGCCGGTTCACCCAGGCCGCGTACTTCGCCGGGAACTCGCTCGGCCTGCAGCCGAGCGTGACGCGCGTACGCCTCGGCGAGGAACTCGACGCCTGGGCGAGCCTCGGCGTCGAAGGGCATGTCGCCGCGGCGCGACCGTGGGTGTCCTACCACGAGCTGCTGCGCGAGCCCGCCGCCCGACTGGTGGGCGCGCGTCCGGCCGAGGTCGTGGCGATGAACTCGCTGACGGTGAACCTGCACCTGATGATGATCAGCTTCTACCGTCCGAGCGCCGAGCGGCACGCGATCGTCATAGAGGACAACGCCTTTCCATCCGACAGCTACGCGGTGCGCAGCCAGGCCGCGCTACACGGTTACGACCCGGACGAGGCGGTAATCCGGCTCCGCCCGCGCTCGGGCGAGGCGGCGCTGCGCAGCGAGGACGTGGTGGAGTTCCTGGCGGCCGACGGCGCCCGCGTCGCGCTCGTGCTCCTCGGCGCGGTGAACTACTACAGCGGCGAGCTCCTGGACCTCGAGTCGATCACCGCGGCCGGACGGGCGGCGGGCGCGGCGGTGGGCTGGGATCTCGCGCACGCCGCCGGCAACGTGCCGCTGCGCCTGCACGACTGGGACGTCGACTGGGCGGCCTGGTGCTCGTACAAGTACCTCAACAGCGGGCCGGGCGCGGTTGCCGGCGCGTTCGTGCACGAGCGCCACCTCTCCGAACGTGCCCTGCCGAAGCTCGCGGGCTGGTGGAGCACCGACCCGGCAACCCGTTTCCGCATGTCGCCGGTCCTCGACGCAGTGGACACCGCGGACTCCTGGCAGCTGTCCAACCCGCCGATCCTGGCGATGGCACCGGTGCTCGCGTCGCTGCAGATGTTCGACGCGGTCGGCATGGATGCCTTGCGCGCCAAGAGCATCCGGCTCACCGGATACCTCGAGTCGCTGCTCGACGCGATCAGCGGCCAGGGTGATCGTTCGCTGCAGGTCATCACGCCACGCGAGCCGCATCGCCGCGGCAGCCAGCTGTCCGTCCGCGTCGGCGGTGCCGACGCGGCGCAGGTCAGCGCCGAGCTGCGCGGTAGCCACGGTGTCTTCGCCGACGCCCGCCAGCCCGACGTCGTCCGCCTCGCGCCCGCCCCGATGTACTGCACGTTCCACGACTGCTGGCGCGCTGCGACCGCGCTCGGCGAGATGATGGGCTCCCGTGGCTGACGGGTCGGTCGCGATCGTCGGCGCCGGTCTGGCCGGCTGCCTGCTGGCGACGCTGCTCGCGCGCCGGGGCCTGACCGTCACGCTCTACGAGCGCCGCGCCGACCCGCGGGTCACCGGCGCAGAGCGGGGCCGTTCGATCAACCTGGCGATCTCGGCGCGGGGGCTGGACGCGCTCGAACGCGTCGGCCTCCGCGAGCAGGCGCTGGGACGCGCGCTGCCGATGCACGGACGGATGGTGCATTCGCCCGCAGGCGCGCAGAGCTTTCGCCCGTACAGCGCGGACGGCCGGCGCGCGATCAACTCGATCAGCCGGGCCGAGCTCAACCACTCGCTGCTGGACGCGGCCGAGGCGAGCGACGGCGTGCGGCTGCGGTTCGCGCACAGCCTCGCCGAACTCGACCTCGACAAGGGCCGGCTCAGCTTCCAGACACCCGAGGGCACCGTCGAGGAGCAGGCCGGAATCGTGCTCGCCTGTGACGGCTCCTACAGCGCGGCCCGGCGCGCGGTCACCTTCCGGCAGGGCTTCAGCTTCAGCCAGGACTACCTCGCCGCCGGATACAAGGAGCTGACGATTCCCGCGCGCGATGGCGAGTTCGCGCTCGACCCGGACGCGCTGCACATCTGGCCGCGCGGCTCGTCGATGATGATCGCGCTGCCGAACCTGGACCGTTCGTTCACCTGCACCCTGTTCTGGCCGAAGGAGGAATTCGCCGCCCTGCTCACCCCCGAGGACGTCACGGCCCACTTCGCCGCGCACTACCCGGACGCCGCGGCGCTGATCCCTACGCTCGCCGAGGAGTACCGGCACAATCCGGTCGGCTCACTGCTCACCGTGCGCTGCCGGCCGTGGGTGCACCACGGCGAGGGCGCCACCCTCGCGCTGGCCGGCGACGCGGCGCACGCGATCGTGCCGTTCTTCGGGCAGGGCGCCAACTGCGCGTTCGAGGACTGCATCGAGATCGACCGCTGCCTGGCGGAATCCGGCGGCAACTGGGCACGGGCACTCGCCAGCTACGAGCAGCGGCGCGCGGCCAACTGCGACGCGATCGCCGAGATGGCGCTGGAGAATTTCGTCGAGATGCGCGACAAGGTCAACTCCAGGCTGTTCCAGGCCAAGACCGCGGCCCAGCACGCGCTGGAGCGCCGCTCGGCGGGACGGTACGTGTCGCGCTACGAGCTGGTGTCGTTCACGACGTTGCCGTACTCGCAGATCCCGGCCCGGATACGCCGCCAGAACCTCGCGCTCGCGGCAGCCGCCGGGGCCGCGGCGCTGAGCGCGGCCTGTGCCGCGCGACGGCTCGGCCGCTAGGTTTGTTACCCCTGTCTGCATGACGTGCGAGGCGGACGACGAACGGAACCCGATGCCAGGCACCGCACTGCGTCTCGTGCCGCCGCGACTGCGAGCCACCCTGCTCGTGGTGTCGGCGGTGGCTGGCGTCGTCCTGGTCCTGCTCGCGGTGCGCTACGCCGGCACGTCCTCGGCCGGGCGTCTCGACCGGGCGATCGACAACCGCCTCGTCCTGCGCGTCGGACGCGTGCACATCAGGCTGAGCCACGACCTCGCGAACCTCGGCAGCGCGTCCGTCGTCGTCGCCGCGAGCGCCGCAACCGCGGTGGTGATGCTCTGCCTGCGCCGGTGGCGGGCCGCTGCGCTGGCCGTGCTGGCCCCCGCCGTCGCCGGCGGCGTCACCGAACTGATCCTCAAGCCGCTGGTGGACCGGACGATCTCCGACGGCCCGATCAGCGGCGAGGCGTTTCCGAGCGGGCACGCCACCGGAGTGTTCAGCGTGGCCTTCGTCGTCTCGCTGCTCGTCCTCGGCGGCCAGCTGCCACGCCTGGCGCGGTCGGCGCGCATCGTGATCGCCGCCGGCGCGATCCTGGTTGCCGTTGCGACGGCGTTCGGGCTGGTGGCGGCAGCATTCCACTACACGACCGACACGATCGGGGGGGCCTGCGTCGCGTGGTTGGTGGTGATCGGCGTGGCGCTGGGTCTGGACGCGGTGGCGGAGCGGCTGTCCGCGCGCCCGCCCAGCGGGTCGCCCGCGCAGCAGGTGCTCAGCCGGTAGCCGCGCCGAAGCGCCGCTCGCTGCGGGCCCGCGCCTTCGCCGCCTCGAGCGTTCGGTCGCGCTTCGGCGCGCCGGTCACGAGCGAGTCGAGTAGCTCGGCGGTCGCGTGCGCGATCTCGGCGACGGCGTGCTCGAAGGCCATCTGATTCGCGGCGGACGGCTTGGCCGTGCCGCTCACCTTGCGCACGTACTGCAGTGCGGCTGCGTGCACCTCCACGCCGGTTGCGGGTGGATCGAAGTTGCTCAGGACGCGGATGTTGCGGCACATTCCTCCAGCGTGTCACACGCGCGAACGGATCTCCCACAGGTCGGGAAAGGCCGGGCGGAACAGGGTGGCCCGCAGGTACTCGGCCCCTGCCGAACCGCCGGTGCCGATCTTGGCCCCGATGATCCGCTCGACCATCTTGACGTGCCGGTAGCGCCACTCCTGGATGCCCTCGTCGATGTCGACGAGAGCCTCGCACACCTCGGCACTCGGCGCGGTGTCGTCGCGGTAGACCTCGATGAGCAGTGCCTGAATCGTCTCGTCCGGGCGCCACGCGGTACTCGGATCGCGGTCGAGTGCTTCGGCCGGGACGTCCCAGCCCGAGCGGGCGAGGTAGCGCAGCAGCGACTCGAAGACCGACCTGCGCGACATGGCAGCGTCCAGTCCGGGGTCGCCGGAGGGAACCGGGAAGTCGCGCCGGCCGAGGGCGGCCTCGATCTCGCGGAACTGGTTGGACTGGAAGCCGCTGGCCGAGCCGAGCTCGGGGCGGAAGGAGGCGAACTGCCGCGGCGTCATCGTCTCCAGGACGTCGAGCTGGCCGACGATCGTCTTGAGGATCTTCGCGATCCGTCGCGCCGTGTGCAGCGCGCCAGGGCTGTTGCCCGCCTCCAGCCGGTCCTGCAGCAGAGCCGCTTCGTGCAGGATCTGCTTGAACCAGAGCTCGTAGACCTGATGGATGATCACGAACAGCAGCTCGTCGTGCTCGCCGGTCGCGGGGGACTGGCAGGCGAGCAGCTCCGGCAGCCGCAGGTAGCTGCCGTAGCTGACCGTGGCGGGGTGGGCGGGCTCTGACGTCCTCGTCATGCCACCATCATGAGCGATGAGCGAAACCGATGGCAGGCCTCGGGTGCGGATGACCGGGCGCGAACGGCGCGAACAGCTGCTCGACGTCGGGCGCGCCCTGTTCGCCGAGAAGGGCTTCGAAGCGACCTCGATCGAGGAGATTGCCGCCCGCGCCGGGGTGAGCAAACCGGTGGTGTACGAGCACTTCGGTGGCAAGGAGGGGCTCTACGCGGTGGTCGTCGACCGGGAGATGAGCGACCTGCTGGACCGGCTGACCGCAGCGCTCTCGGCCGGGCATCCGCGCCAGCTCGTCGAGCAGGCAGCGCTGGCGCTGCTCACCTACATCGAGGAGCAGACCGACGGTTTCCGCATCCTGTCGCGCGATTCGCCCGTCGCCGGTGCCAGCGGCACGTTCTCCTCGTTGCTCAACGACATCGCCAGCCAGGTCGAGCACATCATGGAGCGCGAGCTGTCGGCGCGGGGTATCTCGAGCAGACCGGCGCCGATGTACGCGCAGATGCTGGTGGGGATGGTCGCGTTGACCGGGCAGTGGTGGCTGGAGGAACGCAAGCCCAAGCGCGAGGAGGTCGCCGCGCACCTGGTGAACCTGGGCTGGAACGGCCTGGCCCACCTGGAACCCCGACCCCGATTGATCACCGGCCGGCACAAGAAGGACTGAGTGCCGTCACCTCCGCGCCGGCAGCGATCCGCACACCACGTCGCTGCTCACGGTTCGTCGGACAGGCGCAGCCACGACTCTTCGGCGGCCTCGCGTTCGGCCACGACGGTGCGCAGTTCGGCGTCGAGTTCGGCGACCCTGCCGAAGTCGGTGGCGTTCGCCGCCAGTTCGGTGTGCAGGGTGGCCTCGCGCCGCTCCAGTTGCGCGATCCGGCGCTCCAGCCGGGTCAGTTCCCTGCGGGCAGTACGAGAATCCCCTTTGCGCTCACGACGTTCGGCGACGGCCGCCTCGTCCGAAGCCGCGCGGCGGGACAGGTACTCCTCCACCCCGCCGGGGAGCGCCGCCAGCCGGCCGCCGCCGACGAGCGCGACCGTCGAGTCGCAGACGCGCTCGAGCAGGTACCGGTCGTGGCTGACGACCACGAGAGTGCCGACCCACGAGTCGAGCAGATCCTCCAACGCGGCAAGAGTGTCGGTGTCGAGATCGTTGGTGGGTTCATCGAGCAGCAACACGTTCGGTCCGCTCAGCAGCAAGCGCAGCAACTGCAACCGCCGGCGCTCTCCACCGGACAGGTCGGCGACCGGCGTCCACTGTTTTCCGTCGGTGAAACCGAAGCGTTCGGCCAGCTGGCTCGCGGACAGTTCCGTCCCGTCCACCGTCGCCGTGGAGCGAATCTCCTGGACCGCTTCCAGGACGCGCTGCGAGCCGGGCAGCTCGGTGACCTCCTGCGACAGGTGTGCGCTGTGCACGGTCTTGCCGATCCGCACCTCCCCTGACGCCGGCGCAAGCTCGCCGGCGAGCAGCCGAAGCAGGTGCGTCTTGCCCGATCCGTTCACCCCGATGACTCCGATGCGGTCGCCCGGGCCCACGTGCCAGCTGACGGCGTCGAGCAGCACCCGCTCGCCGGCCCGCACCGTCACGTCCTCGAGGTCGAAGACGCTGCGACCGAGGCGGCGCTGGGCCAGTGCGCGCAGCTCGACCGGCGAGCGCGGCGCCGGGACGTCGGCAATCAACTCTTCGGCCGCGTCGATGCGGAACCTGGGCTTGGACGTGCGGGCCGGGGGACCGCGCCGCAGCCAGGCGAGTTCCTTGCGCAGCAGGTTCTGCCGCCGCGCCTCGGAGGCCTCGGACTGGCGCGCGCGCTCGGCCCGGGCCAGGACGTAGGCCGCGTAGCCGCCCTGGTACTGCCGCACCGACGCGTCGGCGACCTCCCAGGTGCGGGAGCAGACGGCGTCGAGGAACCACCGGTCGTGCGTGACGGCCAGCAGTGCGCCCCTGCGCTCGAGCAGATGCGCCGCGAGCCAGGTGATGCCCTCGATGTCGAGGTGGTTGGTCGGCTCGTCGAGCACGAGCAGCTCGGTCGGCTGCACGAGGGCGGCGGCCAGCGCCACTCGGCGCCGTTCACCGCCGGAGAGCCGGTCGACGACGGCGTCCAGACCCAGCGCGCCCAGGCCGATGCCGCCGAGCACCGCGCGCACTGCGGCGTCCCCTGCCCACTCGTGCTCGGCTGCATCGCCCAGCACCACAGCCCGCACGCTTGCGCCCGCGGGCAGGTGGCCGCGCTGGTCGACGTGGGCGATCCGGGTGCTCCCGGTTCGGGTCACCCGTCCCGAGTCCGGCGGCTCGGCTCCGATGATCAGTCGCAGCAGGGTGGACTTACCCGCCCCGTTTCGTCCGACGACGCCGATGCGTTCACCGTCGGCGACCCCGAGGGAGACGTCGGTCAGGACGCTTGCCGTGCCGTAGGACTTGCCCACGTTCTCGAGGTTGACGAGGTTGGGCATCAGCGCACCACGCGGGCACCGTGCGCCGGCCCGGTGACGGTGCGCGTCGTGCGGCAGACCCCGGCTGCGTCGAGCGCGGCCGCCAGTGCCGTCGCGGCGGAGGCGTCTGCGCACAGGAACGCGCAGGTCGGCCCGGAACCGGAGACGAGGCCAGCCACGGCGCCGAGCCGGCGACCGGCATCGAGCGTGCGCCGCAACGACGGGGCGAGGGACACGGCGGCCGGCTCGAGGTCGTTCGAGAGCGCGGCTCCGACGCGCTCGACGTCACCGGAGCGCAGCGCGTCGAGCAGCAGGTCCGGGGTGCCGCACGCCGCGGGCGCGCTGCCCTCCGCGCGCAGCCGATCCAGCTCCCCGTAGGCAGCGCCCGCGGAGATCCCGAAGTCGGCGATCGCGAGGACCCAGTGGAAAGTCCCGGTGCTCAGCACCGGCGTGAGCAGCTCGCCGCGTCCGACCCCCACCGCGGTGCCGCCGACGAGGGCGAAGGCCACGTCGCTGCCGAGCTGGGCGGCGAAGGTGACGAGTTCGGCCTTCGACGTGCCGGTCTGCCAGAGGGTCCGGCACGCGAGCAGCGCCGCCGCCGCGTCGGCCGAACCGCCGGCCATGCCGCCGGCCACCGGGATGGCCTTGTCGATCTCGAGGTGGACGTCCGGCGGCAGGTCGGCGCGCTCGGCGAGCAGCGATGCCGCTCGCCACGCGATGTTCTCCGGCCCGAGCGGCAGTTGCGCCGCGCTCTCGCCGCGCATGCTCAGCCGCAGCCCGAGCGACGGGCGGGCCGTCACCTCGTCGGTGAGATCGACGGCCTGGAACAGGTTGACCAGCTCGTGATAGCCGTCGGCACGAAGGGCGCCGACGCCGAGGTGCAGGTTCACCTTCGCGGGAACGCGCACCCGTACCGTGTCGCGGTCGTCGGCAGCAGGCACTCGCCCGATGTTAGCGGCGCTGCGGTCGCTCCCTGCCAGCGATCTTCATGGCGTCGAGCGCCTATGCGTGCGGCTCGCGATGAAGATCGGGGATGCGCGCGGGCTCGCCATGAAGATCAGCACGGAAACTGTGTCGCTGCCCTGACCTAAGGTGGGCACCGCTCACCCCTGACAGCGCACATGAGTGGAGGTTCCGATGGCCGACGTGATCCGGGCAACCGGGCTCGTCAAGAAGTACGGGGCGGTGACGGCCCTCGACGGGCTCGACCTGGCCGTCGCGGAGGGCAGCGTGCTCGGTGTCCTCGGTCCCAACGGAGCAGGCAAGACCACCGCCGTACGGATCCTGACCACGCTGCTGGACGCGGATGCTGGTTTCGCCGAGGTGGCGGGGTTCGACGTTGCCCGCAAACCCGCCGAAGTGCGCTCGCGCATCGGCCTGTCCGGGCAGTACGCGGCGGTCGACGAGTACCTGACCGGCTACGAGAACCTGGACATGGTGGGCCGCCTGTACGGGCTCGGGCGCAAGCGATCACGCGTGCGGGCTCGCGAGTTGCTGGAGCGTTTCGACCTCGCCGAAGCCGGTGACCGCCCGGTCAAGACATACTCCGGTGGCATGCGCCGCCGCCTTGACCTGGCCGGCGCGCTGGTGGCGCAGCCGGCGGTGCTGTTCCTGGACGAGCCGACGACCGGCCTGGATCCGCGCAGCCGCACCGACATGTGGGAGGTCATCGTCGAACTGGTGAAGGCGGGCACCACGCTGCTGCTCACCACCCAGTACCTCGAGGAGGCCGACCGGCTCGCCGACGACATCCTGGTCATCGACCACGGCCGCGAGATCGCGCGGGGCACCGCCGACGAGCTCAAGGCCCAGGTCGGCGGCGAGCGCGTCGAGATCGTGGTCGCCGCCGCCGCTGACCTTCCCGGCGCGCGCCAGCTGCTCTCCGAACTGAGCGGCGGCGCGGTCGCGGTCGAGGAGCACACCCGCCGGCTCACCGCCCCGGTGCAGGGCGGCGCCGGGGTGCTGGTGGAGGCGCTGCGCCGCCTGGACGCCGCCAGCATCGTCATCCTGGACGTCGCGCTGCGCCGCCCGACCCTCGATGACGTCTTTCTCACGCTCACCGGGCACGCTGCCGAAGCCGACGAACAGCTGGTCACGGCGGCCGAGAAGGCAGGTGCGAAATGACGACGACCAAAGCGCTCATCGACGGAGCGGTTGTCGCGAAACGGAACCTGATCAAGATCAAGCGGGTGCCCGACCTGCTCGTCTTCTCGACGATCTCGCCGATCATGTTCATCCTGCTGTTCGCCTACGTCTTCGGCAGCGCCATCAAGGTGCCCGGCATCGGCTACCGCGAGTTCCTCATCCCGGGAATCTTTGCGCAGACGGTGATCTTCGGCGCCACGATCACCGGAGCCGGCTTGGCCGACGACATCCAGAAGGGCATCATCGACCGGTTCCGCTCGCTGCCGATGTCACGTTCGGCCGTGCTGGTGGGACGGACCGGAAGCGACGTGCTCAACAACGTCCTGGTCATCGTGATCATGTCGCTCACCGGTCTGGCCGTGGGCTGGCGGATCCGCTCGTCGGTCGGGGAGGCAGCAGGCGGCTTCCTGTTGCTGCTGCTGTTCGCCTACGCGATCTCGTGGATCATGGCCTGGGTGGGGCTGATCGTGCCCAGCCCCGAAGTCGTCAACAACGCCTCGTTCGTCGTGATCTTCCCGCTGACGTTCGTCGCGAACACCTTCGTGCCTACGAACGGGTTCCCTGCGGTGCTGCGCACGATCGCGAACTGGAATCCGGTGTCCTCGGTGACGCAGGCGGCCCGCGAACTGTTCGGCAACACCAGCCCGAAATACCCGCCGCCGGCCGCATGGTCGCTGCAGCACCCCGTCCTCTACACGCTGGGGTGGGTGGCGCTACTGCTGGCGGTGTTCATCCCGCTGTCGGTGTGGCAGTACAAGCGGGCCGCGAGCCGCTGAGCGCCGCGCCTCGGTGCTACCCACTGCCCACCCGCCCGCGACCTCGGGTCACCTCGAGAGCCGGTAGGCTGTAAGGGTTGCCCCGGCGAGGGAGCCGCTACGCGCGGAATCCGTGATCGACGCGGTGTCGCTCGTCGACGCGCGTCGCGTCCGGGACACGGCTGTCACGTCACCAGAAGTCGCGAGCCACCAGAAGAACGAACGTCAGAGGAGAACTGCCGTGTCCGAGGTCCGCCTGCCCGCCGAGTCGCGCACCGAGTTCGGCAAGGGCGGTGCCCGCCGCACCCGCCGCGCCGGCAAGATCCCCGCCGTCATCTACGGCCACGGCGCCGACCCGCGCCACGTCAGCCTGCCGGCGCGTGAGTTCACCAACGCGATCCGGCACGGCGGTGCCAACGTCCTGCTGACCCTCGAGCTCGAGGGCGCCGAACAGCTGGCGATCCCCAAGGCCATTCAGCGCCACGCGATCAAGGGCACCTTCGACCACGTCGACCTGCTCGCGGTTCGCAGCGGCGAGAAGGTCACGATCGACGTCCCGCTGAGCGTCGTCGGCGAGGTCGTCCCAGGCGGCCTGCTCGCGCAGGAGCACACGACGGTGAGCATCGAGGCAGAGGCGACCCACCTGCCGAACGAGATCGAGGTCAGTATCGACGGCCTGGAGATCGGCACGCAGGTCACGGCCGCCGAGCTCAAGCTGCCGAGGGGTTCCTCGCTCGCCGGCGATGCGGAGCAGGTGCTGCTCATCGTCACCGAGGCGCCGACCGCCGAGCAGATGGAAGCCGAGATGGCCGAGGCCGCCGAGGAGCTCGGCATCGTCGAGGACCAGCCGGACGACGCCGAGGGCGACGCCCGCGGCGCCGCCGAGGCTGCGGGTGCCGAAGGCGAGTAGTCCGAGCAGCTCGCGGCGCCGGCCCGTCATGACGATTCCAGGTCGCCACGAGCGCCGACATGGCTGAGCACCGGCCGCTCGTCGTCGGCCTGGGCAACCCTGGGCCGCGCTTCGCGGGCACCCGGCACAATGCCGGTTTCAGTGTGCTCGACCTGCTGGCCGAACGCATCGGCACCCGCTTCAAGGCGCACCGGGGCCGCTGCGATGTCGTGGAGGGCCGGCTCGACGGCCTGCCGGTCGTGCTGGCGAAGCCCAAGACGTACATGAACGAGTCGGGGGGGCCGGTCGTGTCAATGTCGCGGTTCTACAAGGTGCCTGTCGAGCAGATCACGATCGTGCACGACGAGCTGGACCTGCCCTTCGGCGCGTTGCGGCTCAAACGAGGTGGTGGCGACGGCGGTCACAACGGCCTGCGCTCGGTCACGTCCGCGCTCGGCAGCCGCGAGTACGCGCGGGTCCGTTTCGGCATCGGGCGTCCGCCGGGTCGCCAGGATCCGGCCGAGTACGTGCTGCGCGAGTTCGCGGCTGCCGAACGCAAGGAACTGCCGTTCCTGCTCGACCGCGCGGCGGACGCCGTGCAATTGCTGCTCGCCGAGGGCTTGGACGCCGCCCAGAATCGGTACAACGACTGAGCCGGACAGCCGGGGCGTTGCTCAGGCGAACAGCCCGGCGTGGGCCGCTTCGTGCGAGAGCAACCAGCGCTTCGCGTCCAGGCCGCCGCCGTAGCCGGTGAGCGAGCCGTTCGCACCTACCACGCGATGACACGGCACGACGATCGAGATCGGATTCTGTCCGTTGGCCAGGCCGACCGCGCGCGCCGCGGTGGGTGCGCCGATCGCGGCGGCCGTCGTGCCGTAGCTGGCGGTCTGCCCGTAGGGGATCTCGAGCAGGGCGTCCCAGACGCGCTTCTGGAACCCGGTCCCAGTTGGGTGCAGGGGCAGGTCGAACTCGCGCCGGGTGCCCGCGAAGTACTCGTCGAGCTGCGCGCGCACGTCGTCGAAGGCGGCGTCGTCGCGCGTCCATTCGGGGCGCGCGGTGACCGGATTGCGGCCCGTCGGCAGGTACAGCCCGGCGATGCCGGACTCGTCGCGCGTGACGAGCAACTCGCCCAGCGGCGAGTCCACGTAGCTGAAACGCATGGGATCTCCTTTGGTGGCAGGGGTTTCAGTGCAGGACGGACCAGAGATGGTGCGTTGCGTAGGAGCGCCACGGCGCCCAGTCCGGGCGGGCTGTGCGCAGCTCGACACCGAGTTCCGCGGCGGCCTTGCGAACCCCGAGGTCGCCGGTGAGCAGGACGTCCGGGTCGGCGAGCGCGCGCATGCGCACGTAGTCCGCCGTCCACGGTCCGATTCCGGGCACTGCGAGCAGTGCCGCGCGTTCGCGCTCGCGGTCGGCGCCCGGGTCCAACGTGAGAGCACCGCTTGCGACGGCGGCGGCTAGGGCGTGCAGCGCGGCGGCACGGGTCCGTGGCATCGCCAGCTGCGCCGGATCGGTCGCGGCGAATTCGGGCGCGGACGGGAACGCCAGCCACGCTTGGCCGTCGAAGGCACTGGTCCCGTAGGCAGCCGCGAGCGTGCCCAATACCGTGCGGGCGCGCCGCACCGAGATCTGCTGGCCAATGACGGCGCGAACGGCCATCTCGAAACCGTCGACCGCGCCGGGCGAGCGCAGCCCGGGCCGCTTACCGACGAGCGGGGCGAGCGCAGCGTCGCCGGCGAGGACGTCGTCGACGGCCACCGGATCGGCGTCGAGGTCGAGCAGTCGGCGCACCCGCGCGACGACCGCGACGAGGTCGCGCTGCGCACCGAGCCGGACCCGCGCCGTCACGAAGCCCTGACCCGCGCACAGCGCGACGAGCGCGGCCCCGCCCGGAGCCCGGATCACGCGGGTGTAGGTGCCGTCCGCAAACTGCTCGACGCCGGGGATCGCGCGTCGGCCGAGGAACTCCAGGGTCGCGTCGGGATCCATCGGCGCCCGGTACGGCAGGCGCAGCGTGATCGTGGCGGCGTCCGGGGCGACCACGGTGCTGCGCCTGGTCCGCAGCCCTGTCGGGGTGGTGGCGAACACGGCGCGGACGGTGTCGTTGAACTGACGCACGCTCGCGAATCCTGCGGCGAACGCGACGTCGGCGGCGGGTAGGTCGGTGGTCTCGAGCAGGACGCGCGCCGTCTGGGCCCGCTGGGCCCGGGCGAGCGCGAGCGGTCCGGCACCGACTTCGGCCACGAGGGTGCGGTTGAGCTGGCGCTCGGAGTAGCCGAGCCGGCGCGCGAGCCCCGGCACCCCGTCGCGGTCGATGATCCCGTCGCCGATCAGGCGCAGCGCGCGCCCGGCCAGGTCGCCGCGCGCGTCCCACTCGGGCGAGCCGGGTGCGGCGTCCGGACGGCAGCGCTTGCAGGCGCGAAAGCCGGCGCGCTGGGCGGCCGCCGCGCTCGGGAAGAAGCTCACGTTGCGGCGCTGCGGCGTGATCGCCGGGCAGGACGGGCGGCAGTAGATGCCGGTGGTGCGTACCGCGGTGAAGAACCAGCCGTCAAAGCGCGGGTCGCGGCCCTGCACCGCGCGGTAGCAGGTGTCCGAATCGGGCAGGATCATGCACCCAGTCTGCCTGTGGGCACCGACCACCGCTGGCGGTTTTCGGACGGCGCCGTCGTGAGCGCGGCACCGTCGCTCCCGCGTGGCAAGGCCCGCCCGTGGAAGGGCCCGACATGGATGGGCCCGGCCGGCCGATCGGGGGAACGGCCGTCCGGGCGATGTGAGAGTACCGGTACGGCGCCGTCCTGTCTTGCTCAACTGCCGCCGACGTGCCGGAATTGCCGGCGCGGCCGGGAACCGCTGGGAGCGAAGTTCACGCTGCCTTCACACAGTTGACGGGACGGACTACTTCCTGGCAAGATAATCTCAACGCGGTGATCGGTGGCGGCTCAGGCGGCCACCAGTCGGGTGCCGGTCGGGTACGGGGGTCTCGACCGTCAGCAGCCGCGGAGGCAAATCGGGGAGAGTCACGGCACGCCTAGCGTGCGTCGTGACATACATCGGGGGATTTCATGTTCACGGGTGACCAGGACGTCACCGACAGGGGACTCAGCGTTCGTCCGGGCACGTCGGGCAGCGCAGCGTCGCGGCTGTCGGCTCCAGCAGTTGAACCTGCATCATCGTGCGGGCGTGAGGGACAACTGCTGCGCCCGCAGCCCCGGAGCGTCCGGTCGCCGGTACCGGACGCGCCCGAGGCCACTGCAGCGTCGCGGCCGCCGGCGGTCAGTCGCGAGCACTGGTTGCGGCACTATCAGGTGCTGCTGGTGTGCATCGACCTGATCGCCGCCAGCGTCGCCGTCGGATCTGCGTTCGCGCTCCGGTTCGGCAGCCCGACCGCGGACGAGGGCGTCCTGATCGACCTCGCCTACGCGCTGTTCGTGCCGCTGGCCTGGGTCGGCGTCGTCGCAGCCAACCGCGGCTACGAACGGCGCTTCGTCGGGGCCGGCGCGAGCGAGTTCGAACGGATCTTCCGTGCGTTCATGCACGTCGCCGTGCTCACCGTCTTCGTCTCCTACGTCACGAAGATCCCGCTCGCACGCGGCTTCGTCGTGCTGGCGATACCGCTCGTGCTCGTCCTGGATCTGCTGGGCCGCTACGCGGTGCGCAAGCTGCTGCACCGCAGGCGTGCGCGCGGTCAGTCGATGACCTCGGTCCTGGCGGTCGGTGGCGCAGCGTCGGTGGCGCAGTTCACCGCGATGCTGCACCACGACCGTTTCGCGGGCATGCGCGTCGTCGGCGCCTGCACCCCGACCGGTTCCGACGACGGCCAGGCGGAACGGGTCCTGGACGGGATCGGGGTCCCGCTGCTCGGTGACGTCGACTGCGTGCGGGAAGCGGCCCGGCTGGTCGGCGCGCACAGCGTCGCCGTCCTGTCCGGTGAGATCGCGGCGGAAAAGCTGCGCTGGATCTCCTGGCAGCTGGAGGGCACCGACACCCACCTGATCGTGTCGCCCGGGCTGGTCGAGGTCGGCGGACGGCGCCTGCACATCCAACCGGTGGCCGGCCTGCCGATGCTGCACGTCGACGAGCCGCAGTTCACCGGTTGCCGGCGCATGGTCAAGGGCGCCTTCGACCGCTGCGTCGCCGGTGCGGCGCTGCTGGTCCTCTCGCCGCTGCTGGTCGCGATCGGCCTGCTCGTTCGGCTCGGCAGCGCGGGACCGGCGCTGTTCTTCCAGACTCGCGTGGGCCGCGACGGGCGCTCGTTCAAGATGGTCAAGTTCCGGTCGATGTGCGCGGACGCCGAACAGCGTCGCGGCGTGCTCGCCGACCGCAACGAAGTGGCGGACGGGCTGCTGTTCAAGATTCGCGATGATCCGCGGATCACTCCGATCGGCCGGGTGCTGCGCCGGTTCTCCCTCGACGAGCTGCCGCAGCTGATCAACGTCGTCACCGGTTCGATGTCACTCGTCGGTCCGCGCCCGCCGCTGCCCGCCGAGGTCGCCCGCTACGGCGATGACGTGCGGCGCCGGCTGCTCGTCAAGCCCGGGCTAACCGGGTTGTGGCAGATCAGCGGCCGCAGCGACCTGTCCTGGGACGAGTCGGTGCGCCTGGACCTGCGCTACGTCGAGAACTGGTCGCTGGCCCTGGATGTCGTCGTGCTCTGGAAGACCGCCAGGGTCGTCCTCGGCGCCAACGGTGCGTACTGAGATGCGCACGAACGGCAGGGCCTCGCTGCGGATCGCGCTGGTCGGGACGCGCGGAGTGCCGGCCCAGTACGGCGGCTTCGAGACGTGCGTCGAGGAAGTGGGCCGCCGCCTGGTCAAGGCCGGCCACGAGGTCGTCGTCTACTGCAGAACGCCGGCCGGGGCGTCGTCGGCGCACCCCGCGCGCTACGAGGGCATGGAGCTCGTGCATCTACCGGCCCTGCGCAGGAAATCCCTCGAGACGCTCAGCCACACCGCGCGCTCGGTAGCCCACCTGATGAGCCATCCGGTCGACGCGGCGGTCGTGTTCAATTCGGCCAACGCGCCGTTCCTGCCCCTGCTGCGGGCGCGCGGGGTACCGGTGGCGACCCACGTCGACGGCCTGGAGTGGAAGCGCACGAAGTGGCAGGGCGCCGGGCGCACCTATTACCGCGCGGCGGAGTCGATGGCGGTGCGCTGGTCGGACGCGCTGATCGCGGACGCGCAGGGAATCGCCGACTACTACGACCTGGAGTTCGGCGCGGCGACGGAGCTGATCTCCTACGGCGCGCCGATCGTCACCGACGAGCGGCAGGACAAGCTGGCCGGCGCCGGGTTGCGCCCGCGCGGCTATCACCTGGTCGTCGCGCGTTTCGAGCCGGAGAACCACGTCGACGTGATCGTCGACGGGTACCGGCGCAGCAACGCCGAACTACCGCTCGTCGTCGTCGGTTCCGCACCGTACGCCGACGCACACACCGCTCGGATCCGCCAGCTCGGCGACGAGCGGGTCCGGTACCTGGGCGGCGTGTGGGATCAGGACCTGCTCGACCAGCTCTACGCCAACTCGATGACCTACCTGCACGGCCACTCCGTCGGCGGCACGAACCCGTCGCTGCTGCGTGCGATCGGCGCCGGGGCGGCGAGCGTCGCCTTCGACGTCGACTTCAACCGAGAGGTGCTCGCCGATACGGGCCGGTACTTCTCCGACGCCGCCGACGTTAGCCGCGAGATCGAGCGCGCCGAGGCCGACGTCCGCGAAACCCTGGCCCGCGGCCGACGCGCCCAACGCTCGGCCTACCGCTACGACTGGGACGACGTCGCCGCCCGCTACGAGGACTTGTGCTTCTCCCTCGCCTCGCTCGCCGGCTCGACCGCGCGTCGCCCCTCCGGGCGCCGTGCCGCGTCCGCAGCTGTCGGCCGTGCCTCCGAACGCGGCGCGAGGATGCCGCTGGTCCCCCGCCTGGGCTCCTCGCGCCGCCCGGGCCGCCATCGTCGCGCACGATACGGCAGGGGCCGCATCCCGGCGTAGAACCGGTTGCGCCGCGATCCACGGACGCGGCGTCCGGCGAACACACCGTAGGCTCACGTCACCACACCGACGACACTCATCTCGTCATACCGTTCGCCAGGGGAAAGCAATGTTGCCATTTCCGATCCAAGCGCAGGTATCCGCACACCGTGACGAGTACGCGCGCGCGTTCAACTCGGCCGCGCCGGTGCGCCACGTGGTCATCGACGACTTCCTGGATCCGGATTTCGCGCAGCGACTCTACGGCGATCTGCCCCAAGCCGGTGACATGCCCAAGTCGCGCGACTACATGTTCAGCGACAAGCGCGAGCTGTCCACCCTGGACCGCCATTCGGAGATCTCGCGCCAGCTGCACGAGGCGTTCATGAGCGCGCAGTTCGCGGACTTCCTGGCCCCCTTGGCCGGTCACCCGGTATTTCTCGATCCCGCCTACGTCGGCGGCGGATTCCACGCCGGCGCCGACGGCAGCTTCCTCGACCTCCACACCGACTTCAACATCCATCCCACGCACGAGGACTGGCTTCGCGAGTTCAACATCCTGCTCTACCTCAACCCGGGCTGGGAGCCCTCGTGGGGCGGCGAGCTGCTGCTCACCGACCGTCCCGGAGCGCCCACGACCGCGGTCGAGCCTCGCTTCAACCGGCTCGTCATCATGGAGTCGACGGACACCTCGTTCCACGGCTACGAACGAATCTCCTTTCCCGCCGGGCGTTCCCGCAGGTCCGTCGCGGCCTACGCCTACTCGCCGGTCGGCGCGGGCACGGTCTCGCGGCACACGACGAACTGGGTTCCCCAGGACGGCAGCCCGCTCAAGCGGATGCTGGCGAAGAACTGGAACTGGATCGTGCTGAGCAAGAACAAGGTCCTGGGAAGCGGCACCCTGAAGAACCGACGGTGAGCGGACGGCCCGACGCGTTCGTGTTCATCCATCCCTCCGACGAGCTCTACGGCGCGGACCGGATGATGATCGAGATTCTCGCAGCACTTCCGCGCGACACGCCGGCGCAGGTCTGGTTACCGACGGATCTGCAACACCCCGACGCGCCGCTGTGCGCGCAGCTGCAACGGCGGGGGATCACGGTCCGCCATCTGGACCTGCCCGTCCTGCGTCGGGCCTATCGCAACCCGCGCGGTCTCGCCGGCCTGGGCCGCCGGGCGTCGCTGCTGGTCAGGGAGCTTCGCGCCGTTCGGCACGCAACCGTCTACTGCACGACGAGTGCCGCGCTGCTGGCTGCACCGCTCGCACGGGTGAGCGGTGCCCACCGCGTGGTGGGCCATGTCCAGGAGATCTGGACGCAGTCCGATCGTCGGGCGCTCACGTGGGCCGCGCGCAGCTGCCACAGGCTGCTGGCCATTTCGCGCGCGGTCGCGCAATCACTGCCGGCGTCGCTGCAGGCACGCACGACAGTCGTGCCCAACGCCACGTCCGACCCGGCGACCCACGTTCCGCTCGCCGGGCGCACCGGCCCGCTGCGCTACGTCGTCGCCAGCCGGTGGAATGCGTGGAAAGGCCATCAGACGTTGCTCTCCGCGTGGGACCGGCTGGACGCGCCAGGGCATCTCGTCGTGCTGGGCGGGCCCCCGGCGAGCGGCGAAGCCGTCGACGTGCGCGCGCTCGCAGCGGGCCTGCGGCGGCCGGAGTCGGTGAGCGTGATCGGCGAGGTGAGCGATCCCGGGCCGTTCCTGGACGACGCCGACGTGGTCCTGATGCCCTCGGACAAGGCCGAACCCTTCGGGCTGGTCGCGATCGAAGCCTTCGCCCGAGCGCGACCGGTCATCGGCACCGCTGCCGGCGGCCTGCTGGACGTCGTCACACCTGGCACCGATGGCTGGCTCGTCGCGCCCGGCGACGCCGCAGCGCTCGCCGACCTGTTGGCAGGCCTGGACCGCCCGGGGGTGACGGCAGCGGGAACGCGCGCTCGCGAGACCTATGAGCGCCGCTTCAGCTCCGCGCAGTTCGGCACCCGCTGGCGCGACGCGCTGTGCATCCCGGACGGGCGGTGAGCGCGGTGGTTGCCGGGAGCGGCGCACCGCGCATCGAGCGGGCGCGCGCCCTACAATCGCCAGCCTGCGGTGCGTCCTGCGCGCACACGCAGGTCACGGAGTCGGCCCTGGGAGTGGTGTTGACGAAGCTGGCACGTCGCGTCGGGGGTGCCGCCGCGGTCGTGCTCGCGGTCATCGCCGCGAGCGGCTGCTCGCATCACGCCGCGCAGCCGCGCGCCGGTGCCGCCAGCAGCCTGGCCACGGTGTCCAGCGCTCCAGATCCGGCACCGAGCCCGACGCTTTCGCACACGACGGCGCGGGTGCCGGCGCCGTCACCGACTCCGGCGCCCAGCGGCCGAGCCGGATCGGTCAGCCCGGTCGTGCCGGTTCCGCTGGTCACGCTGCCGGCGACGCCGCTCACCGCGACCGGCCGGTTCGGCACCGGCGTCGCCGTGCGCGTGCTGCACATCGCGTACGGGACGGTGACCGGAAGCGGCCCGGGAGTGCTCTCCGGCCGGCCCACCGTCACGTTCACGCTCGCCATCACCAACGGCTCGCCGGCGCCCATCAGCATCGACACGGTGCAGGTCAACGCCAGCTACGGGTCCACGGCGACGCCGGCGGTCGCGGCATGCTGCGGGGACGCGCAGCCGTTCGGCGGCTCGCTTGCTGCGGGCAGGACAGCGACCGCTGCGTACGCATTCGCGATCCCGGTCCCGCAACAGCGCGACGTCGAACTCAGCGTGTGGTATGGCCAGGGCGTGCCGACTGTCGTGCTCACCGGCTCCGCCCGCTGATCAACGGTGGGCGCCTGCGTCCGCCGCGCTGGCACAACGCCTGCGTGGAGCGTCGCGAGTGCGCATCTGCCGCCGGTCGCCGCACTCGCATGATCTCCTTTGCATAATGCTCGATGCACGACGTGCACGGTGCCTGAAAACCGACATCAGGAAGACGAGATCGAATTCGTCATCGGGAAAGGGCAGGCGATACGAATCTGCTTGGACGGCGCGGGTGGGACTATAGAGATCGTCAAGATGCCGGCACGAATGAACGCGTATCCCTCGGTGCTCAGACATGCTGGCACGCCGTTGGAGCGGACGCGCAGCGAGGAGGCCAGCAGCCCGCCGAGTCCGAGGCGCCGGCGAACCGGAGCGTCGGGCGCGTCGATGACGGGCAGCACCTGGCGTAGCGCAGAGTGTGCCAGGACGCCCCCAAGCGGCGGGCCGCCATCCGTTTGCGCTTGCGTTCTACCGCCAGTGGCCAGTGCGGCTACCGCCAGTGGCCAGCGCGCACTCTCCCGGCCCACAGAGCCCATCTACGGGGTGCAACCACGCGTGGGACGCGGGCACTGAGATCGAAGGTCGCCGACGCCCGTCGCACCGGCGCGAATGCAGCGAACAGGACTCAACCTGCTGCGACATGTATTGTAACGATGCTAATAGGTACTGCGTCCCGGAACTCGCCGCTGCCCGGTCGGGAAGCCGGAACCGGTAGCACCCGGCGTTCGGAGGACTGCATGGAAATGCGGCAGTACGTCCGCGTCGTCGTCGAGCGCTGGATCCTGGTGGCGCTGGTGACCCTGCTGGGGCTGCTCGGCGCCGCGGCGTACACCTTTCTCACTCCCAAGACCTACCAGTCCGAGGCGAAACTGTTCATCTCGGTGACGGCGGTGCAGAACAACAACGACGCGAATTCGGTCTACGCGGCCTCGCAGTTCGTGTTGCAGCGCATTACCTCATATACCCTGCTCGCCGACAGCGGACAGGTCCTGGGCCCGGTCATCACCTCGCTTGGCCTGCACGAAACCGTCGCACAACTGAGCACGCACGTTTCGGTGGGCAATCCCGCCCAGACGGCGTTCCTGACCGTGGACGCCACCGACAGCAACCCGGTCGAGGCGGCCCGCATCGCCAACGCCGTTGCCGACACCCTGAGCACGGTGATCGAGAATCTCGAACGCTCCGGCGCGGTGAACAGCTCGCCGGTGCTCGTCACCGTCACCACCCGGGCGGTACCGGTATCGACGCCGATCTCGCCGAAACCAGCGCTCGACCTCGCCCTCGGATTCGTCGTGGGACTCGTGCTCGGGCTCGGGGCGGCGCTGCTGCGCTCGCAGGGTGACACGACGATCAGGAGCGTGGCGGCACTGCGCGAGCTGTCAGGCGCCGCGCCGCTGGGCGTGTTCCGGCAGCGCCGATTCATGCACAAGAGCGCCCGTGACGCCCCCGATCAGCTGCAAGCAGCCGATGTCGAGGCCTTCCGCGCGCTTCGCACGAGTCTCGCGCTGGCCAACGGCGGCCGGCTGCCCGCGCGCCTGGCTGTGACCTCGGCCGGCCCGGGCGTGGGCCGCACGATGGTCGCGTGCAACCTGGCGATCGCCACGGCAGAGGCAGGCACCCGGGTGTGCCTTGTCGAGGCCGACTTCCGTCACCCGCGCTTCGCACAGTACCTCGGTACCCCGCACTCGGACGGGCTGTGCGCGGTGCTGGTCGGTGACCAGGAGCTCGACGACGTGCTGATCGACTGGAGCGACGGTCCGATGGCTGTACTCGTGGCCGGGGGCAAGCCGGAGGATGCAAGCCGGTTGCTCGCGTCCGAGGCCATGACCCGCATTCTCGATGAGCTCGGTAGACGCTTCGAGCTGGTCGTCCTCGACGTTCCGGCAGCCCGTACCGTTGCTGACGCGCTGATCGTCGCGCGGGCGACTGACGGTGCGCTGGTGGTGGCGCGCCACGGGGCCACCAAGCGCGAGCTGTTGCGTGACGCGCTCGCCGCACTCGAGGCGGCCGGCGTGCGGGTGTTCGGCACGGCGTTGGTCGCCGTGCCGAAGCGGGAATGGCGCAGCCACGCCTACGACCTCGCCGCCGGATCGCCGGCACCGGAACTGCGCGGCGAGCACCAGACGCAGCAGCCGCGGCTCGGCCGTCCGGCGCTCCCGCAGTTCTCGACCCGGGGACCGAAGGCCGAGCATGGGGCGTCGGCCGACGACGTCACGGCGCGGGTACCGGATCTCGACCCGCCGTCCTCGGGCGGCCCGCCGGCGAGCGCAGCGGAGGACGATCCGGCCGGTGAGGACCAGGCGCCGGACAACGACGGGCAGGCGGGTCCGGACGCTGATCCAGCTGTTCAGGACGACGGGCACGCGCCACCGGACGACGATCCCGCGACGCCGGACAGCGCAACACTCGGCGCGCCGCGCGGTAACGGGCGCAGCAGGCGCGGCTCAGCCGGGGACGACGCCGCGCGCAACGGCCACACGAAGCCAGCCGCCACGGACGCGCCGGGCGGACGGATCGCTCGTCAGCCGCCCGCGCGACGGATCTGACCGGAACCATCCCGTGCCATTCCCGCCCCGCTCGAGGCGTACGGGCGAACTCCCCCTGTCCGTCGCGGCGGCCCTGCTCGTCGCCAGCTCGGTGACCTGGCGACAGAACACGTTCTACTCGGGCGGCCTCGACCCGGTCGTCGTCGGCAAGGCCGTCCTGAGCGTGACGGCGTTGACGCTGGCTGTCGGCGCGGCCCGCCGGAGCCTCCCGCGCCGCCCGTTGCGCCTCGGCTCGATGGCGCTGCTGGCACTGCTGCTCGTCGCGTCGATCTTCGGTGCCTGGTACACGCAGAGCACGCTGAGTTCGTCATTGACGCTCGTCGCGCGGCTCGTCGTTCTCGCCGTCACCGTGTTCGAGTTGCTGCGGGCGTTTCCCCCGATCCGGGTGATCCGGGCCCTCGCCATCTGGATGGCGGTGATCGGGCTCGTCGCCGCAGTTACGGGGCTGGGAACCCTTGCGGCGCAGGGACGCCTGTCGGGAGGGATCCCGCCGCTGTTCGCGAACGAACTAGCCGAGCTCTGCGGTTTCGCATTGATCACCCTGATCTGGCGAGACGTCCAGCACCGCGGCCGCCTCTGGGACTTCCCGGTGATCGTCGCGCTGGCCGGCATCACGTACCTGACCGGATCGCGGACCGGGCTGCTGGCGCTGGGCGCCGCTCTGGTGGTGCTCTTCGTCCAGGTCAGGCGGCTGCCGGTCGGCGTCGTTCTCGCCACGCTTCCGCTGGTACCGGGACTGGTCTTCGTGGTGTTCGGCACGCACGTCGTCAGCGACTATCTCGGCCGCGGCGGGTCGACGAGCCTGACCACGCTGAGCAGCCGCACCGTCGCCTGGTCCTCGGCGCTGCACCTGCACCACGCGTTCTGGGACACTTGGTTCGGCAGCGGCCTGTCCCAACTGGAGATCCCGGTCGCCGCCAAGTACCGATCCATGCAGGTGCTGGACAGCAGCTGGATCTCCGCCCTCGTCCAGGGCGGGTTGATCGGGATCATCCTGCTCGCTGTCTGGGCGTGCTACGTCACGGCCGTCGCCGTGACGGCGCCGCGGCCGTACCGGCTGCTCGCGACTACGCTGGTCGTCTTCACCCTCGCGCGCAGCTTTTTGGAGAGCGGCCTGGTCGCGGCCTCCCCCGCGTACCTGATTCTGCTTGTCGTGTCGCTGAGCTCCGCCGCGCCCACAGCCGGCGCCTCCCGCCCCGCCGAGCCGGATCGCCCCGCGGGCAAGCGCCGCGAGGCTGTCCTGGCAACCTGAGTCCCATCTCCTCGCGGCTGTCAGCGCACCCCTCGACGGTACCGCCGCGTGTGGTGGCGGTTTGCCAGCCGATGGGGTAGCATCGTTTACAAGGAAGATAATGTCGAGGACGACATTGCTCAGGCTGCTTATCGCCACGCCGTGGTGGTAGCGCCATCGGGGGACAACATCGGGGGACTGTCATGGAGCATTACCACGTATCGCCGTTCTACCTGCGCCTTCGCGCGGCCGCGCTCGTCATCGCGCTCGTCCTGGGTGCCTATGCCGCGCTCGGGGCAGCGGATCGCCCCGCGCGGGCGGACACCGCACCGCCTCCTGGCACCCCATCCACCGTCAGTGCGGACGCGCTGCCCACCGTCCAGCAGAACGGCGTGGTGTGGGCGGAGGTGACCGTCGGCAACATCGTGTACGCGACCGGCAGCTTCTCGCAGACCTGGCCGGCGGGAAGCACCAACACGCCGGCGAACGACACGCCGCGTGCGAACCTGCTGGCCTTCGACATCACGACGGGCAACCTCGTCACGTCCTTCAACCACTCGCTCAACGCGCAGGGCCTCTCGCTGGCCGCCTCGCCGGACGGTTCGCGCGTCTACGTCGGTGGCGACTTCACCACCGTCGACGGCCAGCCACGCAGCCGCATCGCCGCCTTCGACACCGCCACTGGCGCGCTGGACTCCAGCTTCGCACCGACGATCTCGAACGAGGTCGACGCGATCACCGCGACCAACGCGACGGTCTACGCCGGCGGCAGCTTCTTCAACGTCAACGGCCACGCGCGCACCCGGCTGGCGGCGCTTGCCGCGTCGAACGGGGCGCTGCTGTCCTGGGCGCCGGCCGCCTCCGGAGCGCCGGGCACCGATGACAGGGTGACGGCGCTGGTGGTGACTCCGGACCAGACCGAGGTGGTCATCGGTGGGCGCTTCAGCACGCTCAGCGGCACCAACACCTGGGGCCTGGGCGCGGTGACCACCGCGAGCGGCGCGGTTGTCCCCTACGCGGCGAACAGCCGCATCCAGGACTACAGCACCTACAATGGCAAGAACGCGTACGGCGCGGGCATCGAAAGCCTGGTGACCGACGGCAGCCAGGTCTACGGCAGCGGCTTCTCCTACGGCGCAGGCAACTTCGAGGGCACGTTCGGCCTCGACCCGGACACCGGCACGATCAACTTCGTCAACGACTGCCACGGCGACACCTACAGCGTGTTCCCGGCCGGTCAGGTGCTCTACAGCGTCAGCCACGCCCACGACTGCTCGGCCGTTGGCGCCTTCCCGGACACGAATCCGCGCATCTGGCACCACGCGCTGGCGCAGACCACGTACGGCACCGGCACCAACACCGGACCGGACAGCTACGGCTGGAACTACAACGGGGTGCCCGATTCGACCCTGCTGCAGTGGTACCCGACGTTGGCCATCGGCAGCTACACCCACCAGTACCAGGCCGCTTGGGCGGTCACCGGCAACAGCAACTACCTAGCGCTCGCCGGCGAGTTCCCCACAGTCAACGGCGGCGCGCAGCAGGGCATCGTGCGCTTCGCGGTGAGGTCGCTCGCGCCGAACAAGACGGGGCCGACGCCGACCTCGGCCATCACGCCGCGAGCCGAGATCAACACCGAGCAGCAGGTCCAGGTCAACTGGACTGCCACCTGGGACGAGGACAACGCGAACCTGACCTACAACGTGCTGCGTGACGGGGCGCCGACGCCGGTCTACTCCGTCACCCGCTCGTCCAACTTCTGGCAGCTGCCGAGCCTGAGCGTCATCGACCAGGGACTCGCCCCCGGATCGACGCACACCTACCGGGTGCAGGTCCTCGACCCGCTCGGCAACAAGATCGGCAGCGGAACCTCGAACTCGATCACCGTCCCGGGCGGGAACGCCGTGGCACCGCACGCGTCGTTCACCGCCAGTTGCACCGCGAACCGGTGCTCGGTCGACGCGGCCAGCTCTACTGCCCCGAATTCGACGATCAGGGCCTACCGGTGGAGCTGGGGCGACGGCACGCGGGGCACCGGCGTGAGCTCGAAGCACGTGTACCGCGCCGCGGGTAGCTACCAGATCACGCTGAGCATCACCGACGCATCGGGACGCACCGCGACGGCGACCCACACCGTCACCGCCCGCGGCTGACGGGCGCCGACCGGCTCGGCAGGCGCGCCAACCGCCCGCGGTAGCGTGGAGATCTTTCCGGTGTCCGAGCACAGGCGGGATGTGGCAATCCTCAGCGGGACGAACGACGGCGCGCCCGAGGACGCGGACCGCCCGCTGGGGCGCGCGCGGCTGGCCGGCAGCGCGGCGGCCATCACCGCGACCAATGCGATCACCGCTGGCGGCAGCTTGGTACTGCAGATCCTCGCGGCACGCCAGCTCGGCCTGGCGGGCTACGGCGCTTTCGCGCTGTGCATCTCCGTCCTGACGACCGCGCTCGCGCTGTTCACCGGTTATGTCGGCGACGCGCTGACCGTGATGGACCGCAACGCGCCGCTCGTCCGTATGGCCCTGGTCACCAGCGCGGGCATCGGCCTGCTGTTCAGTTTCCTCGCCGCCACCGCCTTCGTCCTCGTCCTGCACCTCGGTGACCTGCGGGTGGCCCTCGTCTACGGCGCGATGGTGCTCGCCTGGCTCGTCGAGGAGCTGGGCCGGCGGCTGCTCATCGCCCGCCTGGAGTACTGGCGTCTGGTCCTGAACGACGCGACTTACGTCCTCGTGACGCTGGCGACCGTCGCCGTGGCGATGATCATGGGCGTTCGCCTGGACCTGCTGGTGCTGCTCGCCTCGATGCTCGTCGGCGCCCTGGCGGCCATCGGGCTCGCCCTGCGCCAGCTGCCCGAGGCCGAGTACGGGCAGCTGCAGGTGGGCCTGCGCGGAGGCACGACGGTGGCGAGATTCGCGGTCTGGCGCTCGCTGCAGTCGACCCTGCGGCCCACCCAGCTGCTCGGGGCGCGGGTGCTCGTTCTGCAGCTGGCCTCCCTGGCCGCGGTCGGTGCCGTCGAATCGGGACGTCTGGTGGTCGCTCCCATGCAGACGGTGCTCAACGGCGCGGCCGACTTCCTGCTGTCGACCGGTGCCGAGGGGCAACGCTCCAAGCGGCGGCTGCGGCTGGTGAACGAGCAGGCGGCCGTCGTGCTGGTTGCCGTCACGATGGCCGGCGGCCTGCTGGCCACCGTGCTGTCCCACCCGCTCGGGCGGCTGATGGCCGGTCACTCGGTGCCGCACCTGCTCGTGCTCGGCTGGGCGGTGTACACGGCGATGTGGGCCGCGTCCTTGCCGTTCACCGCCGAGCTCGCGGTGCGCAAGCTGTCGCTGCCGGTCTTCGTGGCGCGCCTGGTGGAGACGGTGCTCGGCCTCGGGCTCGTCGCCGGCGTGCTCGCCGTGACCGGACGCGGCGACGTGGTGCCGTGGCTGCTTGCCGCGCCGGCGCTGGTGAACGCGTGGTACCTGCGCCGCCTCGCCGTCCGCAGCCGGCCGGCCGTGGCCGCCCCGGCGACGAGCTGACCGCAGGGACGGTCTGGTCAGCCCCCCGCGAGCGGCTGCGCCACCCTCGCTGGCGCGGCGTCGGGCTGGGGTAGCGGTCCCAGCCAGGTGCGCAGCGCAGCCACCAGCGCCAGCGCGAGCACGGCGCCGAAGAACAGGCCGCCGAGGCAGTCCACCGCCCAGTGCTTGCCGAGATAGATCCGCGAGTAGCCCTCGACGCTGGCCACCGCGGCGCAGCCGACCACCAGCCAGACCGACGCCTGCAGGCTCGCGTAGCTGCGGGCGAGAAGGTAACCGGCCACGCCGACGATCACGACGGTGCGGGTGCAGCCTCCGGACGGAAACGGGCCGACGCCGCCCACCGAGGTATGGGCCGAGGGCACCGTGCCGTGCACCACGTCGGTGACCAGTTGCTGCAGGTACTTCTCGATCTGCACGGTGGCCATCAGCACCGCGCTGCTCAGCCACGCTGCTTGCCTGAGCAGCACGGCGGCTGCCGCGAAGGCGACGAACGCCCCCATGTCCACCCAGTTGTAGAGCTTGCCGAACTGCACCAGCACCGCGATGAACACCGCAGCGAGGACGACCACGGCGAGCACCCGGTAGCGGCGCAACCGCAAGCCGAGCACGAGCGCGGCGGCCAGCGCGATCGCGGTCATCTCAGGGTACTCCCCGACGTGCGTGAGCCTCGACAGCACCGCGGTGAGCCAGCCGGCGCGGTGCTGCAGGAAGTAGTGATAGACCGGACGGTCGGCGTGCACGACCCCGCTGAGCTTGGTGATCTTGCCCAGCACCGAGGTGACGACGACGGCCAGGGCGAGGCCCACGAGGCCGACGGCGAGGGCCGACACGGCGGCGCCAGCACCGCGGCCGCGGCGGAGCGAGGACGCCCGCAGGTTGTCCGGCCGGTGCGGTCCGCTGCCCGGCGCCAGCTGCTCGCGCAGGGTACTCACGCGCCGGGCGATCACGGCGGCGACGACGCACGCCACGATCAGGCCCGCCACGCCGATCCCGAGTGAGGGCCACGCGTTCCCGGTGCTCGTTGGTCCCACTGCCGCTCCCCGAAGACAATCGCTCGCCGCGCCGGCCGACCTTAGCAATCGCCGGCGCGCGGCGCTCGGCGTGAGTGGCCGCCTCAGCCGGGCTGGACTGAGCCGGTGCAGCCGAGCAGGGTCTCCAGCCGGCGTTGCAGGCTGTGCTCGGCGCGCACGATCGACCGGCCGCTGACCCGTTCGGCCCAGTATTGTGCTGCCTCCTGGAGCTCCGTTGCCCACGGCAAGCGGACGACGGCGCCCCGGCGCAGTGCAGCGCGCACGGTCGTGAAGTACACCTGATCGGCTCCTGGGGGCGCCCAGCAGGTGTCCTCCCAGTCGATGAGCCAGGTGGTGCCGGCGCTGCGGCGTAGGTTCCAGGGGGTCAGGTCGCCGTGTGAGCCGCGCCAGTGCGCGGGCACGCCCACCGGCCTGCTGAGCACCGACTCGACGAGCTCGGTGATCTCGTCGGTGAGCTCTCGACCGGCCGTCCGGGCCGGTGCGTGCGGCCGCTGGGCGAACGCCGCGTAGGCCGTCCAAGACCACGGGCCCGCCTGCCCCGAGCCGGCCAGAACCGGCACGTGGAAGGTACGGGTCCTCGCGGCCCGGGCCGCCTCGCTGATCTCACGTTCGAGCCGAAGGCTGGCCGCGTCACGGCGCACCCGGATCAGCATCGAGCGGTTGCCGGCGCACAGCAGGACCGTCAGCGCGGCGCGAGAAGCCTGCAGCCGCTGGTAGAAGGCCAGCCCGTCGACCGTCTCGCCGGCGAGGTGGCACCACTGCTCCCACAGCGCGGCGAACTCCGCACGCGGCATCGGCGGCGTCCACGTCTCCCGCGCGCCGAGCAGCGCGCGTCCGCCGCTCGCCCGCGCCGCCGCCCACAGCAGCCGCTGGGCGAGCAGCGGCAGCGGCTTGGACGCCGGGTACAGCGTCATGCCGAGCGCGGTCGCCTCCGCCGCGCGCGCCGGGACGAGCACCGTGCGCCAGCGGGGCGGGAAGCGGACGTACGCGCCGACCGACGGGTACGGCGCCGGGAGGCCTGCGCCGGACGTCGCGGGCGTCATGGTCTCCTCCCCGGGGCTCGCCAGCCCGTCCGCACCATGGATCGGGCGCCGTTACTGTATGGCAATGGACGAGGCGGGGGCGCGGTCCGCGCGGTCGCGCGAGCTCGTCGTCGCGGCCGGTCGCGAGGCGATCCGCGCCTTCGGCAAGGCCAGTGCCAGCTGGCGGCCCGACCCGGACTTTCTCGTCATCGGCGCGAAACGCGGCGGCAGCACGTCCTTCTACTTCGATCTGCTGGCACATCCTCACCTCTGCCCGCTGTTCCCCCGCCCGGAACGGTTGCCGAAGGCCGAGGCGACGAAGGGCATCCACTACTTCGACCAGAACTATTTCCGCGGCGAACGGTGGTACCGCTCGCACCTGCCCTCCGCGCGCGTCCGCGCCAGCCAGCAGGCCAGGGTGGGCGGGCCCGTCGTCACCGGTGAGGCTTCGCCGTACTACCTGTTCCACCCCGGTGCCGCCGAGCGCGCGGCCGCGCTGCTGCCCGATGTCAAGATCATCGCGGTGTTGCGCGATCCGGTCATGCGCAGCTACAGCCACTGGAAGGAGCGGCGGCGCAACGGCGCCGAGACGCTGAGCTTTCCCGACGCGCTGGCCGCCGAGGACGAGCGGATCGGCTACGTCGAGGACGCGCTGCGCCGGGACCCGGCGTTTCGCAGTTACGCGCACGAGAACCTGTCCTACGCGCGGCAGAGCGAGTACGACACGGCGCTGCAGGAATGGTTCTCCCGCTATCCGGCGCAGCGGATCCTCGTGCTCGCCAGCGAGGACTACTACCGCGATCCGCAGTCCTGCCTGGACCGGGCGCTGCAGTTCCTCGGCCTGCCGCGCCAGGACATCGCGACGGGCGCCGTCCGCAACGCCGCCGGTGGCGAGCGGCTCGACGCGTCGGTGCGCGCGCAGCTGGCTGCGCGCTTCGCCCCGCACAACCACCGGCTCGAGCAGCTGACCGGACGCACCTTCCCCTGGCAGTAGCCGGGCAACCCGGGCTCCTCCGGCACCCGGATGCCCCGTCCGATCGCGATCTTCATGGCGTCTGGCCGCCATGAGTGCAGGTCGCCATGAAGATCGCGAGGTGCCATGAAGATCGCGAGGTGCCATGAAGATCGCGGGGTGCCCTGAAGATCGCGGGTGCCCGGTCCGATCGTGATCTTCATGGCGTCCGGCCGCCATGAGTGCACGCCGCCATGAAGATCGCGGGGTGCCCTGAAGATCGCCGGGTGCCATGAAGATCGCGGGGTGCCATGAAGATCGCGAAGGCGCGCTGGCAGTCGCCGCGTAAGCTGAAGCCATCCCCTCCCATCGCCGGTGCGGGGAGTTTTGTGCTGTGTGGGAAAGGGAACTGATGAGTCTCGCCGGGCTGTTGGACGCCGCGATCGCCGATCCGGCACTGGCCGCGACGATCGAGTCCGCGGGCGCTCCGGAGCTGACGATCAGCGGTCCGGCCGGGCTGCAACCCTTCGCGTTGGCGGCGCTCGCGGCCCGGACCGGTCGCGTGGTGCTGGCCGTGACGAGCACCGGCCGCGAGGCGGAGGATTTGGTCGCCGCGCTGAGCTGCCTGCTTGCCCCTGAGCAGGTGGCGCTCTACCCGGGCTGGGAGACGCTGCCGCACGAGCGGCTGTCCCCGCGCGCGGACACCGTCGGCCAGCGGCTCGCGGTGCTGCGGCGCCTCGCGCATCCGTCGACCGAGAACCCGAGCGGGCTCGCGACGGACGGAGCACGGCCGGACGGCCCGCTGTCGGTGGTTGTCGCGCCGGTTCGTTCGCTGCTGCAGCCGCAGGTGCCGGGCCTTGGTGAACTCACGCCCGTCGTGCTGCGCGCAGGCGAGTCCGGCCACGAGCTCACCAGCGTCGTCACCGACCTGGTCGCTGCCGGCTACTCGCGCACGGAACTCGTCGACAAGCGCGGCGAGTTCGCGGTGCGCGGCGGCATCCTGGACGTCTTCCCGCCGACGGAGGAGCACCCGCTGCGGGTCGAGTTCTGGGGCGACGAGATCGAGGAGATCCGCTACTTCAAGATCGTCGACCAGCGCTCGCTGGAGCTCGCGCCGCACGGGCTGTGGGCGCCCCCGTGCCGCGAGCTGCTGCTGACCCCTGACGTGCAGCGCCGCGCGGCGAGCCTGCTGGCCGAACATCCCGAACTCGGCGAGCTGCTCGACCCGATCAGCCGCGGCGACGCGGTCGAGGGCATGGAAGCGCTGGCGCCGGTGTTGGTCGCCCCGGACAGCGACGCCGACGGAGCCGCAGCTCGCGGCGGCGGCCTCAAGCTCGTACTGCACGACCTACCGCCGGGTGCCCACATCGTGCTCTGCGACCCGGAGCGGGTGCGCAGCCGAGCCGGCGACCTCGTGCGTACCTCGCGGGAGTTCCTCGACGCGTCGTGGGCGGCGGCCGCCGGCGGCGGGCGGGCCCCGGTCGAGCTCGGCGCCGCCTCGCTGCACGAGCTGGCCGACGTCCACGCCGAAGCCGTCGCGATGGGCGTGCCGTGGTGGGGGATCACCGCGTTCACCACCGATCCCGAGCTCGCCGACCCCGCCGAGGGGGATCCGGCGGCCGGGCCCGGTGTGCTCAGCGCGTTCCGGCAGGCACGGGCCTACCGCGGCGACACCGACGCCGCGATCGAGGACCTGCGCCGCTGGGCCCGCGACGGGTGGCGGGTGGCGCTGGTCTTCGACGGCCACGGCTCAGCGCAGCGGGCCGTCGAACGGCTCTCAGCCGCCGAGGTACCGGCCCGGCTGAGCTCCGGCGCCGCCGTCCCCGGCGCAGGTGTCGTCGAGGTCGCCACCGGCCGGTTGGACGGAGGGCTCCTCGCGCCGTCGCTGCGCCTGGCCATGCTCGCCGAGGCCGACCTCACCGGACAGCGCGGCTCGCTGACCCGCGACAGCAGCCGGCTGCCCTCGCGGCGGCGCAACGCGATCGACCCGATCCAGCTGGCCTCCGGCGACTTCGTCGTGCACGAGCAGCACGGCGTCGGCCGCTACGTCGAGATGGTGCGGCGCACCGTCAACGGCGGCGAGCGCGAGTACCTCATCATCGAGTACGCGCCGGCCAAGCGGGGTCAGCCGGGCGACCGGCTGTTCGTCCCCACCGACGCGCTGGACCAGGTGACGAGGTACGTCGGCGGCGAGTCGCCCACCCTGCACCGCCTCGGCGGCAGCGACTGGGCACGCACGAAGGGCCGCGCCCGCAAGGCGGTCAAGCAGATCGCCGCGGAACTGATCCGCCTCTACAGCGCGCGCATGGCGACGCGCGGTCACCCGTTCGCGCCGGACAGCCCGTGGCAACGCGAGCTCGAGGATGCGTTCGCCTACGTCGAGACGCCTGACCAGCTCGGCGCCATCGACGAGGTGAAGGCGGACATGGAGCAGCCGCGTCCGATGGACCGCATCATCTGCGGCGACGTCGGCTACGGCAAGACCGAGGTCGCCGTCCGCGCCGCGTTCAAGGCCGTTCAGGACGGCAAGCAGGTGGCGGTGCTCGTCCCCACCACGCTGCTCGCACACCAGCACCTGCAGACATTCTCGGAGCGGATGGCGCAGTTCCCGGTGCAGATCCGCGAGCTCTCCCGGTTCACGCCCGCCTCGGACGTGGACGCCGTACTCGCGGGAATCGTCGACGGCAGCGCGGACATCGTGATCGGCACGCACCGCCTGCTGCAGCAGACGGTGCGCTTCAAGGACCTCGGCCTGGTGATCATCGACGAGGAGCAGCGCTTCGGCGTGGAGCACAAGGAGTACCTGAAGTCGTTGCGCACCGCGGTGGACGTGCTCACGATGTCGGCCACGCCCATCCCCCGCACGCTCGAGATGTCACTGACCGGCATCCGGGAGATGACGACGATCCTCACCCCGCCCGAGGAGCGGCATCCGATCCTGACCTTCGTCGGCGCGTACGACTCGCGCCAGATCTCGGCGGCGATCCACCGCGAGCTGATGCGCGACGGGCAGGTGTTCTACATCCACAACCGCGTCGAGTCGATCAACCGGGCGGCCGCGAAGCTGGCCGAGCTGGTGCCCGACGCGCGGATCGCCGTCGCGCACGGGCAGATGGGCGAGAACGCGCTCGAACAGATCATGGTCGGCTTCTGGGAGAAGCGTTACGACGTGCTGGTCGCCACCACGATCGTCGAGTCCGGCCTGGACATCCCCAACGCGAACACGCTGATCGTCGACCGCGCCGACATGTTCGGCCTCTCGCAGCTGCACCAGTTGCGCGGGCGGGTGGGACGCGCGCGCGAGCGCGGCTACGCCTACTTCACCTATCCCCCCGAACGCACGCTCACCGAGACCGCGTACGACCGGCTGGCCACCATCGCGCAGCACACCGAGATGGGCGCGGGCATAGCCGTGGCGATGAAGGATCTGGAGATCCGAGGCTCCGGGAACCTGCTGGGCGGCGAGCAGTCCGGGCACATCGCCGGTGTGGGTTTCGATTTGTACGTGCGCCTCGTCGGAGAGGCGGTGGCCGACTTTCGCGGCGAGTCGCAGGAGGAGTTCGCCGACGTCAAGGTGGACCTGCCGGTCGACGCCAACCTGCCGGTCGAGTATCTGCCCGGCGAACGGCTGCGGCTGGAGGCCTATCGCGCGCTGGCCTCGGCGGCGACGCACGAGGCCGTGGACGCCGTGCGCGCGGAGCTGATCGACCGTTACGGCCCGATCCCCGAACCGGTGGAGAACCTGCTCGCCGTCGCGCGCTTCAAGGTGCTGTGCCGCGGCTACGGCGTGCACGAGGTGTCCCTGCAGGGCCAGACCGTCCGCTTCACGCCGCTGGAACTGCCCGAGTCGGCGCAGCTGCGGCTCAAGCGCCTCTACGACCGCTCGCTGTACAAGCAGGCGGTCTCCACGGTGTCGGTGCCCCGGCCCAAGGGGGTGGCCAAGCCCGACGGCTCGTTCGCCGAGACGTCCTTCGGCGGTGAGGCGCTGCGCGACGTCGCGCTGCTGAACTGGTGTGCCGGGGTGCTGGCAGCGATCACGGGCCGATAGCCCGATCCGGTCGGGTCCGGCGCGGCATGCGATTCTGGGACGTCGCACCAGCGCATCCGTGGGAGCAGATCACCGTGAGAGTTCGCAAGCTGAGCGCAGCCGCCACCGTGCTGCTCGCTGCCGTCGGGTTGACGGCATGCCAGAGCAAGGTCGGGGCGGCGGCCTACGTCGGCGGCCACCGCATCAGCGACTCCGAGGTCGCCAGCTACGTCACCAACGCCGGCGTCGCCCCGAGCATCGCGGCGAAGGCGTCCGCGTCCGGTGAAACGCTGCAGCCGAAGGTGTCCGTCCTCGACCTGCTCGTCAAGCGAGCCCTGTTCCAGCAGGCGCTGCGCGCGCACGGCGGGGTGCCGAGCCAGGGCAAGCTGGCGGCCTTGCACGACACCGCGCTCGAGACCTTCCTGGGCCTGCAGCCCGCGCAGGTCACCGGATTCGACGCCTACCTCGCCGCGAACCAAGGCCCGAACGGGTACTCGTCGGGCTACAAGGACCTGCTGCTGAGCACGGTCGAGCTCGAGACCGCACTCGCGATCGAGCTCAAACCCGCCTCGCGCCAGGCCTTCAATGCCGCAGTCGACAAGCTGCACATCCCGGTCAGCGTCAGCCCGCGCTACGGCGCGTGGGACGCAGCCAACCTGCAGATGTCCGCGGATCCGGCCGCGGGCGTGCCCAGCTTCGTCACGCTGCACAGCTCGGCCGCGCCGGCCGCCGCCGCCCCGAGCGGCTGACGCGCGTGGGCTCGCAGCTCGAGCGCGCCGTCGCGGTGATGGACCGGCTGCGCTCGCCGGGCGGCTGCCCCTGGGATGGCGAGCAGACCCACGAATCCCTGACGCGCTACCTGCTCGAGGAGACCTACGAGGTCCTCGAGGCGATCGAGACCAGGGACGTGGCGCTGCTGCGCGAGGAGCTGGGGGACCTGCTGCTGCAGGTCCTGTTCCACGCCCGGCTGGCCGAGGAGCTGCCTGCCGGTGAACGCTTCGGCATCGAGGACGTGGCGGGCGAGCTGGCGGACAAGCTGATCCGGCGGCACCCGCACGTCTTCGACGGCGCCGAGCCGGGCGACGCCGCGACGCTGAACGAGACCTGGGAGCGGCAGAAGATCGCCGAGAAGGGACGGACGTCCGCGCTCGAGGGCGTACCGCTCGCGCAGCCGGCGCTGGCCCTGTCGGCCAAGCTCGTCGCGCGGGCTGCCCGCGCCGGCCTGGACGTCGAGCCGGCGTCGGCCGACGAGCTCGGAGAACGGCTGTTCGCCCTCGTCCGCGAGGCGGTGGCGGCGAACATCGATCCAGAGGCCGCCCTGCGCCGGACGGCCCGCGCGTACCGCGCCGCGATCGTGCTGGCAGAGTCGCCGTCATGACGGAGCGTCCGCACACCCCCAAGAGCGCCGACGAGCGGGAGACTCTGGCCGGTTTCCTCGACCACTTCCGCGCCACGCTGGCCATGAAGTGCGACGGGCTGAGCCCCGAGCAGCTCGCCGAGCGAGCCGTGCCGCCCTCGTCGCTGTCGCTGCTCGGGCTGGTGCGGCACATGGGCGAGGTCGAGCGCGGCTGGTTCCGCGGCTTCGCGCGTGAGCAGACGAGCCCGAGGTACTACTCAGAGCAGAATCCCGACGGCGACTTCGACGACGCGCGCGGCGACGAGGCGATGGTGCGCGACGCGTTCGACTACTGGCAGCAGGAGATCGAACACGCGCGCGAGGTCGCCGCGGCCGGAGATCTGGACGCCACCCTCGAACGACACCGCGACGGCACCAGCCACACGATGTCGCTGCGCTGGATCCTGGTGCACATGATCGAGGAATACGCGCGGCACTGCGGGCACGCCGACTTCCTGCGCGAACGCATCGACGGCGTGACCGGGGACTGAGTCGACGCCGACGACACGCCGCCGCCGACGACGCCGACGACGACGCCGGCGACGACGCCGGCGACACGCGTCGCGGCTCGGCGCGTCCGGCGGGGCGAGCCGGGACGCGCGGCCCCGCCGGATAGGGTGAGCGGGACCGCTACTGCCCGTCGAAAGGACCTCCGTGGCCAGTATCGAGGCCGTCGGCGCCCGGGAGATCCTCGACTCCCGCGGCAATCCCACCGTCGAGGTCGAGGTCGCCCTCGACGACGGCACGCTGAGCCGCGCGTCGGTACCGAGCGGGGCGTCCACCGGGAAGTTCGAAGCTGTCGAGCTGCGCGACGGCGGTTCGCGCTACGGCGGCAAGGGGGTGCTCGACGCGGTCGCCGCGGTCCTCGACACGATCGGCCCGGAGCTGGTGGGATACGAGGCGAGCGAGCAACGCCTCGTCGACCAGGCGCTGCGCGATCTGGACGCCACAGCCGACAAGTCGCGCCTCGGCGCCAACGCCGTCCTCGGCGTCTCGCTCGCTGTCGCGAAGGCCGCCGCGAAATCCGCCGACCTGCCGCTGTTCCGCTACCTCGGCGGTCCCAACTCCCACCTGCTGCCCGTCCCGATGATGAACATCCTCAACGGCGGCGCGCATGCAGACTCCAACGTCGACGTCCAGGAGTTCATGATCGCCCCGATCGGCGCGCCGACGTTCGCCGAGGCGCTGCGCCAAGGCGTCGAGGTCTATCACGCGCTCAAAGCCGTGCTCAAGGCCAAGGGATTGGCCACCGGGCTGGGTGACGAGGGCGGCTTCGCCCCGAACCTCGACTCCAACCGGGCGGCACTCGATCTGATCGTCGAGGCGATCGGTGCTGCCGGCCTCATCCCCGGGGTCGACATCGCGCTTGCGCTCGACGTCGCGGCCTCGGAGTTCTGCGCCGACGGTAGCTACGAGTTCGAAGGCGAGACCAAGTCAGCCGACCAGCTCGTCGAGTACTACGTCGGGCTGGTCGAGGGGTATCCGATCGTCTCGCTCGAAGATCCGCTGGACGAGGAGGACTGGACGGGCTGGCAGGCCCTCACCGGCCAGCTCGACGACCGCGTCCAGCTCGTCGGCGACGACATCTTCGTGACCAATCCCGAACGCATCGCACGCGGCATCGAGGCCGGCGCGGCGAATGCCCTGCTGGTGAAGGTGAATCAGATCGGCACGCTCACCGAGACCTTCGACGCCGTCGACCTGGCACATCGGCACGGCTACCGCTGCATGATCAGCCACCGCTCCGGCGAGACAGAGGACACCACTATCGCCGACCTCGCCGTCGCGACGAACTGCGGGCAGATCAAGACCGGTGCCCCGGCGCGCAGCGAACGCGTCGCGAAGTACAACCAGCTGCTGCGCATCGAGGAGGAACTCGACGACGCCGCGCGCTTCGCCGGCAGCGGAGCCTTCCCGCGCTATGCGCCCGCCGAGTTCACCCCGGCCCCCCGGTGAGGCGCGCCCGTCCCGCCGGCAAGGCCCGCCGGGCGGTCACCGGCCGGGCGCTGGTGCTGGGCACGCTCCTCGTGCTGTTGCTCGTCCTGCTCGCCGCGCCGCTGAACCGGTATTTCGGCAGCCGCAACGACGCCAGTCACGCCGCGCAACAGCTCAACGAGGACCGTCGCCAGCTCGCCGAGCTCACGCGCCAGCTCGCACTGTGGTCGGACCCCGGCTACCTACAGCAGCAGGCGCGCGCGCGGCTGCAGTACGCGATGCCCGGCGACACGGTCTACGTCGTCGTGAAGCGCGGCGCCAGATCCCAGATCGAGGCCACGCAGGGCGTCCCCGCGGGCAAGGCGGCTGCGGGCGCGTGGAACACCAGGCTGTGGAGCAGCGTCCAGCACGCCGGCGGCTCGTGACCTCCTCGCCCCGATGATCGGCGCCGCGGACCGAGCGGTCGTCGCCGCCCAGCTGGGCCGTGCCCCGCGGGCGATGCGCGACGTGGCGCACCGCTGTGCGTGCGGGAACCCCGACGTCGTGGAGACCTCACCGCGCCTGCCCGACGGCACCCCGTTCCCCACGCTGTACTACCTGAGCTGCCCGCGGGCCGCCTCGGCGATCGGCACGCTGGAGTCCTCCGGCCTGATGCGCGAGATGAGCGAGCGGCTGCGCACCGACGGGCAGCTGGCCGCCGCGTACGGGCGTGCCCACGAGTCCTACCTCGCCCGGCGCCGGCAGATCGCGCCCGTCGCCGAGATCGAGGGCGTGAGCGCCGGCGGGATGCCCACGCGCGTCAAGTGCCTGCACGTCCTCGTCGGGCACGCCCTCGCCGCAGGACCGGGCGTGAACCCGCTCGGGGACGAGGCGCTGGCCCTCCTGCCCGACTGGTGGGCGTCGGGCCCGTGCGTCCCGCCGGCCGGCACGTGACGCGCGTCGCGGGGATCGACTGCGGCACCAACTCGATCAGGCTGCTGATCGCCGATCCCGCCACCTGCGGCGTGACGGACGTCGTGCGCGAGATGCGCATCGTGCGGCTGGGGCAGGGCGTCGACCGCACCGGACGCATCGCCGACGACGCGCTGGAACGCACCCGCGTCGCGCTCGCCGACTACGCCGCGACGATCGCCGGCCACGGCGCCGAGCGGGTGCGGATGGTCGCCACCAGCGCCACCCGCGACGCCGTGAACCGCGCGGACCTCGTGGCGATGGTGCGCGCCACGGTCGGGGTGGACCCGGAGGTCATCACCGGCGCGCAGGAGGCCGAGCTGTCGTTCACCGGTGCGCTCAGCGGCCTGCCGGGACTGGCCGGTCCGCTGCTCGTCGCGGACATCGGCGGTGGATCGACCGAGCTCGTCCTGGGTGGGACGGCCACCGGGGCCGGGTTGCGTTCGCACAGCATGGACGTCGGCTGCGTGCGGATGACCGAGCGGCACCTGCACGACGACCCGCCGACGCAGGCGCAGAGCCAGGCCACCGTGCAGGACCTGCGGGCGGCGATCGCGGTAGCCGCGGCGGACGTCCCGCTCGACACCGGCGCCACCCTCGTCGGCGTCTCGGGCACCGTCACCACGCTCGCCGCCATCGTGCTCGGGCTCGAGCACTACGACGCCGCGGCCATCCACGGCTCGGTGCTGAGCGCGGAGCAGATCGGTGAGGTCACCGACCGGCTGCTGCGGATGACGCACTCCGAGCGCGCAGCGCTGCCGGTGATGCATCCGGGACGGGTGGACGTGATCGGCGGCGGCGCGCTGGTGCTGCGCACCCTCGTCGAGGTGATCGGTACGGGCGAGGTCGTGGTCAGCGAGCACGACATCCTGGACGGGATCGTGCTGAGCCTGCTGGGCTGACCCCCGGTGAGCCGGATTGGACCGACGTGCTGGACTGAACTCGCCTGAGCCTGCTGATTCCCCGGCTCGTTCCCGCGGATCCGTCCGGTCGAGCCGCCGACCGCGGGAAGGCCGTTCAGGACTTTGCTGCCGCGTCGCGGGCGTCCACCTTCGCCTGGGCCGCCTCGAGCTTGCGCGCGGCCTTGCCGGGCTTCGGCGGCGGCGGGGCGTTGCCGGTGATCACGCGGAAGGTCTTCTCCGCTCCGCGCCTGGTGGCGAACTCGGCGGCCACCACGCCGGCCGCGGACAGTGCTGCCCAGCCCATCGCATCGGTCCACATGGCGCCGCGCTCACTCGGCTTGCGCGGGGGGTCGTCCGGGCGGGCCATGGCCCAGACCCGCTCGACGATCTTCTTGGTCGCGATTCCGACGGGAATCCCGAGGGCGATCGTCAGGATCTTCATGCCGATCTTGCCGGCCACCTCAGCCATCGTGACTCCGTCCGCAGTGAAGGGTGCCCTGGAACTCTACCCAGCTCGCGATCAGACCGGCATGCCAAGCTGGGTGAATGTGCGTGCGTCCCGGATCGGGCTGGCCCGGCGACCGCGCGACCCCGCACACGCCGGTGGCCGGCAGCGGCGAGGAGGTCGGCACCCTTGCCTGCGGCGTGGCAGGCCTGCGCGATCTCGACGCCGCGGTCTCGGTGTGCCGCGCCTGCCCGCGGCTGGTGCAGTGGCGCGAGCAGGTGGCCGGCGCCCCGCGCCGCTCGTACGCAGCTGAGCGGTACTGGGGCCGTCCGGTCCCCGGCCTGGGGCCCGAGGACGCCCGCATCCTCGTCCTCGGCCTCGCTCCCGCGGCCCACGGCGGCAACCGCACCGGGCGCATGTTCACCGGCGACCGAAGCGGCGACTGGCTGTTCGCCGCGCTGCACCGCGCCGGGCTGGCCAGCCAGCCGACGTCGGTCTCGGCCGGCGACGGCCTGCAGCTTCGCGGCACCCGCATCACCGCCCCCGTCCACTGCGCCCCGCCGGCGAACAAGCCGAGCACCGAGGAGCGCGACGCGTGCCGCGGCTGGCTGGTCCGCGAGCTGGAACTGCTGTGGCCGCACCTGCGTGCCGTCGTCGTGCTCGGCGGCTTCGGCTGGTCCGCGCTGTGGCCGGCGCTTCGCGCCGCGGGCGTGCCCGTGCCCGGCGGCCTGCCGCGGTTCGGGCACGGCGTCGAGGCGAAGGTGGACGGCCGTACGGTGCTCGGCTGCTACCACGTCAGCCAGCAGAACACGTTCACCGGCCGGCTGACCGAGCCCATGCTGGATGCGATCTTCGGCCGCGCCGCGGAACTGGCCGGCCTGGCCGGTCCGCCTGACCGGTTCGGGGCGCCCGGGTTGCCCGGCCGGTCCGGGCCAGCCGGCCGGTTCGGTCCGTGACCGCCGTCGCCACCAGGGCCGCCGGGGTGGGTCCACAGCCGCTTCTTCGCTAGCGTCGAAGTATGACAGCCCTTCACAAGCCGGTCCGGATCCTGATCGTCGGCGGCGGGTACGTCGGCATGTACACCGCGCTCGGGCTGCGGCGCAAGCTGTCGCGGGGCGCCGCGGACATCACCGTCGTCGAACCGCAGTCGAACATGACCTACCAGCCGTTCCTGCCGGAGGCGGCCGCCGGCAGCGTCGAACCACGGCACGTCGTGGTGCCGCTGCGGCGGGTGCTGCGCGGGTGCACCGTGATCACCGGCGCCGTCACGAAGATCGAGCACTCGCGCCGCACGGCGACCATCGTGCCCAGCGAAGGGGAGTCCTTCCCGTTCGAGTACGACCTGCTCGTCGTCTGTCCCGGCTCGGTGTCGCGGCTGCTGCCGATCCCGGGACTGGCGGAGAACGGCATCGGCTTCAAGACGATCGGCGAGGCGATCTACCTGCGCAACCACGTGCTCTCACGGCTGGATCTCGCGGCGTCCGTCGACAACGAGGCCGAGCGCCGCAAGGCCCTGACGTTCGTCTTCGTCGGCGGCGGGTACGCCGGCGTGGAGGCGATGGCCGAGCTCGAGGACATGGCACGGTACGCGACGCGCTACATCACGAATATCGAGCCGGCGGACATGCGCTGGCTGCTGGTCGAGGCCGCGAGCCGGATCATGCCCGAGGTGTCGGTTCGCTTGTCGGCCTACACCGCCGACCGGCTCGCCGAGCGCGGCATCGACGTGCGGCTCAACACCCGCCTCGAGTCCGCGCGGGGGGGCCACATCAAGCTCTCCGACGGCGAGGAGTTCGACGCGGGCACCTTGGTGTGGACGGCCGGGGTGAAGGCCAGCCCGATGCTCAAGGACACGGACCTGCCGCTGGACGACGCCGGCCGCCTGCCGTGCGCGGCCAACCTCACCGTCAAAGGTGTGAGCGGCGTGTTCGCGGCGGGGGACTGCGCGGCCGTGCCGGATCTGACCAAGGACGATCCCCACGCGTTGTGCGGGCCGAGCGCGCAGCACGCGGTGCGCCAGTCCAAGACGCTGGCCGCCAACATCGTGGCCACCGTGCACGGCGGCGCGCTTCGCGACTACCGGCACAAGTACGCCGGGTCGGTCGCGTCCCTGGGCCTGTATCGCGGCGTCGCGGAGATCTACGGCATCAAGCTGCGCGGCCCGATCGCCTGGTTCATGCACCGCACCTACCACGTCTCGCGGATGCCGACGTTCAACCGCAAGGTGCGCGTGGTGGCCGACTGGACCGGCGCGCTGCTGTTTCGCCGCGAGGTCGTGTCGCTGGGCCAGTTGCAGGCGCCCCGCACCGAGTTCGAGGAGGCCGCGGGGCTACGCAAGCTGCCCGAGGTCTCATAAGCGCCTCCCGTCCGAGCCCGATTGTGCAACGTTCGGCCGCCGCACGCGGCCAAACGTTGCACAATTGCCGGGCGGCGGGCCCCCGTAGCCCAACGGCAGAGGCAGACCCCTTAAAAGGGTCCCAGTGTCGGTTCGAGTCCGACCGGGGGTACGCGGCGGCAGGAGCGTTGCGCCACCGAGCGGTGGCCAGGACGGACGCGTGGCGACCGCCCGGGACCGCTCAGCCGCCGCTCTTGCGGCGGAAGGTCCGCTTGGTGGCGGCCGCGGCATGTTCGCCGTGGACCTTCGACTCGCCGTGCGCCTCGGCGGCGCGTTCTGACTGCTGGCTGCGCTTTCGTTCGAGGGCCGCGCGGAATTTGTCCTTCGCCTCGCCCGCGGCGCCACTGCCTGACTTGTCGCTCATGCTGCCAGCTTCGCACGTGCCAGGACGGCGCACCACGCGATCATTCGCGTTCGAGGATCACGACCGGGATCTCGCGGGAGGTCTTGAGCTGGTACTCGTCGTAGTCGGGCCAGGCCTGGGTCATCTGCCGCCACAACGCGGGTTTCTCCTCGGCCGTGGCGACGCGGGCCCGGGCAGGGAACCGCTCGTCCTTGATCTGTACCTGCACCTCGGGGTCGGCGCGCAGGTTGCGGTACCAGTCCGGTGGCTCGTCCGCGCCGCCCTTAGACGCCACGACGAGGTACGCACCGTCCCCGTGCGGGACGAAGATCAGTGGGGAGGTGCGGGGCCGGCCGGTGCGTCGGCCGGTCGTCGTCAGCAACAGGATCGTCGTGCCGTTGCGCCACTCGTAGCCTTCGGCGCCGCCGCTGGCCTGGTAGCGCTCCACGTGCTCGGTTCCGAAAAGGGTCATCGGGACGTGCCTCCTTGGTTGCGGATGCTGCCGCCGGGTCGCAGCCGGCCGGCCGGCAGTGGGGGAGCGGACAGGGGCTCGCCGGCCCCGGGCACGGCGCCGAAGCCGGTGCCACCCTGCCACGCGGCGCGTGCCGCCGCGATCTCCTCGCCGGTGCGGCCGACGAAGTTCCACCACATCACGATCTGCTCGTCGAACGGCGCGCCGCCGAGCAGCAGCACACGGGCGCCCTCGTCGTGGGCACGCAGGCGAAGGTCACGCCGCCCGCAGCCGAGGTAGAGCATCGAGCCGACGGCCGGCGTGGCGTTCTCGACCTCGATGCTGCCGGACAGGCACAGCAGCGCGTACTCGAACTCCGGCTCCAGCGGCAGCAGGCCGTCGCCGCCGCCCGGGAGCGCCACGTCGGCCCCGAGCAGCGGCGAGTAGGTCCGGCCCGGGGAGGCCGCCCCGCCCATCGAGCCGAGGAGCACGGTCGCGGTCATCCCCGCATCGGCGAGGACGGGCAGCGACGCGTGGTGCCCCCAGGCCGGGGCGCCCGCGCGGGATTCGTCGGGCAGCGCCACCCACAGCTGCAGGCCATGCAGCAGCGCGGGATGGGGGACGGGGGAGTGCTCGGCGTGCGCGATGCCCGACCCCGAGGTCATCAGCCCGAGCTCGCCGGGGCGCACAAGTTGATCATTGCCGATGCTGTCGCGATGCCGGACCTCGCCGGACAGCAGCCAGCTCACCGTCTGCAGTCCCAGGTGCGGGTGCGGTGGGACCTGCATTCCGGGCAGCTCGGCGATGTCGTCGGGCCCGTAGTGATCGACGAAGCACCACGCGCCGACGAGTCGGCGTCCCAGGTTGGGCAGCACGCGCCGCACCCGGGTCTGGCCGAGGGTCACCTCGCGGCCGGCGAACAGCTCGTGCACCGGCCGGGGCGCGACGTCAGCCAGGCCGCCGACGCGCGAGATCCTCGGCGCGGGGTCCAGGTTGCTCACCGGATCGACACTACGACAGGATCGAGGCGTCCAGCATTGGCGAGAGGGGCAGCGGATGGGGACGTCGGTGACCGAGAACCGCGAACAGCACCGCTTCGAGATCCGCGTCGACGGCGCGCTCGCGGGCTTCGCGACGTTCCGGCTCGACGGCGGGACGGTGACGTTCCCGCACACCGAGATCGAGGACCGCTTCGGCGGCCAAGGCCTCGGCAGCACCCTCGTGCGCGCGGCCCTCGACGACGCACGTGACCGCGGCTGGACGGTCGTAGCGCAGTGCCCCTTCGTCGGCCGCTTCATCGAGGACAATCCCGAGTACCAGGACCTCGTGGCCGGGTTCTGAGGCGCCTACTTCAGCTCGGCGGAGGACTTGTTCAGCAGGCGGCGGGCGACGATGAGCTGCTGGATCTGCTGGGTGCCTTCGAAGATGTCGAGGATCTTCGAGTCGCGCGCCCACTTCTCCAGCAGCGATCCCTCGCCGTAGCCGTAGGAACCGGCCAGCTCCACGCAGCGCAAGGTGATCTCGACGCCGACGCGTCCGGCCTTCGCCTTGGCCATCGAGGCCTCCAGCGAGTTCGGCTTGTTGTTGTCGGCCATCCAGGTCGCGGTCAGGGTCAGCAGGTAGGCGGCCTCCCAGTCGGCCTCCATCTTCAGGTACGACGCGGCCGCCGCGTGCTGCGTATGCGCGGGCCGGTCGTAGTCGATCTCGACGCCCGCCTCGGCGAGGAGGTCCTGGATCTCGTCGAGCGCGGCCCGCGCGCAGCCCACCGCCATTGCGGCCACCAGCGGCCGGGTGTTGTCGAAGGTCTGCATGACGCCCGCGAAGCCCTGCTCGGTCTGCACCTCCGCGGAGCCGAGCAGGTTCGCTTTCGGTACCCGGCAGTCGGTGAAGCGAATCGTCGCGGTGTCCGACGCGCGGATACCGAGCTTGCGCTCGAGACGCTCGACGACCATCCCCGGCGTGCCCTTCTCGACGACGAACGACTTGATCGCGGCGCGTCCCTTGCTGCGGTCCAGCGAGGCCCACACCACCACCGAGTCGCAACGACCGCCCGCCGTCACGAAGATCTTCTCGCCGTTGATGACGTACTCGTCGCCGTCGAGCACCGCCGTCGTCTGTACCGCCGCGGAGTCCGAACCGAAGGACGGTTCCGTGATCGCCATCGCCGCCCATGCCCGGTCGAAGCGCGCGTGCTGTTCGTCGTTGGCGACCGAGGCGATCGCGGCGTTGCCCAGGCCCTGCCGGGGCATCGACAGCACCATCGCGACGTCACCCCAGCACGCCTGCATCACCGACAGCACGCCGGACATGTTCGAGCCATTTCTGTTCCCGCCGTCGCCGTTGGACTCGCGGCGCACGCCGCGGGCGCCGGTCGTCGTCCCACCTGAGGCGTTCATGCCGTCGACGAGGGAGGCGAGCATGTCGAGTTCCTTCGGGTACTCGTGTTCGGCGGAGTCGTACTTGCGCGAGATCGGACGGAAGATCTCCGTGGAGACCTGGTGCGCCTGATTGACGATCATGGCGAACTTCTTGGGTACCTCGAGGTTGATGCTCACACCAACACCACGCCTTCCATGAGCCCGACGGCCCGAAGGTCGCGGTACCACCGCTCCACCGGGTGTTCCTTGACGTAGCCGTGGCCGCCAAGCAACTGCACTCCGTCGCTGCCGATTTTCATGCCGTACTCGGCGGTGAGCCGGCGGGCCAGTGCGCTCTCGCGAGCGAACCGACGGTCCTGCTCGGCGCGGCTCGCGGCGCGCAGCGTGACCAGGCGCGCTCCCTCGAGTTCGATGCCGATGTCGGCGACGAGGAACGCGACGGCCTGCCGGTGGCTGATCGGCTCGCCGAAGGCCTCCCGCTCGTTGACGTACGGGATGACGTAGTCGAGCACCGCCTGGGCGGTGCCCAGCGCGAGTGCGGCCCAGCCGAGGCGCGCCAGGCGGATGCACTCGGCGTAGCTGCCGGTCCGGGCGCCGTCGCTGCCCGCGTGCTCGCCGGCGACCGTAGTGCCGTCCAGCAGCGCGCTCTGCGGCACCGCGACCCCGTCGAGGAGCAGCCGCCCCATCGACGCCGCGCGCAGGCCCATCGCGGGCTCGGACTCCACGCTCACCCCGGACGTGCCGGACTCGACGAGGAACAGCGCCGGCACGCCGTCCAGGGCGGCGGCTACGACGAACAGCTCGGCCGCCCCCGCGAGCGGCACGAGGGACTTCACGCCGTCGAGGACATACCCGCCGCCCCTCCGGCGCGCCGTCGTGCGCAGCGCGAACGGATCGAACAGGACGTGTGGTTCCAGCACCGTCAGCGCGGCAGCCGGGACGGTGCCGGAACCCGTGTCGCCGCCGACGAAGGAGGGCAGGTAGGTGGCTTGCTGCCGCTCGTCGCACCACAGCACCCGCGCGGTGCTCACCGCGGCAAGTGCCAGGCAGGCGACGGCAAGGCCCATGTCGCCGTGGGCGAGCGCCTCGGCGACGAGCACTCCGGTGGTGGCCGAACGCTCGCTGCCGATGCCGCCCAGCGTCTGCGGGACGCTGAGCTGCGCGACGCCCAGCTCCGTGGCAGCGCGGTTCAGCAGCGCGGCGGGTGCGGTGCAGGCGTCGTTCGCGGCTGCCGCGGCGGGCCGCAATTGCTCGGCAGCGAACTCCCGGGTGGCCTCGACGATCATGCGCTGCTCGTCGGTGGGGCGCAGGTCGAACAGCTCCCGCTCCGCGGCGGCCTCCGGCCGCTCGGGCCTGCCGCGCTGCTGAACCGCGGCGAACGTGCGGTTCGTGGCGCCGGCGGCGCGAAACCCGGTGCGCGCGGCCTCGTATACGACTTTCTCGGCGGTCCCGCGCAGCCCGAGCCGGTCGATCAGGCCCGCACTCGCGAGCTTGTTGAGCGCGGCCAGCCCGACACCCATGGCGTCGCGGCCGCGCGTGGTGCGCCCTGACATGGCGATCTCCTGACGAGTTCGGCGGTACACGTTGTCTCGGCTATAAGTTACCCGTCGGTAGCTGCGGGGCAACGCGGTCGCTCGCCGCGGCACAGGGAACGCGGTGCGTCTGCGTATCGTTGCACTGGACAGATACCCCGGCAGGCACCCGCCCGGATCCGGTGGCCGGCTTCCGCAGCCGGTCGCGAGCGTAGGAGGCAGTTCAGCAGATGGCCGAGAACCCCGTCATCAGGAACTTCGGGAAGGCGTCCGGCGCGACACCGTCCCCGGTGGATCTGCAGAAGATGTACGACCGGCCCGCCTACACCGGCCCGGTGCCCGGCGCCCGGTACATGACGCTCGACGACGTGGTGCAGCGCACCGGGGCGATGCTGCTGGTGCTGCTCGCGGCCGGGACGGCGTCGTGGATCCTGACGCCGGCCACCCTGTCGGCACCGGTGCTGATCGTCTCGCTGATGGGTGGCCTGGGCCTCGGGCTGTACATGTCCTTCCGGATGAAGGCCAACGCCCCGCTCTGCTTGCTCTACTCGGTCTTCCAGGGCGTCCTGCTCGGCGCCATCAGCAAGATCTTCGAGCAGGCCTACCACGGCATAGTGATTCAGGCGGTCACCGGCACGGTGATGGTCGCGGCCGGCATGCTGTTCGTCTACAAGATCGGCGCGATCCGGGTGACGCCGAAGTTCACCCGCGTCGTCGTGGGCGCCACGATCGGCGTGTTCGGCCTGATGATCGTCAACCTGATCGCCTACCTGTTCACCCCCGGCGGCCTCGGCCTGCGCAGCGGCGGTGTGCTCGCGATCGTGTTCAGCCTGGTCTGCATCGTGGTGGCGTCGATGAACCTGGTCGTGGACTTCGACATGATCGAGCGCGGCATCCGCAACGGGGTCGACCAGAAGTTCGCCTGGTACGCCTCCTTCGGCCTGGTGCTCACGCTGATCTGGCTCTACCTCGAGATCCTGCGGCTGCTGAGCTACCTGCGCGACTGAGCTACCTGTGCGGGCCTACCTGCGCGGGCCGGGCTACCCGCGCGGCCGGCGCACGGCAGTACGCGCCGCTGGCCGCACGAAACGCGTCGAGGGCCGACCCGGAGCCTCCGCACGGAGATCCCGGGTCCGCCCTCGACGGTTCGGGATCGCCCCCGGGCATTCCCCCACGGTATGTCCGGACTCGTCCCCACTCGGCTCAACGACGACGAAGCCGCCGGGTTACGGCGCCCGACCCGCGGGCTGGTACCGCACTGGGACGCCCTCGGGCCGGTCCGAGGACAGGCCGAGACAGGCCTAGACAGGCCGAGGACAGGCCTAGGACAGCCGTTCCAGCACCATCGCCATGCCCTGCCCGCCGCCGACGCACATCGTCTCCAGGCCGAACTGCTTGTCGTGGGTTTGCAACGAGTTGATCAGCGTGGTGGTGATGCGCGCCCCCGTCATGCCGAACGGGTGGCCCACCGCGATCGCGCCACCGTTGACGTTGAGCCGATCCAGCTCGATGCCCAACTCCCGCTGCGAAGGCAGCACCTGCGCCGCGAACGCCTCATTGATCTCGACCAGGTCCATGTCGCCGATGGCCATGCCGGCGTGCGCCAGCGCCCGGCGCGAGGCGTCGACCGGGCCTAGGCCCATGATCTCCGGGGACAGGCCGCTGACCCCGGTGGCCACGATGCGGGCCAGCGGGGTGAGGCCCAGTGCGGCGGCCTTCGCGTCGCTCATGATCACGACGGCGGCCGCGCCGTCGTTGAGCGGGCAGCAGTTGCCGGCGGTCACCCGCCCGTCCGGGCGAAACACCGGCTTGAGCTGCGACACCGCGGCATAGGTGACGCCCGCGCGCGGGCCGTCGTCCTTGGCCACCACGGTGCCGTCGGGCAGCGTCACCGGCGTGATGTCGCGTTCCCAGAAGCCGTTGTCGAGCGCCTGCTCGGCGAGGTTTTGTGAGCGCACTCCGAAGTGATCCATGTCCTCGCGGCTGACGTCCTTGAGCAGCGCGACGTTCTCGGCGGTCTGGCCCATCGCGATATAGACATCGGGTAGCTCGCCGTCCTCGCGGGGGTCGTTCCACTGTGTCGCGCCAGACTCGGCGCGCTTCGCCGTGCGTGCCTCGGCCGCGGCATAGCGCGGGTTGTGCGTGTTGGGCCAGCCGTCGCTGTTTCCGCGCGCGAAGCTGGACACCACCTCCACGCCGGCGGAGACGAACACATCGCCCTCACCGGCCTTGATCGCGTGGAAGGCCATCCGCGAGGTCTGCAGCGACGACGAGCAGTAGCGGTTGACGGTCGTCCCCGGCAGGAAGTCGTAACCCAGGCGCACCGCGACCACGCGCCCGATGTTGAACCCGCCCTCGCCGCCGGGCTGGCCGCAGCCCATCATCAGGTCGTCGATCTCGTGCGGGTCGAGCGCCGGCACCCGGTCCAGCGCGGCGCGCACCATCTGGGCTGCGATCTCGTCCGGGCGGATCGTGGCGAGCGAGCCCTTCACGGCCCGTCCGATCGGCGAGCGGACTGCGGAGACGATCACGGCTTCGGGCATCGGGAGCTCCTCGTGTCGGTGCGGCTGAGACGGATGCTGCCATCCCGGCGTCCGGGTGTCAGCGCCCGGTGCGCGGCGACTGGGCGGTCGCAGCCTCCGGTGATGCGGTGGGCGGGCTGCCACGGTGCCGGCGGCGCAACTGCGCGAGCGGGCCGCCGCGCCGCGTCCGCGGG
>JBPCOI010000075.1:0-21295 GCA_051000395.1 Jatrophihabitantaceae bacterium
TGGCCCTGCTCGTCCACGCGGACGATCGTGTCGGCGGAGGGGATCGCGACGTCGACTGCCTCGTAGGTCTCCAGCGCCGCGACGCAGTCCTGCACGACGCGGTGCGGCAGCAGCGGCCGGACCGCGTCGTGGAACAGCACGTTGCACTCCTGGTCGCCCAGCGCCTCCAGCGCCCTGACGGTGGAGGCGTTGCGGTCACTTCCGCCGGCCAGGACGCGGGCGACCTTAGGGAGGCGGTCGCGGAGCAACAGCGCCCGGGCGTCGGGCACGAAGTCGGCCGTCATCACGACCAGGATCTCGTCGATCTCGGCGCAGTCGTGCAGCGCCTCGACCGTGTGCTCGATGATCGTGCGCCCGGCGACCTTGAGCAGCTGCTTGGGCAGATCCAGCCCCACCCGCGACCCGGTCCCGCCGGCCAGGACGACGGCGACGGTGCGCAGCCGTCCGGAGCCGTCGGCAGTGTTCATGGCAGGCATCATCCCAGGGGGAGGGCGATTCGCTCGGGAGGGGGAGGCGCGCTTGCCCGTATCCTCACGCATCGGACGGTACGCAGCCGGCGAGGAGAGGACGATCAGCGCGCGATGAGCGCCACGCCGAGGAGCCGGAGCGCGCAGCTGCGCCGCGGAGTGCGCCGCGGCGGCGGCCGGCTGATCCGCCGGCTCGGGCTGCTGCCGGAAGGAGATCCCGACGGTCTCGGCGACGACGACGCGCTGCGCGGGCAGTCGCTGCCGTTCACCGTCATGCTCTACTTCCCGGACACGCTCACGAACCTGTACCAGCTGCGGCAGTGGTACGCGCCGTTGCGGGCGCTGGACGAGCGGCATCGGGTCGGGGTCGTCTGCCTGGACAGCCGGGTGGCCGCAGCGCTGCGCTCGGAGTGCGGGATGCCGGTGGTGTGCTGCGGGCGGGTCGCGGTGCTGGAGGAGCTCGTCTCGCGCAGCGACGTCGCACTCGCGCTCTACGTCAACCACAACGTGCGCAACCTGCACCCGCTGCGGTTCCCGACGATCCTGCACGCGTACCTGGGTCACGGTGAGAGCGACAAGGCCGCGTCGGCCAGCAACCAGGTCAAGGCCTACGACTTCGTGCTGGTCGCCGGCGAGGCGGGACGCGCCCGCCTGGCCCGCAACCTGATGCGCTACGACGTGGACGCGCACGTGCGCACGATCGGCCGCCCGCAGCTCGACGGCGCCGGCCGGGCGTCCGGCGGGAGCGAGGAACCGGCGGCCCGCGCGGGCGGGCGTCCCACCGTCCTGTACGCGCCGACGTGGGAAGGTGCCCAGCCGAGCATGGCCTACAGCTCGGTGCTCTCGCACGCGGACGACCTGCTGAACGCGCTGCTTGCCTCGCGCCGGTTCCGGGTCGTGTATCGCCCGCACCCGCGCACCGGCGCCAACCGCGCGGAGTTCGCGGTGGCCGACCGGCGGCTGCAGGAGCTGATCGGGCACTATCGCGCAGCGGATCCCGACGGCGGGCACCGCGTCGACCTGGACCCACGGTGGGACGCTCGCGCCGACCCGGCGGACCTGCTCGTGGGCGACGTCTCGGCGGTGGCCAGCGACTGGATGTCCACCGGCAAGCCGCTGATCCTCACCCGGCCCGTCGACCCCAGCGCGGTCCTGGAACCCGACGGCCTGCTGAGCGCCGTGCCGGTGCTCATCGCGCCCGTCGCCGGCGCTGTCCCGCTGGTCGAGCGGGAACTGGCTGGTGGCGACGTGCTGGCGCGCCGCACCTGGGTGCGACGCGCCATGGGCGACGTCGCCGCCGGCGTGGCGACGGCGAGGTTCCTCGACACCTGCGACGAGCTGATCGCCTTGCGCGGCAAGGAACTTCGCGATCGGGCCGCGCGGCTCGCGGGGCCGCCGTGACGGCCGGGGGGCGACCGGCGCGCCCGTCGGTCGCGGAGCTGCGCCGGATCACCCAGCCGCCGTCGGTCCGCGGACGGCGCACCGCGGAGCACTGGACCGGCGACCTGTACATGCGCCGCATCTCGCCCTACGTCACGCGTGCCCTGCTGCCCACCGGCATCAGCGCGAACGGCGTCACCTGGCTGATGATCGTCAGCGGCTGGTTGGCGGCCGCGGCGCTGCTGCTCCCGGCGCTGCTCGGGGCGGTACTCGCCGTGCTCGGGACCCAGCTGCAGATGATGTGGGACGCCTGCGACGGAGAGGTCGCGCGGTGGCGCGGCACGTCGAGCCCGATGGGCGTGTTCCTCGACAAGGTCGGCCACTACACCGTCGAGACGCTGATCGCGGTCGCGCTGGGCGTGCGAGCCGCCGGCGGTGTCCGGGAGATAACCCACCACCTCGGCTGGATCGCGCTCGGCGCGTTGTTGGCCTGGCTGCTGTGCCTGAACAAGGCGCTCAACGACCTGGTGCACTCCTCCCGCGCCGCCGCCGGTCTCGAGCGACTGCCCGACACCGCGCAGGTCGCCACGCCGCGTTCCGGGATACTGGCGGCGCTGCGCGGCGCCGCGCGGTTCGTGCCGTTCCACCGCATCTACCACTCGATCGAGCTGACGCTGATCGTCCTGGTCGCGGCCGTCGCCGACGCGTTCGTCGGGGAGCTGCACGCCACCCGGGTGCTGCTCGCGGTGCTGGTGCCGCTGGCGCTGATGTCGGTGCTCGGGCACTTCGTCGCGATCGTCGCCTCGAACCGCGTGCGGTCATGAGCGACGCTTGCCGAGCGAACGCGCCGTCCTACGGCGTCGTCGTGCTGAGCCAGGGGTGCCGGCCGGACGAGCTCGAGCGCGGGCTGCGCAGCGTGCTCGCGCAGACCGGAGTCGAGCTGGACGTGGTGGTGGTGGGCAACGGCTGGGCGCCGGTCGGGCTGCCCGACAGGGTGCGCGGGCTCGCGCTGGCGCAGAACGTGGGCATCCCGGCCGGGCGCAACGCCGGCGTGCCGCACGTGCGCGGCACGCTGCTGTTCTTCCTCGACGACGACGCCTGCCTGCGCGACCCGGACACGCTCGCGCGCATCGCGCGGATGTTCGACGAGACGCCGGACCTCGGGCTGGTGCAGCCGCGTGTCGTGGACCCGCAGGGCAGGCCGGCGCCGCGGCGCTGGACGCCGCGGTTGCACGTCGGCGACCCGGCCCGTTCGAGTGACGTCACCGCGCTATGGGAGGGCGCGGTCGCGACGCGACGCGAGCTCTTCGAGCGCGTCGGCGGCTGGGCGGACGGGTTCTTCTACGCCCACGAAGGAATCGACCTCGCCTGGGCGATCTGGGACGCCGGTGCGCGGGTTCGCTACGCGGGCGATCTCGTCGTGCTGCACCCGGCCATCGCGCCAACGCGCCATGTGCAGTTCTACCGGCTCTCCGCGCGCAACCGCGTCTTCCTCGCTCGCCGCCGGCTGCCCGCGCCGCTCGCGGTGCTCTACCTGCTGGTGTGGGCCGCGCTCACGCTGGCCCGGGCCCGCGACCGCACGTCGCTGCGGCAGTCGTGGCGCGGCGCGTGCGAGGGGATGCGGGCCGACGCCGGGGCGCGCCGGCCGATGTCGTGGCGCACAGTGTGGCGGATGACCCGGGCCGGACGCCCCCCGCTGATCTAGCCGGTGCCGGGGCCGGTGCCGGCGGTGGCGCGAGGCGTCACGCGGGAAGCAGCGATTCCACGTGAGCCGCGATCTCCAGGGCGCTGGTCGCGGCCGGCGAGGGCGCGTTGAGCACGTGCACCACCCGGCCGTCGGTCTCGATCAAGAAGTCGTCGACGAGCGTGCCGTCGCGCCGCACGGCCTGGGCGCGCACGCCTGCGGGGGCGGCGACGAGGTCGGTATCGGCCACCTCGGGCACCAGCGTGCGCAGGCTCTCGGCGAAGCGGTGCAGCGAGAACGAGCGGCGCATCTCGTCCATCCCCGCCCTGGAGTGGCGGGAGGCGAGGCGCCAGAAGCCGGGGTACGCGAACGTAGCGGCGAGCTCGGCCGGCCGCACCGTGCGCCAGTCGTATCCCTCGCGTGCCAGGGCGAGCACGGCGTTAGGTCCGGCGTGCACGCCGCCGCCGACCATGCGGGTGAAGTGCACCCCGAGGAATGGGAACAGCGGGTCGGGAACGGGGTAGATCAATGCCCGCACCAGATGACGCTTATCCGAGCTCAGCTCGTAATACTCACCGCGGAACGGCAGGATGTGGGCGCCCGGACGCAGGCCGCCCAGCCGCGCGACCCGGTCGCTTTGCAGCCCGGCACAGTTGACGACGGCGTCAGCGTCGAGGTCGCCGTTGCTCGTCTCGACGGTGGTGGCGAGCTGGTAGTGCTTCAGGCCCACGACCTCCGTCGACAGGCGCAGGTCAGCGCCGCTGCTCGCGAGCCGGCGGACCAGCGCGGCACACACCCCGGCGTAGTCGACGATCCCGGTGGCCGGAACGTGCAGCGCGGCCACGCACGCCACGTGCGGCTCGATCTCGCGGGCACCGGCAGGCTCGAGTTCCCGGATCACCAGACCGTTGCTGCGCCCGCGTTCGGCGAGCGCGCGAAGCTGCGGAAGCTCGTCGTCTCGGGTCGCGACGACGAGCTTGCCGCATCGCTCGACGGCGACACCCTCCTGCCGCGCGAACTCAATGATCGACTCGGAGCCGCGCCGGCACATCAGCGCCTTGTGGCTGCCGGGCTTGTAGTACAGGCCCGAGTGCACGACGCCGCTGTTGCGACCGGTCTGGTGCCTGGCCCACGCCGGCTCCTTCTCGAGCACGCTCACCCGGACGCCGGGGCGCGCCGTCGCGATCTTGTCCGCGACCGCCAGTCCCAGGATGCCTCCGCCGATGACCACGTAGCGCGATCGGCTGCTCACGAGATGCCCTTTCCGTCCGGTTGCGTGACCCGTCCCGTCCCGTCCGGTCGCGCCCGCTGCGTGGCGCCAAGAAACTGTGGAGCGGCAGGCAGGTTGACGCGAGGGCGGGGCGCGAGGCCTTAGACTAGCCCGGCGCCGCCGACGGCCGGGCGCACCGGAACCGACGAGGAGATCGATGCAGGAGACGATCGCGCTGGGGCAGCCGACTCTGGGCGCGGAGGAACTCGCAGCCGTCGGCGAGGTGCTGAAATCGGGCTGGGTGGCCGGCCAGGGTCCGGTCGGACGGGCCTTCGAGCAGCGATTCGCCCAGCTGTGCGGCACTCGTGGCGCGCTCAGCGTCAACAACTGCACCGCAGCGCTGCACCTCGCCGTACTCGCGCTCGGCGCCGGCCCGGGCGACGAGGTCATCGTCGGCGACTACACCTTCCCGGCGACCGGGCATGCGGTCCTCTACACCGGCGCGAAGCCGGTCTTCGCCGATGTCCGGCCCGACATCTGGTCGGCAGACCCGGCAGCGGTCGAGGCTGCGGTCACCCCGCGGACGGTCGGCATCATCGGCGTCGACGTCGCCGGACAGCCGGCCGACTACGACGAGTTCCGCGCGATCGCCGAGCGCCACGGCCTGTGGCTGCTCGAAGACGCCGCCTGCTCGGCGGGTGCCAGCTACAAGGGGCGTCCCGCCGGCAGCCTGGCCGACGCAGCCTGTTTCTCCTTCCACGGCCGCAAGGGCATCACCTGCGGTGAGGGCGGCGCGATCACCAGCGACGACGAGAAGCTGCTGGCGCGCACCCGCAAGCAGCACTTCTTCGGAATCGAGAGCGCGTTCGCACGCGCCGGTTCCGACGACCTGCCCGTACCGGTCTTCGACGAGATCGGCTGGAACTACAAGCTGTCCGAGATCGCAGCGGCGGTGGTGTCCGCGCAGCTGGGCAAGCTGCCGGACCTGCTCGCCACCCGGCGGCACGTCGCCGGCCGCTACGCCGAACTTCTCGGCGACCTGGACGAGGTGCAGGTACCCATCGAGCTCCCCGACCGCCGGAGCGTCTGGCAGTCCTATATCCTCACGCTCGCGGCCGGCGTCGACCGTGGCCGCGTCGCGGCTGCCCTGCGGGCAAACGGGGTGCAGTGCAACATCGGCACCTACGCCTCGCACCTGCAGCCTGTCTACGGCGGGGGCTTCGACTGCCCGACCTCGGCCGAGCTGTTCGCCCGGCACCTCGCCATCCCCATGCACGCCAACCTCACCGACGCGCAGATCGAGACCGTCGCCAAGGCCGTGCGCGCAGCTGTCACCGCCGTCCACTGACGCCGGCCGTGCGCGGCACTCGCGAGCCCCCTGATCAGGATCAGATCCCACCGACGAGGAGCACCGCCTTATGACGCAGCCGAAAACCGTCTTCTTCACCGGAGGCGCCGGATTCATCGGGATGCGCGTCATCCCCATGCTGCTCGAGCGTGACTACCACGTTCGGATCTTCGACAACCTCTCGCGCGGCGACCGCTCCGAGGTCGCGAAGCTGGTGGCCACAGGTCGTGTGGAGCTCGTCGAGCAGGACGTGCGCTACGGCGGCGGCGTGCACAACGCCATGAAGGGCTGCGAGTCGGTCATCCATTTCGCCACGGTGAGCATCAACAAGAGCCTGGCCGACCCGTACGAGAGCATCGACATCAACATGGTCGGCAACCACAACGTGTTCGCCGCCGCGGCCGATCATGGCGTGCGCCGACTGGTGTATGCGTCCAGCGCGTCGGTGTACGGCGATCCCGAGAAGATCCCGATGCACGAGGACGACCGCCTCGACCCGCTGACCCCGTACTGCATCAGCAAGCGCGCAGGCGAGGACCTCCTGGGCTTCTACCAGCGCCGCAGCGGGTTGTCCTGGATCGCGCTGCGGTTCTTCAATGTCTACGGCGAGGGACAGAAGATCAGCGCGTACTACACCTCGGTGATCAACCACTTCGTCGACAGGCTGAAGAACGGCGAGCCGCCAGTGATCGACGGAAAGGGCGAGCAGTCGATGGACTTCGTCCATGTCCACGACATCGCCCGGGCGGTCGTGCTCGCGCTCGAGGCGGAGCGGGCCAACGTGCCGGTCAACATCGGAACGGGCATCGACACCTCGGTGGCGCAGCTTGCCCGCATCCTCATCGACGCGGTCGGGGTGGATGTCGAGCCGCAGTTCAACCCCCGCGACGTGCTGGTCTCGCGGCGCGCCGCCGATATCAGCCGCGCTCGGGAGGTGCTCGGCTTCGAGCCGACCATCACCGTCGAGGAGGGCATGACGAACCTGGTGAAGGCGTCGATGGCGTGACGGCCGGCACCGTCGAGCCCGCCTCAAACGGGTTACCGCCGAATCCGTACCACCCGCTCGCCTGGGTGAGCGGCGACCCGAAGATCGGGCCGGGCACCTGGATCGGCGCGTTCACCGTCATCGACGGCTCGGGCGGGCTGACCATCGGCGCGGGCTGCGACATCAGCTGCGGAGCGCAGATCTACACTCACTCCTCGGTGCGCCGCTGCGTCTCCGGACGGCAGTATTCGACGGTTGAGCGGCGCCCAACCCGCGTCGGGGATCGCGTCTTCCTCGGCGCGAACGCGGTCGTGAACATGGGCGTGAGCATCGGCGACGAAGCGGTCGTCGCCGCCGGTGCCGTCGTGACGCGCGACGTGCCGGCACGCACTGTCGTGGCCGGCGTGCCCGCCCGGCCGGTCGGGCAGGTGGTGCTCGATGGCGCCGACGTGCGCCTGGAACCGGCACCGGGCCAGGCCTCGGGCCGATGAGGATTCTGGTCGTCAACAACTTCTACCCGCCGCGGGTGGGCGGCAGCGCGCACCTGTCCGACGCACTCGCGCGCGGCTACGCCCAGGCCGGGCACGAGGTGCTGGTGCTCACGGCTGCCTACAAGGACGCACCCAAGGTGGAGGAGCCTGAGCCGCGCTTGCGAATCGTGCGGGTCCCGGCCGCGATGATTCCCGAGACGCGGCTGTCGGTGAGCTTCGACCTGCCGTTCACGCTGCGGCCGTCGCTGCGCCCGCGATTGCGCGCGTTGCTCGATGAGTTCCGTCCCGACGTCATCCACCAGCACGGCCAGTTCTTCGACCTGACCTGGGCCAGCGGGGTGTACGCGCGCCGGCGCAAGATCCCCGCGCTGCTGTCGGTCCATACCCGGCTGGAGAACCCGAAGGCGCACTACCACGGCGTGTTCCGTTGGCTCGACGCGCTGCTCGTCGCACCGATCCTGCGGCTGTTCCGACCGCGCGTCGTGGTGATGGACGCGCAGATGGACGACTACATCAAGACCCGATACCGCCGCGGCTACTCGGCTCTGGACTACATCCCGGTCGGCGTCGACCCGACGCGCATGCACGCGGGCGACGGGCAGCTGGTGCGCCGCCGGCACGACTTCGCAGACGCGCCGCTGATTGTTTCGCTCGGGCACGTGATCCCGCTGCGCGATCGCGTCACCCTGGTGGAGGCGATGCCGAGGGTCCTCGACGAGTTCCCGCATGCGCGCCTGGTCGTGGTGGGCCACCCGTACTACGAGGTCTTCCAGCAGCGCGCTCGTGAGCTGGGTGTCGCGCATGCCGTCGTCGCGGTCGGCGCGGTGCCCAAGCACGAGGTGCCGAACTACCTCGCCGCCGCCACCGTCGAGACGCACGACCTACAGGGCCTGGGGATGGGCACTGCGACGCTGGAGAGCATGGCCGCCGGAGCGCCAGTGGTGGTGGCCGTGCGGGAGGACAACTTTCCCGGCATCGAGCTGGTCAGCGGCACGCACTGCCTGCTGGTGCCGGTCGGCGACGCGGATGCGCTCGCAGACGCCCTGATCTCGCTGCTGCGCGACCCGGCCGAACGCGAGCGGATCGGCGGCAACGGCAGCAAGCTCGTGCGCGAGCACTTCTCGCTGGACGTCGTGCTCGCCCAGCACCTCGACGTGCTTGCAGAGATGGCCGCGCAACGTCCGCGCCGGCACTGATCGCTGGCCATCCGCGAGCGGTCGATGCCGAGGCCGGCGGACCGCTGGGCGCGGATTCTCCCTACGCGGCCGCGTTGTCGCGTACTGCCTGCACGGTCCGGTGCGGCGGCAGGATGCTCGCCCGCTCGCCCGCGGCGTCGAGTGCGCCGGTGGCCAGGTCGAGAAAGCGGTCCAGCTGCACGGCCAGCGGTTCGCGCGCGGAGATCAGCGTCGGAATCTCGATGATCGTCTGCTGCTTGTAGCTCAGGCCGTCCGGGCCGGCGTCGTTGAGCACGTGCCGATAGATGGTGACGGCGTTGCGCAGCATGTCCACCTCGACGAGACGGTTCGCCTCGGCGATCGCGAAGTGGCGCACCTTGCGCTGGCTGACGCGGCTGGCGGAGATGTTCGCGACCATGCCGGTGGGAAAGCCGAGCATCGCCTCGGCGACGTCCTCGGAGCGGTCCGGCGAGTCCGGGTGCAGGTAGCCGAACGAGCCGCGGACCGCGGACGGTTCGCTGCCGGCCAGACGCAGCACGCTGTCGATGTCGTGGATCAGCAGGTCGGACGAGGCGCCGGTGCGGATGCGCGGAACGTAGGGCGAGTGCCGTACCGCCGTCACGTGCTGCGGATGCTCCACGAAACTCAGCGCCGTCATGATCGCGGGGTTGTACCGCTCCAGCAGCCCGCACATCAGCGGGACGTCCTTCTCCGTGGACAGCGCCACGAGTTCTTCGGCGTCGACGAGACGGTCGGCAAGGGGCTTTTCCATCAACAGCGGCAGGCCGCGGCGCAGGACCTGCAGTCCGAGCGCGTGGTGCGCCTCGGTGACAGCGGCCACGACGACCGCGTCGACATCCGTAGCGCCGTCCAGCTCGGGCACCCAGGTGGTCCCGAAGCGCTCGGCGACGGGTGCGCCGGCCTCGCGCTGCGAGTCGACCACGTAGGCCAGGTCGGCGCGCTCGGATTGCGAGATCACCCGAGCGTGCAGCGAGCCCATCGAGCCCGCGCCGACGAGCGCGATGCGGGGGTTTCCCACCGCGCTCAGGCCTTCATCAGATCGCGGACGGTGCTGACGATCGTGTCGAGATCCTCGCCGGACAGGCGTGGGTGCACCGGCAGCGATACCGCCTGCGCGGCGACCGACGCCGCCACGGGCATCTCGGCCGCGTGGACGCGAGGATCTTCGCGGTAGCAGTCGTAGTCGAAGACGAGGCGCGGGTAGTAGATGCCGCAACCGACGCCGCGCTCGGTGAGCCGCTCGACGAACTCCTCGCGCTCGATCGGGGACTCGTCGGTGACCAGGACGGTGAACTGGTGCCATACATGGCCGCGCCCGGACAGCTGGCTCGGCAGGCGCAGGCCGCTGACCCCGGCCAGGCCCTCGATCAGCCGCTGCGCGGGGGCGCGCCGGCGCGCCGTGGTGGTTTCGATCCCGGCCAGCTGGGGGATGGCCAGCGCCGCCTGCAGGTCGGTGAGCCGGTAGTTGTGCCCAGCCATCTCGTAGACGTAGCGCTGCCGCATGCCTTGGTTGCGCAGCACGCGCAACCGGTCCGCGAGCTCGTCGTCGTCGGTGGTGATCATGCCACCCTCGCCGGTGGTGACGTTCTTGGTGCCGTAGAAGGAGAAGCAGCCCAGGCCGAACGAGCCGGCACGTCGCTCACCGATCGTCGCGGCATGTGCCTGCGCGGCGTCCTCGACTAGGTGGAGGCCGTTGCGGGCGGCCAGCGGCGCGAGGGCGTCCATGTCCGCGCATTGCCCGTACAGGTGCACCGGCATCAGCACCTTCGTGCGTGCGCCGATCGCGGCTTCGGCCGCCGCGGGATCGAGGCAGAAGTCCTCGGCGCGAATGTCGGCGAACACCGCAGTCGCCCCGGCTTCCAAGATCGCGTTCAGCGTCGCGACGAACGTGAACGGGCTGGTGAGCACCTCGTCGCCCGGCTTGAGGCCGAGCACCTGCAGCGACGCGACGAGTGCGGTGGTGCCGTTGTTGACCGCGACGGCGTGCCGGACGCCGGTGATCGCGGCGAACTCGTCCTCGAATCGCTTCACGAGCGGGCCCTGGGCGAGCATCCCGGAGCGGAGCACCTCCCGCACTAGGTCTTCGGTCTCCGGGGGGATGACGACACTCGAAACGGGAATCACAGGTTAGCTCCGCTGGCCGGGGAATTGTCGCGGCGATGTTATCGTCGCCATCCGGTCGTGCCGGCAACTGGACTCAGGAGATCCGCATGAACGACATCCATCCCACGGCAGTGATCGGCGAGGGCGTAGAGCTCGGCGCGGACAACGTGATCGGCGCCTACGTCGTCATCCTCGGGCCCACGACGATCGGTGACGGCAACTGGATCGGACCGCACACCGTGCTCGGCACGCCGGCCGAGGTCCGCGGCATCGACCACGGCGGTGCCGACGACGCGAAGGGCGGCGGCAGCGGCGTGCGGATCGGCAGTGGCAACGTCATCCGCGAGCTCAGTGCCGTCCAGCAGGGACACCATGACGCGCTCACCTCGATCGGGGACGAGTGCTACCTCATGGACAAGGTGCACATCGGCCATGACTGCGTGGTGGGCAATCGCGTCACCATGGCGCCGACCACGGTGCTGGCCGGGCACGTGCACATCGGCGACGGCGCCAACCTCGGCATGGGCACCATCGTCCACCAGCGCAAAGTGATCGGGCCGGTAGCGATGATCGGCATGGGGTCCATCGTCACCAAGAATGTCCCGCCGTACGGCATGGCGTTCGGCAACCCGTGCCGGATCCGGGGAGCTAACCGGGTCGGCATGCAGCGGGCAGGTGTGGCCGCGGACACAGTCGACGCCTTCGATACGGCCTATGCGGGTGGCGTGGACATGGACCCCGGCGTGACCGACGCGGTCCGCGACGCCTGGCGGTGGTGGCAGGACGAGCTCGCGCAGCAGCGTTCTTAGCCGGCTGCAGGCTTCGGGCTGTTAGCCTGGTGGATGGATTTCGACCGCCAGCCCGGTGTTGGCGTGCCGTTTCGAGACCGTGTCTGGAGCCTGTAAGTGACCGTGGAGAGCCCCGCCCAGGTGGCGGAGTCGCCGATCAGCAAACGCGGTCCGCTCGCCCGGCTGATGCCGCTGGCGCGGCCGCTCGTCGCACTCCTGGTCCTCGCGGCCATCGGCTATGCCGTGGCGTCCAACTGGAGCGGCAAGACCGTCGACGGTCAGCACCAGCCCGGAGTGCGCGACGCGCTGCACATGCTCGCCTGGCCCAGCGTCGTGCTGTCTCTGCTCGCGGCGGTCATCGGCACGGCCGCCAGCCTGATGGCGTGGCGCGCATTGCTGGCCGACGAGGGCTACCGGCTCACCCCGTTATCGGCGGGTCGGATCTTCTTCGTCGGGCAGCTGGGCAAGTACCTGCCGGGCAGCGTGTGGTCGGTCGTCATGCAGATGGAACTGGCCAAGCGCGAGGGGGTGCCGCGGGGTCGCGCGTTCACCACGTCGCTGGTGTGGGTGGGACTGTCGCTGTCCACCGCGCTGACCGTGGGTCTGCTGGGGCTGCCGGTTCTGGCCGCGGCCAAGGGGCATCAGGAGCTGTGGTGGCTGCTGGCGGCCCTGCCCGTCCTGATCGTCGCGTCCCTGCCGCCGGTGCTCACCCGCCTGGTCAACCTGGTCCTGCGGTTGTTCCGCAAGGGCCCGCTGCCCCGGCCGTTGAGCTGGCGGGGGGTGCTCACGTCCTGCGCCTGGCTGGTCGTGACCTGGGTCTTCTTCGGCGTGCACCTGTGGCTGCTCGCGAATGCGCTCGGCGCGCCGGGCGTCGGTGGCCTGATCCGGTGCATCGGCGGGTTCGCCCTGGCGATGGCAGCGGGCGTGCTGTTCGTGATCGTGCCTTCCGGAGCCGGCGTCCGCGAGATCATCATCGTCGCCGCCCTCGCCCCGGTGATGTCCGGTTCGGAGGCGCTGGGTATCGCGGTCGTCAGCCGGGTGCTGTTCATCTTCACCGATGTCGCTGAGGCCGGCGTGGCGGCGATCTCGGGCATACGCCGGTTGCGCGGCAATCGCGGCGGCGTGCCGGTTCAGGTCCCGCTGAGCGCGAAGTAGCGGAACAGCACCTCCGCGACGCAGGCGGGCTTGGCGGCGCCGCTCACCGTGAAGGTGGCGAGCAGGGTCAGCTGGCAGCCACCGGTGATCTGCTCGACCTGCGTGAGTTCCACCGCCAGTACCACCGGGGAATCGACGGGGACCGGTGCCGGGAACCGAACCTTGTTCAGCCCATAGTTGATCACCTGTCCGGCGTCGGTGACATCCAGGACGGTCCACAGCAGTGAGCTGAACAGCGAGAGCGTGAGGTACCCGTGCGCGATCGTCGTCCCGAAGGGCCCTTCGGCGGCACGCTGGGCGTCGACGTGCAGCCATTGGTGGTCGTCGGTGGCATCGGCGAATCGGGTGATGCGGTCCTGGTCCACGACGAGGGGCTCTGACGGCCCGAACGTCGTTCCGATCAGCCCGGGCAGCTCGTCCATCCGGACCCGGCGGGGCGTTGCGCTCGTCATCTCACTCCTTCGGTGCGGGGCCTCGTTTCCGAACCCTACGGCGTTGCGCGGGCGAGTCACCCAGGAAACCCACACGTTCGCTTTGTTACCGTCGAGGCGCGGCGCGTGTCCTGTCCCCCTCCTCGGGGTCGCCGTCCTCGTCCTCGTCCAGGTTGACGTCACTGGCTGACCCGGCCCCGGAAGGATTTGCGTGCTGACTGCGCTCGTCACCCTCCTTGTCGCCATCGTCCCCGGCGCACTGCTCGGCTTCGTCGTGCCCGCGGGCCGCGACCGGTGGGCGGTGTGGGCGTCGGCGCCGATCCTCACGCTCGGACTCACGGCCGTGGGGATGGCGTGGCTGCCCAAGCTCGGCCTGCCGGACAGCGTGCAGTGGGTGCTGGGTGCGGAACTCGTGCTCGCATTGGCCGCAGTTGCGGCCTCGCGACTGCTCATCCGGCGCCACGCCCCGGCGGACCGGTCGAGCGGCAGCGTGCCCGCGGACGCCCGAGTCGCGGTGGGCGTCGGGGCCGCAGGAGGCGCCTCCGCGCCGCCTCTCGACGAGCCGCCGCCCCCAGCGGGTGCGGGCGCCACCACGGACGGTTCGGTGCGGCCCGGCGGCTCTCGACGCTGGGGCGCCAGGCTGCGCGCGAGCCTGGCGCCGGTGGGTCTGGTCGACCTCGTCGCCGTTGCCATTCCGGCTGCGGTGACCGTCGGGTTCGGGCAGGTGTTGCTGGGTCCGCTGGCCGAACCGCCGGGCTGGGACACGCTGAACCACGGCGTGTTCACCCGCAACATGATCGACGCCGGAAGTACCGCGATCACCTCTGCCTGCACGACCGGCTCCACGCACCCGCAGCTCTCGTGTCACTTCTACCCGCTCGCGGCCGACGTGTCCTGGGCGCAGAGCTCGCTGCTGTCCGGTGGGCACATCAGTACCGCCATGCTCGCGTGGTCGGTCCTCGTCGGCCCGCTCGCCCTCGTCGTGGGCCTCTACGCGGCCGTGCGGGCGCTGGGCGGACGTCCGGTCGTGGCCGGCTGCGTCGCGCTGGTCCCGGCGGTGCTCAGCCCCATGTGGGCGGCGCTGCTCACCGGCCGTCCCCCCGAGGCGTTCGGTCCGGGGCTGAGCGTGTCACTTGCCCTGCTGGGTGCGCTCGCGCTGCGCGGCAAGCGCCCAGTGCGGATGGGGCTGCTGGCCGGGCTAGGGGTGGCCGGGCTGCTGATGACCCACACCTACGAGATCCTCTTCGCCGCGGTGCTTGCCCTCACCTTCGCGTTCGCGCTGCGTGGACGGGTGCGGATCCGCACCGTGCTGAGCGGTCTCGCGGCGGTCGCCGTGGGGGCGGTGGTGGCCATCGGGCCGTTGCTGGGCCCGCTGGCCGGTGCGGGCGGTGAGCGCACTTCGGTCAAGGCCGCCTTCGTGGGCCAGCTCGGCAGCGCGTTGACGTACTGGATCGCCGAGCCCCAGCGCTACGTGTTGCTGGGCTATGCGGCGCCCGGCGTTGTCGCGCACCATCCGCTGACGGTGCGGATCGGTCTCGCACTGACGGTGCCATGCCTGCTCGCCTCCCCGCTGTGCTTCGTCTTCCGGCAGCTCAGATGGGCGCGTCCGTGGCTGGTGAGCTGGGCGGTGTGGACGGCCATCGGTATCTGGACGTCCACGTCGGACTCTGCTGCCGCTGTGTTCCTCGCCGGGCTGTGGTATGGGATCCGCGAGCGGCTGCGGGTCATGGTCCTGCCGATCCTCGGTGTGCTGGCCGTGGCCGGCGCCTGCGCGATCGGGCTGTCCCTGCACTGGCTGCTGCAGCGCCTGCTGCGCAGGGGAGAAGCGCGGACGGCTGTGCCGCCGCGCTTCGCCAGGTCGGCGGTCTTTGCGGCCGCGGCGGCCGCAGTGGTGCTGACCGCGGGCCTCGTGTCGCTGAGCGCCGCGCCCAGCACTCGTGCGAACCTGCAGAAGAACCTGGCCGAGCGCGCACCGGTCGGCGGCTCCTACCCGCGGGTCTTCCGGTGGCTGGCGCAGCACACGCCCAAGGGGGACGTCGTGGCCTCCGACCGGCACGTGGAGTTCGTGACCTGGTCCTATATCAACGACAACGTCCCGCTGCTGTTCGGCTTCCCCCCGGTGGTCAAGGCGAGCGTCGCGGACTACGCCGAGCGTTACCGGGCCTGGAACTGGCTCGTTAACAACCCGAGCGCGCCGCCGGCGGGCTGCCTGGTCCGCAAGTACCGGATCGCCTACGTAGTCGTCGGAAGGGTGCGCATGCCGGGAGAGAGAGTGCACTACAGCCGCACGCGGCTCGCCGCTAGCCCACAGGTCACCCTCGTGCACCAGGACGGTCCCCTCAAGGTGTACCAGGTCGACGCCATGGGCTCCGCGTGCTCGACCTCCGCATGACGGCCGGGCGCCGGGTGCCGCGCTCGGTCCTGCTGCTCGCCATCATCGCGCTGCTCGCCGTGGGTGGCCAGCAGGCTGCTGCTGCGCCGCGTCCCACGCCTCATCCGGCGTCGCGTGCCCCCATCACCACGCCTGGCGGCCTGCGGCCCGGCCAACGCCCCGCCGCCCCCGCCTACGGCGATGGCGTGCACATCGTCAAGGACACCTCCGGCCCCTCGTGCAGCGGGTACTCATCACAGACCATCCCGCCGTCCTCGATCCGGGTGCTCGTCCACGGCAACCCGGACCGGGTGGTCACCGTGCCCTTCGAGCAGTACGTCGAGAACGTGCTGCCGAACGAATGGGTGGCCAGCTGGGACAGCGAGGCGCTCAAGGCCGGTGCCGTAGCGACGAAGTCCTACGCCTGGTTCTGGGTGAACCACTACGGCGGGTACTACCAGAGCCCGTCGGACTGCTTCGACGTCACCGACGACACCAACTTCCAGGTCTATGCCGCCAACAGCGCGCTGCCGCAGACCGACGCCGCCGTCGAGCAGACCTGGAATGTCGTCGCCCGGGAGAATCAGCAGGTGCTGCAGGCCGCGTACCAGGCCTACCTGAGCTCGCCGGGAGAGGGGTGCGGCACCCAGAGTGACGGCACGGTACTCAGCCAGTACGGCACGCAGGCATGCGCGCAGGCGGGCGAGAGTTACCAGACGATGCTCACGACCTACTACTACCCCGGCCTCGAACTGGCGGGCACCACCACAGGGCCCGGCACGGCCCCGGCGGCGGGGCCGCTCGTGCAGGCTGGCAGCGGGGCCCTGTGCGCCTACCGGGTGGCGAGCTCGCGCGTGGCGGGCACCTGTCAGGCCGGTCCGGGCAGAGCGTTCGGACCCGAGTCGTTGCTCGCCGGCGGCACCGGAGCCACGGGCCTGGCTGCTGCGCTGAAGGCGGCCGACGGCACCCTGGTGGTGTATGTGCGGACCTCGGGCGGCCAGCTGCTCGGCAACGGGCAGCCACGGCCCGGCTCGGCGTTCAGCGGGTGGCGGCTCATCGGCGCGTCCAGCCCGGTGCTGGTCAGCGATCCGACGCCGCTGCTCACCAGCAGCGGGGCGCTCGAGGTAATCGGCACCGCCAGCGACGGCAATGTCTGGGCCACCGGGCAGTATCGGGTCGGCAGCGCCTTCGGCCGGTGGGTACGGCTCAGCACGGGTGGCGGCTTCCTCGGCAGGCCGGCCGCGCTGGTCACCGCAGCCGGGACAATAGGTGTGTACGCGCGTCACGGCTACCAGATCGAGGGTGCGGGGCAGTACTCGGTGGGCGGGACGTTCTCCGCGTTCGGCGTCGTGGGCTCGGCAACGCCGGCCCTGACCGGCGACCCGGGCGTCCTTCAGACCGGCGATGGGCTCATCGTGCTGTTCGCCACCGGCGGCGGCGCCTGGAGTACCAGCCAGCAGGTGCCCGGCGGCTCGTTCGGCCCGTGGCGTGAGGTCGCCGCCTCGTCGTCGGCGGCGGACGCACCGGCGGCGCACGCCTTCGGCAGCGGCAGCGTCGTGCTTTACGTACGCACCAGTTCGGGCACGGTCGCCGGAACGCAGGCAGCAGGGCCGGCAGGCGGGTTCGCGCCTTTGCGCAACCTCGGTGCCGGCTCGCCCGGCGCGACACGGCGCCCCTCGCTCGTGTTCGGTGCGAACGGCGCAATGACGCTGGGCGTGCTGGGCGCCGGCGGGTACCTGTGGCAGTCCAGCCAGCCGGTGCCCGGCTCCGCGTTCGGCGCCTGGAACCGCATCGGCGCCTGAGCCGCTCAGCCGGCTACAAGCGGCGTTTGATGGCTTTGCGTACCCGGTGCACGAGCGCCGACGCGGATCCGTCCCGTGCCGCGGCCGGCGAGTTCGGCGGCGTCTTGGCTCGCGCCTTGACCGGTGGCCAGACACCCGGGTCGGGCGGATCGACGACGTAGCGGGCCGTGCCGCGCAGCGCCGCGACCTCGTCGACTGCGACGCGTTCGGCTCCGGCATCGCGGGCCTGCGCCAGTGCGGACCAGACCGGGGACGCGAGCACCTGGAACGGGTCGGCCGCCGCGGTGCGATGCAGGACGGCGTCGGGGACGTCCTGCGGATCGTCGCTGACGTACTCGGCGAGGATCTCGTCGTAGCGATCCTTCAGCACGGTGCTGTTCGGGTCTGCGCCGAGCACGAGCAGCAGTCCGGTGGGCTCGGTGTCCAGGACCAGGGTGACCAGGTCAGGGCGGTATCGCTCGAGCACCGTCGCCACCTTGTACACGTCCCAGGTCCAGTAGTTCGTGTGCCGATCACGCGCGGCCTCGGCGACCGAACGGGGCAGCATGTCGTCGAAGACGATTACGCTGTGCGGTGAGGACAACCGCTCGGCGTTCATGAAGTCGCGCAGCGCGAACTCGAAGATGTGCAGGCCGTCGATGAAGCTGAAGTCCACGACCCCCTCCGGGAACCACGAGATCGGGTTGTCGCGGGCGAAGAAGTCGTCGCTGGTGGCCTTGACCAGTTGCAGGTCGCAAGCCAGCTCCGAGACGATCCGGAAGCTGGGGTCGACCCCGATCGTGCGGGTGCGCGACCGGCGCAGCCCCCGCCCGTCGTTGATGCCGATCTCGAGGTAGCTGCGCGGCTTGTACGCGGCGTGGATGCCGCTGAGGAAGTCGTGGCGGTTCATCTGTCCTCGCATGCTCGGGGGTTCGGTCCCAGCAACCTACCGAGCACCGTCCGGAGACCAGGGACCGCCCCCGCGACAGCGCTTCGCGTCACCGCCGCCGAGCGATGAGCGCCCGTGCCGCGCGGCGAACCGGACGGGGCACCACACGCGCCCGGGCGCCGAGCGGCTGCACCAGCACGGTGAGCGCACCTTGGCTGCCCGTGCTCAGGCGGGCGACTCGCCCCCGCAGCTCGTGCGGTGTCGCGATGAGCCGCGCGGCGGCCAGCGGTCCCCGCCGAGGCCCCAGCTGCGCGGTGCGCACCACCTCGCCGTGCCCGACGGTCACGCCGACACGCCAGGTGCCGGGGGTCGCCAGCATCGGCGCGATCGGCACCTGCGCCTGCCAGCCCGCCCACGCCAGCCGAGTGAGCGCCTCGCCGGTCCCGCGGACGAGATCCGGACGGCGCACCCGCTGCGCGGGCACGTCGAACCGGGCGCCGCCGGGCCCGTCGAGCGCGACCGAGACGGCGTCGTCGGCGCGGGCCGCGAGCACCGTCAGGTGCGCCCACCCGCCCAGCTGCACGTGCTCGCCGCGCAGCCGGGCCAGGTCGAGGCCGCACCGGGCGGCCACATCGGCGGTGAGGTCGTACACCTCGTCCGGGACGGGCCAGTGCGGATCACGGAACCCCGGTAGCCACGCGTAAACCCGGTTCCCCTCGACCAGCGTGAGCAGCGGCAGCCGGACGCTGGTGCGCGCCGCCCCGGACAGCGTGGACTGCGCGCTCCGCTGCTCCACGACGCCGGACGCGTTCTCCTGGGCCAGCGCCCACGCCGCCGCGACGGCATCGCGGCGCAGCAGCCGGACGAGCACCCGCACCCGCGGGTCCAGGCGATCCTCGGCTCCGGCGGGGACGCAGGCCCGCAGCGCGGCACCGAGCTCGCCGAGCTCACGGTCCGGAACGGCTTCGGCCCCGGCGGTCGCCCGCAGTACCGGGTCGTGCACCTCGGCGAGCAGCATCCGGTGCAGCGCCTGCGCGCCCGAACCGGGCGCCGCGGCAGCCGATGCGTGCTCGGCGAGGCGCCCGGCCGCCTCGCCTATGCTTCCCACGCGCGAGACTCTAGTGCGCCGTGCCGGGAGAGGATCCAGTGCCGATCAAGGTCAGCGTCGTGGTTCCGGTGTGGAACCCCGGACCGAACCTGCAGCGCTGTCTGGACAGCCTGTTCGCCCAGAGTCTCGCGCCCGAGGACGTCGAACTCGTGCTCGTCGACGACGGCTCGACCGACGGCACCGCCGCCCGCCTGGACGCGCTGGCGCAGGCGCAGGGCGACCGGGTCCAGGTGCGCCACATCCCGAACTCCGGGTGGCCGGGCACGCCGCGCAACGTCGGGGTCGCGACGGCGCGTGGCGAGTACGTCCAGTTCCTGGACAACGACGACGTGCTCGCCCCCCGCGCGCTGGAGGCGCTCTACGAGCTGGGCGCACGATCGGAGGCCGACGTCGTCGCGGGCAAGCTGTCGAGCGACTTCCGAGGCGTGAACCACTCCGTATACCGGGACACGGTCGCGCACCGGACGCTGGCCGACCTGGCGCTCGAGGAGACCCTGACCCCGCACAAGATGTTCCGGCGCGAGTTCCTGCTGCGCCACGGCATCCGCTACCCCGAGGGTCCCGCCGAGCTGGACGACCAGGTCTTCGTGTTGCGGGCCTACGCCAGGGCGACGTCGCTCGCCGTCCTCGCCGATCAGGCGTGCTACTTCTATCTGCGCCGCCAAGGCGCCGGCCGCAACGCCGGCGACGTGCATATCGAGCCGCGCGACTACTACCGGCGCAGCCTCGCGGCAGTGCTCGACGTCGTCGATGCCGACATCCCGGTCGGCGCGGTACGCGACCGGGTCCTGCGCCGGTTCTACCGCGTGGAGCTGCTCGGCCGCCTGAGCGGCGCGGCGATGCTCGCGTACGAGGACGGCTACCGCTGCGAGCTCGTCGAGGAGATCCGCCACGTCGTCACCAGCCGCTTCGGCCCGGGCGTGCACGCCGGCGCGGGCGCGGCGACCCGCACGCAGGGCAGGCTGCTGCTCCAGGACGACGTGCCCGGACTGCTCGCCCTCGCCGCCGAGTACGAGCGGATCACCCTGCGCGCGACGGCCTCTGCGCAGCGGTGGCAGGACGGCCAGCTGCTGCTGGAGGTGCACGGCGCGTTGTGCCGAGGCGAGGAGCCGCTGCGCTTCGAGCACACCGGCCGTGGCTGGGCGCTGCCCGCGTCACTCGCGCCGGGAGTGGGCGAGGCCGAACGTGTCCTCGGCGCGGATCTCGAGGACCCCGACCTGGAGCTGTCGCTGGTATCGCGTGCCGATTCGGTCTCCTTCGGGCGGACGGACGGCCTGCGGTTCGGCATCGACAGCCGCGGCGTTGCGCAGCTGCTCGGCACGGTCGCGATCGACCCGGCGACCGCGATGGGGGGCGTGGCGCTGAGCGACGGGCTGTGGGACCTGCGCCTGCGGCTGCGGTTTGCAGGCTGGAGCCGCTCGGCGCCGTTGCGTCCCAACTCCGCGGGCCCACGGTTGCCGCAGCCGGCCGTCCCGTTCCTCGCTGCGGACGGCACCGTGGTGAGCTCCTACTGGACGCAGCCGAAACCCACCGTCGCCCTGGACGTCGGGCAGTGGGCCCGTTCGCTGGCCGCACAGGTGGCCGCCTCGTCGATGCTCGAAGCGACCGGGCGGCGCACCCTGCGACTGCGGCTGCGCTTCCTCAGCGCCGCGTCGGCGCCGATGCCGCCGCTGGAGCTGCTGCTCGAACCCGAGGACGCGACGCCGGGCGAGCTGCTCGCCTGCGCCGGGCCGCTCGCGGCGACGCCCGGTGGGACATCCGCGGTGCTGCAAGTGCCGGGGAAGCTACCGGAGCACGGGTCGTGGCTGGCCTGGCTGCGCCTGGGGCAGCTGGGCGGCGCGCCGCCGCGGTGGTTGTTCCGCGGGGCGGTCCGGCGGGGGAAAAAAAGAGCGGTATGGGGGGGGAGGG
>JBPCOI010000045.1:0-53117 GCA_051000395.1 Jatrophihabitantaceae bacterium
CCCGTACGCAGGTCCTTGACCAGCTGGTAGGGGTGCAGCACGTAGTTGCGAATCTGCGAGCCGAACGCGACGTCGGCCTTGCCGCCGCGCAGCGCGTCCATCTCCGCGATCTCCTCCACCCGCTTGCGCTCGAGCAGCTTGGCCTGCAGCACGTTCATCGCGCTGGCGCGGTTCTGGATCTGGCTGCGCTCGTTCTGGCAGCTCACCACGATCCCGGTGGGCAGGTGGGTGATGCGCACCGCGGAGTCGGTGGTGTTGACGCCCTGGCCGCCCGGTCCGGAGGAACGGTAGACGTCGACGCGGATGTCGTCGTCGGGGACCTCGACATGGTCGGAGGACTCGACCACCGGCAGCACCTCGACGCCGGCGAAGCCGGTCTGCCGACGGCCCTGGTTGTCGAACGGGCTGATCCGCACGAGACGGTGCGTGCCCTGCTCGACGCTCAAGGTGCCGTACGCGTACGGCGCCTTGACCTGGAAGGTCGCGGACTTGATGCCGGCCTCCTCCGCGTAGGAGGTGTCGAGGACGTCGACGGGGTAGTTGTGCCGCTCGGCCCAGCGCAGGTACATCCGCAGCAGCATCTCGGCGAAGTCCGCCGCGTCGACGCCGCCGGCCTCCGAGCGGATCGTCACCAACGCCTGGCGGCCGTCGTACGGGCCGGAGAGCAGCGTGTGGATCTCCAGACCGTCGATCGCCTTGCGCAGCGCGACCGCCTCTGCCTCTGCCTCGGCAAGAGCAGAGTCGACGCCCGCCGCGGACGGATCGTCAGCCGCCATGTCCCACAGCACCTGAGCGTCGTCGACGCGGCGGCGCAGATCCTCGACACGGCGGATCTCGCCCTGCGCGTAGGACAGTCGCGAGGTGACCCGTTGCGCCTTGTCCGGATCGTCCCAGAGGTCGGGGGCAGTGGCCTGCCGCTCGAGTTCGGCGGATTCGCGCCGCAACCTGGGCAGGTCGAGAACCGCCTCGATCCCGGCGAGGGTCGCGGAAAGCTCCTTGAGTTCAGCGGGGACGTCCACGTCCGTCGAGGCTACGCGAGTAGGAGCGCCGTTTGCGGCCGTCAGGACAGCGGGGCCCTTGCCGAGGACGTTGCCGCGTGCCGCACCCCGTCCCCCTTGCCGAACATCGCGCCGAACGCGATCTTCCTGGTCTCGACACAGCTGAGGGTCAGGGTTCGCCCGTCGCCGGACACGCTCGCGGTGATGCGCACCTCGGCGCGCGACGGGTCGCGCTGCTGGTAGCCGGAAACCGCTCGCGCGACGTCGGTGAAGCGCGCCGCGTCGCCGCGGCCCACGTCGCTCGCCCGAGACAGGTCCGCAGCGCTCGCCGCTGCCGCAGCAGCCGCACCGTCGCACACGTCCTGCAGGCCGCGTTGCTGCACGAACGCGTCGCCGGCCGCGACCGCGCCGGCGATCATCGTCAACGCGAGCAGGAAGAACCCGAGGATGAGCGGGATCGTCGAACCGCGGTCGTTGTTCACGGCGCGACCGTGCGGAAGTCGTCGGCGTGCACGACGTACTGGCCGACCGTGGTGACACCACGGCCCGCCAGCACGGAAGGGATCGCTGGCAGCCGGGCATGGCGGATCACGCAGACGGTGAACTGTGCGCCGGCGACCAGGGCCGGAGTGATCGGCGCGGAGCTGCACGAGGACCCGGCGGCGACGAAGCGCAGCTCGGCGTCGTCGGGCAGCTGCTGGGCGGCCATCGCGAGCCGGACCGCAGCTCGCACCCGAGCCGGCGCGAGCTCGGCGCGATCGCTCGTGGCAAATGCCCGGCCGGCTTCGCGGGCAGCCTGCGCCACCGCAAGCTCACTGCGCTGCACGCCTGCCACGGCCACGACGAGATAGACGAGCGGCACCAACACGATCACAGCGACGAAGACGAACTCGACGATCGCGCTGCCACCGTCCTCTGCGAGACGTCCGCGCAGCCACCTCACGGCCGGCCTTCCCGAAGTGCCGAGGAGCTGACGTCGATCGTCAGCGGCAGCCGCAGTGGCAGGAACAGGGCACGCAGGTGGCCCGTGCAGCGGACCGTGGTGACCGGCAAGCCCGAGCCGGGATCGGTCCCGGCCGACGCATTGCACGGCACGGAATCGGCCGTGGCCGCGTTGAGCCCGTCGGCGACTAGCGCGCGCGCTCGCCTGCCACCCGCCGCCGGATCGACGCCGGCGTTGGCGCCGTAGCGCGCTCCGTCGGCAGCTGCCGAAGCCACGATGTTGCGGGCGTAGACGAACACAGCGACCTGCAGGACGGCGAACAGCAGGAACACCAACAGCACGGAGATCAGCACGAAGTCCACGACAGCAGCCCCGCCGTCGCACCGCAGGCGGGGCGGCGCCGCGGGCGTGACAGCTCGGCTACTTGCTGCTGGCGACCGAGTCGATCGCATTCTTGATCGCGTCCTTGATCTGCGGTTCGAAGACCCCGATGATCGCGACGACGAGGATCGCGGACATCACGGTCACCATCACCCAGCCCGGGACGTCGCCGCGCTCACGGTCCTCACCCGTCACACGATCGCGGACGTCGGACAACCACACGGTCAGGAACTGGAAAGCGCTCATCGTCTCCTCCTCGAGGGCTTGCGGATCTTGGGTCAGCGGGCCAGTGACGTCAGGGTCAGCAGGCCGGGATACAGGGCGAACAACACGGTCACCGGCAGGATCATGAAGACGACGGGAACCATCATCGAGATCTCCTTGCGGCCACCGGCTTCGAGCAGCGCGCGCTTGCCGATCTCGCGGACGTCCATCGCCTGGGCGCGCAGCACGTCGGCGAGCGGTGTGCCGCGTTCGATCGCCACGACCAGGCCGTGCACGAAGCGCGAGAACGGTTCGAGGGTGGTGCTCTCGGCAAGCTCGCCGAGCGTCGTGGTGAGCGGTACGCCGGACCGGGTCCGGGCGAGCGCGGCGCCGAGCTCGCGTGCCAGCTCGCCGCCGCTGAGCCGGCACACCCGCACCAGCGCGTCGGCTGGCGCCTCGCCCGCCAGCACGGACAGCGCGAGCAGATCGGCCACGACCGGGAACTCGGCGAGCATCGTCTGTTCGCGGCGTTCGAGTTGCCGGGAGAGCCACCAGTCGCGTCCGAGCACGCCGCCGAGCAGCCCCGCCAGCGCCGCCGCCCCGACCAGCACCGCGTTGACGGCGCCCGTCGCGGCCCCGCCCACGGCGACGACCAGCCCCGCGCCCACCATCCCGCAGGCACCCCAGACGACCTGTTCGAGGCGGAACTCCTCCACCGTCAGGGCGCTGCCCACGCCGCGCAGGCGGCGGCGGACCGAGCCGGAGCCGCCGACGAGACGGTCGAGCAATCCAACGGCCTCGCCGAGCAGCGGACCGAACAGGCGCCGGGCCACCGCGAACGGAGCCGACGTGGCCGAGGGCTGCGCGAGCAGCTTCGAGGGCACCGGCGTGTCCCCCAGGTAGGGCCCGATCCGGTCGGCGAGGCGGACGGGACGCATCGGCGGCGCCGCGCGCACCGCGAGCAGGACCCCGGCCCCGGCCAGCAGGCCAAGCACTCCGCCGAGCAGCCCGCCGCTCACCGCAGCACCCGCTGATCTCGCGGCAACCGGCCGATGTGCAGCATGATCCGGTAAGCGAGCACGCAGACCGTCGCCCCGATCGCAAGCAACACGGTGCCCGTCGGTGAGTCGTAGGCCTGCAGGGTCCCGGAGTTCGTCCCCAGCATGAGCAGAACCAGCCACGGCGCCGCCACCGCGAGCCTGGCTCCGTTGACCACCCAGCCCTGGCGCGTCTCCAGTTCCGCGCGCGTGCGCGCATCCGAGCGCAGCAGTTCCGACAGCGTCCGCAACACCGTCGCGAGATCCGTGCCGCCGACGTCGCGTGCCACCCGCAGCGTCTCGCACACGCGATCGCCCACCGGGTCTGCCAGGTCGCGCTTGAGCGCGTCGAGGCACTCGCCGAAACGGCCGCTGGCCCGATGGGCGGCGGCGAAACGCGCGAAGGGGGCGCGCAGCTCAGCCGGACCGCGCACCGCGAGCGCGGCAAGTCCCTCCGGCAGAGACATGCCGGCCCGCACGGCCGAGGCGAGGTTGTCGACGGCCTCGGGCCACAGCTCACGGAGCGCGACCTGCCGCCGGCGCTGCATCCGTCGAATCACCAGCATCGGCACGAAGAAGCCGAAGACAGCGAAGCAGACTGCGACCGCCAGCGTCGCGGTGATGACCAGCACCGCGACGAGCCCGATGCCCGCCCACAGCAGCTGCGCGCCGAGCAGCTGACCCGAGCCCACCCCCTCGACCCCGGCCTGGTGCAACAGCTCGCCGCGCCGCCGCACCCAGCCCGCGTTCCTACCGCGACCGCGCTGCGGCGCGCGCGGGCCGCTGCGCCAGATCAGCAGCAGACCCACGCCGAGCACCAGGCCGAGCGACGCGCCCACCTCAGGCCTCCCGCAGTGCGGGACGCATCGCGACCGGCTGGTGACCCTCGTGGGCGCCCAGGGCATGCAGCAGGTCGATGCCCGCCGCCTCGAAGCGATCGGCATGGGGCGGGTAGCCCTCGCCGCGTTCCAGCCGCCCGCGCCGCGACGCGAACACCTCGGTCGTTTCGATGACCTCGCCCTCGACGCGCCCGGTGACCCCGAGGATCTCGCGGACACGCCGGTGCCCCGTGCCGTCGAGTCCCAGGTGCACCACCAGGTCGACCGAGGCAGCCACGGTCGGCACGACGAACGCAGCAGACACGTTCTCGCCGGCGAGCAGCGGAAGCGTGCACATCTTGACGAGCGCCTCGCGTGCGGAGTTCGCGTGCAACGTGCACATGCCCGGCAAGCCGCTGTTGAGGGCGATCAGCAGATCGAGGCATTCCTCCTGCCGCACCTCGCCGACGATCAGGCGCGACGGACGCATCCGTAGCGCTTCCTTGACCAGGCGCCGCAGCGGGATTTCGCCGCTGCCCTCGAGGTTCGGCTGGCGCGTCTGCATCGCGACAACGTCAGGCAGGGCGCCCAGCTGCAGCTCGAAGACCTCCTCCACCGTGACGACGCGCTCGCGCGCGGGCACCGCAGCGCACAGCGCGTTGAGCAGCGTGGTCTTGGCCGCAAGTCCCAAACAAGCCCTCTGAGCTGCGCTATGACGACGTGTCGTAACCGCAGCTTTGGTGGGCGTACTTGTCCACCGTCTGCGACACGCTCGGTCGAGTTCCGATTGGCCTTATGCCGGCGCGACGGTGACTGCGAGCGCCGTGATGATGAGCGTCGGGGCAAGATGGGAAGCCAAATTCCAGACCAGCGAACCCGACCCGCACGCCGCTGACGATCCGCGCCATCACCGTGAACTGAGGTTGTGGCGATGCTGCGTAATCAACCTCCATTGCGGCGAATGACCTGCGACGTGTCGGATTGATTTGGCGATAGCAGGTTCGCAAGGTCGTCGGTCGCGGCGATGCACAGTCCAAGGACCAGGCCTGCGGCGATGGCAACGAGTGCCGACTGCGAATCGACGGACGCGCGATGCCCCAGCGTTGAAATGAGGCCCGCTACTGATATCCCCAGCAAGATCAGGTTACGTCCGATATGTGGGGCGCCCAGCGGTCTCGTGGACCGTCCGAAACAGCGGCATGGGGCCCGGTGGCCGTGGCGCAGGGCCTGAACGATGGACATCACGAAGCTCACTGACAGGGCGGCCGCGAGTGCGCACCCTGCGACCGCCAGCGCCTGCGCAGGAGCTACTGTGAGGACGCAGGTGGCTCCTTCGGATACCACGACGGAGAGCGCCGTCGAGCGTACGTACCGCAGCGGCAGGATCCTCATGCTGTCGATAGATCGCGTGAATTCGCCGAATGCATCGGACCCTATGATTTTCCCTGTCACCGACAGAAGGAACACGAGCGCGACGGCGGTTCGACACGCAATACTGAGATACTGCATCAGCGCGCGCCGGGATCGGGATCACGCGAAGCGGCGTTGCTGCTGCAGACAGGTGGATATGAGGCAGGCGCGCGGAGTCGCCGTGACGGTGCTAGCCGCCCGATCATGCGAGCGACGACCTGGTTGTCTCCTAGCGGACCGAACGTACGAGAGTCGTAGCTTGGGTCATGGTCACCCTGGATCCACACCTCGCCAGATGCGATCGTGCGACCGTCATCGCATTCGCCGCGGGTGGACCGGGCGACAGTTGGGGCAGGATCGCCGGCCAACGCGCGGACCCTCTTGATCAAGTACGGCCTCCCGTCACGTCTCCCCGGTTGCCGACAAACCACCACTTCCCCACGATGCAGCGCCCGCGGACCACCTAGCCGAGCCGCCAAGACTCGCTCGCCGGGTCGCAGCGACGGCAGCATGCTTTCCCCCTCGACCTCAACGATCACAAGCGTCCGCCGGGCACCCAAACTGACCGCTGCAAGCACTATCGCGGCGGCGATCGGACAGTTCCGAACATGGCTGCGGCTCCGGGTTGGCCCGTCGCGACCGCCCGGCCGGTGCGCTGTCGGCCAGTGTTTGAAGTACAGCCACTTGCTCAAGGTCGTTCCCCGATCGCGATCATTGTGACCTTGACCACTGATGACCTAAGGCGCACAATCCTAGCAGTCGGCATGGATCCGGCCGACCAAAGCGGAAGGAGTCCACAATGCGCACATTGATCGGACGGGCGGGCACCGCGCTCTTGAACGTCCTCCTGCCCCAAGCGAAGGCTCATGCATCGAGCTACGGATGCCTGCCCGGTTACTGCCACACTGGCGGCGCATGCGATCCACGGTGCTGCAAGGTATGCAACGGCGTGACGACCTGTACGCCCTGCCACTATGGCTGCCCGAACGGCTGCGCCAACTACTGAGAACGTGTTTGAGAAGTCTCAAGTGGCTGTTGAGGGTTGCCATGGGCGGTGGCCTGGCCCGGGCGCGAGGCGGCGGCTCATCAACCCGATCATCGCCCATTTGATCATCGCTTCGGAGTGCTCGGGCAGACGTTCATAGTCGTGGTCTAGGCGGCGGCATTTGGTGATCCAGGCGAAGGTGCGCTCCACGACCCAGCGACGCGGAAGGACCTGGAAAGTATGGATACCCAACGGCTTGCGCACGATCTGCACGATCAGCCGCAGCCGGGCTCGGGCCCAGTCCAGCAGCTTGCCCGCGTAGCCGCCATCGGCCCATACCGGCGCCACCGAAGGCATCGTGAAGCGCAACCGATCCAGCACCGTGCGGGCACCGTCACGGTCTTGCACACTGGCCGTCGTGATGATCACCGCGAGCAACAGGCCCAACGTGTCCACGACAATGTGTCGCTTACGGCCATTGGTCTTCTTGCCCGCGTCAAAGCCGCGACTGGCAGCGCCGACGGTGTCCGCGCCCTTGACCGACTGCGCATCCACGATCCCGGCCGAGGCCATCGGATCGCGCCCGGCGGCATCGCGCACCGCCGCCCGCAGCCGATCGTGAATCGCGTTGACCGTGCCGTCCGCACGCCATTGCTTGAAGTACCAGAACACCGTGCCCCACGGCGGGAAGTCGTGCGGCAACTGCCGCCACGAGCACCCCGTCCGCACCACATACAAGATCGCATCCACGATCCGGCGCCGATCATGCTTCTCGCGCCGACCACCACGACGCATCGGCGGAAGCAGCGGCTCGATCAGCGCCCACTGCGCATCAGTCAGATCCGAGGGATAGCTACCCGAGACACTCATCCATCAAAGCTCAACTACTCGAGCCGCGCACTCCTGCAGGCGCGCCGAACCGCTTCTCAAACATGTTCTGAGAGATCAAGGATCACGCCGAGTTGGGTGTACTCGGGGCAATTGCGACTCAATGCCGGTTGACCTTCAAGAAGGGGCTTGAATTCTCGTGGCTGCGCTATGGGTTGGATTTGGCATCGCGTTGTTCGTAGCGATTGCGGCATTCTCTCTGCTGCTTGTACTCGCCAGGAGACTACGAAACCTTGAGGAACGAATTGGCGCATTCTTCATCGTACCCGAAGGTGGACTGCCGGCTCCGGGAACGCCGGTGCCCGAGTTCGTGGGCACCTCATGCGATGGGCTCAAAATCGACACTATAGGTGTTTCTGGCCCGAACCAGATTCTTGCCTTCCTAACAACTGAGTGTGCCGTATGTCGTGAACAGGTATATGTCCTGCGCGGTGCGGCTGCTATTCGTGAGCCCAAACCTTTGGTGGTCGTAGCTGGCCCGCCTGATGATCGAGCTGAGATGGTGGGCGCGCTACGTGGATTCACAAATGTAATGGAAGAGCCGATGAACGGGCCCCTTGCAACTGTCTTCGGCGTGCAGGAGTTCCCGGCAATCTTACTTTACAGCGACGGTGTCCTGCATATTGCGAGTCATGGGATGGCGGCCGTCCTAGAGAGTGCTCAACTGGGCTCTAGCACCGTGCAGTGAGCAGCTCCGCACGAGCCGCCAGCGCGTGCACACTGCGACACTGCGCTCGGACAGCCCTGCGTATCATTCGCGCTACAGCGGCCAGAGAGCTTTATGGAATTACTGCGCTGACGGTCACCGGTGGCCTACTGCCAGTCGCCGCCGCATTGGCAATACGAACACTTCTCAATGATCTGGTTCGGTCGCCGCGCCATATCGGTGCAGTGACTGTTGCCGGATGTGTCTTAGTCCTCGCTGCTGCTGGAATCGGTGGGAACGCTCTACAGGGTCTTGAGCTGTACCTCAAAGGGCGTATGAACCGTAAGGTGCGTCTAGCCATGCGTTCGCGCTTATTCATGACAATAAACGGCTGGATTGGTATAGAGCGATTCGAGGACCCCGACAGTCTAAACCGCATACGGCTTGCGGAACAAGCGGGCGACAGCGCGCCACAAGCTTTAGTCACCGCAGGTGTGCAGCTTGGTCAGGCGGGTGTCACAATGGTAGGATTCCTAATCACGATACTACTGATATTGCCCGTACTTTTGGTTACCGTCTTTGCCGCAGCTATTCCTATTGGGTTATTACAGCTTCGGCTCGGACGATTGCGGGCCAATACCTTATTAGATACCTCCGCGTACTATCGGCGGCTCATGTTCTACGATATGCTCGCCACTGATATACGAGCCGCTAAGGAAATTCGCCTATTTGGTCTTCGCAAATTTGTTACCGATCGCATGCTGCGCGATCTTCGGTCGGCCGGTGCCTTAGAGCGAGCCATGGATCGCTCTTCGGTTCGCATCGAGACCCTCATTGGAGCGGTCGGCGCTTTGGTAGATATCGTGAGCATCTCAGTAATCGTGTACCTCGCGGTTCACGGTGAGCTATCGGTCGGCGATGTCACAGTGCTCTTCGCGGCACTCGTCGCGCTTAACTTCGCCATCGGGTCAGCCACCGACCAAGCGGCTAGCGCCTACCAAGCCGCCCTGATGTTTCGCTATTTCGTCGAGCTTACCGACGAAGAGCACGCCACGTCCGAGCCCGTGGATCCGATGGAGCATGGGGATGAGGACGCAGCGCTCGGTGTGGAGTTCGACAATGTATGGTTCCGGTACTCGAAAGACCTTCCGTTTGCGCTCTCGGGAGTCAGCTTCCACATGAGACCGGGCCAAACTGTCGGGCTTGTGGGATTGAATGGCGCAGGCAAGTCTACGATCGTCAAGTTGTTGTGCCGTATGTACGCGCCCGAACGTGGCGTCATTCGCTGGAACGGCATTGACATTCAGATAATAGGCGCCGAGCGGCTAAGAGAACGTGTCAGTGCCGTGTTTCAGGACTTTATGGCTTACGACTATTCAGCGGCTGACAATATCGCCGTCGGCAACCTCACATTTCTCAACGACCGGGACCGAATCCGGAGCGCCGCAGCAACGGCCATGGTCGACAATATAATTGCGCGCTTGCCGTGCGGCTACGATACGCTGCTTAGCCGTATATTCGACACCGATGAAGCAGGCAATCAAAATTCGCAGCTATCAGGTGGACAGTGGCAACGCGGTGCGTTGGCCCGCGCATTTCTGCGTAATGACGCAGATTTGGTGATACTCGATGAGCCAAATTCGGGCCTCGATCCGGAAGCGGAGTACGACGTGAGCTGCCGGCTGCACAGATTCCTTAGCGGGAAACTAGGACTACTAATTTCTCATCGTCTTAACCTAATCCGTGAATCAGATATGATCTTGGTGTTGAAGTCGGGGAAAATTGTTGAGAGTGGCACCCACGATGAACTTATGGGAGCTGGCGGATACTATTGCGAGCTATTTTCGCTACAAGCTGTTGGATTCGAGCGCGGCGGGATCCCGTTTAGGCGTGTCGATACATGACCGAGGCTGCAAGATGCGGTAGTAGTGCCCAGTTAGTCGCTCAACGTAGACTGCCTGCCACTGGTGGAACACTAGGCTGGACGTCATTCAGCGGCCAATCTCGGCCGGGTTGAGATAATGGTGACGTGGGTGCGTGTTCGTGCTGGGCTATTGGCCCGTGGTATGTGGTGGCGGCGGGGAATTACCGCTGCTTTACTGGGTGTGGCTGTGCTGGCGACCACTGCGGCGGCGCTGGGGCCCCTGTATGCGCGGGCGGCGAGTGAGTCGATCCTGCAAGACCATCTGATACAGGCGACGTGGAGTGCCGGACTGCTAATGCGCTCGACGGTGGATGTCGGGCAACCCGGCGCGCTTCGCAGTCTTGATGACGAGGTCCTTCGACCAGGTGCCGTTCGCGGTTACGGCACGCAGGTTCGCGGACTCTATACCCCGCTTGGCTTGAGTGTCGCCGCACAGCAAAATGCGTCGGGCTTGACTACCCACCTGGTGTGGGTGGACGGGCAATGCCAGCATCTCGTCATCTTGCAGGGCCGCTGTCCGGATCGCCCCAACGAAGCGATTATGAGTCAGCGAACTGTCGGGACCGGGACGTTCGCGCCGAGTCCCGGATCAACCGTGTTTCTCGGAACGATTGCTACGCCCGATGATCCAGGCTACTTCACATCGCCCCATCCTATTCCGCCGCCAATCCGCATCGTGGGGATATACCGGCCAAAGAACAGCACCGACCCCTTTTGGTTCGGCGCGAGCTACTTCGACGCCCGGGCTGGGAATCTCGGGCACGTCGCCACGGTTGATTCCTTATTCGTCGCCGAGAGTGAATTTCTTGACCGGCAGCCACATACGTACGTCGAAGCCGACTTCGACTATCCACTGAGCACGTCACAAATACGATTAAGAAATGTGGATGTCGAACGAGCCGCGGTTTCACATGTGCTGAGCACCTATCAAGGTCGTGACGGCATCGCGGCAGAATCTCAACTGCTTGCAGTATTCGCCTCGGCCGGCCACGAGGAGCACCTAGTGGATATTTCCACGCTATTGGTGACGCTCCAGTTGTCCCTACTGGCCTGGCTGGTGCTGTTCCAGGTATCCGCGGACGCTATCGGGGCACGGGGCAACGAAATCGCTATGGCGAAACTCCGGGGGTACTCGGCACTCGCAACGCTGCGCTTCGCCTTCGCCGAACCAGTTATTGTGCTTGTTGCCGCGGTACCGCTCGGAATTGTACTCGCGGACGCCGTCACCCACGTGCTAGCGGATTCAACCTTCGTCGCAGGCGTGCCGGTCGCGATCACTTGGGCGTCGGCAGGGACGGCAGCTACCGCATTTGCCGGCGCTGTTGCCGCGTTGGTGTGGGGCGGGTACCAAACGCTGACGCGCTCGGTCCTCGATCAGTGGCGGCATACGACGCGCAGCCCCGGGCATGGCCGGCTGGTGCTAGCTTTTGACATCGTTCTTTCAGTTGGAGCTTCGGTCGGCCTGGGTGTCCTTGTTGCCAATCGGCAGGCGGGGACGGAAAGTGACACGGCTGCGCTGCTGGAACCGGGTCTACTCGTGTTCGCCGTCTCGATCGTCGGCGTGCGGCTAGTGCCCCTCGCCTGCCGATGGCTGGCAGGCCTTACTCGCGGGTCCCGACGAGTCGGGATGTTTCTGGCGACGAGGCAGGTAGCCCGTCAACCCGTCGGCCTGCGCCTTGCCGCGTTCTTAGCCGTAGCAGCGGGTCTGGCGGCGTTCGCGGTGGCGGGACAATCGATCACGGCTACGAACCGTCGCCATCGCGCGCAGGCAGAGGTAGGCGCGCCACAAGTGGCGTCTGTGCAGTTCGATCCGGGGCTGGACCCGGTCGCGGCAACACATCGAGCTGATCCGGACGGCAGATGGGCCATGACCGCAGCGACCTGGCTTCCCGATGGAGGGGGCTCGGTCGTGGGCACGGTGCTCGGCGTCGACACACCGAGACTCGAGACGGTCGGCTACGCCGTATCGGGTGGGCTAGACCCGGCGAGTTTGAGCGCCGCGCTAGCACCACCAGTCCCACCGATAGTCCTCACCACCAGCATGTTGCGGGTGCATCTGGTCGCCGCCGCGCTCACCGGAAATGTCGCCCCGCTCGTCCAGGTCAACTTCCGCAGTCCCCAGCAAGTCGACGGCGACTCAGAGGGCGGCACGATCAGCGACGGCGCACGTGTCTACTCGGTGCCCGTCCCCTGTACGCGCGGCTGTACGTTGCGTGGGATCACGTGGGACCGGCCGATCTCGGCGACAGGCCGGCTCGCCGGGCGGCTCAGCCTGACTGGACTCGACGCCCTGACTGGCGGGGGCTGGAAACCACTCGGGATTGAGCTCGGGGTCCCGAACTCCTGGCACGCAGCTACTGCCTTGGGCCAAGCCAACGATCACGTAACTATTAGCGCGAACGGGATCCAAGACAACTTTGATAGCATCGATGGCGGCTACGGCGGCATCGCCTACTCCAGCGACCCGTCGCCGATGCCTGCCATCGCGGCACCGCAGGCACTGGCAGGCGGCTCCGAAACAGCCGGGCACTTTACGCTCGTTGACCTCACCAACACCAGCGCCTACTTCACAGTCGTCCGCACCGTGTCAGTCCTACCCGCCGTCTTGGACAACGGCGTCATCATGGACCTGGCAACGCTGCAGGACGAGCTACCCGGATTCACAGCCGAAGCCAACTGGCAAGTATGGCTGGGACCGAACGCGCCCCCGAACGCGCTCGCAAGGCTGGCAGCCGCTGGGCTGCAGACACAAGGCGTGCAGAGCACTTCCGATCGCGTGAGCCAGCTCGCCCGCCAGGCTCCCGCCCTCGCGCTGTTTCTGCTGCTGGTCTGTGCCGTCGCTGGCGCAGCGCTCGCAACCGGTGGCACAGCTATCTCGATCAGCGCAAGTGGCAGGCGCCGCACGTACGAACTTGCCGCCCTGCGCGCGGTTGGTGTGCCCCGCGCGTCGCTGCTGCGCGCCAGCATCGCTGAACAAGCCCTACTTCTCGGTGGCGCCGTCATACTCGGCGTGCCCACAGGACTGATTGCCGCGACGATCGCCATGCCCGCCATCCCCGAATTCGCCAATCCCACGCCGATACGACTGGACTACGGACTCCAGCTTTTGCCAACCGCCGTCTTCGCCGCCGCATTCGTCGTCCTGCTTATCCTCACAGCGCTGACGGCCGGACGCATGCTCATCCACGCCGCAGTCCCCGACAGGCTCCGCGCCGCCGAGTGAGTGAGGCAAGCCGTGAACAGCGAATCGACCGCAGCACCGGGCGGCACCCGAGTGTCATGCAGCGACGTCTGTCAGATATACGACGTCGACGGCGAGCGGGTGCACGCACTTCGGAACGTGAACGTCGAGATCGCGGCCGGAGAGACGGTCGCACTGTTCGGACCGTCCGGGTCGGGCAAGTCGACACTGCTGTCACTGTTGGCCGGCCTGCGCCGGCCCACCACGAGGCAGGTGCGCATCGACGACCTTGAGCTCACAGCGCAGTCGGAGCGGACGCTGTCGCGGCTACGCGGGAAGCAGATCGGAGTGGTCATGCAAAACCCGAGCCGCAGCCTGCTGCCCTACGGCACGCCCGAGCACAACATCCGCTTCGCCCAGAGAGCCGCCGACCGGCCCATCGCGAGTGGCTGCCCACGCCACGAGAGCTGCTCGACCGCCTCGACCTCGGAGAGCTGGCCGGCCAACAGACGGCGCAGCTGTCCGTCGGCGAGCAGCAGCGGCTGTCGGTCGCCGTTGCCATGGCCAGCATGCCCAAACTGCTGCTCGCCGACGAGCCAAGCAGCCAGCTCGACAGCGAAAACCGTGACCGGATCGTGGCGCTGATGCGGCGGGTGGGCAAGTCGTTCGGCACCACTATCGTGGTGGTAACGCACGACCCGGCCGTCGCCGCGGCCACCCACCGCATCATCACGCTGACGGAGGGGCGCGTCGTCGACGACCTCGGAGTGGAGTACGGAGGCAGCGGCGGGGCCCGGCTGGAGGGGGCAGCGACGAGTACGGGGCGCCATCGCGCCGTCGACCCCGCGACCGATTCGGTGGCGGTGGACGCGCTTATCCCAGGTGCTTCATAGAGAGCGCGGAACTCGACTCAGTAGAGAAAGTTTGAACTGGTCGAGGGCGGGCCACTTGGTCTGCGCCGTGTTCGAGCCCATGCGTCCCCGCCGCCCTGTGGTTGTTGGTGGCGCGGGAAGCGACGAAGGAGCGGACCGCGCCGCCCTACTTTTCCGGTGATATCTGGTTCAGAGTTCTCATTATTTTTCCCGAGTTCTCTGCCAGACGTTGTAGTGCTGCATGGCCTTTGGCTGCTGTGGCCGCTGATGGTGCGCCGATGACTCCGGTTGGGCTGTAGGCGACGATGCCGAGGGTGAGGAGCTGGCGCCGGTCGAGTGCCTCGTGGTCATCGTGCTGCCAACCTTCGCGCAGGTAGTCAGGGTAGGCGGCGAGCAGGATCGAGGTCTCCAGTTCGCCGGCGTGCATGTCCTGAGGCGCGTCGCTGGTCATGCCCGCGCTGTGACGGGCGTCGGCCCAGTCGTCCCGTGCAGGAAACAGCGCCATCCGGCTCGCGCCGGGCGCCACGTTGGCCTGCTGGACAACGTTGGACAGCACGTAGTTCCCGCCGTGGCCGTTGACGATCAGCAGCCGGTCGATGCCTTGCTGATGCAGCGATTCGGTGATGTCGGTGATGATCGCGGCGAGGGTGCTGGCGCTGATGCTGAGTGTTCCGGCGAAGGCGGCGTGCTCGTGGGAGCAGGAGATCGTGAGCGGTGGCAGCTGGCGGACGGGGTGCGCTTGCGCGATCGTGTGGCTGATCGCTGCGGCGACGAGCGTGTCGGTGACCAGGGGAAGGTGCGGGCCGTGCTGTTCGAACGATCCGATGGGCAGCAGCGCCACGCTCGGCTCGGTGACTTGGCTGTCCGTGGTGACGGTGCGCGGCAGAATCGGTAGCTCGACAGGTCGGGTCATGGGCTGGATTCTGCCTGTAGGGCGTCGCCGATACGTCGTCGCAGCACCGTGAGAGGCAGCGACCGGTCGGTGCGGGCTCGGCTGGTGAGCAGCCGCCGGATGAGCCGAAGGTGATCTCTCGTGCGCACTGAGGGCACCGCGGTAAAGCCACGCAGCGCCGCCGGGAGCTGATCGATCGCGCCCTGATAGTCCCCGACAATGATCAACGCGTGCAGCAGCCGGACGCGGGCGACGGCATGGTCACGCTGTTGACCGGTGGGCCAGCTGTCGACGTGCTCGGCGAGCAGACTGACGGCGCGTTCGGCTTGCCCGATCGTGAGCAGGCCGCTGGCTGTCTCAGAGGCGATGTAGGCGGGGCTGATGTAGCTGGCCAGCTCGTCCGGTCCCGGTTCGGCGTGGGCGAGTTCGGCGGCATACCAGGCGTGCTCGGTAAAGGCGTGCTCGTCCTTGTCGGCCAGGGCTGCCAGTGCCTGCTGCCGGGCGATGCTGGCGTGCAGGGGCAAGGTCGGCAGCGGTTTGATCAGTGCGGCGGCGTCCGCGGCGAGTTCGACGGCCAGCTCCGGATCGGTGCTGGTGAGAATGTTGGAACGACGCATCAAGATCATTGCCCGCAGTGCCGGGTCCGCTGCACGGGCGTTGTCCTCGGCACGGGTGGTGAGCCGGAGGGCGGTGGTCAGGTCGCCGCTGTCTTGGGCGATCCAGCCGCCGAGTTCGGCGATCAGCGCCGCCGCGCGGCGGGCGTCTCGGCGCAACGCTGCCGGGGTGACCGCGATGAGCTTCTCGATCGTGGTCAGGTCCCGGTCCACCAAGGCCTTGGCGTAGCCCGGGCCGAAAATGTGCTCGGCACGGGTGTGCACGGCCCGCTGGTCCAGGATCTGTTCCACGACATCGCCGGTCACGGTGACATCCAGGAGCAGCGCCCTGGGCAGGTCGGTATCGGCGAGTACCCCGAACAGCGCGGCCTCGCCGAGTTGTAGTGCCTCGGCGAGCAGAGGTCGCCACCGGGGACCGGGGGTCTCGCGGCCGTGCTCGAACTCGATGATCTGCCGTCGCGCGGACTCCAGCGAGATCGCCGGAACGCGGTAGCGAGCCCGCAGCTTGAGCGTCTCGGCAGCCAATTCCTCCTGGCTCAACCCGGCCGCGTGGCGGGCATCGCGCAGCGCCTGCCCCACGGGGCACTCGGAGAACTCGGCCAGGCCAGCCATGCGGGCATTCTGCCCTATTCGAACACGTCGTGTGGCGGGGGGATCTCCTGTCGCCTCACACCGTCTCACTGATGCTCGCCGCCGTGCAGCGGTGTGCTGGTGCTCGTGGCCGAACACGCGGTCACCGAGCAAATCGAAGGGACGGCCGTTATGAGGCTGAATATCGACACGAGTGGGGTGCAGTTCTTCTGCACCCGGGCGCCGGAGGCGCGCACGGATCGGGACACCGGTGTGCCCCGGATGGATCGCGAGGCGGGCCTGCAGTTGTGGCAGGTGCAGCTCGCGGCGCTGGATTCCACTGGCGGGGAGGTGCTGGGCGTGACGGTCGCGGGCCAGCCCGAGATTGCGGTCGGCTCCCCGGTGGTGGTGGAGCGGCTGTACGCGATCCCGTGGAGCCAGGGTGACCGCTCGGGTGTGGCGTACCGGGCGGCGTCGCTGCGCTCGACCGGTACCCCGATCGCGGGCGTGATCAACCCCAGCTCGCCGGCAAGCGAGCGCGGCGGGTCGGGCCAGTCCGGTAAGCAAGCCGCCTGAGGCTGCCGCTGCTGCCGGACCCGTCTCTTGGACCTCACGTGGCGGGGCGGGTCCGGCAACCTCAAGTCTTCTGTGAAAGGGAAGTGATCGATGATGGTGCGCAGTGAACCAACACGGTCGAGCCCGGCCGCCGTTAGCGGCGGCGATGAGTTCGCGGTGTTCGTGTTCGACGCCCTGGCCAAGCTGACCCTGGCCTGGATGAAGCTGGCCTGGATGGGGTTGCGGTGGGCGGTCGCGTTTCCGATGCTCAGCCTGCCCGTGATCGGCTGCGGCGAGCTGGCGGCGCGGTACGGCTGGGCCGCCGGAACCACAGCGGGGGTCGGGTTCCTGCTGATCCTGGCCGGGTGGCGGCTGACCGGTCCCGTGTCGTTTCGGCGGTTCGTGTCCGGGCGGATCTGGCGGCGGTGGCGCCGCTGGTCGCTGTATCGGCGGCCGTGGCCGCAGATCTGTGCGTTGCACGGGCTGACCGCGACCTTGAACGAGGAGGTCCTGGTCCCGCAGCTACGCCGGGCACGGGTCGGCTACGGGCAGGACAGGCTGTCGGTGCAGATGCTGCCCGGGCAGACCGTCACCGACTGGCAAGCCCAGGCTGAGGCGCTGGCGCACGCGTTCGGGGCGCTCACGGTTCGGGTGCACGGCGACAAACCCGGCTGGGTAGTCATCGAGGTCCAACACGCCGACCCGCTCACCGCACCCATCGCGATCCGGCTACCGGACCCGCTGGTCAAGGTGAATCTGGACGCTATCCCGGTCGGGGTAGATGAATCCGGCGCGCCCTGGCTGGTGCGGGTCCTCGGGCGGCATGTGCTGGTCGCCGGCGCGACCGGGGCCGGTAAGGGCAGCGTGGTCTGGTCGATCCTGACCGGCCTGGCCCCGGCGATCAGGACCGGGCTGGTGCAGGTGTGGGTGATCGACCCGAAGGGCGGGATGGAGTTCGGCGCCGGACAGAGCTTGTTCACCCGGTTCGCCTACGACACCGGCGCGGCCACTGTGCAGCTGCTGCGTGAGGCCGTCCATGTCATGACCGCCCGCGCGGCGAGCCTGCGCGGTGTCACCCGCCAACATCTGCCCACGATCGCCGAGCCGCTGGTGCTGGTGGTGATCGATGAGATCGCGTCCCTGACCGCCTACACCACCGACCGGAAGATGAAGACCGAGATTGAGCAGCTGCTCGGGCTGCTGCTGTCCCAAGGCCGTGCCGTCGGCGTGTCGGTGATCGCCTGTGTGCAGGACCCCGCCAAAGACGTGCTCGCGCTACGGCAACTGTTCCCCACCCGGATCGCGCTCCGGCTGACCGAAGCCTCCCAAGTCACGATGGTCCTCGGTGCCTCCGCCCGCGACCGCGGAGCACTGTGCGAGCTGATCCCCGACAGCCTTCCCGGTGTCGGCTACATCGCCGAAGACGGCCGCACCGACCTCCGCCGAGTCAGAGCCTTCCACGTCACCGACCCCGACATCGACCACCTCGCCGCCGGCTACCGGCCCACACCCGCACCATACCCGTCACCGGGTGCGGATGGCGTCGGCAGCTGGCCTCACGCTGCCTGAGCAGCACGGACGACATGCGAGGGGGAAAAGATCATGGCCCGCCGTAGCAGCATCAACCAGCACAGCATCAACCAGCACAGCGTCAACCAGCACGGCGTCGAAGGCGCAGGCAGTGACGGTCCTGGCGTGGACCCGCGGATCGTCGCCGAGCTGGTGCAGCGGGCCGCCTCTCCTGGGTTCGACGACTGGTGGGCCAGCGTCGCGAACTCCGGCTACTGCACCAGCCCGGTCCACCTGACCGGCACCGCCCCCACCGGGCGGCAGATCAAGGTGCTGGCGCGGTGCAAGAACCGCCGCTCCACGATCTGCCCGTCCTGCTCGCGCCTGTATGCCGGGGACACCTGGCAACTCGTGCACCGCGGACTCCTCCTCGACCCCGACACCGACACCGACACCGAGGTTGGCGGTGTGCGGCGGCCGGTGGTGTTCGCGACCCTGACCGCACCCAGCTACGGGGCCGTCCACCGCGCCGGACCCTGCCACCCGCGACGACGGCACCGGTGCCGGCATGCGAGCCGGACCGGCTGCGGCACCACGCACCGTGCGGACGATGGCGCTGTGGGGACACCGCTGTGCCTGGACTGCTACGACTACACCGGGCACGTGCTGTTCACCTGGCACGCCCCCGAACTGTGGCACCGCTACACCATCGCGCTGCGCCGGGCGCTGCGCCGCACCCTGCGCGAGATGGACGCAGACCCGACCGGCACAAGGCTGTCGTACGTCAAGATCGTCGAACTGCAACACCGTGGCGTGCCGCACTATCACGCGGTGTTCCGGCTCGACCCGACCGGCGACAGCACACCGGTGCCGCTGACCGGTACGGACCTGGCCGGACTGATCACCCGGGCAGCGACGGCGACCCGGCTCCGGGTGCCCGGCCCACAGTCCGGCCCGGTCACGATCGGGTTCGGGGAGCAGATCGACGCCCAACCCCTCGACCTGGACAGTGCCCGAGGCCGCGCGGTCGCCGGCTACCTCGCCAAATACGTCACCAAATCCGTCGCCGACCTCGGCCTCACCCCGCGCCGGCTCTCCCCGCACGCCATCGACCGGCTCGACGTCAACGACTTCGTCCGCCGCATCCTGCACACCATCATCGAGCTTTCTGAGCACCCCGACCGGGCCGAGATGGTCCGCTGGCTGCACACCCTGGCCTACCGCGGACACGTCAGCAGCAAAACCCGGCAGTACTCCACCACCATGGGCGCGCTACGCGCCAACCGCGCAACCTGGCAGCAGCAAGCACGGCAGACGTGCAGGCGGGCAACCGGGGACGCTGGCACCGGCCCCGACGACAGCTCGCTGAAGCCGGACGGCGACGGGTGGCGATTCACCGGCATCGGACACGCCAGCGACGGCGAACGGCTGCTGGCCGTCTCAGCCGCCGCCCGCGCCGGCGAAAACCTTCAGGCGGCCCGTGACAACCGTGTCAACCGTGACGGCGATGACGTGGCTGGTGCGCGATGAGCCGGGCCAGCTTGGACCAGGACGCGCTGCTGGACTGGCTGCAAGCCTCCTGTGCCGCGCAAGGAGTGCCGCTCGTGCTGCGCGACGCGGCGGTGGTGGCGCAGGTCGCCACGCTGCTCGGCAGGCCACCGGCTGGCGCGCGCCGTGCCCGGTCAATAGCGCCAGAGCGGCTGGACCCGGTTGAGGTCGAAGCGGGGAGTCTGCTTGCTGGGAGCAATGACCGCGTGGTCGAGCACGGCCCTGATGATTGCCTGCCGGCGGTCGATGCTCAGGTCGGCCCACTGGCCGCGTAGCTGCTCGGCATTGCCGATCAGCCCGTCCAGCGCGGTCGTCTCGGTCGCTGTCGACAGCTGGCGCTCGGTGTCGGCGACCCGATCCTGGATCGGGTTCCGGGCGATCATCCACTCCCGTGCCGACACGTCCCCTGCCGCGTACAGGGCCGCGAGTTCGTCCAGCCGGCCACGATCAGCGGCCAGCTGCTCACCCAACTGGCGCAGCACCGCGTCCGCAGACGCCTGCCCGGACAGCGCCGCCGCGAGCTCCGGGGAGTCGAGCCGGGTCAGCACCGCTTGCGTGATCAGTTCCTCCACCGGCGCGGACACCACCGACAACCGTCCACAGCCGCCGTGATCCGGCCCGCGCAGACATAAATACCGTCCGGTACGGGTGGCGCTGTCGTAGCGGGCCTGCGAATACAGCACGTGCCCGCACCGCCCGCACCGCAGCAATCCGGTCAGCAGATACTTCCGCGGCGCACGCCGCCCGCTCGCCTTGCGGGCCTGCAAGGCACTCAGAACCCGCTGCCTCTGCTGCGCGGTGATGATCGCCGGCCACGATGCCTCACCGACAACCTCACCATGGTAGGCACGCAACCCGGCGATACGGGGCGCCATCAGCATCTGCCGCACGGCCTGCGAGCGCCACTGCCCGCCGCCGACCGTCGACACACCTTCGTCCTTGAGCCACATCGTCAGACTGCGCAGCGACTCTCCCGCGACAAACCGCTCCGCCAGCTCACGCAGCACCGCCGCCTCCGACTCGATCACGGTCACGCGATCGGGGGCATACCCGAAGGGGCGCCGGTCCCCGCCGCCGTGCGGCACGCCCGCCTGCGCGGACTGCTCGTTCTTGCGCCGCACCCGTGCCGAGCGCCGGCCGGACTCTTTCGCCGCGAATGCCGCAAAGATCCGGGCCATGAATAACCCGTCATCGTTGCCCAGGTCGATGTCCGCGGTCACCGTCGCCACATCCCGCACACCCACCCGCTCACACAGGGCGACGAAGTCCTCCAACTCGCTCGGGCGCCGATGCAGTCGATCCAGGTTGTAAACGATCACCGCATCCCGGACGCCAGCCTGCAAGTCCTCCACCATCCGCGCATACGCCGGACGCGGCTTGCCCGAGTACGCCGAGACGTCGTTATCGACATACTCCTCAGCAACCCGCCATCCCCGCTCGGCGGCAAGCCGGCGGCAGTCCTCTACCTGCCGGGCCACCCCCAGCCCGCGGCCCTCCACATCAGAGGAAATCCTTGCGTACACCGCTGCCGCGTCAACCGATCCCATATAAGGTAGTTTAGCAACTAGCTGGGTTGCCGGCCTGGGTGCAACCCGAAACCAACCCACCATGTTGCAGCTAAGGTGCTCCAATTCTTACGCCTGTGGAGGGGTCGGTGGATTTCCTGTGGACGGCAGCGCCGAACGTGTGGACGAATAGCGACACAACCAGTGGACGAAGCACATCGTTGTAACTACTACATGTGGGGGGTACGATGGTTGCACGGGTCGGTCCCCGTGGTTAGAGGCGAGACAGATGAACATCATCGAAAAGCCGTTGGGAAACCAGCGTCAGGGCGCGGTCGTTGAGGTCACGCTCCAAGGCACCGAGAGCGACGTGTTCCTTGTGGACACGCTCAACCTCAGCAAGTTCAAGCGCGGTCAGGATTTCCGGTACAGCGGCGGGCACTACAACTCGTCACCCGTCCGGCTGGCCATACCGAGTGCCGGAACGTGGACTGCGGTCGTGGTCCCCGGCGGAGGAAGCGTGAGCGCCTCGTTCCGCATGGTCGCGTGACGGCGGGTCACTAGTGCGACACGAGCACGGAAGGAGGTGATTCATATGGCAGGCAAGGGAAGCAGTACCGGCAAGAGTTCCGGGACCGACTCTCGGAGCGCGAAGACCGGGCAGTACGTGACCAAGAAGTACGCGGACACGCACAAGTCCACGACGGTCACGGAGAAGAAGAAGTAGACGACGGCATGACGACGGCCCTGCTCATTCCAGTTGAGCAGGGCCGTTGTCGTCTACAACGTAGGACTGCGCTTCAGCATGCCCTACAACGACCTACGAGAGCGAGACCTACGACATGCGTGTTGAGCTACAGAACGTGCACGGCTTGGACATGGGCCACATCGAGTTTTCGGACGGTGCCGCCGTACCCCGGCAGGGTGAACGCATCCGGCACGAGTCGAGCGACGCACCGGGCACAACGATGGATAGCGAGGTACATAGCGCCACGTCGCTGACGCGGGACTCTGCGCTGTACGCCGTTCGGCTCGTCGTGGGGACTCTGCCGACTCCGTAGCCTGAACAGCAGACAACCCCGGACACTTGCTCTGTCCGGGGCTGTCGTTCGTGCGGGTGGGGCTCTGACGGGGATACCTTCGCCCGCATCGTGTCGGTCCCGCGCTATGTCGCACCCACCCGCCAAGATTGTTTCGGGACCTCATCGAAACGTGTGGGAGGGCGCCGTGTCGCAACATCGGGATGATGCGCCCGACTGGCTGAATGCTGCCGTCTCGGAGTTCGGAGACGCCTGCAAGTCGAAGCTCTCAGGACCGGGCGAGCGTGAGGCACTCATCCGCTCGCCCTTGGAAGCATTTATAAGGGCGGTGGGCGACCGCTTCGGCCTCAGCGTCGCGCCGCAGGACGAGGTACGCGACGAAGACCGTGCGGTGCGTCCCGACTACGCAATCAAGGTCAACGGCGTCATCACTGGGTACGTCGAGGTCAAGGCACCCGGCGTTTCGGTCGATACCGCGACCTATTCCAGCGGTCACAACAAGACTCAGTGGGACCGACTGCGCGATGTGCCGAACCTGCTCTACTCGAACGGCATCGAGTGGTGGCTGTACCGAGACGGCGAACCTCACAGGCGCGCCGTGCTGGACGGGCTAGGTCTGGCCGGGGCGGGAAGTTCGCTCGCTCCGGACAGGGAAATTGAAGGGTTGCTCCGCGACTTCCTGTTCTGGAAGCCAATGCCCATCACTGCTGTCGCGCCTCTCGTGCGAGCCGTTGCCCCTCTCACACGTCTGCTCCGTGCCGAGGTACGCGACCAGCTCGAAGTCGAGGCCAGACGAGTTGCTCAGGGTGCGGACCAGGGCGACCAGCCGTTCCGCGGTTTGGCGCAGGAGTGGAAACGCCTGCTGTTCCCGGATGCCGACGACCCGACGTTCGCCAACGGCTACGCGCAAGCCGTCACCTTCGCGCTGTTGCTGGCGAAGGCCGAGGGCATCACCCTCACGGAGAATCTCGCCTCAATCGGTGACGCGCTCGGTCAGGCGCACCATGGTCTGCTCGGTCGAGCGTTGGAACTGTTGACGAAGGACGTTGCTGCCGAGTTCAAGGTCACCATCAACCTGCTGATTCGGGTCGTGGACGCCGTGGACTGGCAGCGCATCGTGGACAGGCAACAGCGTTCTGCAATCGCTCGTAACGACCCTTACCTGCACCTCTACGAGCACTTCCTCGCCGAGTATGACCCGGAGTGGCGGAAGCTGTCCGGCTCGTACTACACGCCGCTGGACGTCGTGACCGCAATGGTCAATCTCGCGGACGAGGTTCTTCGCTCGCACCTTGGCAAGCCGACCGGCTTCGCTGACCCGCTGGTGACCACAGTGGACCCGGCGATGGGCACCGGAACGTTCGTCAACACCGTGCTAGACAAGGTGGCCGATACCGTGCGAACGAATGAGGGTCAGGGTGCGGTCCCCGGCGCGCTGACGAATCTGGCGAAGAGGCTAATCGGCTTCGAGTTGCAGATGGGGCCGTATGCGGTTGCCGAAATGCGAACAGGCGGTGAGCTGAAGGCCGCTGGGGCGAGCCTGCCGGGCGACGGTCTTCGGCTCTACGTCACGAACACGCTGGACGACCCTGCCGACGACCAGCAACAGATTTCGTCGTTCGCGCAGCCCATCGCTGTGTCCAGGCGTAGGGCGAACAAAGTAAAGCGCGAAACTCCGGTCACGGTCGTCATCGGCAACCCGCCCTACGCCGAGAACGCTTCCGACCTCGGACGTTGGATTGAGGACGGCTGCCCGGCTGCCGGGTTGCCGTCTCCGATGCGGGCGTTTCGCACGCCCGGTGACGGCGTCTACGTGCAGAACTTGAAGAACTTGTACGTCTATTTCTGGCGCTGGGCGACGTGGAAGGTCTTCGACAACCCCCCGAACGACGAGCCGAACCGGGCAGGGGTCGTCTGCTACATCTCAACGAGTGGCTACCTCGTCGGTCCCGGTTTCCGGGGAATGCGCGAATACCTACGGCGCAACTGCTCAGCCGGGTGGGTCATCGACCTCACCCCCGAAGGCCAGACCCCACCTGTGCCCACGCGCGTTTTTCCCGGCGTAAGGCAGCCGCTTGCTATCGGCATCTTCGTGCGAACGGAGAACCCCGACCCCGAGACACCTGCTGACATCAAATACCGCGCCGTCCACGGTCGCCAGCAAGCGAAGTTCGATGCGCTCAATGTGATGACCTTGACGGACGACGCGTGGCTCGCGGCAAGGACTGACTGGCAGGCACCGTTCACCGCAGCAGCTGAAGGAAGCTGGGACGACTTCCCGGCGATGGGCGACCTGTTCGTCTGGACGTCGCCCGGCATTGCCGCGAACCGCACGTGGGTCATCGCCCCCGACGAAGAAATCCTCGCCGAACGGTGGCGCACTCTCATTGCCGAGAGAAATGAAGACACGAAACGCACCCTCCTGCGCGAAACTCCGAGCACCACGCTGGACGCGACCAAGACCCCGCTTCCTGGTCTTGACACGGAGCAAGGCACCGGCACCGCGTTGAAAGATGAAGCGAAGTTGTCTCCCGCAACTGCCCGAATTGGCTATAGGTCATTCGACCGGCAGCACGTCATAGCTGACCCGCGAGTGTGGCACCGCCCTCGACCGCCGCTGTGGGCCGCACGAATCGCAGGTCAGGTCTTCTGCTTCGAGCAGCACGCGCACCGCGTCGGGTCCGGGCCCGGGCTGGTGTTCTCCGCGCTCATCCCCGACATGGATTACTTCAAGGGGAGCGAAGGCGGTCGAGTACTGCCACTGCTACATCCCGGCGGTCGTTCTAACTTCGCCGCCGGCCTGCTGAGCGCGCTCTCGACGTTGGTCGCGCCGGAGTGGGGCGGCTCAGTCACAGGCTCCGACTTCCTCGCGTACGTCGCGGCAGTCGTGGCACATCCGGCGTTCACGGCGCGCTTCTCGGACGAGTTGGTGACGCCGGGCATCCGCGTGCCCATCACCGCCGAGCCCGACTTGTTCAATGAGGCGGTCAAGCTGGGAAGGGCCGTGCTGTGGCTGCACACTTACGGCGCGCAGTACGACGATGAGGACGACAGTCGGCATCACCACGACATTCGCTATCCGGCGAACGACCCGCGCCGCATCGCCAGCACAGCGAGTATGACAACAATGCCCATACCGGAGGACCCGAGGTACGACGAGGCCACGAACACTGTCATCGTTGGGACGGGCATGTGGGCACCCGTCGAACCTGCCGTCCTAGCTTATGAGGTTGGCGGCAAGAACATCGTGAAGTCGTGGCTCAACTACCGGGAGGCCGACCCCGGAGGCCGTCGGTCTTCGCCACTAGACGATATGAACGTGCAGACGTGGCCCTCGGAATGGACCGCCGAGTTCACCGACCTGTTGACCGTCCTAAGCCGTCTCATCGACCTGGAGCCGGCGCAGGCCGAGCTACTGGACAAGGTGCTCGCGGGGCCGCTGCTGACCCGCGACACGCTCGTTGAGCACGAAGTCGTCTGGCCGCCACCAACCCAGCGTCGCCCCGACTACAACACGGTCAGCAGCCCCGAGGCTGAGGGTGGTGCAGATGGGGCGCTGTGGTAGCAACACACACGCCGCTCTTCCGGTTCGGTCTGACATCGACCTCAGTGTCCGCACGCTGAGCATCCCGGCCACGACATATCAGCCGTCACAGCTAGAGACCCCCTTCACCGTGCTAAACCCCGAGGGGCGGTTGTCCCGTCAGACTGGTCGGCGTGACTGAATCCCCGCTCAGCCGCGACGACGTGCGCGCGCTGCTGGACTCGTTAGAACTGCTGCACCACCAGCTACAGGCCAAGGACGGACTGACAGCCACTGCGGCGACGGGGTACCGGGTACAAGGGGCAATCGTTGCTGTCCGTGCCGTGCTTGGAGACCGTCCACTTGCTTCCGTCCTCGCCCGAGTGACGAGCGAGCACGAGACGAGTTGATAGCAAACGGACCCGTACTTCTGCGCCGATGTCATGCTCCCCGCGACCGACACCGACCTGTCAGGCAACGGTAAAACAGCTCTAGTCCAGCGAACTCGGGGCCTCCGCGCCTGACGGTCCCAGTCACCTCGGCCTCGGTTGAAGCTTTCCTCCTTGCACTGATGCACCCGTCCAACATACCTGTTTGATATCGGCCTGCGTGCCGCCGGCCACCAGCACGTTCAGGCCGGCGACCACGGATGCCTCCAGGAACCCGGCCGCCTGCGCGGTCATCGACCCGGCGGCGACGAGCTCGTCGAGCGAGGTGAGGCCGAGCACGAACTTTCGGATGTTGACCGCCATGTGCCGGCGCGTGATATTCGGGATCACGACGTGTAGCCGTGAGCCGTCGGGCAACATCGCGTCCACGAACGGCGTCGACAGGTCGATGCGCCGGCCCGTGGTGCGCAGCATCCGCTCGACGAGCTCGGCGACCTGCTCTGCCCTGAGGATCAGCGTCGTGAGTTCCGAGCGACCGCGCCGGGCGACGAAGACCCGTCCGGGCTCGTTGATCCAGATCTCTTCGATCGAGGGTTCGTCGAGAAACGGCTGCAGCGGCCCGAAGCCGGCGACGGCATCCACCACCGCGCGCGAGGCGGCGACGGTGTCCCCGAGCGGCGGCAGCGGCGACGTAATCGCGCGATCGAGGTAGTCCGTGACGGCCTCGGCGACGAGGCTCGTCACGGCCTGCGGCTCGGTCGAGGGATCGATGCCGCGGCGGCGCACCAACTCGCGCACGTCGGCCTCGAGAATCGAGCGTCCAGACGCCATGCGAGCACCTCCAGACGACCGGGTTCAGGCGAATGGCGGCCAGCTTACTGGGAATCAGTTAAGAGTTGTAGCGCGGGGCGAAGACCTGTGGACGGCAGCCGTCACTGGGCGGCCCGGTACTCCTTGAGCAGCCCCCGACTGATGATCGTCTTCTGGATCTCCGACGTGCCCTCGCCGATGAGCAGGAACGGCGCCTCGCGCATCAGCCGCTCGATCTCGTACTCCTTGGAGTAGCCGTAACCGCCGTGGATCCGGAAGGACTCCTGGGTCACCTCGGCGCAGTACTCCGAGGCCAGCAGCTTGGCCATGCCCGCCTCGACGTCGTTGCGTTCGCCGGCATCCTTGAGCCGCGCGGCGTTGACCATGAGCAGGTGGGCCGCCTCGACCTTGGTGGCCATCTCGGCCAGCTTGAACGCGACGGCCTGATGCTGCGCGATCTGCTTGCCGAACGCCTTGCGTTGCTGCGCGTAGGCGACCGCGAGTTCGAAGGCGCGGATCGAGATGCCGCAGGCCCGTGCCGCGACATTCACCCTTCCGACCTCGACGCCGTCCATCATCTGGTAGAAGCCCTTTCCGCGGCCGGCCTCGCCGCCCAGGACCGAATCGGCGGGCACGCGCACCCCGTCTAGCACCATCTCGGTCGTCTCGACGCCCTTATACCCCATCTTGTCGATCTTGCCGGGGATGGTGAGGCCGGGCCTGGTCTCGCCGAAGCCGGGCTCCTTCTCTATCAGGAACGTCGTCATGTTCTTGTAGACCGAGTCGGCGCCGAGGTCGTCCTTGACGAGGGTGGCGACGATGCCGGCGCGGGCCCCGTTGGTCAGCCACATCTTCTGGCCGTCGAGCACGAACCCTCCCCCTCCCCCTCCCCCTCCCCCGCCGGCTACGCCCTCATCGGCGGGGGTGCCCCCATCGGCTACGCCCTCATCGGCGGGGGGGCCCCCAACCGACTCGTCGGCGCGGACGCGGGACTTGATCGCGGCCACGTCCGAGCCGCATTCCGGCTCGCTCATCGAGAACGCGCCGCGCAGCTCGCCCGTCGCCATCCTGGGCAGCAGGCGCTGCTTCTGCTCGTCCGTCCCGTGCTGGGTGATCATGTACGCGACGATGAAGTGGGTGTTGATGACGCCCGAGATCGACATCCAGCCGCGAGCGATCTGTTCGACGACCAGTGCGTACGTCAGCAGTGACTCGCCCAGCCCGCCGAACTCCTCGGAGATGGTCAGGCCGAACAGACCCATCTCCTTCATCCCGTCGACGATCGCCTCGGGGAACTCGTCCTTGTGCTCGAGCTCCGTGGCGTGCGGGATGATCTCCTTGTCCACGAAGTCCTTGACGGTGCGCAGGATCTCGTGCTGGACGTCGGTCAAGCCGGCGGTCTGGGCAAGGCGGGCCATCGGAAACCTCCAGGGCTGGACGCGCGCCCGCGTCGGGTCGCGATCGTCTCGGCGGTGTCGCGAAAGTATCCCCCGCCTGGCTCGGGCGCGATCAGCCGCACGTCCGGTGAGATCGCTCTCGCCATGATCCGACGGCGCGCTGTGTACCCCGCGCGTGCTGCCCTGGCCGCGGGGCGCCCACCGACTAACCTGCATTCGTGACATCGCAAGGGGTCCGGCCGTGAACCACGCCAGCGAAGCGACCCGGGCGAGCGGAAGGCGTGTGGACGGCGGCGAGCGAGGGGGGAAGGAGGGCGCATGAGTCCGGCACCACGCGTCTACATCGCGCGATTGTCGGGGATCGGCGTCTTCGACCCCAACGGCGACCAGCTGGGACGCATCCGCGACGCGGTCACGACGTTGCGCATCGACCGCCAGCCGCCCCGCGTGCTCGGCCTGGTGGTGGAACTGCAGCACCGGCACCGGATCTTCGTCCCGATGGGGCGGGTCACCCGCATCGAGCCCGCCGCGGTCGTGCTCTCGTCCGGGACCGTGAACATGAAGCGCTTCGAGCGGCGCCATAGCGAGCTGCTCGTGCTCGCCGAACTGCTCGACCGGGACGTGACCGTGGTCGAGGGCGCGCAGCAGGTCAGCATCGTCGACGTCGGTATGGAGCAGAACCGCAGCCGCGACTGGGTGATCACCCGGCTCGCGGTGCGCACTGCAGGCGGCCGCATCGGCCGGCGTCGCGGGCAGCTGTTCCAGGTCGCCTGGGACGAGGTCGACGGTCCAGCCGTCACCGAGACCGCCCAGGGCACCGCGAGCCTGCTGTCGATGCTGTCCGAACTACGTCCGGCCGACGTGGCGAGCGCGCTGCAAGACATGCCCGACAAGCGCCGGCACGAGGTGGTGGCCGCCCTCGACGACGAGCGGCTCGCCGACATCATGCAAGAACTCCCCGACGACGACCAGGTCGAGCTGCTCAGCGCCCTCGGCGACGAGCGGGCCGCGGACGTGCTCGAGGCCATGGACGACGACGATGCCGCCGACCTGCTCGGCGAGATGCCCGCCGCCGACCAGCAGCGGCTGCTGGAACTGATGGAACCGGCCGATGCCGAACCGGTGCGCCGGCTGATGACCTACGGCGACTACACCGCCGGTGGCCTGATGACCACCGAGCCGGTGATCCTGCTGCCCGACGCGACCGTGGCCGAGGCGCTGGCCCTGGTGCGCAACCCGGATCTCTCACCCGCGCTGGCTGCCCAGGTGTTCGTGGTGAGGCCGCCGCAGGCGACGCCGACGGGCCGCTTCCTCGGCACCGCCCACATCCAGCACCTGCTGCGCGTGCCGCCGTCCACCCTGGTCAGCGGGATCTGCGAGAAGGACCCCGCTGCGCTGCGCCCCGACACGCCGATCGACGCGGTGACCCGCCACCTCGCGACCTACAACCTAGTCACCGCCCCCGTCGTCGACGAGCACGACCGGCTGCTCGGCGCCGTTGCGGTCGACGACGTTCTCGATCACCTGCTGCCGGAGGACTGGCGCGACATCGACGGGGATTCTCCTTCGGCGGCACGCCATGGCTGAGCGTCTGGACCAACCCCGTGAGCCGCGCGGGCTGCGCCGTCCGCACCTGGATTCGGACACCTTCGGTGCCTACTCCGAGCGACTGGCGCGCTACTTCGGCACGGCACGCTACCTGGCGATCCAGACGGTGTTCGTCGTCGTCTGGATCGGGATCAACGTGGCGTGGGGGCTGAACTACCACTACTCCCACCACCACGGCAGCAAGCCGTTCGACCCCTATCCGTTCATCCTGCTCAACCTCGCGTTCTCCACCCAGGCCGCCTACGCTGCGCCGCTCATCCTGCTCGCGCAGAACCGTCAGGCCGACCGGGACCGGGTGCAGGCCGAGGCCGACCGGGCCCGCAACGAGCAGGCGATCGCGGACACCGAGTACCTGGCGCGCGAGATCGCCGCGATCCGAATGGCGGTCGGCGAGGTCGCCACCCGCGACTTCCTGCGCTCGGAACTGGCCCGCGCCGAAGCCTCGCGCGACAACGACCGCGACACCCAGCGCGAGGGATAGTGACGCGAGGGACAGCGACGCGAGGGACGGTGGCTGGCGGGCGCTGACCGGCGGCTCGCGCGAACCGTCAGCGCCGGCCAGCGACGTAGGATCGATGTCGTGCCCCAACCCGAGGAATCCGCGATCCGTGCTGCCCTCGCGACCGTCAACGATCCCGAGATCAGCAAGCCGATCACCGAGCTGAAGATGGTCGAGTCGCTGGCCGTGGGGCCGGATGGTGCGATCGTCGTGAAGATCCTGCTCACCGTGCCCGGTTGCCCGATGAAGGACCAGATCACCCGCGACGTCACGGCCGCGGTGTCGCGCGTCGAGGGGGTGCGCTCGGTCGACGTGCAGCTGTCGGCGATGAGCGACGCGCAGCGCACCGCGCTGCGCCAACAGCTGCGCGGCGATGCGCCGGTCAGTGAGATTCCCTTTGCGCAACCGGGCTCCCGTACCCGCGTGTACGCGGTCGCGTCGGGCAAGGGCGGCGTCGGCAAGTCCTCGGTGACGGTGAACCTCGCCGTCGAGCTCGCGGCGAAGGGGCTGTCCGTCGGCGTGCTCGACGCCGACATCTACGGCTTCTCGGTGCCGCGCATGCTCGGCGTGACCGGCAAGCCCACCCAGGTCGAGCAGATGATCATGCCACCGGTCGCGCATGACGTGAAGGTCATCTCGATCGGCATGTTCACCCCCGGCAACACCGCCGTGGTCTGGCGTGGACCGATGCTGCACCGCGCGCTGCAGCAGTTCCTCGCCGACGTGTTCTGGGGCGAGTTGGACGTGCTGCTGATGGACCTGCCACCGGGCACCGGCGACATCGCGATCTCGGTCGCACAGCTCGTCCCGTCCGCGGAGCTGCTGGTCGTCACCACGCCGCAGCTGGCCGCGCGTGAAGTGGCCGAGCGCGCCGGGTCGATCGCCCTGCAGACGCACCAGCAGATCGTGGGCGTCGTGGAGAACATGAGCTGGCTGGAACTACCCGGCGGCGAGAGGATGGAGCTGTTCGGCAGCGGTGGCGGGCAGTCGGTCGCCACCTCGTTGAGCACGTCCACCGGCACCACGGTGCCGCTGCTCGGTCAGATCCCCATCGACCAGCGCATCCGCGAGGGGGGTGACAGCGGCACGCCGGTCGTCGTCAGCGCGCCCGACTCTCCCGCCGCCGTGGCGCTCCGGGAGATCGCCGGCAAGCTCGCACAACGTCAGCACAGCCTGGTGGGACGCTCACTCGGCCTGGCACCTGCCCGTAGCTGACAATCGTGGAGCGTTGTCCGCGCAGGGCGCCGCAAACGCTCCACGATCGGCGCGCTCAGGTGGCGTCGACGTCGAACGGGGCCCGCTCGCCACGGGCCAGCGGCGGCGGCTTGGGCGCCGGGATGGTGTTGGGCGCTGCGCTGCTCTCGGCCGGCGGCACACCCTTGGTGAGCTGGACCGCGGGTTCGTCGTCGGCGATCGCGTCCTGAAGGAACGTCCGGGGACTGAGCCCGAGATCGAGCTCATCGCCGAGGACGGCCCGTTTCAGCGCGGTCCGCGGGTTGAGGTTGCGCAGGTCGACGTCCGCGAACTCCGGACCCAACTCGTCCCGCAGCTGGGTGCGTGCGCCGTTGGCCAGCTCGTGCAGCGTGCGGAGCATCCGGGCGGCGTCCTTGGCCAGCCCGGGCAGCCGATCGGGACCGAGCACGAGCAGCCCGACGATCGCGAGCACCACGAACTCCATCGGGCCGATGTTGAAGAACATGGCCGCGAGTGTAGGCCGCGGATGTGAGCGCGGGATCAGGCCGAGCCGAGGATGATCTTGGCGTGCTTCTCGGCGCTGCCGCGGAAGTAGGTGAGCTCGATCGAGTCGCCCGGACGGTGGGTCTGGACGATCACGACGAGCTGGTCGTAGCTGAGGATCGCGTGCTTGTCTGCCACCACGACGACGTCCCCGTTCTGCAGGCCCGCCTTCGCCGCGGCCTCCCCGGGCGTGACCTGCTCGAGGTAGGCGCCCTCGCGGGTGCCGTCGGTGACGGTCCGTCCCTGGGCCCCGAGCGCTCCGTGCGCCGCCTTGCCGGACTTGATCAGCTGCGCGGCGATGTCGCGGGCATAGTTGATCGGGATGGCGTAGCCGATGCCGCTGACCGGGGTCTGCTGGCCGGACGCGTCGGTCGTCGAGAACCGTCCCGCGGAGTTGATCCCGACCACGGCACCGGCGGCATCGACGAGAGCGCCACCGGAGTTGCCGGGGTTGATCGCGGCGTCGGTCTGCACCGCTTCGAGGTAGGCGTCCGACGCTCCGTTGTCGCCGAAGACGTGCACCGCCCGGCCCAGGGCGGACACGATGCCCGCGGTGACGGTGCCTTCCAGGCCCAGGGGTGAGCCGATCGCGATGACCGGGTCGCCCACCGCGAGCTGGTCAGAATTCCCGAGGGTGGCGACCGTCAGCTGATCGGTGGGCACCTTGAGGACGGCCAGATCGCTGATCGGATCGCGCCCGACGACCCGCGCGCTCGCCGTCGCCTCGTCGGAGAACGTCACGACGATCGACGAGCCCGGGCCGGTACCCGCGGCGATCACGTGGTTGTTGGTGAGCACGTAACCGTTCCTGTCGATCACCACGCCGGATCCGACGGCGTACTCCGACGGCGTCGTCACGGCGATCGACACGACCGCCGGCCCGACCCGCTTGGCAATGACCGCGACGGAGCCAGGCGGGCGGTTCGCCGGCTTGTCGGCCGTGGCGAGGCTGACGTCGCCACGATGCAGCAGCGAACTGGCGCGGTTGGCCAGCCAGTAACCGGCGCCGCCGCCGAGCGCACCGGCGAGCAGCGCAACCAACACCATGATCGACGCCGTGCCCAGACCGAGCCTGGCCCGCTTCGAGCCCGCGGTCTCGGCGGGCGCCGGGGGTTGCGGCTCCGGCGCGAAGTCTTCCTCCGTCTCGCTGTCGAGATCGGGCTCAAGCTGCGCGGGCATCCCGCGGCTGAAGATCGCCCCGCGGCCCAGCCAGAACGGCGAATCCGGGTCGCGCCACGGATCGCGGTGGGCGTCGGCCTTCCACCACGGCGATTCCGCACGCGAACCGGTCGCGCAGATGCGCGTACCCGGAGCGGGCGCGAAGCCGTCGACGGCCTCTGGCGAAGCCCCGAACGTCTCGGTCAGGACGTGCGGCACGGGCGGCACCTGCATCGGCCGCGGGGGAAGCCGCTCGCCGTCGAGCGGTGCGAACGACACGCCCTGCTCGGGCGCGGCGAAGGCGGCCCGTTCCTCCGGCGACACGGTGGCCGGCGGCGGCGTATAGGGCGGCGGTTGCTCGCGGCGGTCGAAGGCGGACTCGACGCCCGGCGGCCGCGCGTAGCTGTCGTCCTCCGGCGGTCCCGCCGCAAGCCGGGCCTGCGACGCGACGGCCTCGCGCCCGGGCTGCTCGCTCACACACCGCTCCTGTCCGCCGCCGACAACTGCCTACGAGTCTGCCTCAGCGCGGCGAGGTGCGCCGAATCGCTGCCTTCAGTGCCCCAGGACGCGGTGCAGGGTCGCCGGCTCGATCACGATCGGGGCGCCGTGGCGCGCGGCCGGGACGACCCAGCCGGGACGCGGCTGCGCCGGGGTGCGCTGCTCTCCGCTGGCCTGCGCCACCGAGCCGACGGCGAGCACCCCGGCAGCGGCCACCGACATCGCCGTGGCGAATACGGCCCGCCGCCGGTGGTTACGCGCCGCTGGCGGCGCGGACCGTGCCGGGGCGACGAGCGCGGCCATCGGCGCGACCGTCGAACCGAAGGTGGGAAACATCGTGGAGCCGTCGGACGCGATCACGGTCGGCGTCACGGCGAGGGGAGTGGTCGACGGGACCTCGCGCAGCCGCTGCAGCAACCCGGTGGGCAGCGCCGGCGCGGGAGCTGCCCGAAGCGCCCACACGGCCTCGCGCTGCACCGCGACGGCGTACCTGCACTCCGGGCAGGACGCGGTGTGCCGGGTCGCGCGTTCGCGGGCGTGCCCGATCAGGACGCCGTCCGCGAACGCGGCGATCGCTTCGTCGGAGAGGTGCTGCACGTTCACGGCAACGACGCCGCACGGGTGGACTCGGCACCGGGCTCGGCCGGACGCAGGCCCGGTGCGCGGTGCGCGAGCGCCTGGCGCAACAGCACCCCGTCGCGTTGGATGCGCGAGCGCACGGTGCCCACCTTGATGCCCAGGGTGGCCGCGATCTCCTCGTAGGACAATTGCTCGAGATCGCACAGCACGACGGCGACGCGGAAGTCGGCGGGCAGCGCGTCGAGCGCGCCCTGGATCTCCGGATCGAGATTCATCTGCTCGTAGGCCTGCTCCGGCCCGGATTCGCGCGAGGCGAGCTTGTCGCCGGCGTCATCGGGCAGCGCGTCGAAGCGGATCCGCTGACGCCGGCGCACCAGGTCCAGGAACAGGTTGGTGGTGATGCGGTGCAGCCAGCCCTCGAACGTGCCGGGGGTGTACTCGGCGAGGGAGCGGAAGACCCGGACGAACGTCTCCTGCGTCAGGTCCTCGGCGTCGGCGCGGTTGCCGGCGAGGCGGTAGGCCAGGCGGTACACCCGGTCGGCGTGTTCGCGCACGACCTCGTCCCAGGTGGGGGGCACCCACACCGCAGCCTCGGTCGTCACGAATCCCTCACCTCGTCGCCGTAGCAGCTCATCCTGCCTCACGACACAACCAGCGAATGCTGTCCGCCGGTGCAACGCCTCAGCGCGCGCTCACGTTCCCGTACCGCGGGCCGGCGGCGGCGCCGCGTGGTCCCCAGGGTCACTAGTGTCTGGCGCGTGCACGCGTACACGCCGGAGGACGACCGGACCGTCCACGCGCTCGTCGAGTACTGCCTCGACCGGCTCGCGATGCAGGCGCCGCTCGACCGTCCGATGACCCCCGGCGAGCTGGATGCACTCGCCGGCGGCACGATCACCCCCGCGGGTATCGGCGGGCAGGAGGCGCTGCGGCTGTGGCGTGAGGTCCTCGGACCGGCGTGCCTCTCGGTGGACCACCCGCGCTACCTGTCCTTCATCCCGAACGCGCCGACCAAGGCCGCGACGTACTTCGACATGCTCGTCGCCGCCTCCAACGTCTACGGCGGGTCGTGGCTGGAGGGTTCCGGAGCCGTCCACGCCGAGAACCAGGCGCTGCGGTGGATCTCCGACCTGGCCGGCTTCCCGGACGAGGCGGGCGGCGTGTTCGTGCAGGGCGGCACGATCGGCAACCTGTCCGCACTGGTGGCCGCACGCGAGTGGGCCCTGCACGAACGTGGCGGGCGGCCGGCGCGCTGGGCCGTCTGCGTGACGGAGGAGACGCACTCCTCGGTCACGCACGCGCTGCGCGTGGTCATGGATGTCGACGTCGTCGAGGTCCCCGGCGACGGGAGCGGCCGGATGCTCGGCTGCGCCCTGCGCGCCGCGGTACTCGCGCTGCCGGACGACATGCGCGACGGAATCTTCGCGGTTGTCGCCACGGCCGGCACCACCAACCTCGGCGTCGTGGACGACATCGCCGGGATCGCATCGGTCGCATCGGACTACGGCTGGTGGCTGCACGTCGACGGCGCCTATGGGGGCGCCGGTCTCGCCGCGCCGAGCGTGCGGCACCTGTTCGCGGGCGTCGAACGGGCTGACTCGTTCATCGTCGACCCGCACAAGTGGTTCTTCGCGCCGTTCGACTGCTGCGCGCTGGTCTACCGCGACCCGGTGCAGGCGCGCGCCGCCCACACCCAGCACGCCGGTTACCTCGACCCGGTCACCGTGGAGGGCGAGTGGAACCCGTCGGACTTCGCGATCCAGCTCACCCGGCGATCGCGCGGGCTGCCGTTCTGGTTCTCCCTGGCCGTGCACGGCACCGACGCCTACCGCGACGCGCTCGAACAGACCCTCTCCGTCGCCCGCGCAGGTGCCGAGCTGATCCGCGCGGCGCCGCACCTGCGGCTGCTGGTCGAGCCGGAACTCAGCGTCCTGATCTTCGAACGGATCGGCTGGGACGACGCGGACTACACGCTCTGGAGCGCGAAGCTGCTCGCCGAGCAGGTGGCGTTCGTGACCCCGTCCAGGCATGCGGGACGCGTCTGCACCCGCTTCGCCATCGTGAACCCCACGACGACCCCGGACGACCTCGAGCTGATCATCGACTCGATGCGCTGAGCGGGCGCCGATCGTGCACGTTCTGGCCGCGTGCCGGGTGCCGGGTGCGAAGGTTGCACGATCGGCAATAGGGTGCCGGGCATGGCCGACGCGATGCTGAACTACGACAGCCTGTGCTACGCGGAGTCGTACGCAGTCGAGGACGACGTGATCGCCGCGGCGCGGGCACGGGCCCGCGAGCTGGGCTGCGTGCCGATCGGGGCGGCCGGTGGGGCGACGCTGCGCGTGCTCGCCGCCGCGACGGGCGCGCGGGCGGTGGTCGAGGTGGGCACCGGAGCCGGCGTCTCCGGGCTGTGCCTGCTCGGCGGCATGGCCCCGGACGGCGTGCTGACGACCGTCGACGTCGAGGGCGAGCACCAGCGCGCGGCGAAGGAGGCGTTCACCGAGGCGGGAGTCGGCTCGACGCGCTTCCGGCTGATCAACGGCTCGGCCAGCGAGGTGCTGCCGCGCCTGCGCGACGCCGCGTACGACCTCGTCTTCGTCGATGCCGACAAGAGCGCCTACGCGGTGTACTACGAGCAGGCGGTGCGCCTGCTACGTCCTGGCGGCGTGGTGGCATTCGACAACGCGCTGTGGCACGACCGCGTCGCCGACCCGTCCCAGCGCGACACCGACACCACCGTGCTGCGCGAGCTGGGCAGAACCGCGCGTGCCGACGACCGTCTCGTCGCGGCGCTGCTGCCAGTGGGCGACGGGCTGCTGATCGCCGCCAAACGCTGATCGCCAAACGCTGATCGCCGGCACGATCGTGCGGGCCGGCGGAACGACGCGCGATAGCGTCGCAGCGTGGCCTGCTACGTCGACACGGTCCGCGCCTACCCCGGCGCGGGACTTCGCTACACCGAGTTCTGCCACCTGCTCGCCGACACCCGCGACGAGCTGCACGCAATCGCCGACGCGCTCGGCATCCCCCGGCGCTTCTTCCAGGACCACCCGTGGCGCTGGCACCACGACCTGCCTGCGCCGTTTCGCGCGCGTGCCGTCGAACTCGGCGCGCGCGAGGTGACGATGCACGAGGTGGGCGCGCTGCTGCGCGCGCGCAGGGCGGCGCTCGGCGGACGGACGCGCGCGGACGTCGCGTAGGTTCGACCCGTGCGGATCACGGTGCTCGCCGGTGGCGTCGGCGGGGCGAAGTTCCTGCGCGGAGTGCGCGCCGCGTGCCCGTCCGACACGATCACGGCGATCGTCAACACCGGCGACGACGTCACCCTGCACGGACTGCGGATCTGCCCCGATCTGGACAGCGTCATGTACGCACTCGGCGGTGCGGCCGACGCCGAGCGCGGCTGGGGACGGGACGGGGAGAGCTGGCGGGTCAAGGCCGAACTGGAACGCTACGGCGCCGAACCGTCATGGTTCGGCCTCGGCGACCTCGACCTCGCGACGCATCTGGTCCGCACGCGGATGCTCGACGCGGGCTACCCGCTCAGCGACGTGACCGAGGCGCTGTGCCGCCGGTGGAACCCAGGGGTGCGGTTGCTGCCGATGACCGACGAGCGCTGCGAGACGCATGTCGTGGTCGACCTCGACGATGCCAGGCGCGCGATCCACTTCCAGGAGTGGTGGATCAGGTACCGCGCCGACCTGCCGGCGCGCGCGTTCGTGCAGGTGGGTCTCGACGAGGCGAAGCCGGGCCCGGGAGTATACGAGGCGATCACCAGCGCCGACGCGGTGCTGCTCGCCCCGAGCAATCCGGTCGTCTCGATCGCGACGATCCTCGCCGTGCCCGGCGTCCGCGAGGCCGTCGCGAGTACGCCGGCGCCCGTCGTCGGCGTGTCGCCGATTGTCGGGGGGGCCCCGGTGCGCGGCCGGGCGGACGCCTGCCTGCCGGCGATCGGAGTCGAGGTGAGCGCGGAGGGCGTCGGGCGGTACTACGGCTCGCGGCGCCACGGCGGGCTGCTCGACGGCTGGCTGGTCCACGACACCGACGCGGCGGACATCGCCGACGTGCGGGTGCGCAACGTCGCGCTGCTGATGAGCGACGACACGGCGACGGCGGCCATGGTGCGTGCCGCGCTGGAGCTGACGTGAGCGAGACTTGCCGAGCGCACCACACAACAGTGCCCTTGGTGCCGCACGCGGTACCGCAGCGAAGCGAGGACCGGCGTGAACGGTGACCACGGCGTGGCGCGCCTGGAGGTCCTGCCGGTGGCGGGCATCGGCGAGCTGCGTCCCGGCGACGACCTCGTCGGGCTGATCGCCGAGCACGCGCCGCAGCTGCGCGACGGCGACGTGCTGGTGGTGACGTCCAAGGCGGTCTCCAAGGTGGAGGGACGCCTGCTCGTGCTCGACAGCGCCGACGATCAGGCGCGTGAACTCGCCCGGCAGCGCGCGATCGACGAGGAGACGGTGCGCGTGGTGGCGCAGCGCGGGCCGCTGCGCATCGTCGAGACGCGCCACGGGCTGGTGCTGGCCGCCGCCGGCGTGGATGCGTCCAACGTCGCGCGTGACGAGCTCGCCCTGCTCCCCCTCGATCCGGACGCGTCGGCGGAACGTCTGCGCGCCGGCCTGCGCGAGCGCATCGGCGTCGAGGTCGGGGTGCTCGTCAGCGACTCGATGGGGCGGCCGTGGCGCGCGGGCATCACCGACACGGCGATCGGTGTCGCCGGGATGACCGCCCTCACCGATCCCCGCGGCCGTAGCGACGCGTACGGCAACATCCTCGCCGTCACCCAGGTGGCGGTCGCCGACGAGGTGGCCGCCGCGGCCGATCTGGTGAAGGGCAAGCTCGGCGGCATCCCGGTCGCGATCGTGCGTGGCCTGGCGCGCGACGGCAAGCTCGACGACGACGGACTCGGCAGCCGCTCACTGATCCGCGACGCGCAGGACGACCTGTTCCGGCTGGGCACCACCGAAGCGGTCGCGGAGGGCCGCCGCGAAGCGACGCAGCCCCCGGGCCGGCTGCACGCCGACGCCGTGGCGACCGTCTCGGCGCTCAGGCCCGCCTCGGACGCACAATCCGCTGTGCAGCAAGGGTTTCTGGGCTTCCTGGCCGCACGTCCGGACGCGATGTGGCGCTCCTGCGCAGCGGGTCACCTGACCGCCAGCACGCTCGTCGTCGACCCCTCGCGGCGGGCGGTTCTGCTCACGTTGCACCCCCGCCTCGGGCGCTGGGTGCAGCTCGGCGGCCACTGCGAGCCCGACGACCGCACGCTGCTGGCGGCCGCCGCCCGGGAGGCCAGCGAGGAGAGCGGCATCGCCGACCTGCAGCTCGACCCGACACCGCTCGGACTGGACGTGCACGCGATCACCTGCTCTCTCGGCGTACCCACCCGGCACTTCGACGTGCGTTTCCTGGCCGTGGCACCGGCCGGCGCGCGGCCCGCGCGCAGCGACGAATCCCTGGACCTGCGGTGGTTCGGCTGGGACGCATTGCCCGCGGGCGTGACGACGGAGGTCGCCGAGCTGGTCGGCGCCGGACGCCACCGCCTGGGAGCGTGATGCGCCCGGACGTGCTGGCCGCGGTCGCGGACTGGCCGGCGCCGACGGCGGCGGCCGCGGTGGTGGGGCCGTCCGGTGTGCTCGCGGCAACCGGACCCACCGACCACCTGTTCCCGCTCGCGTCGGTCACGAAACCCCTTGCCGTGCTGGCGATGCTCGTCGCCGTGGAGGAGGGCGCTGTCGAACTGACGGACGCGGCCGACGAGGTGCTGCTGCCCGGAGCGACGATGGGGCACCTGCTCGCGCACGCCTCGGGACTCGCACCGGAGCGAGCGCTACGGTCGTTCCCGCCGGCGACCCGCCGGGTGTATTCGAACGTCGGCGTCGAGCTGGCGGCAGCCCGGGTGGCCGCGGCGACGGGCCTGCAGTTCGCGTCCTACTTCGACGAGGCCCTGGTACGACCGCTCGCATTGGGCGCTACCAGCCTGCCTGGCTCGCCCGCTCGCGACGGCATCTCGACGGTGGACGACCTCGTCCGCGTGATGCAGGAAATCCTTACGCCACAAGGGTTTCTGCATTCCTCGACGCTGCAGGACGCGACCACGGTCCAGTATCCGGGCCTGCGGGGTGTGCTGCCCGGTTACGGCGGCCAGGATCCGAACGACTGGGGTCTGGGCTTCGAGATCAGGGCGCACAAACACCCGCACTGGACGGGCGGCACGAACTCGCCCGCCACGTTCGGTCACTTCGGCCAGAGCGGCACCATGTTCTGGATCGATCCGGTGGCGCGGGTCGGGCTCGTGGCGTTGAGCGACCGCGCCTTCGGCCCGTGGGCCGCTGCTGCGTGGCCGGCGCTGTCCGACGCCGTGCTGCGCTCGGCGACGACCGCCGCCGGGTGAGACCGCCGCTAACGGTCCGCTCTGCCTACTGCCCATTGCGCGACGGCTGTCCGCTGCCGATCAGATCGCGCGGATATCGGCGGGCGCCAGGCGCGGGCCGAATCGGGGCTTGGCCACGCCGGACAGTTCGACGAGGCGGACGACGCGTTGCCGCTGACCGGCCCACGGCGTGAGCAGGTGCAGCATCTCGTCGTCGGTGCCCCGGGGGCGACCGGTGAAGTAGTGCACCACCAGGTCGGCGAGGTGGTAGTCGCCCACGCTCACCGCGTCCGGGTGCCCGAAGGCTCGCTGCGAGGTCTCGGCAGCCGTCCACTCCCCGACACCGGGCACGACCCGCAGCCGGGCCAGCGCCTCGCGCGGTGCCATCGCGGTGCACTCCTCGAGCCTGCCCGCCACCGTCGCCGCCGCCCGGATCGCCCGCTGCCGCCGGGCATCCACGCCCAGGCGGTGCCAGTCCCACGTCGCGAGGTCGAGCAGCGCGCGGGCCGAAGGTGGCACGCGCAGCACGTCGAGCGGCCCGGGCGCCTGGCGGCCGAAGCGCTGCAACAGCAGACGCCAGGCTCGATGCGCGTCGCCGCCGGTCACCCGCTGTTCCAGCACCGCCGGCACCAGCGAGTCGAGCACCAGTCCGGTTGCCGGCAGCCTGACGCCGGGCCGGCGGCGCTGCACCTCGTGCAACGCGGGAAAGGCCGCGAGCTGCAGCGACGACCAGTCGTCCGAGGCGCCGAGCAGGACCGGCAGCTGCTCAAGCAGCCATGCGCCACCCTGGCCCCACGCCCGTGCGCTCACCACGCAGCCCTTTCCGCGCAAGGTCATCGTGCCGTCGCCGCACGGCGTCGCGGCCGCCCACCAGAACGCGCCGTCCGCATCGACGCGATGCGCCGGGTCGCCCGTGCCGCGACGCAGCGGCGCCAGCGTGCGCAGCACGTCGACGGGCCGCGTCGCGTCCCAGCACCGTTCGAGCACCGTCACCGGTCCGAGGAGAAGCGGATGCCGCCGTCGGGCACGACCACGTCCGGCCAGACAAGCACTCCGGCCAGCAGTTCCACGCCCGCGCCGATCACCGCGCGGTCGCCGATCACGGCGTCCTCGACGAGCGAACCCGTCCCGATCGACGTGTGAAAGCCCAACGCCGAGCGCCGCACCACCGCCCCGGGTGCCACCCGCGCGCCGTCGAACAGCACCGCGGCGTCGAGGACCGCGCCGGCACCGACCTCGCAACCTGCCCCCACCACCGTGCCGCCGCGCAGCACCGCGCCCGGGTCCACCCGCGCGCCGGCGAGCACCAGCGAGCACCCCACCGGCCCGGGCAGCGCCGGAGACGGCGCCAGGCCGAGCACGAGATCGGCCGAGCCGGCCACGAAGTCGGCGGGACGGCCGAGGTCGCGCCAGTAGGCCGGGTCGACGTGGCCGGCCATCCGGGCACCGGCCGCCAGCAGCCCGGGGAACGTCTCGCGCTCGACCGACACCGGACGCCCGGCGGGGACCGCGTCGAGCACTGCCCGGTCGAACACGTATACCCCGCCGTTGATCTGGTCGGTGACGGGATCCGGATCCTTTTCCCGGAACGCCGTCACCCACCCGTCCGCGTCGGTCGGCACGCAGCCGAACGCGCGGGGGTCGGCAACCTTGGTGAGGTAGAGCGTGACGTCCGCGCCGGATCCGGCGTGCCTGGCCAGCAGCCCCCGCAGGTCCACGCCCGTCAGCACGTCCCCGTTGAAGATCAGCACCGTGTCGCTGCGCAGCCGGGACGCGACGTTGCGGATCCCGCCGCCGGTGCCCAGTGGGACCGTCTCCACGGCGTACTCCAACTCGACGCCGAAGTCCGCGCCGTCACCGAAGTAAGATTCGAACACCTCGACTCGATAAGAGGTTCCGAGCACGACGTGCTCGACACCCGCCTCGCGGATGCGTGCGATCAGATGAGCCAGCAGCGGCACGCCCGCCGCGGGCAGCATCGGTTTCGGCGCCGAGAGCGTCAGCGGGCGCAGCCGGCTGCCCTGCCCGCCCACCAGGATCACCGCGTCGGTCGAGCTCATCGCCACCGCCCGCCGCCGCGCCGCGCAGTGCCACCGCCGCGGCCCCGGAGCACCGCCCTCAACCAGCCCGCAGCGCGTCGCCGGCGGTCGCGAACGCCGCGTGCAGGGCGTCGCGCCAATGCGGCATCGGGGTCAGGCCGGCGGCACGCCACGCCGCGTCCGAGAGCACGGAGTAGGCCGGCCGCGGCGCGGGTCGCGAGACCGCATCGGTAGTCGTCGGCAGCACGCGGGCAGGATCGGCGCCGAGTTCGGTGAAGATCGCGCGGCTGAAGCCGCACCAGGTCGTGTCGCCCGAGCCGGTGCAGTGGTAGATGCCGGGTCGCGCGTCGGAGCGGGCGATCTGCACCAGCGCGCGGGCCAGGTCGCCGGACCACGTCGGCGCCCCCCGCTGGTCGTCGACGACGCTCACCGTCTCGCGTTCGCGTTCGAGCCGGGCCATCGTCTTGACGAAGTTCGTGCCGGCGCCGCCGTACACCCACGCCGTGCGCGCGACATAGCTGGACTCGGGCAGCAGTTCGCGCACCGCCAGCTCGCCGGCGAGCTTGGTGCGCCCGTAGGCCGAGCGCGGGTCGGGCACGGCGTCCACCTCGTAGGGCACGGTCGCGTCGCCGGCGAAGACGTAGTCCGTCGACACGTGCACGAGGCGTCCGCCGTTGCGGGCCAGCGCCGTGGCCAGCAGCGCCGGGCCCGTGGCATTGACTCGGTAGGCCTGGTCCTCGTCCTTCTCCGCCGCGTCGACCGCGGTATAGGCGGCGGCGTTGACGACCACGTCCGGCGCGAAATCGGCGACGGTCGCCTCGACCGCTGCCGAATCGGTGATGTCGAGCGTGTCGGAGCCGACCGCGCGGACCTCGTCGCCTGGGGTCTCGGCGAGCACGCGCCGCAGGTCCGTGCCGAGCTGCCCGCGCGAGCCGGTCACCAGCCAGCGCATCACTGCCCGACTTCGGCGTAGCGGGCCTCGACCTTCGCCTTCTGGCCCTGCCACCACAGCTCGTTGTCCGCGTACCAGCCAATCGTCTGCTTCAGCCCGGCGCGCAGGTCGGTGTACCGCGGCCGCCAGCCGAGCTCCTCGCGCAGCTTGCTGGAGTCGATCGCGTAGCGCAGGTCGTGGCCGACGCGGTCGGTGACGCGGTCGTACCAGTCGCCCGGTCGGCCCATGAGTTCCAGGATCAGCTCCAGGACGCCGCGGTTGTCGCGCTCGCCGTCGGCACCGATCAGGTACGTCTGGCCGGAGCGGCCGCGATCGATGATCGCCCAGACCGCCGCGTTGTGGTCCTCGACGTGGATCCAGTCGCGTACGTTCTCGCCCGCCCCGTACAGCTTCGGCCGGATGCCGCTGAGCACGTTGGTGATCTGGCGCGGGATGAACTTCTCGATGTGCTGGTACGGCCCGTAGTTGTTCGAGCAGTTGGAGATCGTCGCGTGGATGCCGAACGAGCGCACCCACGCGCGCACCAGTAGGTCCGAGCCGGCCTTGGTCGAGCTGTACGGGCTGGACGGGTTGTACGGGCTCTCGGGCGTGAACCGGGCCGGGTCGTCGAGTTCGAGGTCGCCGTAGACCTCGTCGGTGGAGATGTGGTGCAGCCGCGTGCCGTGGCGGCGCACCGCTTCCAGGATCGTGAACGTCCCGAGCAGGTTCGTGTGCACGAACGGCGACGGGTCGCGCAGCGAGTTGTCGTTGTGCGACTCGGCCGCGAAGTGCACGACCACGTCGGACTCCTTGACGAGGACGTCGACGGCAACCGGGTCCGCGACATCCCCGCGTACGAACCGGATCCGATTGCGCACCGGAGCGAGGCTGTCCTCGCTCGCCGCGTACGTCAGCGCGTCGAGGACGCTCACCTCGGCGTCGGGCCGCTGCGCCAGCGTGTGGTGCACGAAGTTGGCGCCGATGAAGCCGGCGCCGCCGGTGACGAGTACACGCATCGGGCACTGACCTCCAGTGGGAACCCGGTTTGGCGCAGTATTCCAGACCGCGGCACGCCGGGCCGGGCTCGCCCATGTCGCGGCCTGCCGCGGCTAGCGTGGCAAGTCGTGGTCCACGAACACCCGGCGCCCGTGCCGGCTACCGCGCGGCGGCTGGGCCTCGGCCTGCGCCTTGCCATCGCTGCGTGCTCGTTCGTCCTGCTCGTCGGCAGCGGCCTGGCCTGGGCGTCGTATCAGAGCTTCACCAACAGCGTCCCCCACGGCGCCGCAGTGCCCCCGCTCGCTGCGGGCACGCACGACATCGACGGCAACGCGCAGAACATCCTTCTGATCGGCGACGACAGCCGCGCAGGCGCGAGTGCCGCCGAACGAAAGGCGCTGAGCATTGGCCACGACGACGGCGAGATCAACACCGACACGATGATGGTGCTGCACGTGCCGGCCGACGGCTCGCATGCCTCGATCATCTCCTTCCCGCGTGACTCGTGGGTCGCGATCCCGGGCAACGGCAACGGCAAGCTGAACTCGGCATACGGCGACGCCTACGTCGCGGCCAAGCACGCCGGCAAGAGCGAGATCGCCGCGCAGAGCGCCGGAGTCATGCTGACGATCAGGACACTGGACGCGCTCACCGGCCTGCACATCGACCATTACATGCAGGTCAACCTGCTCGGCTTCTACCGCATCAGCAACGCCATCGGCGGCGTCACCGTCTGCCTCAACGCGGCACAGAACCGCAACACCGACGCCGACCAGTTCGGCAAGGGGTATTCCGGGATTGACCTGCCCAAGGGGGTGTCGGTCATCAAGGGCGCACAGGCGCTGGCGTTCGTGCGCCAGCGCCACGGCCTGCCCCACGGTGACCTCGACCGCATCAAGCGACAGCAGTACTTCCTCGGCGCTGCCTTCCGCAAGATCGCCTCTGCCGGGGTATTGCTCAACCCGTTCAAGCTGCACGCCCTGCTCGGGGCGGTCGGCTCGTCGTTGCTCACCGACCCGTCGCTGGACCTGCTGTCGCTGGCGCGCGAGTTCGAGCAGCTGGCCGCCGGCAAGATCAGCTTCCGGACGATCCCGAACGACGGACCGCAGACCATCTATCCGGACGGAGTGATGACCTCGATCGTCGCAGTGAACACCGCTGCGATGCCCGCGTTCGTCCGGCAGTTGCAGGGCGAGGCCGCCGATCCGGGGCTGTCGGCGGCGAAGCCCGCGCCGCGATCCTCGGTCACCGTGGACGTCCTCAACGGCACCGATGTGGTCGGGCTGGCCGGCCGCAATGCGGACCGCCTGAGGACGCTGGGGTTCCGGGTGGACGCGCACGACTCCACCGGCCCGACGAGCGCGACCGCGGTGGAATACCCCAGCGGCATGGCGGCGCAGGCCAAGACCGTCGGCGCGGTCGTCGCGGGAGCCAAGCTGATCCAGACCGCCAGCGTGCAGCGGGTCACGCTCGTGCTGGGCGGCGACGGCCGCCAGGTGAGCGGCCTGGCCGTCGGCTCCTCGGCCGCCGCAGGGCCGTCCGCATCGGCCGGCACGTCCACCCCGGCGGCCCCCCACCCCGGCGTCGCGGCCGGTCAGGGCTGCATCGACTGACCTCGCTCCGGCGCGCGTACCTGAGCTGCGCACAGCGCTTCTCAGACCATTCATACGCCCGGCGCCGGTAACCTCACCTGGTGAGTTCTGGTTATTCCTATGCCGGCGGCGCGCGACGCCGACGCGTCGACGGCCTGCCGGAACTGCCTCCCGACCTGGATCCGCGCGGCAAGCACCGCACCCGCGGCAGCCACGGTGGCCTGCGGCGCTGGCGCGCGGTCTCACGGGTGATCTCGGCGGCGCTGTCGATGTTCCTGCTCGTCGCGTTCGGCGTGTACTGGTGGAAGTACCACGCGTTCGACGCCGGTCTCAAACGCCTGGACGTCTTCGGCTCGTCCGCGATCAGGCCCGTGCACGACATCGACGGCAAGGACCAGAACATCCTCATCGTCGGCAACGACGACCGCCAGACGATGACCAACGCCGAGGTGCACGAGCTGCACACCGGGCGCGACGGCGGCAGCCTCAACACCGACACCATGATGATCGTGCACGTGCCTGCCAACGGCACGCGGGCCACCCTGATCTCGCTGCCACGCGACTCCTACGTCGCGATCCCCGGTTACGGGATGGCGAAGCTCAACTCCGCCTACGTCGACGGGTACACCAATTCCGGCGGCACCTCGGACGCCAAGCGCGCTGCGGGCGCCCGGCTGCTCGTCACCACGATCCAGAACCTCACCGGGCTCACGATCAACCACTTCGTGCAGGTCGACCTGCTCGGCTTCTACCGCATCAGCAACGCCATCGGCGGCATCCAGTTCGACATGTGCAACGCGGTGACGGACTCCTACTCCGGTATTGACCTGCACAAGGGGATCAACGTCATCAAGGGGGTGCAGGCGCTGGCCTTCGTGCGCCAGCGCCACGGCCTGTCGGGCGGCGACCTCGACCGCGTGCAGCGGCAGCGGTACTTCCTCACCGCCGCGTTCCGTAAGCTCGTCTCGGCAGGCGTCATCCTGAACCCGATCAAGCTGCAGAACCTGCTCACCGCGGTGCAGTCCTCGATGTACCTCGACGCCGGTCTCGACCCGCTCGCGCTGGCGCGGCAGATGGAGAACCTCAGTGCCGACAACATCGTCGGCAAGACCATCCCCACCGACGGGGACAATCCCAACAGCCCGGTCGGGGACGTCCTCGTCGTCAACCCGGCCGAGGTCAAGGCCTTCATCGACAAGCTGATCGCGCCGACGGACACCAAGCTCGTGACGGCACGGCCGGTGGCACCGGCGAGCGTCACCGTCGTCGTGCGCAACGGCGGCAGCGTGAACGGGGCCGCCTCGCAGAACGCCGCCGTGCTCAAGCAGCAGGGCTTCACGGCGAGCGTCGACGCCGCCCCGGCCACCAGCGCGACGACGGTGATCCAGTACGCCGACGGCATGCAGGCCCAGGCCAAGACCCTCGCGCAGTACGTGCCGGGCGCGACGCTGCAGGAGACGAACGTGCACACGCTGACGTTGCTACTGGGCACCGACGGCCTTACCGCGCGGGCGAGACCGGTGCCCGTGACGAGCCCGACCCAGGCGCCCAAGCCCAAGCCGGCCAAGGCCATCGACGCGGGCTGCATCAACTAGCCCGCCGCACTACCCGGCTAACCTCGCGACGGTGAGTCCTGAACAGCTGTTCGCCGACCTGCTCGCCGCCGATCCGGGGCGCCCCTTCGTCACCTATTACGACGAGCTGAGCGGTGAGCGTGCGGAGCTGTCCGCCAAGTCGCTGGCCAACTGGGTCGCCAAGACCCACCACCTGCTCGTCGACGAGCTGGGCCTAGGCGCCGGCGACACCGCGGCGATCGCCGTGCCCGCCCACTGGATCTCGGTGCCCGTCGTGCTCGGCTGCCTCACCGCGGGCTTGGCGTTGGGCACGGGCAGCGCGCAGGACGCGGTCGCATTCGTCAGCCCCGCGACCGTGCCGGTGGCCGCCGGCGTGCCGGACGCCTACGCGATCGCACCGGATTCGGCAGCCGCCGGTTTCGGCGCAGCGCCTCCGGCGGGAACCCAGGACTACGTCGCCGCGGTGCGCCCGCAGGCCGACAAGTGGCCGGGTGTCCGCTTCGGCGCCGGCCCGGCGGATGCGTGCCTGGACGGGCGCACACGGGCGCAGGTCGCCGAGTTCGCCCGGCTCCGTGCCGACGCGCTCGGCATGACGGCCCGGGCGCGGGTGCTGTCCACGCGTGACTGGGCCGCACCTGGCGACTGGATCGACACCCTGCTCGCTCCGCTGGCGGTCGGCGGTTCGGTCGTGTACGTCCGCAACTGCGCCGACCCCACCGTCCTCGACCGCCGCGCGGCCCAGGAGCGCGCGACCGTCCGGCTGCGGTGACGCGCACCGGAGCGCGCGGCCGGCGCCGTGCGGGTCCTGAGTAATCTGCCGATCATGGACAAGACCTACGACTCGGCCGCGGCGGCGGTTGCCGACATCGGCGACGGCGCATCCCTGGCCGTGGGCGGTTTCGGCTTGTGCGGCATCCCGCACAACCTGATCCAGGCGCTGTTCGAGCAGGGCGCCACCGACCTGCAAACCGTGTCCAACAACTGCGGTGTCGACGACGCGGGCCTGGGCGTGCTGCTGTTCGCGAAGCGGATCCGCCGCACGACGGGCTCCTATGTCGGCGAGAACAAGGAGTTCGCGCGCCAGTATCTCGGCGGCGAGCTGGAGCTCGAGCTGTGCCCGCAGGGCACCCTCGCCGAGCGGCTACGCGCCGGCGGCGCGGGAATCGCGGCGTTCTACACCCCGGCCGGGGTCGGCACCATGGTCGCCGAGGGCGGCCTGCCTTGGCGCTACCGGCCGGACGGGACGGTCGCGCTGGCCTCACCGGCGAAGGAGGTCCGCCGTTTCGGCGGCCGCGAGTACCTGCTCGAGGAGGGCATCGTGTGCGACTTCGCCCTCGTGCGTGCGGCGCGCGGTGACCGGCACGGCAACCTGTCCTACGACGCGTCCGCACGCAACTTCAACCCGCTGTGCGCCGCGGCCGGCCGGATCACGATCGCTGAGGTCGAGCAGCTCGTCGAGCCGGGTGAGCTGGACCCCGAGCACATCGACACCCCCGGGGTCTTCGTGCAGCGGGTCGTGGCCGTCGGCGAGGATGGCAAGCGGATCGAGAAGCGCACCGTGCGTCCCCGTCGCCAACAACCGGCCGGCTGGGCCGCCGGGTCGGAGGTGTAGGCGATGGCGCTGAGTCGTACCGAACTGGCAGCTCGGGTCGCGACAGAGCTGTCCGACGGGCAGTACGTCAACCTGGGCATCGGCCTGCCGACGCTGGTGCCGAACTACGTCGCGCCGGGGGTGCACGTGGTGCTGCAGTCCGAGAACGGCATCCTCGGCGTCGGCCCGTACCCGTACGACGACGAGGTGGACCCGGACCTGATCAACGCCGGCAAGGAGACCGTGACCATCCTGCCGGGGGCGGCGTTCTTCGACTCGGCCACGTCGTTCGGCATGATCCGCGGGGGGCACATCGACGTCGCCGTCCTGGGCGCCATGCAGGTCTCCGCCGCTGGCGACCTGGCGAACTGGACCATCCCCGGAAAGATGATCAAAGGGATGGGCGGCGCGATGGATCTCGTCCACGGCGCCAAGCGGGTCATCGTGATGATGGAACACAGCGCCAAGGACGGCACCGCCAAGATCGTGGACTCCTGCACGCTGCCGCTGACGGGCGCCGCCTGCGTGCAGCGGATCATCACCGACCTCGCCGTCGTGGACGTCACGCAGCGCGGCCTCGTTCTGCGCGAACTCGCGCCCGGCGTCTCGGTAGTGGATGTGACGGCCGTCACCGAGGCGCCGCTCACGGCGGCGGATGACCTGAGGGAAATGGTTGTCCCGACAGGATCCTGAACCCGTATGCCGTATCCTCGACGGTCGTGACACGTGTGAGCGCGACGCGCGCCGAGCAGCTTTCCGGCGAGGTCGCCGAGCTGGTGGCAACGCACAAACTCCGTCGCGCCGGAGCCCGTCCGTCGCTGCGTGACTACACCCGTGACCTGTGGGGACGGCGGCATTTCATCACGTCGTTCTCGACCGCGAACAACGCGGTCGGCTACTCCGACAGCTTCCTCGGCCAGGCCTGGCAGCTGCTCACTCCGCTGCTCAACGCGGCGGTCTACTACCTGATCTTCGGGGTGCTGCTGCACACCAAGCGCGGGGTGCACAACTTCATCGCGTTCCTCGTCATCGGCATCTTCGTCTTCACGTTCACCCAGACGAGCGCGCTGCAGGGCGCGCGGGCGATCAGCGCCAACCTCGGACTGACGCGGGTGCTGCAGTTCCCGCGGGCGGTGCTGCCGGTCGCTTCGACGTTGGTCGCGCTGCAGCGGCTGGTGCTCTCACTGGTGATCATGTTGCCGATCGTCCTGATCACCGGTGAGGTACCCGCGCCGCGGTGGCTGCTGCTGATCCCCGCGATCGTGCTGCAGAGTATGTTCTGCCTCGGTATGGCCTTCATCATCGCCCGCATCGGCGCGAAGGTTCCCGACACCTCGCAGGTGCTGCCGTTCATCCTGCGTACCTGGCTCTACCTGTCGGGCGTGTTCTACAGCGTCACCTCCTTCACCAAGGGCCACGGCCACTGGGTGAAGGTGCTACTGGAGGTCAATCCCGGCGCGGTCTACGTCAACATCGTGCGTGACGCGCTGCTGTCGCACGAGCGCGCCACGCCCTACGCCTGGCCGCTCGCCATCGGCTGGGCCGTGGTGATCCTGGTTGCCGGATACGTCTTCTTCTGGCAGGCGGAGGAGCAGTACGGCCGTGTATGAGCCGCAGTCGCTCGCCGAGCCCACCGTCGTCGTTGACAACGTCCACCTCGTCTACCGGATCACCGGTCGGCACGCCAAGGCCGGCGCCCCGGCCGTCGCGAAACGCCTGCTGCAGCGCAAGCCGCCGCCGGGCATGCGCGAGATCCACGCCGTACGCGGCGTGAGCTTCGTCGCGCGTCGCGGCGAGGCGGTGGGCCTGATCGGGCCGAACGGCTCGGGGAAGTCCACACTGCTGCGGGCCATCGCCGGGCTGATGCCGCCCGAGTCGGGAGCGATCTACACCCAGGGGCAGCCGTCGCTGCTCGGCGTCGCCGCCGCGCTGATGAACGACATGACCGGCGAGCGCAACGTGGTCCTCGGCTGCCTCGCGATGGGAATGAGCCCCGAGGAGGTCAAGCAAAACTACCCTGGGATCTGCGAGTTCGCCGGTATCGGGGAGTTCATCTCGCTGCCGATGAACACGTATTCCTCCGGTATGGGCGCGCGCCTGCGCTTCGCGATCGCCGCGGCGAAGTCCCACGAGGTGCTGCTCATCGACGAGGCGCTGGCCACCGGCGACGCGGAGTTCCGCAGGCGCAGCGAGGCCCGCATCCGCGAGTTGCGCGAAGAGGCGGGGACGGTGTTCGTCGTCAGCCACGGCCTCGGCGTCATCCGCGAGACCTGCGGACGCGCGATCTGGATGGAGAAGGGCGAGATCGTCGCCGACGGGGAGGCCGACGCCGTCGTCCAGGCGTACGAGGCGCGCCACGACCCGCAGGCCCTCGAGGAACGCCTCGCCGCGGCCGCGTCCGGCGGCAAGCTGATGTCCTTCGTGGATGAGCCGTCCGCCTTCTGACCCGAATCCACGGAACGTCCCTGCTGTGAGCATGCTCGTTGCCGGTCTAGTCTTCCCCCGAGCGGACAGGCGCCTGCCGTCTCGCAACCCGTACATGACGCGCGAGGAGCCGCAGTGAGCACGACCGTCAACCCGCTCGAGCAGTACTTCCGGGCCAATCAGGGTCGCCTGATTCACAAATGGATCCACTACTTCGACATCTACGACCGCCACTTCGCCCCGTATCGCGGCACAGGCCCGACCGTGCTCGAGTTCGGCGTCTCGCACGGCGGGTCACTGCAGATGTGGAAAGACTATTTCGGACCCGAGGCCAGAATCATCGGAGTCGACATCGACCCGCGCTGCGCGGCCATGTCCGAGGACCGCGTCGAGGTGGTCATCGGTGACCAGGAGGACCGTACGTTCCTGCGTGAGTTGGGGCAACGGCTCGGCCAGATCGACGTCCTGATCGAGGACGGCGGCCACACCATGACCCAGCAGATCGCGACGTTCGAGGAGCTGTGGCCGGCCATCCGAGTCGGCGGCGTCTACCTCGTCGAGGACCTGCACACGAGCTACTGGCGCAGATTCGGTGGCGGGTACAAGCGGCGGGGCACGTTCATCGAGTACGCCAAGGATCTGATCGACCAGCAGAACGCCTGGCACTCCCGCGACTCGCAGAGTCTGGTCGTCGATGACTACACGCGCACGATCCGCGGCATGCACGTCTACGACAGCGTGATCGTGTTCGACAAGGCGTCGGTACCGGAGCCCGGTCACGAGAAGACCGGTACGCGTTCGTTCTGACGAGCGGATCTGACGAGCGGATCTGACGAGTGGGTCTGACGAGCGGGCCGCTCAGCGGGTCGAGGAGGC
>JBPCOI010000071.1:0-12429 GCA_051000395.1 Jatrophihabitantaceae bacterium
CCCACCCTGGCGGTCCCCCCCTGCAAGGGGGGCGGTTTGGGGCTCTTGTCCCCCCCCCCCTCCCCGCCCGTGTAGCCGGGCGCTCGCGCTCAGCCGAGCGTGACCGCCGTGTCGTCGATCAGGAACGACGTGGCCAGGGAGGCATCCTCCCGGCCCGTCCACTTGATCGACACGGTCTTGCCCGCGAACGAGGACAGGTTGACCGAGTACAGCGCGTATCCGGTTCCCTGGTTGACGTTCGAGAGCGTCTGCACCGTGGTGCCGCCGACCGTGATCGTCAGCGTGTCGTACGGGTAGGACGTCCCCTCCTGGCTGTCGATCCACGCGTAGTAGCTCAGCGTCGCCTTGCAGCCGGCCGGGATGCTCACCGTCTGCGCCAGCGTGTCGGTGTGCACGCTGCCGTAGCCGTCCAGCCACGCGTAGCCCACGCCGGTGCGCGAGTACATCCCGTCAGTGTTGATCACACTGCTGCTGGCCGACCAGTTCGCCGAACCGGACTCGAAGCCCGGGTTCTTGAACAGCTGGCCGCTGCAACCGCCGCCGGCGGCCGAGATCGTCCAGGTGAACGACGTGCTACCGGACGCGCCGGTGTTGTCGGTCGCCTTCGCGGTTACCGAGTAGGTGGCCGCCGTGGTGGGCGTGCCCGAGATCAGGCCCTTCGACGCGTTGAGCGACAGACCCGCCGGCAACCCGGTGGCGCTGTAGGTCAGCGTCGTGCCCGAACCGGAGTCCGACGCGTGCAGCTGCAGGCTCGTCGCCGTGCCCACCGTCCCGGACTGGTTGCCCGGGTTCGTGACGGTGACGGTGTTGCCACCGCCGCCGGCGGACGAGATCGTCCAGGTGAACGACGTGCTACCGGACGCGCCGGTGTTGTCGGTGGCCTTCGCGGTCACCGAGTAGGTGGCCGCCGTGGTGGGCGTGCCCGAGATCAGGCCCGTCGACGCGTTGAGCGACAGTCCCGCCGGTAGCCCGGTGGCGCTGTAGGTCAGCGTCGTGCCCGAACCGGAGTCCGACGCGTGTAGCTGCAGGCTCGTCGCCGTGCCCACCTTGCCGCTCTGGTTTCCGGGGTTGGTGACGGTGACCGTGTTGCTGCTACCCCCGCCGACGATCGGGTGGGTGATGGCGCAGGCGTTGGTGTCATTCGACCAGCTGCCCTGCTCGGCGAACGTGCCGGTGGCGAAGGTGACGTTGGCCGCGGCGCCGACTCCGGAGCTCTTGTACGCGCACTCGTCGGAGTTTTCCTGGCCGTTGTAGGAGCTGCCGGTGTGGTTCGTCCAGCCGCCTGCCGGGTTGGTGTCCGACATCATCTCGTGCCACTCGTGGCCCAGGCTCATCGTCCAGCCGTCGAGGGTGCCCGCGCTGCCGGCGTTGACGAAGTTCTGGCCGCAGCCCTGGCCGGAGTCGATGTTGTAGGGCTGGTTGCTGAATGCGATGTCGCCGTAGTTGGACGAGACCGGTCCGCCGGTCAGCGTGCTGTCACCGTTGTAGTCGTGCCACGCGCAGTACTGACCCTGGTAGTTGTCCGGGTTGGTGCCGTGCGGGGACATGATCACGTAGTAGGAGTTGCGGTTGGCCGCCGCGCTCGTGTTGCCGAAGTGTCCCGCCGCGTTGACCGCCTCGACGCCGAGCTGGTGCCCGGTGGCCGCGCTCGGGGACGCGCCGGAGTTGTCGTACCAGACGCCGGCGAGCACACCGCCGGCCTGGTAGGGCACGAAGTTGGCATTGGACGGGCAGCTTGTCGCGCCGGAAGCCACGTTCGGACCGTCGCACCACTGCGTCAGGTCCGCCGACCAGCGCTCGTTACCGGTACCGATGCCCTTGAACATCTCCTGTGCCACCGGCGCGGCAGCCGACGGGTCGCCGGAGAAGGTCAGGTCCCCGTTGCCGTTGGTGCTCGACGTCCCCCATTGGTTGCCGTAGAAGACCAGGTAGACCTTGTTCTTCGCGCCGCTCTGCACACCGATGCCGTCGATGCCGCCGCCGTAGGACAGCGTCTCCGGGCCGGTGGCCGCGTTGGGAGATGCGTGCTGCGCCGCCCACTTCTGCATCTTGTGATTCACCCCGACGGTCGGCATCACGCCGTGCCGGTAGGAGTGGCCGTAGGCCGGTGAATAGGGATTGGTGACACCGGACGAAGCCGGTGCCGGGGACGCGGACGCGGCGGTGCTGGCGACCATGCTGCCAGCAGTCAGCGCCCCCGCCGCGCACAGTCCGAGGATCGCGACACGGCGCCGCGATCGGGAGGACATCGTCATCGGGCAGTTCCTTTCGGGCTGGAGACCGGGACTGGTGGGACCCGAGTGTCACCACTTCGTTGTGGTGACACAAGCCACAACCGTAGGCGGGAGCCCACCACCCGTCAATGCTTCGGCAGGCGTTATTCGAGGCAGCCTTCGGCCCGGATGAGGCTTCCCTGCAAGGCATTTCACAGGCTGTGGGGATACTGTGCAGGCCATGATCGAATCGGGGCTGAGCCATGCTGCGCTGATCGAGCTCGGGCTGAGCAGCTACGAGGCGAAGGCCTACCTGGCGCTGATCCAGCGCGAGAGTTTCACGGCGGCCGAGCTTGCGACGCTGGCCCGGATCCCCCGCCAGCGCAGCTACGACGTGCTCGCCGGCCTGGTCGCCAAGAGCCTGGCGCGAGACCTGCCCGGCTCGGTCAGCCGGTACGCCGCGCTGTCGCCGGACGCGGCCGTCGAGCGGCTGCTGTCGATCCGGCGCGGCGCCTTGCACGAACTCGAGGCCAGCTCGCGGAAGCTGGCCAGCCAGCTGCATACCGTGTGGGCCGCCGGGCGTGAGGAGGACGCGCCGCTGGAGTTCACCGAGGTGCTGCGGGAGCCGTCGCTGCTCGCCGAGCGGTTCCACGACCTGCAGGCGCGCGCGCAACGTCAACTGCTGACCTTCTCCAAACCCCCGTACGTGGTCGTAAACAACACCATCGGGCTGGCCGCCACCAAGCGAGTCGCGCGCCGGGGCGGCGACGTGCGCAGTATCTACGAGCGCTCACTGCTCGACGAAACGCGCCTGGTCGAGGAGACGTGGCGCTTCATGCGGGCCGGTGAGCAGGCCCGGGTCGTAGACGCGGTCCCGATGAAGATGTGCCTCGTCGATCATCGCCGGGTCCTGTTCTCCCTCACCGACCCGGCCGCCGGCAGGCTGACCGCCACCAACATCCTCATCGACCACCAGGCGATGGCGCAGAGCATGACGATGGCCTTCGAGCTGCTCTGGCACAGCGCCACCCCGTTCGAAGCGATGAGCGAGGCTCCCCGCGCCGCTACCCGACGATCACGGTGAGCCGGAAGCGGGCCTGATCGGGGGCGCACCGCAGCGCCTCGCCGCACGAGCGGCGCATCGCGCTGATCGTGGCACTTCCCGGGGCAACCGCGGCGAAGCGCTCGCTCACCGTGCCGCACCCCCCGCCCGGCGGGCAGCGGTTCGGCGAGGGCGTCGCCACGGCGCTCGGCGCCAGCGCCCGCACCGAATCCGAGGACGGCGCCGCGAAGATCCAGTAGGTGCCGTCGAGACTCACCAGCAGTTGCGTGCCGCGAGCGACCCGGACGGACGTCCCGTTTGCGTGCGGGCCCAGCGAGACCGTGGTGCCCGCCGGCGCCGACGCGGACCCGCCGCTCGCCGCGGGTGTGCTGGCGCCCCCGGTGGGCGGCTGGCCGGGGCTGTCGGTCACGGCGGGCAGTCCGCTGCTCGTGCCGCGCCCGGCAGGCGCGGACGACGAGCAGCCGGCGATCAGGACGCACCCCGCGACGACCGGCAGCACCGTTCTGGCGATCAGCATGAACCACTCCCGGGTCACGATTCTGTTCGGACGCGCGTCTACCGCGTAGACGAGGTCGGCGCCGGCCGGGGTTGCAGCCGGTGGGCAGCTGAGCGTATCGGCGGCGGCTGTCGCGCCTCGGCGAGCGGTGGTGCCCGCGTCGCGTCCGCGGTGGGGCGCAGCGCTCAGCCGCAGGGCTGGCTATAGGCCGTGACGGCCAGCGGCGTGACCCCGGGCTGGCGCCAGATGAGCGGTGCGCCGACACCGCCGGGCTCCTGCAGGTGGAACACGATCGTCTGCGTCGTGCCGCGCGGCAGTTCCAGGTCCATCCGGAAGATCGGATGACCGAGATCGTGCTGGACGTTGGCCGTCGAGGGGCTGCCGTTGAGGGTGACGCTGAGCAACTGCGCGCCGGCGGTCGCGTAGTAGTCGAGCAGCGTGCGGTTGTCGCCCGGCTTCACGCCCGGCGGCTGGTTCTTGTCCGAGCGGCCGGTGACGTACGTCGACAGGCCGGTGGCCGGCGCGGTGTTGGTCAGGGTCAGCGTCGCCAGCACGTCGCGCGTCGAACCGCACCCGCTGCGGTGATAGGTGAGCGTGCGCAACAGGTAGTAGTCCAGCTTGCCGGCCGCGGCATTGTTGAGGATGGGCGCGACCAGCGGCTGCGCGTCCTGCGGGATCGCCCCGGCGTAGGACGTCTGGCCGATCAGCCTTTCCAGCGCAGGGTCCGAGCTCCACGCGAGCAGCCGCTGTGCCTCGGAGGCCTGCACCATCGCGCGGGCCAGTGCCAGCGCGTTGCCGCTGCCGCTGGTGAGTCGCTTGGACGAGGCCTTGAGCACCGAGACGAGGAACGCCTTGCGCTGCGCGGTATTGCTGAAGATCGAGTACTCGTCGCGCTCGGTGAGGGCGACGATGTTCTGCGAGGTGATCACCTGACCGCTCGGCAGCGCGGCCGGCCCGGTCGCGCCGAGGAAGTAGCCGAGCGCGGTGGGGTCCAGGGCAAGCGCTCCGTCGACGTGCTCCCCGCTGACCTTCTCCCACATCGCCGCCCAGATCCGCGCGGCGTACGGGAAGTTCGGGCTCGCGTTGGAGTCGACGAAGGAGCTGGTCGGGGCCGAGGCGCCATACGCGCTGTCGTAGCCGGGGCCGAAGTCGAGGCCGGTGGTCACGCTCTGGCCGGTCGCGGCCGGAAGGAGCGTCGCGTCGCTGTCGAAGTGCGTAAAGGTGATCTTGCCGTGGTCGGCGACGACGATCGCGAACGCGCCGGGCAACCCACCGGTCCCGCGCAACTCGGCCTCGTTCTGCAGCCCGACGAAGTAGCGCTTCGGGCCGTCGGCACCGAGCATCGGGGGCAGCACGGTGGCGGCGCGCGCCGCGGCGTCGACGTAGCCGCTGATGGCGTGCAGCTGCGCCGAGAGCTTGCTTCGCGCGCTGTCCACCTGCGAGAGCCAGGTACCGCTGGGCAGCGCGTCGATGCGCCTGGTCGCCGCGTCGAGCAGCCGAGCCGAGGCCTGCAAGCGGGGACGAGCCGCCGAGAGCGCCGTGAGATCGATGCTGTCACCGGTGCGCCGCAGCTTCGCCGGATCCAGCGTGTTCGCCACGTTGAGCAGCTCGGGTACTCCGCGTGAGCCGATCTGATCACCGGCGGCCAGGCTCCCGCGAACGCTGGCTACCGGCTCGCCGAAGTACGGGATCTGCGCGGCCAGCCACCAGGCCGGCCCGGTGCTCAGCCGGTGGGCGCTGTGCGCGAGCGACGGGATATCACGGGCCATCGACACCGCTTGGCTGACATGGCCCTGGGACACCAGGAACTTCACCTGCTGCAGCTGGGCCTCGAGGGTACGGGCCCGCTGCGCGGCGAGCAGGCCGGTGACGACGATCCATACCGCGCCGAGCAGGATCAGCCCGCCCAGTGCGACGAGCACGCGCCGGCGCAGCTTGCCGCTCGCCCGTATGTAGCGCCAGCGGGTGTCCAGCCGGGAGACCAGGCGGTTGCCGCTCATCAGTGGTGCCGGCTCACGGGCGGGGACGAGCGCGAGAAGGCAGGGCCGGGCCGCTCAGCGGCGCGGCTGGTTCACGCGCGGGCAGCCGACTTGCGGCGCCGGCCGGATGCGGCGAACAACATGCCACCGCCCAGCAGCGCCGCCGCCAGGATGATCATCGCGGCGATCTCTACCCCGGTGCTCGCCAGGCCACCGCCGCCCCCGCCACCACCGCCGCCACCGCCGCCGGTGCTGGCGGCGCGGATGTCGAGGGTCAGCGCGCTGATGTCATCCGGCTGGCCGCTCGCGCCGACTCCGACGATCGGCTGGTTGCCCAGCAGGTTCGGCACGGTGACCTGAGGGTCGAACGCGCCATTGGCGTTGGTGTGCCCGGTGCCGACGAACGTGCCGCCCGTGGGCGCGTAGTGGCAGGTGTCGTTGCTCGAGTGCGAGACCGTCCCGCCGATGAAGATCCGGACGTCCTCGTTGGGGTGGTAGGTCGTGCCGGAGACCTCGATGCCCTCTCCGACGAACGGGGTCGTCGTGCTCACGGCCAGCGCGGCACAGGTCGACACCGGGTAGGCGGCGGCGGAGCTTGCCGCTCCGACGACGGCGACTGCGATCAACAGCCCCAGTCCTGCGAGAGCACAGAGCACTCGGCGCATGGTCATCCCTCCCGGGTCCACTGAGTCGTGCCGTATCGATCGGACACTACCTCAGACTAACGACATCCGCGCCTCTTCGATACGAAATCGATCACCACGCCCCCGGCCGTTGGTTACCGCCGCTCGTCCGAGCCCGGACGCTGCGTCTACTCGTCGGCGGCGAGCTTGCCGGTCAGCCGGCTGCGCCGCGAGTGCGTCGGCTGGTCTTCCTCGGTGCGGCGGTAGTAGCTGTAGCCGTACTCGTCGTTGCGCCGCACCGGAATCCGGTTCATCACCACCCCGAGCAGTTTCGCGTCCACCCGCTTGAGCGTCTGCACGCCACGCTTGATGTGGGTGTCGGTCGTCTCGCGGTAGCGCGCGACGAGCAGCGTGCCGTCGGCCAGGGCCGCGACCTCGGAGCCATCCGCGACGGGCAGCAGCGGTGCCGTGTCGAGCACCACGTAATCGACCTTGTCCAGCAGGGAACGGATGACGTCGCGGACGTAGGAGGAGGCGAGCACCTCGCTCGGGTTGGGCGGGGTCGGACCGGACGTGAGCACGTACAGGCTCGAGCCAGCGTGCTGCATTGCCTCGCTGAGTTCGATCTGGTGGATGAGCACGCTGGTCAGGCCGACCGGGCTGAGCAGTCCAAGCACCTTGGCGACGGTCGGGCGCCGCAGGTCGGCGTCGACCAGGCAGACGGAGAAACCGGCTTCGGCCAGCGTCGAGGCCAGGTTGATCGCGACGGTCGTCTTGCCTTCGCTGGGGATGGAGCTGGTGATCGCGATGATGCGGGGATGCTGGTCGACGTTGGCGAACTGCAGATTCGCGCGCAACTGCCGGTAGTTCTCGGCGCGGATGCTGCGAGAACCCGCCCTGGTGGCGATGGGATGCCGCGGGGTCTTCGGATCTTCGACCACGATTCCCATGATCGGGGCGTCGGCCGCCTTCGCCGCGGCGTCAGCGTCCTTGAGCCGGTTGTCGAGCAGTTCGCGCGCTACCGCGAGCGCGAAGCCGATGAGCAGCCCGAGAAACGCGCCGAGCGCGATGTTGAGCACGGCGTTCGGCGCGATCGGAGTGCGGGGCGCGACAGCAGGATCGGTGACCACGAGCCGCACCGCCGGGATGCGCGACCCGTTGGGCGTCGAGTACTGCTCGATGGCGACGATGAAGGCGCGGGCCGCGGAGTTGGCGATTGCGGCGGCCTGCGCCGAGGAGCCGTCGGTGGCGTAGACGTTGATCAGCGTGCTCTGGGTGGGCGTCGTGGCAGTGATCTTCGCCTTCAGTGCCGGGTTCGAGATCGCCAGATTGAGGTCGCGCCGGACCGCGTCGAGGACCTGCGGCGAGTCGACGATCTGCGCGTAGGTCGCGACCTGGGCCTGGACGAAGGCCGCGGCCTGGTACTGAGCCAGCGGGTCGGAGTTACCGTTCGAGTTGACGAAGACTTGAGCACTTGCCTGGTAGACCTTCGGGGTCAGGCCGGTGACCACGACCGCCAACGCGGTCGCCAGCACGGTGAACACCGCCACGAGCAGCGCGTGCTCGCGCAGCGCGCGAAGGTAGTTACGCAGAGTCACAGGCTGTCTCCGTCATCGCGGGACGTCCCCGCCGAGTCGAAGCTCCGACTATAGCTTTGCCGACGAATGCCCCGTCCGAACGGGCCGCACGGCTCACCGGTCGTACCGCGCCGAGTTCGTCACGCCTCGTCGCTGCGGGCCCGAGCCGGAGCGATCCGTCCGCTGCCGCGCGCCGGCCACGACGTCACCGAGCACCTTCTCGAACTCGGCACCGATGCGTTGGATGTCGAAGGTGCGCACGGCGTACTCGCGGCTGCGCGCCCCGAGGGCCGAGCGGGCGCCGGCGTCGGCCCACAGGCCGGCTGCCCACGCCGCGGCGCGCTGCGCTCCCTCGGGCGAGGGCGCGTCGACGAAACCGCCCGTCTGCGCGACCGCTACCGCTGCGGCATTGCGGTCGGGGACCAGCGCGATCGTCGGGCGACCCGCGCACAGGTAGCTGAGCACCTTGCTCGGTACCGAGAACTCCGCTGCCGCCGGTTCGAGCAGGGCGAGGCAGACGTCCGCGCTGGCCAGCATCTCGCCGACCTCCCCGGCCGGCTGGAACGGCAGCACCCGCACGTCCTCCCGCGAGGAGGTGGCGGCCGCGAGGCCGTCAGCGGCAGCGCCCTCGGACGCGACCGTCAACGTGGCAGCCACTCCCCGCGCCAGTACCGCGTCGAGCACCTCGACGAGCAGCATCGGATTGTGCTTGCGGCCCAGCGTGCCCGCGTACATCAGCCTGAGCCCGTCCCCCGGCAGCCGATGTCGCTCGGCCCAGCCGTTGTCGCGCCGGCCCGGCGCGATCTCCTCGATCGAGGCCCAGTTCGGCAGGACGTGCACGTTTCCGGTGGGCAGGCCCCACCGCTCGTACTCGGCGCGGAAGGACTCGTCGATCGCCACGACGGCGTCGGCCTGCGCGACCTGCGCGCGTTCCATGCGTTCCAGGCGGATCCGGACGAGGTCCGCAGCGCGGCTGGGCAATACCCGCGCCGCCTCGCCGGCGACGGCCGGGCTGTAGATGTCCTGATGCCACAGCACCCACGGCTGGCCGCGCTCGGCGAAGTACCGTCGCATCCGGGCCAGCGTGAACAGCGGGACGTTGCAGGCGAGCACGACGTCGGGTCGCTCCCGGTCCAGCTCGCGTTGCCAGGACGTCGCGTAGCTCAGCTCGTATCGGGTGCGCCGCAGCGGCGAGTACTTCACGAACGGGACGGCGGCCGAGACCGGTTGCATGCGCAGCCCGGGGGGCGAGTCGTCGTCGGTCTCCAGGCGCCCGTGCGGCGACTCGAACTGGGCGCTGTAGCCGTGCACGACGTCGTGTCCGCGTGCGGCGAGGTGCCGGGACAGATGCGCGGTGAAGGAATGCCCGCTGTGGTCGTGCAGGTGCACCTTCACACGGACACCAACGAGGCCGTCCGCGCCCGGTTCCGCACCATCGTTGGCGTCTCGGGCGCTGCCGGATGGGCAACCGAGCAGCCCGGCCCCTGCCCTCGGCGACGGGGCGGCGAACGTAGGCTGCACCGCGTGGACGCACTGGCAGGGCCGACATGAGCCCCGCGCCGCCGCCGGCCGCCGTGCGCGACCCGGGCCTCCGCTTCCGTCTCGGCGCATTTCCCGGCTACGACAAGGGCAGGGCGTTGGCCTGGCAGGCCGCATGGCTGGCCGTGCTCGAGTTGGCCTTCAAGCGCTGGTGGCTGCCCCGCCGGCTGCGGCCGTCGCTGCTGCGCCTGTTCGGCGCGCGGGTCGGGCAGGGCGTCGTCATCCGCGATCGCGTGCACCTCACCTGGCCGTGGTACCTGACCATCGGCGACGACGTCTGGATAGGCCGCGAGGTGCAACTGCTGACCAGCACCGGCATCACCATCGGCCACGACGTCTGCATCTCGCAGCACGCGATGATCATTTCGAGTGGTCACGACCCCAGCTCCGAGGACTTCCGTGTCTATGACTACCCGGTCACCATCGGCAACCACGTCTGGATCTGCACGAGGGCCCTGGTGCTGCACGGCGTCAAGCTACCCGACCACACCGTCGTGAACGCCAACAGCGTCGTGCGGTTCGGGCAGCCGATCCCGCCCCGCGACGGCGCATGAGACCTCGCGTCCTGCACCTCATCACCCTGCTCAGCGCGGACGGTCGTTACGGCGGCCCCCAGACCGTCGCCAGGACCCTCGCGACCCGCTTCGGCGACGAGCTCTGGGGCGCAGCCGCCGCTGCCGACCTGCGCGCGGAGGCGGCGCGGCGCGGCGAGCGCCGGTTCCGCGCGTTCTGCCCGCCGGGCGAGCAGTACTCCCTGCTCGCAGCGCCCGGACTGTGGTGGGCGCTGTGGCGGCGCCTCGGCTCGTCCGCACGGCCGGATCTGGTCCACCTGCACGCCGGGCCGGAGCTGAGCGGCCTCGCGGCCCTGCTCCTGCTCGCGGCCAGGCGCGCGCCGTTCGTCTACCAGGCCCACGGCATGTTCACCTACCCGGCCGCTTCGGCGCGCGCGCGGGTCGCGCGGTGCGTGTTCTTCCCCCTGATCCGCCGGGCGGCCGCCGTCGTCGCCCTGACGGGGGCAGAGCGCGACCTGCTGATCGGCTACGGCCTCGAGCCGGCCCAGATCACGACGATCGCCAACGGCGTCGAGCTCGCCGACATCGCTCCGCTGCCGCACGACGGGGACGACCCGGTCGTCGCCTTCGTCGGTCGCCTGCATCCGCGCAAGCATCCCGAGCGGTTCACCGCCGCCGCCGTGCAGCTCGCGCGCCGCGGGGTGCGGGCACGCTTCGTCATGGCCGGCGCCGACCAGGGAGCCCTGGGCATTGCCCGCGCCGCCGACCCGGACGGAGTAGTGATCCACGTCGGCGCGGTGTCCCCGGACGAGGCTCGGCGCATCATCGCGAGCGCGGACGTCGTGGTGGTCTGCTCGGACGTGGAGCCGTTCGGGATGGTGGCCGTCGAGGCGCTGGCCTCGGCAACCGCGCTGTTGATCACCGACTCGTGCGATTTGGCGGAGGAACTGCGCTGCGCACACGCCGCACTCCTCACCTCCCCCGGGCCGGCCGCGATCGCCGACGGCATCAGCCGCCTGCTCGCCGAGCCGGGCCTGCGCACCGCGCTGTGCCGCGCCGGGCACACGCTCGTGCACGAGCGGTACTCGATGCAGGTCATCGCCTCGGCCTGGGAGCGGCTGTACCGTCGGGCCTCGACCGGACGCGTCCGGTCGCCCGATACCGACGGAGGATCGTGACCGACACCGAGTACGCCGCCGCGCCGCACTACGACCGGGTGACGCCGGCCTGGCGGCTGCTGCTGGGCGAGGAGCTGCACTACGGCCTGTTCCGTACCGGCGAGGAGGATCTCGCCGAGGCCACCGCACAGCTGACGGCCCGGATGGCTCACGCCGCCCGCCTCGACGCCGGCCTGGCGGTGCTCGACGTCGGCTGTGGCACGGGCGCCCCTGCCTGCGCCATCGCGCGGGACCACGCTGTGCGCGTCGTCGGCGTCACGACCAGCCAGGTAGGGGTCGACGCCGCGACCGCGCGGGCCAGCGCGGCGGGCCTCGCGGATCGAGTGCGGTTCGCGATCGCCGACGGCATGGACAACGGCTTCGCCGCCGAGTCCTTCGACCGGGTCTGGGTGCTGGAGTCCTCGCACCTGATGCCCGAGCGCGACCGTCTCGTCGCCGAGTGCGCGCGGGTACTGCGGCCCGGGGGGCGCATCGCGCTGTGCGACATCGTGCGCCGGCGCGACCTTTCCCTGTTGGAGATCCGCTCGCAGCTGCGGGAGTTCCAGCTGCTGCGCCGGGTGTTCGGGCAAGCGCGGATGGAGACGCTCGAGGCCTACCGGGAGCTCCTGAGCGCGGCCGGGCTCGTGGTGGACGAGATGGAGGAGCTCACCGTGGCGACGCGGCCGACCTTCGAGCGCTGGCGTGCGAACGCCGCCGCCAACCGGGACACCGTCGCCGAGCTACTCGGGCCCGACGACTACGCCGCGTTCGTCGACTCGACGAACGTGCTCGAATCGTTCTGGGCCGACGGCACGCTCGGCTACGGGCTCATCGCTGCGACGAAGCCCCGCTGAGCGCGCGGGCTGATTCGCCTCAGGGCGCCGAGCTCAGTGCGAGCGTGCGGTGCCGTCCGGCGGCGGGTGGCGCATCCGGTGCGAGCTCCGTTGCTGCCTCGGCCAATTCGGCCGCGGGCGGTTCGCCCGTATCGAGCACCCGTGGTTCGGATCGCATCGACTGCTGGACACCGAGGGCGACGATCAGTGCGACCGGGACGTACACCAGCGGTTCGGTCAGCGTGTTCTCCAGGTTGCCGAACACGAAACCCACTACGACGGTCACGAGCAGCGGCGCGGCGAGCTGGCGACGACGCAGCAACCGGATCGCGGCGTAGGCGCCGCCGAGCTGCAGGCACATGAAGCCGAAGAACAGGATGAGGCCGCCGGCGGCCAGGCTCTGGCCGACCACGTTGTGGGCTTCGTCCATCACGTGA
>JBPCOI010000030.1:0-3028 GCA_051000395.1 Jatrophihabitantaceae bacterium
CCGAGCATTCCACCGGCTAGCAGCGCTTCCCACACCACTGACCTGACCCCGGCGCCAACGCCCCAACCAAGATCACGGACAGCCCGGGACCGAGCCCGGGCGATCAACCACGCCCACAACACACCCAACCACAAGCAAGGTCGACTCATGCGACAGCGGTCACTACGCGAACCGACCTGAATAACCGAGGTTAAGGGGATCTAGACTCGTGATGTGAGCACGGAGCGCGATGAGCTGGTTCGGCTGGCCGAGCAGATCCGTGACGGGGAGGTTGCCGGTGCGGCCGCTGAACTGCGACGCCGTCTTCGCTTGGTCGATGAGCGCCCGTGGCCGCCGGCCTGGTTCGGTATCGCCGACGGCGATGGCACCGCAGTAGGTGCACGTAGCGAGGAATTGCTGGCTGACGGCTTCGGCCGGTAATTGTGCTGATCTGCGATACCGGGCCCTTGGTCGCAGCTGCGCTCACTCGCGACCCGGACCACCGCTCGTGTGTTGATCTGTTCACCGGCATGCATCTGACCGGACGGCAGATTGTGATGCCGCACCGGTAGTAGCTGAGGTCGGCTACCTGATTGGCTCAAGGGCTGGTGCGCGGGCAGAGGCCGCATCTCTGCGCTCGCTGTCGGCCGGCGACTTTGTCGTAGAGGCATTGACGACAGCCGATTACGCGCGGATGGCCGACCTCGTGGATCAATATGGAGACCTTCCGGCGGGAACGACAGACGCGGCCGTGATTTCGATTGCCGAACGGCTCAGGTGCGTCGAGGTCGCGACGTTGGATCGGCGGCATTTCACCGTGGTGCGGCCTTTGCAGCCGATGGTCGGCCGAATCGCGTCGTGCACGGCTTCTTGCGGACTTTTGCGGACTAAACCGAAGTCGACCATGCAACGGCGGCTTTCTGACATGCATACAGCCCAGCAAACTACGGGGCTGTAGCCGGTGGGCCCCGCGGGGTTCGAACCCGCAACCTACGGATTAAAAGTCCGCAGCTCTGCCAATTGAGCTAGAGGCCCTCGGACGCGGCTGCGCGCAGGGTCGGCCGCGTTCCTCACCGAGTCTAGGTGCCGTGGCGGCGGCCAGCTCGTCGCCGCTCAGTCGCTGCCGTCCTCGTCGGGGGCGACGCCGCGCCTGCTGTACGCGTCGCGAACCCTGTCCACGAAGCCCTCGACGAGGCTGACCCCCTTGCTCGTGGCCGCCGAGTCGAACAGGTGCGCCCGCGGCCGGGTCGGGGCGAGCTGCTCGGCGCCCAGCACGTCGGCGCCGAGTTCGTCGAGTTCCGGCGGCGAGAACGCCGCGGCGAGCGCGGGGAACACCTCCCGCTCCTGGGTGCGCACGTGCGTCTGGAACCGCGCGCGCAACCGGGCGAGAACCTCATGCAGCTCGGCGTCGGTCGAATCGGAGTTCTCCAGATCCCTGAGCAACTGCTCGCATTCGCGGTCGGACTGAGCCGCGGCGTCGGCGAGCTGCTCGCCGCCGTCGACGCGTTCCCGGATCGCGGGATGCAGGTACTGCTCCTCGGCGACGAAGTGGCGTACGAGCTCCATGACGATCTGTTCGCGTGCCGGCCGGGAGTCCTCGGCGCCGAGTTCCCGCAGCCCGTGCTCGATGAGCCCGGCAATCGCGGCGTGGTCGCTGGACAGCACCGAGACCAGCGACTGGCGTGTCGAGTCGGTCACGCGCGGACACCTCCTGCGGCGACGATGCGACCGGGCGTGCCGCTAGCAGTCCGGCCCGACGCGGGGAGAGTCTAGTCGCGCGACGTGCGCCGTGCCCGAGGTGACGGAGATCGGCATGGCAGCAACCTTTGCGGTGCCGTCGCGGGGTGCGACCGCCGGACCGGCCTGGCGCAGTGCAGCGCAGCACGGCGGGCACGGGCCCGGCGAGTAGCGTCGCGCAGCGTGGCCGCCCTGCTCGCCGACCTCACCACGCTGCGCCTGGGGGGCCCGGCGGCGCGCGTCGTCACGGCCGGTTCCTGCGCCGAGCTCGTCGACGCGGTGCGCAGCGCCGATGCCGCAGGGGAGCCGGTCCTGATCGTCGGCGGCGGCAGCAACCTCGTCGTCGCGGATGAAGGCTGGCCGGGCGTGGTGGTGCTCGTGCGCAGCACCGGTGTCGACTCGGCACCGCTGGCGGGCGGCTCGTCGGTGGCGGTGCGCGCGCAGGCCGGCGTGCCCTGGGACCGGCTGGTGGAGCTGACCGTGCGCGAGGGCTGGTCCGGACTCGCGCCGATGTCGGGCATCCCGGGCATGACCGGCGCGACGCCGGTGCAGAACGTGGGCGCGTACGGCAGCGAGGTCTCCGACGTCCTCACCGGGCTGAGCGTGCTCGATCGTGACAGTGGTGCCGTGGAGCAGTGGGCGCCCGAACGCTGCGGTTTCGGCTTCCGGACCAGCGCGTTCAAGCACACCGATCGCTACGTCGTCCTGGAGGTGACGTTCGCGTTGCGGCGCACCGTTGACAGCGGCCCGGTCCGCTACCTCGAGGTCGCCCGTCGGCTCGGGATCGCGCCGGGGGAGGGTGCACCACTCGCGCAGGTGCGTGATGTCGTGCTGGAGCTTCGGCGCAGCAAGGGAATGCTGCTCGAGCCGGACGACCACGACACCTGGAGCGTCGGCTCGTTCTTCGTCAACCCGTTCGTCGCTGCCGAACTCGTCCCGCCTGGCTGCCCGCACTTCACCGTCGACGGCCAGACCAAGCTCTCGGCGGCGTGGCTGATCGAGAACGCCGGTTTCCAGAAGGGGTTCGGACGGGGCCGGGTCGCGGTGTCGAGCAAGCACACGCTCGCGCTCACCAACCGCGGCGGCGCCTGCACCGCGGAACTGCTCGAGCTCGCCCGCGAGATCCGCGGCGGCGTCGAGGCGGCCTTCGGTATCCGGCTGCGGCCCGAGGCGCATCTGGTGGGCGTCGCGCTGTAGCCCGTCGATTGCGGTGGGGGGGGGGGGGGGGAGGGGAGCACGGGGAAAGAAGAGGAGGGGAGAGGGGGGAACGAACCAGAACGGCCGAGCAGGGATAACAGCGCGCCCGACCGGG
>JBPCOI010000082.1:0-7218 GCA_051000395.1 Jatrophihabitantaceae bacterium
GTGTTCTTCAGCCTCGGCCCCAACTCTACACACAGCCTCACCCCGCTCCCGACCCCGTCCCCCCCCCCCGCCCCCTCCCCCCCCCCCCCCGCTTCCGTGTTCAGGCGGGCAGTACCCGAGGATGGGCGAGATCGGCGCCGAGGTGGGCGACGCGGTTGTCACCGTCGACGAAGACCACCTTCGGCAGGTAGGCCTTCGCCTCGGCGTCGGACATCGTCGCGTAGCTGATGACGATCACCAGGTCACCGGGATGCACGAGATGCGCGGCGGCGCCGTTGATGCCGATGACACCCGAGCCGCGGTCGCCCTCGATCACGTACGTCTCCAGGCGCGCGCCGTTGGTGACGTCGACGAGCGCGACCTGCTCTCCGGGCAGCAGGTCCGCTGCGTCCATGAGCTCGGCATCGATCGTGATCGAACCGACGTAGTGCAGCTCGGCCTGGGTCACGGTCGCGCGATGGATCTTGCTCTTGAACATCGTGCGATACATGCCTGTCATGGGTAGCAAGGCTAGGTTGCGGGCGCGCTGCGCTCGTCGTCTCGGTGAGGAGTACCACATGCCCGACCTGTCCCTCGGCCCCGTCGCCGACGGCTCGTCCGAGCTGAAGGCCTACCTCGCCCGTCCCGGCGGGACGCAGCCGTGGCCGGGCGTCGTCGCCATCCATGAGATCTTCGGCCTCGACGACGTGCTGCGCCGCCAGTGCGATCGACTCGCGGACGCCGGCTACCTGAGCCTGAGCCCGGACCTATTCAGCGACGGCGGCGCGAAGCGGTGCGTGCTCAGCACGTTCAAGGCGATGGCCACCGGCCACGGCAAGGCCTTCGCCGACATCGAGGCGACTCGCCGGTGGCTGCTCGACAGCGGCGAGTGCACCGGCAAGATCGGCATCATCGGCTTCTGCATGGGCGGCGGCTTCGCGCTGGTCACCTCCACCCGGGGCTTCGACGCGGCGTCGGCGAACTACGGCCTCGTGCCGCGCGACGCCGAACAGGCCCTTGCCGGAGCGTGTCCGATCGTCGCCAGCTACGGCGCCCGCGACCTGTCGATGCGCGGCGCAGCGGCCAAGCTCGAGCGCACGCTCAGCCGCCTGCACGTCGAGCACGACGTGAAGGAGTACCCGAACGCGGGCCACTCGTTCCTCAACGACGAGCCGAACGGCCCGCTGCCGCTGCGGCCGCTGCTGAAGATCCTGCACATCGGCCCGGAGCCGGAATCGGCGAAAGACGCCTGGGCCCGGATCGAGTCGTTCTTCGCCGAACACCTGCGCGGCTGAACACGCACTGATGCAGGTGCTCGGTACGCACCCTGCGCCGTGCGGTTGCACCGTCCCGGCCGTGGGTTGCACCGTTTCGGCCATGGGTTGCACCGTGCGATCGTGCCGTACCGGTTGCTCAGGCCGGCACTGACTGCGGGGTGCTCAGCGCCCGTGCTCAGCGCAGCGTTCAGTGCGGTGTTCAGTGCTTGGCGTGGTAGGCCTCGAGGATCTGTGCGGGAATCCGGCCCTTCTCGCCGACCTTATGGCCGTTCTTGCGGGCCCACTCGCGAATCGCGTGGGTCTGCTCGCGATCGCTGCGCGAGGCGCGGCCGCCGCGACGGCCCGGGCCGCCCGACGAGCGGATCGCCGAGCGCGATGCCCGACGACCGTTACCCACATACACCGCGAAGGCGTCGCGAAGCTTCGCGGCATTCTTCGCCGACAGATCGATCTGGTAATTCGTGCCGTCGAGGCCGAAGCTCACCGTCTCCGCGGCGGGGCCACCGTCGATGTCGTCCAGCAACTGGACGATGTGCTGTTGCGCCATGAAATGCTGTCCCTTCAATATGGATCGGTACTGCTTCCACCGTAGCGCACGTCAATTCGTCCTGCCAACAATCCGTACAATGGCGTGCAGAAGGCCGACTCGGCTGCGCGCGCTCAGAGTGGTTTCAGCAACGGGAACAGGATCGTCTCCCTAATTCCGCGGCCGCTCAGCATCATGACGAGCCGGTCCACGCCCAGGCCCATGCCTCCCGTCGGGGGCATTCCGTATTCGAGCGCGGCGAGAAAGTCCTCGTCGAGTTCCATTGCCTCCGGATCGCCCTGCGCGGCGGCGAGCGACTGCTCGAGCAGGCGGCGGCGCTGCTCGACCGGGTCGGTCAGCTCCGAATATGCGGGCGCGATCTCGACGCCGCCGATGATCAAATCCCAGGCCTCCGCCAGGCGGGGATCGTCGCGATGTGGGCGGGCCAGCGGGCGCACGTCGACCGGGTAGTCGGTGATGAACGTGGGCTGCAGCAACGAATGCTCGACGAGCTTCTCGTAGAGCTCCAGCACGATCTGGCCAGCCGACCAGCCGGGTCTGAGTGCCACGCCCAGCCGTCCGGCGTGGGCACGTAGCTCATCGCCGGAGGTTTCCGCGGTGATCTGCTCCCCGACCGCTCCGGAGACCGCATCGTGCACGGTGAGCCAACTCCATTTGCCGTGCAGGTCGATCTCGACGCCGTCGGCAGTCACCGGCGTCGGCACCTCGGCGGCGTCGGCTGCATCGAGCACCAGATCGCGCGTCAGCTCGGCCATCGTGCGGTAATCACCGTAGGCCTCGTAGGCCTCGAGCAGGGTGTATTCCGGGGAGTGGGTGGAGTCGATGCCCTCGTTGCGGAACGCGCGACCGATTTCGTAGACCCGCTCGATACCTCCGACGATGCACCGCTTCAAATACAACTCGGTAGCGATCCGCAGGGACATATCCAGGTCGAACGCATTCAGGTGGGTGCGGAACGGGCGGGCGGCGGCCCCGCCGTGCAGCGTCTGCAGAATGGGAGTCTCGACCTCGAGATAGCCGCGCTCGTGCAACGTCTCGCGCAACGCGCGCGTGACGGCGGCCCGGGTCCGCACCATTTCACGGGCCTCCGGCCGCACGACGAGATCCACGTATCGTTGGCGCACCCGGGTCTCTTCGGAGAGTGGTTTGTGCGCGACCGGCAACGGGCGCAGCGCCTTGGCGGCGAACTGCCAGTCCTTGGCGAGCACGGACAGTTCACCCCGCTTGGACGAGATGACCTCGCCGTGCACGAAGATCAGATCACCGAGATCGACGTCGGCCTTCCAGGCGGCGAGACGATCCGCGCCGACGCGGTCGAGGGAGAGCATGACCTGCAGTTCGACCCCACCTTCGCGCAACATCGCGAAGCACAGCTTCCCGGTGTTGCGGACGAAAATCACCCGGCCGGTGACACCGACCGATTTGCCGGTCTCGGTGCCCGCAGCCAGCTCCGGGAAGCAGGCGCGTACCTGCGCGAGGGAGTCGGTCCGTGACACGCTGACGGGAAACGGCGCGTCGCCGCCGGCGATCAGTCGCTCGTACTTCGCGCGGCGGACCTGCACCTGCTCGGGCAGGTCGGGATCCTCGGTCACCGCGCCAGCCTATCCAGCGCGATTGTGCAACTTCCGCCACCGCTACGGGGGTGGAAGCTGCACAATCGCTCAGAGCTGGGGCAGCACCTCGGCGGCGACGAGTTCCAGCTGCGCCAGATCGGCCAGGTCGAGCACCTGCAGGTAGATCCGGTCCGTGCCGATCGCGGCGAAGCGGCCGATCTTGTCGACGATCTCGCCCGGGGACCCGGCCAGACCGTCCGCGCGCAGCGCTGCGGCGTCGCGACCGATCGCGGCCGCGCGTCGCTGCACCTCGGCCTCGTCGCGTCCGGCGCAGATGGCCTGAGCCGCCGAGTAGCGAAGCTCTCGCTGCGTCGCGACCGCACGCACGCGCTCGAAGATCTCGCCGGTGCCGTCCAGGCTGCGGAAGCTGACGTTGTACTCGTCGGCGAAGCGGGCAGCCAGGCGAGCTCCGCGCGGCTTGCCGCCGCCGCCGAGGATGATCGGCGGACGCGGCGACTGCACCGGTTTCGGCAGGGCCGGGGCTCCGGTGAGCTGGAAGTACCTGCCGGCGAAGTCGAAGCGCTCTCCGGGAGGGGTGCGCCACAGCCCGTCGATGATCTCCAGCTGCTCGGCGAAGCGGTCGAACCGCTCGCGGGTCGGCGGGAACGCGATGCCGTAGGAGCGGTGCTCGGTCTCGTACCAGCCGACGCCGAGTCCGAGCTCGACGCGCCCGCCGCTCATCGCGTCGACGGTGGCCGCCGTGATCGCAAGCGGACCCGGGAGCCGGAACGTGGCCGGGCTGACCATGGTGCCGAGGCGGATGCGGCTCGTCTCGCGGGCCAGACCGCCGAGCGTGGTCCAGGCGTCGGTGGGACCGGGCAAGCCGTCGCCGTCGCCGATGAGCTGGTAGTGGTCGGAGCGGAAGAAGGCGTCGAAACCGAGTTCCTCGCTCGCCCGGGCCACGCGCAGCAGCTCGTCGTAGGACGCGCCCTGCTGCGGCTCGGTCATGATCCGAAGCTGCATGCCGCCTACGCTACCTAGCGCGACACTAGACGTTGCGCTCGTAGATCAGGCGCAGGCCGAGCAGGGTCAGATCGGGCTCGTAGCGGGTGACGCTCTCGCAGTGCTCGATGACCAGCGTCGCCAGACCGCCGGTCGCGATCACCTCCACCGCGGACGGGTCGGCCGGGTACAGCGCCGCGGACAGCCGCCGCACCAGGCCGTCCACCTGACCGGCGAAGCCGTAGACCACACCGGACTGCAACGCCTCGACGGTGCTCTTGCCGATCGGTCCGCGGGTCGGCGCGACGAGTTCCACCTTGCGCAGCTGGGCCGCCCGGGCAGCGAGCGCGTCGAGCGAGATCTCGATACCCGGCGCCAGGGCACCGCCGAGGAAATCGCCGCGCTCGTTCACGACGTCGAAGTTCGTCGTGGTGCCGAAGTCGACGACGATGGCCGGCTTGCCGTCGACGAGATGGTGAGCGGCGAGGGAGTTGACGATGCGGTCGGCGCCCACCTCCTTCGGATTCTCGTACTGCAGGCTGACCCCGGTACGCACACCGGGCTCGACCAGGACGGTAGGCACGTCCGGGTAGTACGTGGCGAGCATCGCGCGCAGCTCGCGCAGCGCGGCCGGCACGGTGGAGCAGGCTGCGGTACCGGTGATCTCGTGATCGGTGAGCAGCCCGCGGAAGGTCAGCGCGAGCTCGTCGGCGGTACTGCGCGCGTCGGTCTTGATGCGCCAGGACCGTTCCAGCTTCTCGCCCTCGAAGACGCCGAGGACGGTGTTGGTGTTGCCGATGTCGATCGCGAGCAGCATCTAGAGGTCCAGTCCGATGTCGAGTACGGGCGCGGAGTGCGTGAGGGCGCCGACTGCAAGGTAGTCGACGCCGCTTCGGGCCACCTCGCGGGCGTCGGCGAGCCGCAGCCCCCCGGATGCTTCGAGTTCCGCGCGACCGCGGTTGAGTTCGACGACCTCGCGCAGTGCCGGCGGGGCCATGTTGTCGAGCAGGACGAGACGCGCGCCGGCCTCGATGACCGCCCGGGCCTGCTCGACGGTGTCCACCTCGACCTCCAGCGGCAGGCCAGGGCTGGCCGCGCGGACCAGTTCGAACGCGCGCACCACACCGCCGGCCGCCGCGACGTGGTTGTCCTTGACGAGCGCGGCGTCGCTCAGCGACATGCGGTGATTGACGCCGCCGCCGGCCCGGACGGCGTACTTCTGCAGGGCGCGCAGGCCCGGCAGCGTCTTGCGGGTGTCGCGGACGCGCGCGCCCGTGCCCTCGACGGCGTCCACCCAGGCGCGGGTGAGCGTCGCGACCCCGGAGAGGTGGCCGAGCAGGTTGAGGGCGGTGCGTTCCGCGGTGAGCAGGTCGCGGATCGGCCCGCGGACGGTGGCCAGCACCTCGCCCGCTGCCACGCGGGCACCGTCGGCCGTGCCCGGTTCGACGCGCAGCCGGCCCTGGCTCACCGCCTCGAACACGTAGGCGGCGACGGGGAGTCCGGCGACGACGCCGGCCTGGCGCGCGACGACATCGGCGGCTCCGAGCGCAGTTGCGGTGACGGTTGCGGTGCTCGTCACGTCACCCGCGGCGCCGATGTCCTCCTCCAGCGCCCGCACGACGACGTCCACGACGGCCTGCCGCGACAGGCCCGCGGCCAGTTCTCGCTCGCTCACCGATCCTCCTCGTTGCCTGGGCAGGTCTCGCTGACCGGCGCCCGTCCGTCGCGGGGGCTGCGGGTGGTGCTCAGCGTCGCGTCGGCGCCGAGGGTGGTGTCCAGATGCGCGCACCAGCGGGCGTCGTCGCGCTCCGGGAAGTCCTCGCGCCAGTGCGAGCCGCGGGTCTCCTCCCGCAGCCGCGCCGCCTGCACGATCGCGGACGCGACGGTGAGCAGGTTCGTCGCCTCCCAGTTCTCCGTGGCGGGCTCGGCTCCCGTCTGCTCGGCGAGCGCCGCCAGTGCGTGGCCTGCCTCGTCCAGACCGTCCAGCTCGCGCAGCACGCCCGCGTGGCGCGACATCACCTGCTGCAGCCGCGGGCGGACGGCGTCGTCGACTATCCCCTGCGGCGCAGCGGGTTCGAGCGCTTTGGCAGGCGCCGCGGGATCCGAGAGCCGGCTCACGATCTCGTCCGCGATGCGGCGCGCGAACACGAGCCCCTCGAGCAGCGAGTTGGACGCCAGCCGGTTCGCGCCGTGGACGCCCGTACACGCGCTCTCACCGCACACGAAAAGCCCCGCCACGCTGGACTCGCCGCGCAGGTCGGTACGGACGCCGCCGCTGGCGTAGTGGCACGCCGGCACCACCGGAATCAGCTCGTGCACCGGGTCGATGCCCAGCGCCAGCAGGGTGGAGTGGATGCTCGGGAAGCGCACCCGCCACTTCTCCGCGCCGAACGCTCGGGCGTCCAGCCACACGTGCTCGGCGCCGGTGTCGCCCATCCGCTGCAGGATCGCCTTGGCCACCACGTCGCGAGGAGCGAGGTCCGCGAGCTCGTGCCGGCCCGCCATGAACCGCGCGCCGGAATCGTCGAGCAGCACCGCGCCCTCGCCGCGCACCGCCTCGCTGACGAGCGGCTGCTGCCCACGCGAGCGCGCGCCCAGCCACGTCACGGTCGGGTGGAACTGCACGAACTCCAGGTCGCGCACGACCGCACCGGCCCGCAGCGCCGCGGCCACCCCATCCCCCGTGGAGACCGACGGGTTGGTCGTCGACGCGTATACCTGGCCGATCCCGCCCGTCGCCAACACGATCGCTCGGGCGCCGACCCGGCCGACGCCGTCGCGCTGCCCCTCCCCCATCACATGCAACGTCAGCCCGGCAGCGGGGGAGGCGGGGAAGAAGGGACAGGGGAGGAAGGGAGGG
>JBPCOI010000021.1:0-4923 GCA_051000395.1 Jatrophihabitantaceae bacterium
ACCATCGGCAGATACTTCAAGCTTCGGACGAGTAGCGGTAGCGTGCACGGAGAAGGTGCCTTCCTGTGTGGTGATCATGGACTCTCGACAAGCCCATTTTCCCTTACAGGACAGGCACTTTCCTTCATCTACACGCCGACAACACCAAACGATCTTGCAAGATCTGGGTTAATGGAACCTCGCGTCAGCCATACGCACCCGGTGGGCCGGCGGCCAGGACCGCGGGACACGAGCAGCGTTCCTTATCTGGGGACACGCCGACTCCGAGACCACCAACTCCGGAGCCCAGTTCGGACCGAGCTGATCGCTGACTTTCACCAGTGATGAGACCTGCAACAGACGGGTTAGCGCACCCCGCACGGAGATCGGCATCCGCGCGCTGCGCGGCATAGCCCTGCTGACAGATGCCGGCTACTCGATGGTAAGGACATCCCTTACGGCGTGCGTGTGTAGTTGCCGTGCCTGCGGCGGCAAAGGCTGTGATGCTGCGCTTTCCGCCGCGTCCAGCATCGCTTCCAATGCGGCGTGAACGTCGGCCAGCTCGGTCGGGCCGATGCCTGGTCCGACGGCCTGATCCAGCGCGCGGAGGCGTCGAGCGAAGTCGGTACCGATCTCGCTGAGCCGCTCGGCAACGGCAGCTGATTCCAGTCCGGCGACCGCCTGGAATATCTCGCGCCGCCACCATCGCGAAACGGACCCAGCTTTGACGACAAAGCGTGCGTCCATATATGAGCGGTCAGCCCAGACTTTGGCGAGGTCCTGCTGGGTTGCCACGTCCTGTGATGTGCCGGCGTCTTCGGCGTCGTCTACGGGCGATGTCCCGCTCATATGGGTTCCAAGGAAGGTTCCGGTCGCGGCATCGATCAGCGCCGTCCGAGAGCCGACGGCGGGCCGGCGCCGGCGGCTATCGGTACCGGCGGGGTATGAGGGCATCCAACTGACCTCGTCCCAACGCACGATGTATACAAGTCGCTCATCCAGCTTGTCGTCGGGCCAATGCGGCTCTTCCGGATCCAGGGTGTAGTGGCTCACGCGTGTTGATCACGGTTTGAGGGTCGGGGTCTCCCGAGGATGAGGGTTCCTACACGCCCCGTCCGGGAGACCTCGACGTGCCTGACGCTACCTTCGTGCGCCCTGACCTGGGCGCGTTCTGCCGCCTTGACGAGCTTGGGTTGGACGTAGTTGCGCAGCGGCTCGAGCCGGATCGGGCGGTGCTGGCGTGTCGGCCCGTGCCCGGCGAGTTCGACCGGTGGTGTCGCCGCTGCGGCGCCGAGGGCAAGCCCCGCGACAGCGTGACCCGTACGTTGGCGCACGAGCCGTTCGGGCATCGCCCGACGAGGCTGCAGGTCACGATCTCCCGCTTCCACTGCGTGTCGTGTCGGCACGTGTGGCGCCAGGACACCAGCCGGGCTGCCGAGCCGCGGGCGCGGTTGTCGCGGCGCGCGCTGGCCTGGGCGTTGCAGGCGATCGTGGTGCAGCACCTGAGCGTCGCGCGGGTCGCTGAGGCGTTGGCCGTCACATGGAACACCGCCAACACCGCGGTCCTCGACGAGGGTCGCCGCGTGCTGATCAACGACCCGCACCGCCTCGACGGGGTCCGCGTCCTAGGGGTCGATGAGCACTGTTGGCGCCACACGCGCCGCGGCGACAAGTACGTCACCGTGATCATCGACCTCACCCCGGTCCGCGACGGCACCGGCCCAGCACGGCTGATCGACATGGTCGAAGGCCGCTCCAAGCAGGTGTTCCGGACTTGGCTCGACGCCCAGTCCGCCGAGTTCCGGGACGGGATCGAGGTGGTCGCGATGGACGGGTTCACCGGCTTCAAGACCGCCGCGGCAGAGACCGTCCCGAACGCGGCCGCAGTCATGGACCCGTTCCATGTCGCCGCGTTGGCCGGCGATGCGCTGGATCGTTGCCGACAACGTGTTCAACAGGCAACCTGCGGTCACCGCGGCCGCAAGAGCGATCCGCTCTACGGTATCCGCCGCGTGCTGCGAACCGGCGCGGACCTCCTCACCGACAAGCAGAAGACTCGCCTGACGGCTGTGTTCGCCGATGACGCCCACGTCGAAGTCGAAGCGACATGGCTCTACTACCAACGCATCGTCGCCGCCTACCGCGACCCCGACCGCTGCGCCGCCAAGACGGCCTTGACCCAGATCATCGACGAGCTGCGCGCCGGCGTCCCGAAGACGCTCAGCGAGTTGATCACCCTGGGTCGGACCCTGAACCGCCGCGCCGCCGACGTGCTCGCCTACTTCGACCGACCCGGCACCAGCAACGGACCGACAGAGGCGATCAACGGACGTCTCGAACACCTACGCGGCACCGCCCTCGGCTTCCGCAACCTCACCAACTACATCGCCCGATCACTACTCGAGGCCGGCGGATTCCGTCCCCGACTACACCCTCGATTCGGGCCCGTAGAACTCACGTCTGGCCTGCACCGCCGCACGTGCCGCCGGTCCCGCAGGCATGGTGCGGACCCGCTCTCGGGCCGATGAGCGAGCCTTCACGATGGGCGCGTCGTCGGCGCCGCTGGAGAAACCGTGACAGGCGTTATTCCTCCGAGTCCGGTTGTAAGGCACAAGAGAGGGGATGGCTCCAGGTGGCCGATCGGAACGGCAATACCGCCGGTACTCGTGGGCGGCGCGGACCTGTCGAGTGCCACGCGCAGGGTGTAGCTGTCACTTGGGGTGGGGAGGCAGTCGTGGAATCCCCGTACCTGGAACGACACAGCGTCACCCGGGTGCACGCGAACCGTTCGAGAACTGCGGGGCGGGTGGTATCCGCCGAGGCCGGCACGCTCTTGTGGCGAGCCGAAGATGGCGCCGTGGGCGCTCACCAGCAACAGCCCGGGCGGGCCGGAACCGAGCAGGCAGTCGGAGCGACCTCGGTAGTTCAGCCGCACGGCAAGGATGTTCATCCCTTGAGTCAAACTGACCGCGGAGACGCCGAACTCCAACTCGCACGGCGCGGTCACGGCTGGCACAGGGGTTCGATGTCCGGCCCCATGGTGGTCCGAGTGTTGCGCCGGGCCTTTGGGCCGAGATAACCGCTACCGTGCCGCCGACGGCGCGGGGTCGAGCGATGTTCAGCAAGCAGCTCGGCGATCCTCGGCTGCGTGGGGGCCGTCGCAGCGGCTCGCGCCCCCGCGTCGCGTCCCCACTCGGCGAGGGCTTGATCGATGTCGGTACGACCTGTCATGGCGACTCCAAGACCGCACGCAGAGACTCGCGCGCATCGGACAGATAGGACTTGACCGAACCCGGACGCAGGCCGAGCATCTGGGCGACTTTCTGGACGCTGTGCCAACGCTGAGATCGGCGAGATAGAGCAGCGTGATTACCTCCGTTGTCGGCGCGGCAACGCCATCACCGCATTCTCTACGTCCAGACGCGATCCCACGGCCGACTCCACACCCACCTCGCCGCCCTCGGCACCGGACGGGCGGGGAAACGACCGCGCCCGCACCCGCCTGCGTCGTACCTGGTCGAACAACACACCAACTAGCCACGCCCTGGCAGTGCCACGCTCTGCGCGGTAAGTCCGCCGACGGCGCCACGCCCGGATCAGCACGTCCTGCACCACGTCATCCGCATCGTTTGCTCCGACCTCGCGGACTGCTAACGCCCGCAGCACGCCGAGGTGCGGCGCCACCCAGTCATCGAACCCCGCCTCGTCCATCCCCACCCTCACCGTGTCGGACCGCGCCGACATAGCCAGACGGGCGCCGGAAGTCGCGGGCACATCACTAATACGCCAGGAGCAACCGGCCAGGTTGGTGTAAGCGCACGGGCGGCCCGCGTGTCGCCTCGATGGCCGAATCGCAGCATCAAGATCAAGGCCGCCTCGAGATCGCGACGTCCGTGATCAAGGGAGATTGAGCTTGATTCAGTCGGCGGCGTGCCGCTACTTTGTCCCGCGGTTGCGCAGTCGCCACACGAAGCGCAGGCCGGACCAGTCCTCGTCGATCGCGGCGACCTTGACGTCGACGATGCCGAGCGGCAGCGCGTAATCGCGGATGACGGTGTCGGTGATGTCGCTTCGGTGGCCGCCGGCGCGGCGCGGCCAGGCGACCCACAGCGCGCCGGCGGGATAGATCCGTCGCGCGAGCTCGGGCAACCGCTCGGCGAACTCGTCGGCGCTCGTGAAGAAGCTGAGGATGATCTCGGCGGTCTCGACCGCGTCCACCTGGCCACCGCCCGACGTCCGCGGCGCGAGGTCCCATCCGGCTGGCCGATGGTCGATGCAGACGCGCTGCCCCGGTTTGATCCCCAGCTTGCGGGACTGCTTACTACCTGGGTCACCGCTCGTCATTGGTGGACGGTACCTGCGCGCGGACGCAGTGATACGGCGGCTGGCTGCCATGGGTAGCCCCAGGCCATGAAGGCAGTCACCTGGCAAGGCAAGCGTGACGTGCGCGTGGAGACCGTCGCGGACCCGAAGCTCGAACAGCCGGGAGACGCGATCATCCGCGTCACCAGCACCAACATCTGCGGCTCGGATCTGCATCTCTACGAGACCCTCGGCGCGTTCATGGACGCCGGTGACATCCTCGGTCACGAGGCGATGGGCGTCGTGGAGGACGTCGGCAGCGAGGTCACCGCGATCAAGGCGGGTGACCGGGTGGTCATCCCGTTCCAGATCTCGTGCGGCCGCTGCTACATGTGCGACCAACGGCTCTACACGCAGTGCGAGACGACACAGTGCCGCGCCACGAACAGCGGCGCCGCGCTGTTCGGCTACTCCAAGCTCTACGGCCAGGTGCCCGGCGGTCAGGCCGAGTACCTGCGCGTGCCACAGGCGCAGTTCACGCACATCGCCGTCCCGCACGGCCCCGGCGACGAGCGTTTCGTGTACCTGTCCGACGTGCTGCCCACCGCCTGGCAGGCCGTCGAGTACGCCGCGATCCCCGAC
>JBPCOI010000067.1:0-22149 GCA_051000395.1 Jatrophihabitantaceae bacterium
GCTGTTTTTTTTTGCGGAAAGCTCCTGGTGGGGTTGGGGGGGGGGGGGGGTTCGCTTCCCCTGGGGGGGGGAAGCCCCCCCCGATCCCGGTCAGCATGAGCGGTAGTGGGACCGCCCCGAGTCCAGGCGCCACACCTGCCGGTCCGGCCCGGGCTCGGGAATGCCCTCGGCCTGCAACGGACGCCACAACGGCCGGTGCCAGGTCGTCACCGGGATGGCGCCCACCACCTGCACGAAGTCCGGGCGCTGGGCCGCGGGCAGCCGTTCGAACGCCCGGTCCAGCTCGGCGGCGGACAGCTCGGCACCAGCGCGCAGCGACACGGCTCCCACCAGCACCTCCGCATCGCCGTCGGGCACTCCGTAGGCCACGAGCACGTCGACGGACGGGATGGTGCCGAGGCAGAACCGCGCGCCGGAGGGCAGCGCGACGCCGTCGGCTGTCCGGACCAGTTCGGCGACCGCCCCCGCGAGCCACAGGTCGCCCTGCTCGTCGCGCAGGAACAGGTCCCCGGTCGAACGCCAGATGTCGCCCGGCGCGAACACGCCGCGCAGCAGCACCCCAGGCATCGGCTGGGACGGGTCGACGCGCGCCAGCAGCAGGCCGACCTCGTCGACGGCGCACTCGCGGCCCAACCCGTTCTCGGCGAGGACGAGCTTGCGCGTGATCAGGTCGAAGGCGGCGACGCGCACCTCTGCGGTGCCGGGGATCGGTCGTCCCATCGAACCGGGGCGCTGGCCGGTGAGGTTGGCCAGGATCGCCTCCCCCTCCGCCGAGGCGTAGAACTCCAGCACCCGGCTCGTCGGGAACCGCTCCGCGACCCGCCGCCACAGGTTGCGCGGCATGCCCGAGCCCAGGAACATCCGGATCGGGTGGTGCTGCTCGTTCGGGTTCGGCGGCGCATCGGTTACCGCACGCAGCGACGTCCAGGTGTAGGAGACGTGCGTCGCGCCGTAGCGGCGCACCTCCTCCCAGAAGGTGTCCGGGTCGTCGGCCACGGCCATCGCGAAGCGGGCCCCACCGGCCACCGCGCCGCCGACGCTCATCAGCAGCGCGGAGGAGTGATGGATGGGCGTGACGCTGTACACGGTGTCGCCGTGCCGCAGTGCCGCGGCGCTGGCCGTGCCCAGGGCCGACATGGCCCAGCGACGGTTGGTGATCTGGATGGCTTTCGTGCCGTCGCCCTCGCCGGTGAACAGGACGAACGCGAGGTCTCCCGCGCGGTGCGGGTTGGGGCGGTACCAGCCCGGGAGCTCGACCTGTTCGGGTTCGATCCGCTCCAGGTCCACCACGTCGGGGTGCAGCTCGCGCCAGTCCGCGCCCCCGCCCAGCACGCACCAGGTGACGTCCTTGAGCTGGTCGACCTGCGCCGCGTGCTCGGGGTCGGAGATCACCCAGGTGACCGCGCCGAGCCGGGCTTCGACGGCGACGTCGCCGTCCGGGCGCAGCAGGACGGCCGTCGCGCCGAGGCGGCTCAGCGCGGCCACGACGGTGAACGCGCTCGGCCGGGTGCGCATCAGGACGCCGACGCGGTCGCCCTGGCGCATCCCGACACTGATCAGGCCCTTCACCACGCTGTCCACGCGGTGCTTGACGTCGTGTTGCCGGTAGGCGCGGTCGCCGAACAGGAAGCAGATCTCGGCCGGACGCCGGCGCGCCTGCTGATCGAGCATCTGCCCGAGCGAGATCCGCGTGGTCGCGTCCAGCTGCTCGATGCGGGCCAGGCGCGGCAGCTGCGAGGGAGCCTCGGAGACGACGTCGCGCACCGCGCGGGCAACGTGCCGGGTGGTGCCGAGCACGATGCGGGTAGCGCCGACGCCCAACTCGGTGACCTGGGCGAGGACCTCCGCCGTGGCGCCGGCCGGACGCATCGGTCTGGCCTCGACCTGCTCGGCGGCCACGATGTCCTCGGGCAGCTCCTCGGTGCCGGCGCGCCAGCGTACCCACGCGGCCACCCGCGGCCAGGTGATGGTGCTCGCCTTGGCGCCCACCACCAAGCCGAAGTGACCGGCACGCAGCGTCAGCTCGTAGACCTTGGCCCGCGGTGCCGCGCGGCGCACGGCGCGCACCGCGTCCGGGTGGCCGATGGTGTCCGCCGAGCCGACTACGGTCAGGATCGGCACCTCGATGTCGGCGAGGGTCACCAGGCGGTCGTCGATGACGAACCCGCCTTCGAGCATGCGGTTGTGGGTCACGAACTGTTCGAGCAGCTCGGCGATGGCCGGCCCCGAGTACGCCGTCCACCCTTCAGAGTCGAGGAAACGGCGCTGACGCTCGCGCGGCAGCAGCGCGGCACGGTCGTGCAGTTGCAGCAGGTACCGCACGCGTCCCTGCACCGTCTTGGCCGGCGAGAGCAGCTGGAACCCGATCCGGACCGCCCATCGGGGCAGCGCCACCCGCCGTAGCACCCCGCTCTCGACCAGCGCGCTGGCCAGCTTGGCGGCAACGTCCGGCGAGATCGGGATCGGCAGCGGCGCTGTGGTGTCGACCGGCGAGCCGAACGTGACGAGCGAGTCGATCGCCTTGCCGCGGCGGTAGGCCGCGGTCTGATAGGCGAACATGCCGCCCTGCGAATAGCCGCCGAGGACAACGTCGCGGCCGGTGGCGGCGTGGACCCGGTCGACGGCGTCGCTGACGGCGAGCACGTGGTCGGTGAGGTTGCGTTCGAGGCCGCCGGGCTCATGACCTGGATCGCCGAAGTCGACGACCCAGGTGTCGACGCCCGCGGCGTGCAGGCCGGCTACCGCGGACGTGCGCGGCGAGACGTCCCAGACCTCGGTGGCCATCATCAGCGGCGGGATCAGCACGATCGGGGTGCCCTGCGGGGGCACGTCGTCGGCGAAGTAGTGCCGCAGCCGGTAGTTGAACTGCTCGGACTCGACGGTGAACGGGGAGGCCTGCTCGTCGGTCTCCAAGCCACCGAAGCGGACGAACTCCGCCGCGTTGCGGGCGGTGGCGCCCACCCGCCGCGCGTATCTCAGCGGGTTCGGCAGGGCAGAGCTACCGGCGCTACCGGAGCTACCGGCGCTCCCGGCGCTACCGGCGCTGGTTTGCGAAGGCTGGTCGTCGCTGGGGGTCGGCACTGTTGCAGCGTGCTGCCAGCGGGGCGCGACCGCAAGCGAAGCGACGCCTACCTGGGAACCTCATCGAAGGGCCACGAGTGTGGCGCTCGTGCGACGAGCTCGGCGGGAACGTCGGCGACGCCCCGCCCGGTCGGGTCGATGACGACGACGCGGGGTTCGGCCCCGGTACCGCGGAAGATCTGCGCGGCCGGGTCGGCTGCGGCGCGGACGTAGCCGATCAGCTCGTCCAGGCGCCCCTCGGCGGCGCGCGCCTCCCACATCAGCGTCACGGCACGAGCACCTCGGTGACGGGCAGCGCGGAGTCGGCCGGCAAATCGAGCGCGGACGGCGCGGCGCCGTGAGCGACCAGCTGCGCCCCGAGCGCCGCCACCATCGCGCCGTTGTCGGTGCACAACCCCGGCCGGGGGACGCGCAGGCGCAGTCCCGCGTCGTCGCAGCGCTGCTGGGCGAGCGCGCGCAGGCGCGTGTTCGCGGCAACCCCGCCGCCGATGATCAGGTAGCCGACCCCCTGCTCTCGGGCGGCGCGAACCGCTTTCGCGGTGAGCACGTCCACCACGGCCTCCTGGAACGAGGCGGCGACGTCGGCCACCGGGACGGGCTGCCCGTCGCGGTGCCTGGCCTCGACCCAGCGGGCCACGGCCGTCTTCAGTCCGGAGAAGGAGAACTCGAAGCCGCCGTCGCGCATCGCGCGGGGAAAGGCGATCGCGGCGGGGTCACCGTCGCGCGAGATCCGGTCGATCGGCGGCCCGCCCGGGAACGGCAGGCCGAGCAGCCGCGCCACCTTGTCGTAGGCTTCGCCGGCTGCGTCGTCGACGGTGGCGCCGAGTTCGGTGAGGTCCTCGCCGCCGATGCGCGGGACGAGCAGCAGCGACGAGTGGCCGCCCGAGACGAGCAACGCGACGCACGCCTCGTCGAGCGGGCCGTGCTCGAGCAGGTCGACGGCGACGTGCGCGGACAGGTGGTTGACGCCGTAGAGCGGCTTGTCGAGCGCGAGCGCGTAGGCCTTGGCCGCGGCGACGCCGACGAGCAGCGCCCCGGTCAACCCCGGGCCCGCGGTGACCGCGACCGCGTCGACGTCGGCGGCGGCGATTGCGGCGGTGTCGAGCGCACGCCGCAACGTCGGCAGCATCGCCTGCAGGTGGGCGTGGCTGGCCACCTCAGGCACGACCCCGCCGAAGCGAGCGTGCTCATCGACGCTGCTGGCAACGGCGTCCGCGAGCAGGGTGGTGCCGCGTACGACGCCGATTCCGGTCTCGTCGCAGGACGTCTCGATGCCGATCACCAGCGGCTCAGAGTTCACGGCGCATCACCACTGCGTCGACGCGGCCCGCGTCGTAGTAGCCGCGCCGCGATCCGACCTGCGTGAATCCCTCGTGCTCGTAGAGGCTTCGCGCGGCCTCGTTGTCGACGCGCACCTCGAGGAACACCTCGCTCGCCCCGCGCCGGCGCGCTTCGGTGAGCAGCTCGCCGAGCAGGCGGATTGCGATGCCGCGACGGCGCGCGGCCGGGACGACGCCCACGGTGAGGATCTCCGCGGAGTCGGCGATCACCATGATGCCGGCCCAGCCGAGCAGCTCGCCGCCGTCCGCCTCGGCGGCGAGGTAGTAACGCCGTGCGGAGTCGGCCAGCTCGCCGCGGTAGCCGTTTGCCGTCCACGCCTCGGTGCCGAACATGTCGCGTTCGTAAGGCATCAGGGCCTCGACGTGCGCGCCGGTCATGGCGACGACGGACACCGCGCGGGTCACTGCGACACCGGCTTCGCGGTCGAGGGGGGCACGGCATCGGGTCGGCGCAGGTACAGCGGGCTCAGCGCCTCGGACGGTGCGGCCGCCCGGATCCGCTCGGCTGCGCAGCGCACCAACGCCGCGGCGTCCGGGTACAGCTGGTCGAACAGCGGGAGGCCGAGAACGTCCGAGTACAGCCGTGCACCCGCCCCGGTCATGGCGTGCGATCCGGGCGGCACGTCGTCTGGGCGGCTCACCTCGGGACCTTCGACGCGAACGCCGCCGAGGTAGCGCGCCCAGTAGACCTCCTTGCGCCGCGCGTCGGTCGCGACGAGGAACGGGCGCTCAGGGTCGTCCGGGCGGCTTGACCCGCCGCCGCCGGCGAGCTGGTAGCGGCCGGCGATCGCGTCCAGCGAGCAGACGCCGTAGGTCGGGATGCCGAGCACGTCGCCCATTACCGCGGCGGTGACCAGGCCGACCCGCAACCCGGTGAACGGGCCGGGGCCGACGCCGGCCACGATCGCGTCGAGCTCGCCGGGCGCGCCGGCGGCCTCGTGCAGGCACCCGTCGATGTTCGGCGCCAGCTGCTCCCCGTGACCGCGAGCGTTCACGGTGATGCGTTCCGCTCGCAGCACGACGTCGGTGCCGCTCACGTCTGCGACCGCTGCGGTGACGGCGGCCGACGAGGTGTCGATAGCGAGAACGAGCACGATCGAGCAGCCTATGCGCCGAGCGCAGCGAGGCGCCTTCGGCCTATGCGCCGAGCGCAGCGAGGCGGGCAGGCCAGTCGCCGCCGAAGGGAAACAGCCGCGCGGTGCGCTGTTCGGAGTCCGGTGGGCGGGCAATGGCGACCTCCAGCCGGGCCTCGGCGAGTCGCTCGACGAGACCGCTGCCCCATTCGACGACGGTCACCGCGTCTGCGGTGTCGACGTCCAGGTCGAGATCGTCCACCTCCGCGAAGGAGGTGAGACGGTACGCGTCGACGTGGACGAGGGGCAGCGAACCACGGTGCACCCGTGCGATCACGAACGTCGGCGAGAGGACTGCTCCGGAAACGCCGAGGCCCGCTCCCACGCCCTGCACGAGGACCGTCTTGCCCGCCCCAAGCGGGCCGCTCAGCACCAGCAGGTCGCCGGCGCGCAGGATCGCCGCGAGTCTGCGCCCGAACGCGAACGTGTCAGCCGCGGTCGGCAGCACCACCACCGGACCGGCGAGCGCGGCGCGCTGCTCGGGGGTGAGCGGCACGCGCGGGCCGGCCGGGCGTCCCGGTCCGTGCCGGGGACCGCTCACCGCGCGCTACCCAGCTCGCCACGAAAGCGCTCGGCGCTTTCGGATGGGCCCCCGCGAGCCGCACTCATGGCAGGTAGGTCCGCGGCACTCGCGGGCCGATGCGAGTGACGATCTCGTAGTGGATGGTCCCGAGCGCGTCCGCCCAGTCCTGCGCGCGGGGCTCGCCGTCTTGCCCTGGCCCGAACAGCACGACCTGATCACCCGCGGCGACGGGCAGGTCGCCGACGTCCACCACGAACTGATCCATGCATACGCGTCCGCTGATCGTGAACCGCGTGCCGTTGATCGACACCGGCCCGAGACCCGTGGCGCTGCGGGGGACGCCGTCGGCGTAGCCCAGCGGGACGAGCGCCAGGGTCGTCTCGTGGCTGGTCGTGTACACGTGCCCGTAGGACACGCCCTCTCCCGCGCGCACGCGCTTCACCCCGGCCAGGCGCGCCCGCAGCGACATCGCCGGCCGCAGGCCGAACTCGCCCTGCTCGGGAACCGGCGTGAGGCCGTAGACCGCCACGCCGGGCCGCACCAGGTCGAAGTGCGCCTCCGGGAGCGTGAGCGTGGCTGCAGAGTTCGCGAGGTGACGCACCTGGGGCCGCACCCCGGCCCGTTCCGCGACCTCCAGCGCTTCGCGAAACGCGCGGATCTGACGCGCGATCGTCGGATGCCCCGGCGCGTCGGCATAGGCGAGGTGACTCCAGACTCCGATCACCGCCACGTCCGCGGTTGCCTGCGCCTTGGCGACGGCGTCGAGCAGGTCCGGCCAGTCGCGCACGTAGCTGCCATTGCGCGAGAGTCCAGTATCGATCTTGAGATGGACGCGCGCCGGTCGTCCCTCCGCCGCGGCCGCCGCCCGCACCGCGCCGAGTTGCCACCTGCTGCTCACCGAGATGTCGATGCCGGCGGCCACCGCGGCGCGCACGGCGTCACTCTCGTCGGGGGTCCACAGCCACGCCAGGGTGGGTTCCTCGATCCCACCGGCACGAAGGGCCAGCGCCTCGTCGATCGTTGCGGTGCCGAACCACGTCGCCCCTCCAGCGCGAGCGGCGCGTGCCGCAGGAAGCAGCCCGTGGCCGTACCCGTCGGCCTTGACGACCGCCATGACCTCGGCAGTGGTTGCCCGTTTGAGCGTCGCGACGTTGGCTCGGATCGCGGCGAGATCGACTACGGCTTCGGCGCGTGCCACGCCGTCCAGTCTGTCAAACGCCGGCTCACGGTCCGACGAACGGCAACACCAGCTCGCACGGCACCGGGCGTGGATGCGCCGGGTCGAGGGTATTCAGCACGAGCGCCGCGGCGACTGGGTCGGCGGCCATTTCGAAGTGCTCGGTGAAGTCGAGGGCGCAGTAGTTCTGCACGAGCAGGTTGGTCATGCCGGCCTGGATGCCGCTGGTGTACGGCTGCACCAGTTCGTCGTAGCGCGTGACGATGTTGGTGTAGCTGATCCCCTTCACCGCGGGCGTCCCGCCGGCGCGCAGCTTCGCGAAGAACGCCGAGCCGGCCAGCAGTTGCGGGCCCGAGGCGAACTCGCTGGCGAACGCGCCGTCGACGAACGGGGAGAACCCGAAGTACTTGCTGAACTGGTACAGGGTCGCCAGCCCGGCGGGATTGGTCCCGTGCCACAGCGGCGCGAGCGAGACGTATTTGTCGATCTTGTTCGCGCCGCCGAGGTACTTCGCGTAGTAATCAGGCATGACGGTGCCCTCGGAGTGGCCGAGGATATCGACCTTGCTTGCGCCGGTCGCGGCAAGCACGCGATCCACGAATGCCGACAGCTGTGCCGCGCTGGTCTGCATCGGCTCCCGTCCACCGACCTGGCTCAGGGGCAGCGGGTCACCCGGGTAGACGCCGTAGGTCAGCGCGAACACGCAGTAACCGTTGTCCGCGAGCAGCGGTGCGTAGGTCTGCCAGTTGTCGTTCTTGTTACCGCTCAAGCCGTGGACGAGCACGACCGGTTCGGGATGGGCGGCCGAAGGCCGGCACGACCAGTCGTTGGCCCCGGGTGGATCGCCGTTGAAGTGCGCACCGGCGGCGAGCGCGGAGGCGAGGAAGTCGTAGCTGACCGGGTAGCTTGGCTGCGCGGCACCGGCGGCACCCCCACCCACGGTCAGGGCGGCGACCATCAGCGCGCAGGCAGCGACGAGTCCGGTGAAGGTCAGGTGGCTGCGGCGCATCGCGCCCTCCCGGGTCGTGTGACGGCGATGCGCCAAGCCTAAGTTACTAATCGGTAGCCAGCAAGCGGGCGCGGCGAAGACGGTTCAGCCCGCGGCAATCGAGCGCAGCGCGCTGCGGATCGAGCCGAGCACATCGGCCGCGGACGGCGGCCCATCGGCGGCGGCGCGCTGCCCGGCGACACCGTGGACGTGCGCCGCGACCGCGGCAGCCAACGGCGCCGCGAGCCCGCCCGCGAGCAGCGACCCGAGCAGCCCGCTGAGCACGTCCCCGCTGCCGGCCGTGCCGAGCCACGGGGTCCCGGTGGTGTTGACGTACGCGGTGCCGTCCGTGCCGGCCACCACGGTGGCATTGCCCTTGAGCAGCACGGTGGCGCCGAGATCAGCTGCGGCCCGGCGCGTCGCGGCCAGTCGGTCGGCACCGACGTCGCCACAGAGCCGGGCGAACTCGCGGTCGTGCGGGGTGAGCACGGTCGGGGCGCTGCGCTTGCGCACCAACCCGGGAGAGCGCGAGATCAGCGTGATGGCATCCGCGTCGGCGATCACCGGGACGTCGGTGCGCAGCACGTCCGACAGCAGCGCCATCGCCGCGTCGTCGGTGCCCAACCCCGGTCCGACCACCCACGCCTGCACCTGCACGTCGTTCGGGCGCGCGTCGGGGTGGACGACGACTTCCGGGTAGCGTGCGCGGATCTGCTCCGGCGCGAGGCCGACGTAACGCACCATCCCCGCGCCGCCGTGCACCGCGGCGCCGGTGGCGAGCACGCCCGCGCCGCCGTACTGCTCCGAGCCCGCAGCCACCCCCACGACCCCGCGGGTGTACTTGTCGTCGCCGGCACCCGGCCGGGGCAGCGCGGCGCGCACGTCCGCCGCTTCGAGCACGTGGGTCTCGGCACGCGGAAGCGTGGCGTCCAGCCCGATGTCGACCAGGCGCACCTCGCCGGCCAGCTCGGCCCCCCGTCCGAGCAGCACGCCGGCCTCGAGCGCGCCGAAGGTGACGGTGACATCGGCGCGGACGGCCCGCTCGCCCGCCTGCCCGGTGTCGGCGTCCACGCCGGAGGGCAGGTCCACGGCGACGGTCAGCCGGCCGGACGCGGCCGCGGCGAGCTCGGCGGCCGGTCCGCGCAGCCCGGCGCGGCCCCCGATTCCGACCATGCCGTCGATCACCAGCTCTGCGCCGGCGATCAGGTCCCGGTCGGCACCGGCGACGCGTCCCCCCGCGCGCCGGAACGCGGCCAGGCCCGCGGCGTGCGCCCGTCCCGGGTCGAGGAGCAGCGCCGTGACCTGCGCTCCGCGGCCGGCGACCAGCGCGCCGGCGAACAGCGCGTCACCGCCGTTGTTGCCCGCGCCGACCAGCAGCACGACGCGCGCGCCGTAGACGCGTTCGAGCAGCGCGGCGCAGTGCCCGGCCAGCGCGTGGGCCGCCCGCTGCATGAGGCTGCCCTCCGGCAGGCGGCCCAGGAGCGCGTCCTCGGCAGCACGCACCTGCGCGACGGTGTAGATGTCCCGCACGTCCACCCCTTCCCGGATCGTGCAACTTTTATCCCCGTCACGGGGGCAAAAGGTTGCACAATCGGTTACGACTCAGCGATCACCGTCGCCGCCGCGATGCCGCCGTCGTGCGACAGCGACACGTGCCAGCGCGTCACGCCGAGCGACGCCGCGCGCGCAGCCACCGTTCCGCTCACCGCAAGCGACGGACGTCCCGCCGCGTCGGTGAGCACCTCCGCGTCCGTCCAGTGCATGCCGCCCCCGGCGCCGATCGACTTGGCCAGCGCCTCCTTCGCGGCGAAGCGGGCGGCGAGCGACTCGCCGGAGCGGGCCGCCCCCGACTGCGTGCTCAGCTCGGCCGCCGTGAACAACCGCGCCGCGAGGGACGGCGTGCGCGAGAGCGCTTCGGCGAAGCGGTCCACCGGCACCACGTCGATCCCCACGCCGACGATCATGCGCTGCTCATGCGGTCGGCGAGCCACCGTCGGGGGGCGCGTAGTCGGACAGGTGCCCCGGGAACGCCGAGACATGCGGGTTGAGGTAGGCCGCTGCGTTGTTCACCGCGGTCGCCACCTCGCCGAATCCCGTCGCGATCAGCTTCACCTTGCCCTGGTAGTCGATGATGTCGCCGGCCGCGTAGACGCCGGGCACCGTGGTGCGTCCCATCGTGTCCACCACGATCTGCCGCTTGCGGATGTCGATGCCCCATTCCATCAACGGTCCGAGGTTGGCGGTGAAACCGAGGGCAGCGACGAGCCTGTCGCACGGCAGCGTCCGGACCTCGCCGGCCACCGTCACGTCCACCTCGTTGAGCTCCGGGTCACCGCGCACGCCGGACACCTGAGCGTCGGTCAGCATCGACACCGTCGATGCCTTGAGCAGTTGCACGGAATGCGGGTGGGCGCGGAACTCCGCTCGCCGGTGCACCACGGTGACGGACTTGCCGATCGGCTCGAGCATCAGCGCCCAGTCCAGGGCCGAGTCCCCCCCGCCGACCACGACGATATGCTGGCCCTCGTAGGCGCTGGGGTCGGGCACGAAGTGGACGAGGCCGTGGCCCAGGTACTCGCCGCCGGTGGGCAGCGGTCGCGGCGTGAACGTCCCGATCCCGCCGGTGATCACGATCGCGCGGCACTCGATGCGCAGGCCCTGCGACGTCGTCACCGCGAAGCTGCCCTCGCCACGTTCGAGGCCGACGGCCTGGTGGCCGAGCAGGTACTCGGGATGGTGCGGAGCGGCCTGCGCGACGAGCTGCTCGACGAGCTCGCGGCCGCGGATCGCCGGGAAGCCGGCGACATCGAAGATCGCCTTCTCGGGGTACATCGCCGTGATCTGGCCGCCGGGCTCCTCCAGCGAGTCGAGCACGGCGGTCGCGAGCGTCCGCACGCCGGCGTAGTACGCGCCGAAGAGGCCTACCGGCCCGGCGCCGACGATGAGCAGGTCTACCGACTTGGTCGCTGCGGCCTCCGTCACAGCCGCGAGCCTACCGATCGGTCACTCGACGGTGACGGACTTCGCCAGGTTGCGCGGCTTGTCGACGTCGTGCCCGCGCGCCTGCGCGATCTCCGCGGCGAGCACCTGCAGCGGGATCGTCGTGACGAAGGGCGAGAGCAGCGTCGCGACCGCGGGCACCTCGATCAGGTGCGCCGCGTGCCGGCGGGCGGCGACGTCGCCCTCCTCCGCGACCACGATGGTGCGGGCGCCGCGGGCGGTGATCTCCGCGATGTTGCTGAGCATCTTCTGGTGCAGCATCGGCCGACCGGTCGGCGACGGCATCACGACGACGACCGGCAGGCCGTCCTCGATCAGCGCGATCGGGCCGTGCTTGAGCTCGCCGGCCGGGAAGCCCTCCGCGTGCATGTACGCGAGCTCCTTGAGCTTCAGCGCCCCTTCGAGGGCGACGGGGTAGCCGACGTGGCGACCGAGGAACAGGATCGCCTTGGCCGGCGCGATCTCGCGGGCCAGCTCGCGGACCGGTTCCACCACCGCGAGGGTGCGCGCGATCGCGTCGGGCACCGCCGCGAGCGCGGCGTACTCGCGCTCGATCTCGTCGCCGTACTTCGTGCCGCGGGCCTGCGCGAGCGCGAGCCCCACCAGCTCCACCGCCGCGATCTGGGCGAGGAAGGTCTTCGTCGCAGCGACCCCGATCTCCGGCCCGGCGTGGGTGTAGAACACCGCGTCGGACTCGCGCGGGATCTGGGCACCGTTGGTGTTGCAGATCGCCAGCACCTTCGCGCGCTGGGTGCGGGCGTGGCGCACGGCCTCCAGGGTGTCGGCGGTCTCCCCCGACTGGCTGATGGCCACGACCAGCGTCTGGCGGTCCAGCACCGGGTCGCGGTAACGGAACTCCGAGGCCATCTCGACCTCGACCGCGATGCGGGTCCAGTGCTCGATCGCCTGCTTACCGATCATCCCCGCGTGGTAGGCGGTGCCGCAGGCGACGATGAAGACCTTGTCCACCTCGCGCAGCTCCTGCTGCGCGAGGCGTTGCTCGTCCAGGACGATGCGCTGGTCGACGAGGTGACCGAGCAAGGTGTCGGCGACGGCGGCGGGTTGCTCCTGGATCTCCTTGAGCATGAAGTAGTCGTAGCCGCCCTTCTCGGCGGCAGCGAGATCCCAGTCGATGTGGAACGGCTTGCCCGCGACGGCAACCCCGTCGAAGTCGGTGATCTCGTACCCGTCGCGGCGGATCTCGACGACCTGGTCCTGGCCGAGTTCGACGGCCTCGCGGGTGAACTCGATGAACGCGGCGACGTCGCTACCGAGGAACATCTCCCCGTCGCCGACCCCCACCACGAGCGGGGAGTTGCGCCGCGCCGCGATGACGACGTCGGGGGCTGCCACGTCGAGCAGGACGAGCGTGAACGTCCCTTCGAGTCGCCGGCAGACGGCACGCACGGCGTCGGCGAAACCTCCGCCGCCGGTACGCAGCTCGGCGGCCACGAGGTGCGCGACGGTCTCGGTGTCGGTCTCGCTGCGGAACTCGACGCCGGTGGCCTCCAGGCCGGCGCGCAGGTCGGCAAAATTCTCGATGATCCCGTTGTGGACGACCGCGACCCGGCCGGCGGCGTCGGTGTGGGGGTGGGCGTTGACGTCGTTGGGCGCGCCGTGGGTGGCCCAACGTGTATGGCCCATGCCGGTGGTGCCGGTGATCGTGTGCGCCGCCAGTTCCTTGTCCAGGTTCTCGATGCGACCGGCCTTCTTCGCTGTCTGCAACTCGCCGGACTCGGCGATGACCGCGACGCCGGCGGAGTCGTAGCCGCGGTACTCGAGCCTGCGCAGCCCCTCCACCACGACGTCCAGGGCGGGGCGGTCCCCGACGTAACCCACGATGCCGCACATGGGGCACAGACTACGGGAGTGCGGCTCGCGAGCCGGTAGGTCGTTACGGCCGAAGGGTGTTCGTCGCTCCCGCGCCGCCGTGGGTCGGGCCGGGAGTGGGGGACGTCGTCGCGGTGGTCGCGGGGGAGCTGGCCGGGTGGCTCGTCGGGGTCACCGTGGTTGCCGGCGCGGTGACCGTCGGGGTCACGGTGACGGCCTTCGGGGTGAGGGTGATGGTCGGCGTCTGCACCGGGGCGGTGACGGTCTTCGGAGCCACCGGAACGCTGTGCACCGGCTGCGGAGGGGTGTTGCCGAGGAACGAAGTACCCTGGCCGGCCTTGCCGCGGAGCAGGTCGCTGAGCGGGCGCCCGGCGACCAGTTCGACTCCGGTCACCAGCACGAGCACCGCGGCGAACACGCCGGCGCAGGCGACGGCTAGGACCCGCAGTGAGGTAACCCGCCGGGGCGCCCCGATGCCCGTGGCAGGCGGCGCCGGCGAGGGCGACTGGGGACCGGGTTCGGTACCGGAACCGTGCGCGCTCCAGCGCACCCCGGGCGGCACGACGGTGCGGACTCGCTCCCCGGTCTGGCGGATCGAATGGCTGTAGACGGCGTTGCCGATCACGCTCACCACGCTGGCGACCGCCGCGCCGATCACCGTGCCGTTCACGCCGAGGTAGGACGCGGCGATCGTCGCCGTCACCGCGGCGAGGGCGCTGGCGATCAGCTGCGTGGCCGACAGCTGTAAGCGCGGCCGCGAAGCGCGGGGCGGTGGAGTGGTCGTCGGACGGTCCTGCATCTCGGTCGAAGGCATAACGGACTCCAGTGTCCAGGGCGCGCAGCGTGATGCCCAGCGCGGCTCACGGCCCTCTAATGGCTCCGACGCTCACCCTGGCCTGCGGCGTCCGGTCGCCGGATTCCCGCGCCGCGCGGGGCATCGCCTACGGTGTCGGTCATGGCAGGCAGACACGAGTGGGAGCAGCCGGGCGCCCACGAGGAGTCGCCGGGCATCTACCGCATCCCGCTGCCGCTGCCTGGCGACCACCTCAAGGCGGTCAACGTCTACGCCATCCCCGACGGCGATCAGCTCGTCATGATCGACGGTGGCTGGGCGCTCGACGGCGCTGACGAACTGCTGGCCGCCGCCCTGGACAAGATCGGGTACGGGCTGCCCGACATCCGCGAGTTCCTCGTCACGCACGTCCACCGCGACCACTACACGCAGGCGATCGCGCTCCGCCGCGCATACGGCCCGTCCGTCTCGCTCGGCGAGGGCGAGCGGGCCTGCCTCGAGGCAATGCGCGCCGTCACCGTCCATCCCGACGTCTCGAGCCTGCACGAGGCGGGCGCGACGGAGCTGGCCGAACTGCTGGCCGGCTGGCGCGGCGAGCGTGACCTCACCAACTGGGCCGACCCCGACCGCTGGCTCACCGACGGCGTCGAGCTGCCGCTGCAGACGCGCACGCTCCGGGTTATCGCCACGCCCGGCCACACCCGCGGGCACGTCGTCTTCTACGACGTCGCCGCGAACACGCTGTTCGCCGGCGACCATGTGCTGCCGCACATCACCCCGTCGATCGGGATCGAGCTGGAGCGTCCGCCGTCCCCGCTGCGTGACTACCTCGCCTCGCTGCAGATCGTGCGCGCGCTGCCGGACGCCCGCCTGCTGCCGGCCCACGGGCCGGTCGCGCCCTCCACCCACGCACGGGTGGACGAGCTGCTCGAGCATCACGACAAGCGCCTGAGCGCCACGGCCGAGGCCGTCGCCGGCGGTGCGAGCACCGGATTCGAGGTCGCGAACCGGCTCGGCTGGACGCGTCACCACCGCACGTTCGCGGAGCTGGACGTGCTCAACCAGATGATCGCGGTCCACGAGACGATGGCTCACCTCACGGTTCTCGTCGAGTGCCGCGGGCTCACCGCAACGGCGGTCGACGGCGTCACCCATTTCACTCGCTAGCGCAGGAGGCACCGTGACGACGTCCGACCCGGCCGAGCGGCCGATCGCGCGGCTATTGCGCGCGCAGCAGCAGGCCGATCCCGACGCCATCGTCGAAACACTGCTGGGCGCGGTGTCCGCGCTGGGCGGCAGCGACGTGCTCCTCTACCTCGTCGACTACGGGCACACCACGCTGATGCCGCACCCCGACATGGTCTCGCATGACGAGCGCGCCGAGCCGGCGCCAGTGGACACCACCATGGCCGGACGGGCCTTCATCACCGATTCCGCGCTGGCCGCACAGCGCGAGGACGGGTGGCACGTGTGGGTACCGGTGTGCGAGCGCGCGAACAAGCTAGGCGTGCTGGCGATGACGCTGCCCGACTGGAACGCCGACGTCGAGTTCCTCTGCGTCGAACTCGGGCTGGCGGCTGCGCACCTGGTGATCTCCAGCGCCCACTACACGGACCTGCCGCACCTGCTGCGCCGGCGCCAGGACATGGATCTTGCCGCCGAACTGCAGTGGTCGCTGCTGCCTCCGCTTGCCTTCGCCACGAACGGCACGTCGATCGCGGGCATGCTCGAACCGGCCTACGAGGTGGGCGGTGACTGTTTCGACTACGCCCTCAACGACGGCGTCCTGGACCTCGCTGTGTTCGACGCGGTGGGGCACGGGCTGATCAGCTCGGTGCTCGCCTGCCTGGTGACCGGCGCCTACCGGCACGGCCGCCGCGCCGGCGAGGGCCTGCAGGAACTCGCGACGAGCGTCGATGCCGCGACCCGGACCTTCCCCGGCTCGCACCCGTTCGCGACCGCCCTGCTAGCCCGGCTAGATGTCGCCTCCGGGCGGTTGTCCTGGCTGAGCTGTGGGCATCCGCAACCGATCATCGTGCGCGGCGCCGCCACACTCGCCGACGTCGAGCCCACGCCGTACCTGCCGCTGGGACTGGGCGACCTGGCGCCGGTCCACGGCACGGTGGTCGACTTCAGTCTCGAGCCCGGGGACGGCGTCCTTCTCTACACCGACGGCGTGGTCGAGACGCGCGACGCGTCGGGCGCGTTCTTCGGCGAGGATCGGCTGCGGGACCTGCTCGGCCGCGAGCATCACACCGGCGGGGCGCCGCAGGAGGTGGTGCGGCGGCTGGTGCGCTCGACGCTGAGTCACGCCGGCGAGCCGCTGCAGGATGACGCCACGCTGCTGTACCTGCGCTGGGACGGCGAGCAAGCCACGGACTGAGGCATCGACGGGCGGGCGGTGCGCGCGGTACGTTCCGCCACGAGCCTGAGGAGGCCTGCCGTGCCGCAACGCTTCGACTACGTCATCGTCGGCGCCGGGTCCGCGGGCTGCGTGCTCGCCCACCGGCTCAGCGCCGATCCGAACGTCCGCGTCGCGTTGCTCGAGGCGGGTGGACGTGATCGCAAGCTCGAGATCAAGATCCCGGCCGCCTTCCCGAAGTTGTTCCACACCGCCTACGACTGGGATCTGCACACCAGCCCGCAGAAGGAGTGCGACGCGCGCGAGATGTACTGGCCGCGGGGCAGGACGCTCGGCGGCTCGTCCTCGCTGAACGCGCAGATGTGGGTTCGCGGAGCGCAGGTTGACTACGACTCGTGGGGACCGGGCTGGAGTTATGAGGAGGTGTTGCCGTACTTCCACCGCGCGGAGCATCGCGGGGGCAGCAACACCGATGCGGCCTACGGCACGGCGGGCCCGTTGTGGATCGAGGAGCTGCGCTCGCCGAGCCCGCTGCGCACGGCGTTCTTCGAGGCGTGCGCCGAGACGGGGATGCGGCGCCTGCCCGAGCTCAACACCGCCGGCATCGAGGGCTACGCGCCGACGCCGGTCACCCAGCACCGCGGCCGCCGCTGGAGCGCAGCCGACGGGTACCTGGGACGCACCACGCGGCGGCGTCCCAACCTGAACGTGTTCACCGGCGCTCAGGCGCAGCGCGTGCTCGTCGAGGGCGGGCGCGCCACCGGCGTCGAGTACCGCGACAAGGCGGGCGCGACGCAGCAGCTCCGCGCGGCCCGGGAGGTGATCCTCAGCGCGGGGGCCGTGCACTCCCCCGCCCTGCTGCAGCTGTCGGGGATCGGCGACCCGTCGGTGCTGCGGGCGGCCGGCGTCGAGCCGAAGGTGGAGTTGCCGGGCGTCGGGAAGAACCTGCAGGATCACCTGTCTGTCGCGGTGATCATGCACTGTCCCGAGCCGATCACCCTGGTCGCGGCGGAGCGGCCCGCCGAGCTGCTGCGGTTCCTGACCCAGCGCCGCGGCATGCTGACCTCCAACGTCGGCGAGGCGGTCGCCTTCGGCCGGTCGGACCCGTCGCTCGCGACGCCCGACCTGGAGTTCATCTTCGCGCCGGTGCCGTTCATCGACCACGGGCTGGTCGAGCCGCCCGGGCACGGCCTGACGATCGGCACCGTCCTGCTGCAGCCCGAGAGCCGTGGCACCGTGACGATCACATCCCCGGACGCAGCCACGCCGCCGGTGATCGACGCCGGTTACCTCACCGCACCGGGTGACCTGCCTCGCCTCGTCGAAGGCGTGCGCCAGTGCCAGGCGCTGTTCGCGACGGCGGCGCTCAAGCCGCACGTCAGCGGGCCGATGGAGCCGGGACCGGAGGAGACCGATCTCGAGGCGTTCGTGCGAGCGCAGTCCGAGACGCTCTACCACCCCGCGGGCACCTGCCGGATGGGCAGCGGGCGGGAATCCGTCGTCGATCCGCAGCTGCGGGTGCGGAGTGTCGACGGGCTGCGCGTGGTGGACACCTCGGTACTGCCGACGATCATCCGCGGCCACACCCACGCCCCGACGATCATGCTCGCCGAGAAGGCCGCCGACCTGATCCGCGCAGTCCGCTAGCTGCCCAGCCGGCCCGTCAGGCGGACGCCACGGCGGCGCTCAACGGGCGTCCGTACCGCGGTCAGCGCGGACCCCGCAGCCTGGCAGCGGCCGCAGTGAGCGTCGCGTCGATGCCCGGTGTCAGAGCACCGTTCGACACGACGACCGCGGTTGCTGTGGCGGACGTCGGCGGCGTCTGCCCGTCCCACGCATCGGCGCTGTAACACTGATCGAGATAGCCAGTCGGCGAACTGCCCGATGCGCCCGACGCGTTGAAGCACACGAAGTAAGAACCCGCCGCCAGGCCCGGCACCGTGTACGTGCCGTCCGACCCGGTCGACGCTCCGTCGTTGTAGAGCAGGTTGCCCTGCGCATCGAACACCTCCACCTGCACGCTGCTGACCGGGCCGGAGGCGTCACGCACCGTGCCCGCGATGGCACCCGCGGGCGCGAGCGTCGCGTTCACCTTCGACGTCACCGCCCCCGTCGAAACGGCGACCGCGGTCGCCGTCGCGGACATCGGCGGGGTCTGCCCGTCCCACGCCTTGCCGCTGTAACACTGATCGAGATACCCAGTTGCCGAGAATCCGGACGAGCCGGAGCTGTTGAAGCACACGAAGTACGAGCCTGCCGCCAAGCCGGTCACCGTGTACGTGCCGTCCGACCCAGTTGACACGTATTCGTTATAGAGCTGGTTGCCGCTCGAGTCGAAGATATCGATCTGCACATTCGAGACCGGGCCGGACGCGTCCCGCACCGTGCCCGAGATGGCCCCCGCGGGTGCAAGCGTCGCGTTCACGTTCCGCGTCACCTGCCCCAGTGACGCAGCAACCGCGGTTGCGGTCGCCGATGTCGGCGGCGCCTGCCCGTCCCACGGCTTGCCGTTGTAACACTGGTCGAAGTAGCCGCCCACCGAGCTGCCCGACGCGCCCGACGCGGTGAAGCACACGAAGTAAGAACCCGCCGCCAGGCCCGTCACCGTGTACGTGCCGTCCGACGCGGTCGACGCTCCGGCGTTGTAGAGCTGGTTGCCGTGCGCGTCGAACACATCGACCTGCACGTTGCTGACCGGGCCAGACCCGTCGCGCACCGTACCCGAGATGGCGCCCGCCAGCGCGAGCGTCGCGTTGACGTTCGGCGTCGCGGGCCCGCTCGTCACCGCAACCGACGTCGCCGTCGTGGCTGTCGGTGCGGTCTGTCCGTCCCACGGCTTGCCCTCGTAACACTGGTCGAGATACCCAGTTGTCGAGGTTCCGGACGAGCCGAAGCTGTTGAAGCAGACGAAGTACGAACCCGTGGCCAGGCCGGTCACCGTGAACGTGCCGTCCGATCCGGTCGACGCTCCGGCGTTGAAGTTGCCGTGCGAGTCGAAGACCTCCACCTGCACGTTGCTGACGGGTCCGGCCGCGTCGACGACCGTTCCCGAGATGGCACCCGCCACCGTGAGCGTCGCGTTGACCTTCGCCCTCACCGCCCCTGTCGACACCGCGACGGCGGTCGCCGTCGTGGCTGTCGGTTGCATCTGCCCGTCCCACGGCTTGCCGTCGTAACACTGGTCGAGGTACCCAGTCGTCGAACTGCCTGACGCGCCCGACGCGTCGAAGCACACGAAGTAGGTGCCCGCCGCCAGGCCGGTCACCGTGTACGTGCCGTCCGACCCGGACGACGTTTCAGCGTTGCTTAGCTGGTTGCCGTTCGCGTCGAAGACGTCGACCTGCACGTTCGAGACGGGTCCGGCCGGGTCGACGACCGTTCCCGAGAGGCCGCCCGCCACCGCGAGCGTCGCGTCGACCTTCGCCGTCACCGCCCCGCTCGACACTGGGACCACCGTCGCCGTCGACGATGTCGGCGGCGTCTGCCCGTCCCATGCGTAGCCGCTGTAACACTGGTCGAAGTACCCGCCCACCGAGCTGCCCGATGATCTCGACGCGTCGAAGCACACGTAGTAGGAACCCGGCGCCAGGCCGGTCACCGTGTACGTGCCGTCCGAGCCGGTTGACGCTCCGGCGTTGAAGTTGCCCTGCGCGTCGAACACGTCGACCTGCACGTTCGAGATGGGTCCGGACGTGTCGACGACCGTTCCCGAAACGGCGCCTGCCACCGCGAGCGTCGCGTTGACGCTCGGCCTCAGAGCACCGGTCGACACCGCGACCGGCGTCGCCGTAGCGGACGTAGGACGGGTCTGCCCGTTCCAGGCCTTGCCGTTGTAACACTGGTCGAGATAGCCAGTCGGCGAACTGCCCGACGCGCCCGACGCGTCGAAGCACACCAAGTCCGACCCCGCTGCCAGGCCCGTCACCGTGTACGTGCCGTCCGGCCCGGGCGACGCGCCGAAGCTAGAGATCGGGTTGCCGTGCGAGTCGAAGACGTCGACCTGCACGTTCGAGACCGGGCCGGACGGGTCGAGGACCGTTCCCGAGACAGCACCCCCCACCGCGAGCGTCGCGTTGACCTTCGACCTCACCGCCCCTGTCGACACCACGACCGCGGTTGCCGTCGCGGACATCGGCGGCGTCAGCCCGTCCCACGCCTTGCCGGCGTAACACTGATCGAGATACCCAGTCGGCGAACTGCCCGCTGATCCCGACGCGTCGAAGCACACGAAATAGGTGCCCGCCGCCAGGCCCGTCACCGTGTACGTGCCGTCCGACCCGGTCGACGGCATGAAATTGTAGAGGCGGTCGCCGTGTGCGTCGAAGACGTCCACCTGCACGTTCGAGACCGGGCCGGACGTGTCGACGACCGTTCCCGAGAGGCCGCCCGCCACCGCGAGCGTCGCGTTGACCTTCGACCTCAACGCCCCTGTCGACACCGCGACCGCGGTTGCTGTCCAGGACCTCGGCGGCATCTGCCCATCCCAGGCCTTGCCGCTGTAACACTGATCGACGTACCCGCCCACCGAGCTGCCCGACGCGCCCGACGCGTCGAAGCACACGAAGTAGGTGCCCGTAGCCAGGCCCGTCACCGTGTACGCGCCGTCCGACCCGGTCGACGCTCCGGCGTTGTAGAGCTGGTTGCCGTGCGCGTCGAACACATCGACCTGCACGTTGCTGACCGGGCCAGACCCGTCGCGCACCATGCCCGAGATGGCACCCGCCAGCGCCAGCGTCGCGTTGATCTTTGACCTCACCGCCCCTGTCGACACCGCGACCGCGGTTGCCGTCGACGATGTCGGCGGTGTCTGCCCGTCCCACGGCTCGCCGCTGTAACACTGATCGAGATACCCAGTCGGCGAACTGCCCGACGCGGCCGACGCGTCGAAGCACACGAAGTAAGAACCCGCCTCCAGGCCCGGCACCGTGTAGGTGCCGTCCGACCCGCTCGACGCTCCGACCTTGTAGTTGCCCTGCGAGTCGAACACCTCCACAGTGGCGTTCGACACCGGTCCGGACGAGTCACGCACCGTGCCCGAAACAGCACCTGCCACCGCGAGCGTCGCGTTGACATTCGACGTCAGAGCACCGGCCGACACGCCGACCGCGGTTGCCGTCGCGGCCGTCGGCGGGGTCTGCCCGTCCCACGCCTTGCCGTCGTAACACTGGTCGAGATAGCCAGTCGGCGAACTGCCCGACCCGTGCGACGCGTCGAAGCACGCAAAGTAGGAACCCGCCGCCAGGCCCGTCACCGTGTACGTGCCGTCCGACCCTGTCGAGATGAAGGACGGCGTCACGTCGTTGCCGTGGGAGTCGAACACCTCGATCAGCACGTGGGCGATCGGGCCGCTGGCATCGGTAACGGTCCCGCTGAAGCCGGTAGGGGGGCCGTTGGGTTGCGTGGTTGCAGTCGCACTCGCCGCGGTGGAGTAGTTCGGCACGCCGTCGAAGGCGAACAGCGTGTAGTAGTACTGGGTGGCGGGACTCAGGCCGTGGTCGGTGTAGGTCGCGCCAGGCGCGGCCACGGTCGTGAGCGCAGTGCAGGTGGACGGCTGCGTCCCCGCGGTGGTGGATCGGCAGACTTTCACCCCGGCGAAGTCCGCAGCTGTCGGATTGGTCCAGGTGAGCTCGATGCTCGTCGAGCCCTGGGCTGTCGCGGTGAGCCCGGTGACCGGTCCGGGCGGGGTGGTGTCTGCAGGGGTGCCGACGAAGTAGCCCGACACGTCCGCGACCAGCTGCACCGTGCCCGCCGACCCGTTGTACAAGTCCACGACACCACCAGCGCCCACCGGCGCGACCACCAGGTTCGGGACCGTCTGACCCTGCACGAAGTTCAGATTCGACGCCGTCGGCCGCGACTGACCCGCCGCATACACCGTCACGAACCCCGGCCTCGGGGTCGTCGGCGCCGTCACCGTCACAT
>JBPCOI010000023.1:0-4655 GCA_051000395.1 Jatrophihabitantaceae bacterium
GGCTCTCGCCGCACCAGCCCCCCCGCCGCGAGACGATCGACCACATCGGTGGCCGACTTGGCGTGCACCTGCAACCTCTGGCCGATCTTGGACAGCGGCAGCGCGCCGGCGCGCGAGTGCACCAGCAGCACGAGCGCCTCGTAGCGGCTGAACGTGATCCCGTAGCGCCGCAGCATCGCATCCAGTTCCGCGACCAGGATCTGGTGCGCGCGCATGATCGAGGTCACCGCGCACATCGAGGCGTATACCTCGGCCGCCTCGCCCGGCCAGGTCGCCTCCCACAGCTCGCCGGCCCGCTGGATCGGGTCGAACTCGAGCGGAATCGGCTGCACGGGCACCCCGGCAGGGTATCGGCACGCGTAATCTCGCCGGCATGGACGAACGACGTGAGCGCCGACGTCATGAGTGACGCGCTGGCTCGGCTGGACCTGCTCGACCTCGACGACGAGCTGGCCGACGAGGATCGCCTCCTGCGCGACACCGTGCGCAAGTTCGCCGACGACCGGCTGCGCCCGAACATCCGCCAGTGGTTCGAGGACGGCGCGCTGCCCGCGCGCGAGCTGGCGCAGGAGTTCGGTGCGCTCGGGGTGCTCGGCATGCACCTGCAGGGCTACGGGTGCCAGGGCGCCAAACCGTCCCAGTACGGTCTGGTCAGCGCCGAGATCGAGGCCGTCGACTCGGGCCTGCGCTCGTTGGTGAGCGTGCAGGGCTCGCTGGCGATGTACGCGATCCACGCCTACGGCAGCGAGGAGCACAAGCAGCGGTGGCTGCCGGAGATGGCGGCGGGCAACCTGATCGGCTGCTTCGGGCTCACCGAGCCCGACTCCGGCTCGGACCCCGGCTCGATGCGCACCCGCGCGCGCCGTGACGGCAGTTCCGGCGACTGGATCCTCTCCGGCACCAAAATGTGGATCACCAACGGTTCCATCGCGGACGTCGCGGTCGTCTGGGCCCGCACCGAGGACGGGGTACGCGGCTTCCTCGTCGAGCGCGGGACGCCGGGCTTCAGCACGCAGGACGTCCACCACAAGATCTCGCTGCGGGCGTCGGTCACCAGTGAACTGATCATGGACGACGTGCGCCTGCCCGCCTCGGCAGAGCTGCCTGGTGCCCAGGGCCTGCGCGGCCCGCTCGGCTGCCTGACCGAGGCCCGCTTCGGCATCGTCTGGGGGGTCACCGGCTCGGCGCGCGACGCGCTGGCCGCGACCCTCGACTACGCGACCAGCCGCAGCCAGTTCGGCAGGGCGATCGGCGGTTTCCAGCTCACCCAGCGCAAGCTTGCCGAGATGGCGGTGCAGTTGCAGCAGATGCAGCTCACCGCGCGCCGGCTGGGCGAGCTGAAGGACGCCGGCCGGATCCAGCCGCACCAGATCAGCTTCGGCAAGTTCGCCAACGTGCGCGGGGCGCTCGAGATCTGCCGCGAGGCTCGCTCGATCCTCGGCGGCAGCGGCATCACCACCGAGTACCCCGTGCTGCGGCACGCGGTGAACCTGGAGACCGTCTACACCTACGAGGGCACGCACGAGGTGCACACGCTGGTGCTCGGTCAGCGCCTCACCGGCCTGGACGCCTTCCGCTGACCTGCGACCGCGCCGCTGACCTGCGGCCGCGCGCCCGTCCGGACGGCGGTAGGCGCTCAGCCCAGGGGATCGTCCTTGTCGCGAAGGGCGTTCAGCGCGTCGGCGTACATGCGTGACTTGATCGTGGCGAGCGTCGGGCCCGCCTTGCCAGCCAGCGCGCGCACCATCTCGATCGAGTTCGCCAGCACGTCGTCCTCGTGGGCGACCGCGTCGACGATGCCCGCGGCGAGCGCGTCCGTCCCGCCGTAGCGCCGCCCCGTCGTCATGGCCTGGTGTGCCGTGCGCTTGGACAGCCGCGCCTGGATCAGGGCGGACATGCCGCGGGTGAACGGGATGTTGATGTCCACCTCCGGCAGGCAGAAGTAGCCCCGGTCCGCACGCATGACGCGAAAGTCGTGGGCCAGCGCCAGCATCCCGCCGCCGGCGAACGCGTGCCCCTGCACCGCCGCGACGCTCGGCACCGGCAGCGCGAGCACCCGCGCGAACAGCTGGTGCACCTCGATGACATAGGACGGCAACCGGTCGCCGTGGGCGCCCAGCCACTCCAGGTCGAGCCCGTTGGAGAAGAACTTGCCGCTCGCCGTCGTCACGAGTGCGCGCGGGCCGTCGGCGGATTGCACCGCATCGAGCAGGCCGTGTACCTGCGCCAGCCACTCCGGATGGAAGCGGTTCTCGCCGTCGCCCACGTCGAGCACGAACACCTCGCCGGCGCGCGTCAGGCTTGGCATGGTCGGCTCCTGGGTACGGTGACGGGCGGGACACTGCACGGGCAGCCGATCGTAGCGAGCGACCTGGAGATGGGACTGCGCGTGGCGGACAACGACCTGTTGCCGTTGCTGCGCGAGCGCCTGCGCGGGGTCTATTCGCCGCTGCTTGCCGACGTCACGGCCTCGATGCTGTTCACGGCAGGCGGCATGGCGAACTGGACCGTCGAGATCGACCACGGCCGCGCGCTCGCTCGTCGCGGCGGCCCCAACAACCCGACGACCACGGTGCGGGCGCCACTGACCGTGCTCAACGACGTCGTCGACGGCACCCGCAGCGGGATCGGGGCGTTCCTCGCCGGAGACCTGACGGTGCGTGGCAACCTGGCGCTCGCGCTGCAACTCGACGGCCTGTTCCCCGGTGCAGCCGAGGACGACTCGCGCACCTACACCCGCTCCACTTACGCCGACGGAATCGAGACGTTCTACCTCGAGGCCGGTCCGGTCGAGGCCCCGCCGGTAGTGCTCGTCCACGGCTTGAGCGCGACGAACGCCTCGATGCTGCCGCTCATCCCGGCGCTGTCGCGCGAGTTCCACGTGCTCGCCCCCGACCTGCCCGGTCACGGCGGCACCGAAGCGCGCGGCGGTGCGCATGGAGCCGAGTACCTCGGCAACTGGCTGCTCGCGTTCCTGCGCCAGAGCTGCGATCGTCCCGCAATCCTGGTCGGGAACAGCCTGGGCGGACGCACGGCGCTGCAGGCCGCGCTGAACTCCCCGTACGAGGTGCGCGGACTGGTGCTGCTGTGCCCGGCCGTCGCGTTCCGCAAGCTGCGCCAGTTCGTCCCTGTGGTGCGCCTGGTCCGCGACGAGGTCGCGGCGCTGCCGTTACGGGTGCCACGGGCCGTCGCCATGCGCGGGCTGCGCAGCCTGTTCGCCGACCCCGCTCGCCTCCCGCAGGCGTGGCACGAGGCGGCAGTCGACGAGTTCGTGCGCGTGCTGAGCCTGCGGCCCAACCGGCTCGCGACGTTCTCGGCGCTGCGCCACGTCTATCTCGACGAGCCGTTCGGCGAAGGCGGTTTCTGGGACCGGCTGCCGACGCTCAAGCCACCGGCCCTGTTCTTGTGGGGCGATCGGGACGTGCTCGTGCCGGCGGGTTTCGCCAGGTTCGTCGCCGAGGCGCTGCCGAACGCGAAATCGGTCGTGCTCGAGGACTGCGGGCATGTCCCGCAGTTCGAGCATCCCGAGCTCACCGGTCAGCTGGTCCGGGACTTCATCGCCGCCCTGCCGAGTTGAGCGCCGGCTACAGCGCGGCGAGCAGCCCGTCGGCGGCCGAGTAGGGATCGGTGTCGCCGGCCACGACGCGGGTCGCGGCCGCGTCCAGCGCGGCGGAACCGTGCACGCCGGCAAGGCGGCGGCGCACCTCTGCGAGGGCAATCGCCTCGATCTCGCTGGCGGCCCGCGCCCGTCGCCGACGCTCCAGCTCGCCGTGGTGCTCCATCCAGTCACGGTGCTTGTCCAGCGCGGCGACCACCTTGTCGATGCCCTCGCCGCGCGACGCGGAGATCTTCACGATCGGCGGACGCCACGCGCCCGCTTCGGAGTGCCGTCCGCCGAGCGACTGCATGTAGCGCAGGTCGCGGGCCACCTGGTCGGCTCCGTCCCGGTCGGCCTTGTTGACGACGAAGACGTCCGCGATCTCCAGGATCCCCGCCTTCGCCGCCTGGATCCCGTCGCCCATGCCCGGCGCCAGCAGCACCATCGTCGTGTCCGCGAGCGAGGCGATCTCCACCTCGGCCTGCCCCACCCCGACCGTCTCGACGATCACGACGTCGCAGCGCGCGGCGTCGAGCACCCGCAGCGCCTGCGGCACCGCCGCAGAAAGGCCGCCGAGCTGGCCACGCGAGGCCATCGAGCGAATGAAGACACCTTCGTCGGTGGCGTGGTCCTGCATGCGGACGCGGTCGCCGAGAAGCGCCCCGCCGGAGAACGGCGAGGACGGGTCGACGGCGAGCACCCCGATCCGCTTGCCCTCGCCCCGCAGCGCGCTCACCAACGCGGTGGTGGTCGTCGATTTGCCCACGCCCGGCGATCCGGTCAGCCCCACCACCTGAGCGTGGCCGCCGTACGGCGCGAGCGCAGCAGCGACCTCGCGCAGTACCGGGTTGTCCCCGCCTTCCCCTCCCCCTCCCCCGGCGACTATGCCCTCATTGCCGGGGGTACCCCCTCCCCCGGCGGCTACGCCTGTACTGCCGGGGGGGCCCCCATTTTCAACCCGCGAGATCAGCCGGGCGCCGGCCCGCGCGTCACCGGTGCGCGCACGCTCGACGAGCCCTGCGGCGTCGAGGTCGCGCCTCGACCGTGCCCCGTCTAC
>JBPCOI010000080.1:0-26685 GCA_051000395.1 Jatrophihabitantaceae bacterium
GCCGCTGGCTGCTCCCGGCGCGCAGCGCCGCGGCAGCCCGGTCGTGCGCCCGGGCCCGGCGGTAGAGGCGCCCGTGACCCTCGACGACCTCGGCCGAGCGCACCACCACGGGCAGCGGCTCGCTGACCACCGGCCCGAGGCGCCGCGCGCGCCACAGCACCAGCAGGACGCCGAGCACGATGAGCCAGCCGAACGCCCGATGCGCGCCGTCAGGGAACAGCTGCCACAGCGACGGCGCGCCCGGGCCGGCCGCGTCGGTGCCGGGCATCAGCCACACGACGCGGCGCAGCGTGCGATCGGCGGACAGCGTGTTGACGTCCAGCGCGGCGACGCCGTGGCCGGCGAGAGAGTCGTTGCGCAGCAGCGCGCTTGATCCCAGGACGGCGACCTGTGGTCCGAGGATCAGCGCACCGCCGTAACAGCTGGTGGCGGTGCCGCCCTGCGCCGGGCGGTAGGTCAGCGTCGCAGCGGGCAACTCCACCGGCCCGGTGGCCACCGGGCCGGGTGCCGCACAGCCCGGACTCGTGCGCCCGCCCGTCGTCGCGGAACGCGCGATCCCGGGTGCGGCCGCGCGCAGGGAATCCGCGCCTGGCGCGATCAGCACCACCCGTCCGGCATGCCCGGCGAGCTCGCGCAACTGCGCGGCGGAGTAGTCGTCGGGCGCGAGCACCAGCACGCTCGTCGCGGTGCCCGCAGCCTCGGCGTCCGCGTCGGCGATGCTCGACACGCGGGAGACCGTTACGCCGTAGCGCTCGAGCACCTGGGCCAGCGCCTTGGCACCGGCCGAATCGGCCGAGGACGGGTCCAGCGCACGTCCGGTCGGCTGCGACAACGCGGTGGCCACGGCAGCGCCGAGCAGCACGATCGCGAGCAGTACCAGCCAGAAGCGCAGCTTCAGCCAGAGCGGACGGGCCAGCTGAGGGGCGGAACGCGGCGCGGTGACGCTCACGTCGGCACCGCGTAGCCGCGTGCCGCGACGACGCGGTGGCTGATCCGCGCGGAGCGGACGGCGTCAGCGGCGGAATGCGCGGCGGCGACATCGGAGTTAGTGGCAGGCCGCCCGCCGAACCAGATCTCGTCGAATCCGGCGGTGGCGGTGCGCAGCTGCGCTGCGGCAGCCGGTAGCAATGGGCCGGCCTCGTGGGCCGTCCTCGCGCCGGTACGCCCGGGACGCGGCGCCAGCACGCCGCGGTCCTCGATCGTCTGCACGGCTGCGCGCAGCCATTCCCGCACCGCCTCGGCGCGGCGGCCCTGCGCCTCGAACTGCTCGGCCCGGCGCCGGTGGTCGGTGGCGCCGAGCGGGCGCAGTGGGTCCGTGCCCAGCGCCGCGGCATCCCGCGCCGCCCGGTTCGGCAGGCCCACCTTGGCGACCGCGAAGACGACGAGCACGAGCAGCAGGACGAGTAGCAGCAACGTGGCGTGGCTGGCTCCGGAGCTCTGCGCCAGCAGCGCGTCCAGCTGGCGGCCGAACCAGGCCAGCACGCGTTGCACGATGCCCGGCCCACCGCGGTGGTACTCGTCGTGACTGAGCTCCTGCTGCGCCGCGTGCTGCGCGTCCGAACCACCGACCGGAGCGGCGCTCGTCAGCACGCCGAGAGGAAGCTGCCTCACGCCCACGACCCCGCCGGCGCGGCGACCGGCTCGCCGTAGGTGAGCACGATGTCCAGCCCTTCCTTGCGCATCCGCAGATCGAGGTACAGCAGCACGTCGATGCCGGCGCGGATCGGCCAGGTCACCGTGGCGGCGATGACCGAGCCCACGGAGGTGATCAGAACGTACGTCGGGCCCGCCCCGGCCGCCCCGGCGCTGAAACTGCGACCGCTGGCATACAGTGCCAGCAGCAGGAAGGGCACGGTGACGAGCAAGCCGAGCACCGAGGTGAGGACAACGCCCAGGGCGCGGATGCCCCATACCCGCCACCACGACCCGGACACCAGGTAGGCCGAGCGGGAGAAGGCGCGCCGGAGGCTGGTCCGCTCCACCATGAGCGCCGGCGCAGCCACCGCCCACAGTCCCCACAGCCAGATGCCGAGCACGATGAACAGCGTGACGTCCTGCGCGACGGTCAGGACGAACGCGAGCGCGAGCAGCGCCCACATCCGTCCGCGCGCCGCGCGCCAGATCGCCGCGGGGCCCAGGCGCACGCCCAGCACGTCCTGTGCGATCGGGATGCTCAGCAGGCCGGTGAGAAGTTCGCCGGCGAAACCGCCGACGAGGCCCGTTGTGACCAGCTCCAGTTGCACCTGGTCGAGGTTGCGAAACGCGCTCAGCTGCAGCGCGGCGATCAGCGCTACGTACCCGACGGCCACGAGCGCCGAGATCACCAGCATCGTCGGCAGGTTGCGACGCAGCACGCGCACGCTTCCGTCGAGGATCTCGGCCAGCCCGAGCGGGCGCAGCGCGATGGGACCGGACCGCGCGGTCGGCTGCGACACGTCCCGTCCCCTCGCCCTTCGTTCGGTTCGGACCATCTTGGCAGCTTCCCGGCGCGGGGCTGACGTGGGTTCGTGCCGCAGCAGGGCGCAGGTGCCACGATGGACGGGTGAAACCGCGTGTACTGGTGGTCGACGACGACGCCGCCCTCGCCGAGATGCTCGGCATCGTGCTCCGCACCGACGGCTTCGAGCCGGCGTTCGTCGCCGACGGCAGCCGCGCGTTGCAGGCATTCCGGGAGTGCAAGCCCGACGTCGTGCTGCTCGACCTGATGCTGCCGGGGCTGTCGGGCATCGACGTGTGCCGCGCGATCCGTGCCGAGAGCGGCACGCCGATCATCATGCTCACTGCGAAGACCGACACCGTCGACATCGTGCTCGGGCTGGAGTCGGGTGCCGACGACTACGTGGTCAAGCCGTTCAAGCCGAAGGAACTCGTCGCGCGGATGCGGGCGCGGCTGCGCCATCACGAGAACGTCGCCGGGGAGACGCTGACGATCGGGCCACCCGAGTCCCTGGTGCAGATCGACGTAGCGGCGCACCAGGTGGTCCGCGACGGCAAGCAGGTCGCGCTCACGCCATTGGAGTTCGACCTGCTCGTCGCCCTCGCCCGCAAACCCCGCCAGGTCTTCACCCGCGAGGTGCTGCTCGAGCAGGTCTGGGGCTACCGGCACGCCGCCGACACCCGCCTCGTCAACGTGCACGTGCAACGGCTGCGGTCCAAGGTCGAGCGCGACCCGGAGCGGCCCGAGGTGGTGTTGACCGTCCGCGGCGTCGGTTATAAAGCCGGACCTCCGTGAGCCCAGCCACCCCGCCACGCGGCGCGGCCCCCGCGCTGCCCGCCGAAGGGCTCGCTGCCTCGGCGCCGCCCACGGAGCGCGCACCGGAGCCCGCGACCAGCCGGCCGCCACCGGTCGAGGCCGCGGGCGGCACGGAGCTCTCGCGGCAAGAGCGCCGTACCCGAGCCGACGGACTGGCCCGGGACCCACACGATTCCCGCGCCGGGAGGCGGGCGAGCCCGCTACGCGCTCTCCACCGCGCCGGGCGGTTCTGGCGGGGCTCGCTGCAGCTGCGGGTCGCGGCAACCACGTTGCTCGTCAGCGGGGTGGTCGTGCTCATCATCGGCGTGTTCATCATCGACCAGGTCGCGGCGGGGGTCCTGCGGGCGAAGCGGGAAGCGGCGATCGGACAGGCGAAGGTGGGCCTGGAGAACGCGCGCTCGGTGCTGCAGGGCGTGGACGCCGGCGTCGTCGCCGATGTCGAGGCAGCCCAGCAGCAGATCACGACGGACCTGACCGCCAGCGGCCGCAGCGCCGGCCTGTTCAGCATCGCGATCGAATCCACGTCCTCCAGCTTCGTCCGGGAGCCCGACGCGGCGACGATCCCCGCCGCCCTGCGGCGCGAGGTCCAGGGCGGCAGCATCGCCATCCAGTACGCGCCCGTCCCGTCCCAGGCCGGCTCGTCCACCGTGCCGGGATTGATCGTCGGCGAGCCGGTGCCGGCGCGCACCGGGGTGTTCGAGCTCTACTACCTGTTCCCCCTGACGGCCGAGCAGCAGACGATCGCCTTGCTGCAGCGCACCGTCCTGCTCTCGGGCATCGCGCTCGTGCTGCTCGTCGTGGGCATCGCACTGCTGGTCACCAGGCAGGTCGTCCGTCCGGTGCGGGTAGCCGCCCAGACCGCCGGCAAGTTGGCTGCGGGGGACCTGTCGCAGCGCATCGCGGTGCGCGGCACCGATGACATCGCGCGCCTGGGACGCTCGTTCAACGACATGGCGGGCAGCCTGCAACGCCAGATCCGGCGCCTCGAGGACCTCTCGCGCCTGCAGCGGCGCTTCACCAGCGACGTCTCCCACGAATTGCGGACCCCGCTGACCACGATCCGGATGGCGTCGGAGCTGCTGCATGCCGGCCGCGGCGAGTTCCCGCCCGAGCTGTCCCGCTCGACCGAGCTGCTGCACACCGAGCTGGACCGCTTTGAGTCGCTGCTGGGCGACCTGCTGGAGATCTCCCGCTACGACGCCGGCGTCGCGCGGCTGGACTCCGAGCCGTCCGACATCCGCGGCGTGGTCGCGGCCACCGTCCAGGCCGACCGGATGCTCGCCGAACGACACGGCAGCGAGATCGTCGTCGACGCGCCGGAGCAGCCGGTGAGCGTGGAGATGGACGCCCGTCGCGTTGAACGGATCCTGCGTAACCTGCTCGCGAACGCCCTCGATCACGGCGAGGGACGCCCGGTGGTCGTCACGATCGGCTACGACGAGCACGCGGTCGCGGTCACCGTCCGCGACCACGGCGTGGGGCTGCGGCCTGGCGAGGCCGCGCTGGTCTTCAACCGCTTCTGGCGCGGCGACCCGTCGCGCAGCAGGCAGACCGGAGGCACCGGCCTGGGCCTGGCGATCAGCCTCGAGGACGCGCGCCTGCACGACGGCTGGCTGCAGGCCTGGGGGGAACGCGGGCGTGGTGCCCAGTTCCGTCTCACGCTGCCCCGGCGGGCGGGCCACACGCTGGCCGCCAGCCCGCTCCCGCTGGACCCCGACGAGCGCGACGAGGAGGACGAGTAGTGCGCCGGGCAGGACGCGCCCTGCGCCTGGCCGCGTGGCCGCTCGCGGCCGTGTTGCTGCTGGCCGGGTGCACCGGCGTGCCGACGTCCTCCCGCCCGCAGGTCGTGAAAACCCTCGGCGCCGCCCAGCCCTCTGCTCCGGCGGTGATCACGCCGCAGGCCGGCGCGGACCCTCGCTCGGTCGTCACCGGCTTCCTCGCCAACAACGCCACCGACGACGAGAACCACTCCGCGGCGCGGGCATTCCTCACGCCCGCGGCCAAGAACCGCTGGGCGGACACGACCGTGACGGTGGTCGACAACCCGCAGGTAGGCAACTTCGATTCCGCTAGCGACAGCGTCACCGTCGTCGGACGCGAGATCGGGACGCTCGACGCGTCCGGTGTCTACAGCCCGTCCCTGCAAGGCGACGGGACCGGCGCGGGCGGAGTCGCGGTGCGGCTGTCCTTCGCGCTGAAGCTGATCGACCGGCAGTGGCGCATCGACGGGCTGCAGAACGGTCTGTTGATCAGCGAGGGCGAGTTCGAGCAGTTCTACCAGCAGCACGCCGTGTACTTCTACGACCTCGCCGAGAGGCACCTGGTTCCCGATCCGCGTTACAGCGCGCTGCTCGACAGCGGCTTGCTAGCGAACTGGCTGATGACGCAGATGGTCGGCGGTCAGCAGGGCGAGTTGCAGGGTGCCGTCAGCACCGAGGTGCCGCAGGGCACCGACCCGCGCCGGGTCACCGTCACGGTGGGCTCGGTGATCCAGATCGAGGTACCCGGTGCCAGCCAACTGGACCCGGAGCACCGCAACCTGCTGGCCGGACAGGTGGCGCTCACCCTCGATCAGGTCGCTGACCGCGCGCCAATGACGATCACCGATGGCGGCCGTCCCGTTTCGCTGTCGCAGGTGGGCGGCACGCAGTTCACCGCCGTCGACTTCAGTTCCGCGCTGAACCCGCCGAACCGGCTGCCCGAGCTGTACTACGTCGACGGCGGCAAGGTGCTCGACGTTCGCGGGCGGCCGATGCCGGGCAGCCTCGGCACCGGCGCGTACCACCTGAACTCGGTGGCGCTGGCCACCACCGGGGCCACCTCGGGGCTCGCAGTCGCCGGCACCAGCGGTCCGGCGGCCGCCCAGCGGCTACTCGTGGGCACGTCCGCGGCCGGGCTCAAGGCGACGGTCGTACGCGGGCGGCTCTCGCGCCCGGCCTGGGTGCCGGGTCACGCCGAGGTGTGGATCGGCGATGGGTCGGCGCTGTACCGCGCCGGCGTCACCGGTGTGGCGAGCGCCGTGCCGGTCACGGCTGGCAGCGGCAAGGTCGGCGGTCGCCTTACGGCGATCCGGCTGAGCCCGGAAGGCTCGCGCGTCGCCATCGTCATCACCGCGGTCGACGGCACCGCGCAGATCTGGGTGGGCGCCGTGGTGCGGGCGGGCGGAACCGTGCGGGTGAGCAACCTCGCGCCGATCAGCCCGCAGGGCGTCGCGATCACCGACGTGGCCTGGAACGACGCGCTCACCCTCTTCGCGATCGGGCGCGAGATCTCGACCGGCGAGCCGAGCGTCTACGAGGTGCAGAGCGACGGGTCGCGCTGGACCTCGCGCGGCATCGGCAACCTGCCGCCGCCGGACAGCATCACGATGGCCGAGAACGTCGTCGCCGCGGTATCGGCGGGCGGCACCGTCTGGGAACAGCGAGCCGGGTCGTGGGCCGGGCTGAACGCCGGCACCACCTACGGCACCAACCCCGTGTACGTCGAGTAGGCAGCCGCACGCGTCGCGGGTCGTCGCAGCGCGCCGAGCGTCGCCCGCCTCGCGGGTCGCTCCGCCGTCCACAGCCTCGGGTTCCTGTCCACAGACGCGGCTGGCGGCGTTGCGGCCCCGACCGGAGCCGGGCACGGTCGTGGGCGTGTCCCTTCTGGCCGCCCTCGCCGACCTGGTGCTGCCCCGATCCTGCGTCGGCTGCGCCCGGCCCGGGCAGTTGCTCTGCTCGGCGTGCCGCCCTCGGATCGCGCCGTTCGACGCCGGCGCCGCGGGGGTGCCGGTGCGAGCCGCTGCGGTGTACGACGGTGCGGTGCGCACCGCGCTGCTCGCCTACAAGGAGCGGGGCCGGCGCGATCTCGCCGGTCCGCTCGGCGGCCTGCTGGCGCGCGCGATCCCGGCGGGCGGGCAGCTGGCGCTCGTGCCGGTGCCGTCGACGCTGGCGGCGGCCCGGGCACGCGGTGGCGACCACGTGCTGCGGCTGACGCGGGTGGCCTCCCAGGTGAGCGGGCACACCGTCGTCCCGGCACTTGCGCTGACCCGCGCGGTACGGGATTCCGCCGGGCTGCACACCGGCGAGCGCCGGCTCAACCTGGACGCCGCGATGGGAGCGGCGGTGCCGCGGGCCGGGCTCGCCGCGCTGGTCGTCGAAGACATCGTGACGACCGGCTCGACGCTGCGCGAGGCCCGCCGGGCACTGCGTGCGGCCGGCTGGACGGTGCACGGGGCGGCCGTCGTGGCAGCGACCGCCCGACGCGACCGGTCGCCGCGCGCCCGCTCTGGCCCCGCACGGGGCGGCGGTCTAGCGTGGGGTTGACCCGACCGAGATGCAAGGTGGAGGTCACATGGAGACTGCGCTGGGCATGGAGATCGTCGTGCGAGGCCGCAATGTCGTCGTTCCGGATCACTACCGCCAACACGTCGCAGACAAGCTGGAGAAGATCGAACGGTATGACCACAAGATCAGCCGAACCGACGTCGAGCTGACGCACGAGCGCAATCCCCGGCAGACCGGCCGGTGCCAGCACGTCGAGATAACCTGCCGTACCCGCGGGCCGGTCGTGCGCAGCGAAGCGCGCGCAGAGGACTTCTACAAGGCCCTCGACCTCGCCACCGAACGCCTGGAGCGCCGCTTCCGCCAGGCCGCCGACCGCCGCCGCGTGCACCACGGCCGGCGCACACCGCCGTCGCTCGCCGAAGCCACCGCGATCGGCCTCGAACCGCTCGGCGAGCAGGAGGCGGCCGGCGAGGAAGAGGTCGCCGACGGCCCCGGACGGGTGGTGCGCGAGAAGGAACACCCCGCCGAGCCGATGTCCGTCGACCAGGCACTGTTCGAGATGGAGCTGGTGGGCCACGACTTCTACCTGTTCAGCGACCTGGACAGCGGGCGCCCGAGCGTCGTCTACCGCCGGCACGCCTACGACTACGGCCTGATCCGCCTGAGTCCCTGAGCGCGCACCTGCGCGAGCCCCTGAGCTCGTCTAGGCGGCAGAACGCGCCGAGACCGGGGCGCACGAAGGTAGCGTCAGGCACGTTGAGGCCTTTCGAATGGGCGGCGTCAGAACCTCCATCATCGGGAGACCTCGACCCTCATCCCGGCACTGACGCGCGGAGCGTTACACCCTCAATCCGTCAGCCCACTGTCCTCAGAACTCTGGACATAGTGGGGTCGTCTTGAGTGGGATTCCCTTGTGGACAAGGTGTTTCGTGCGTGTCGGTGGGTGGTTCTGCCCGCTCGATCTGAGATAATCCCTGTAACGCTTGATGGGGGTTTCGGGGTGGTCGAGAGTGTCGCGGGTGAGCCAGCAGGTACTGCCCTTGTTGCCGGCCGACGCGACGCCGATTGGGCCGTTGGCTGGGCTGGTGGAGACCGCCGAGGGCGGGGTCGTGTTCGTTTGCGGGGAGGTCTCGTTCGCCTGGGCGGCTGGTGATGAGACCGCGCGTCGATTGGCGGCGGTGCAGCTGGTGGCCGCCGAGATCGCCTCGGCGGTTGCGGTCGCGGCAGCTTTCGCGGTGACCACGGTGACGTTGTGGCGCTGGCGTTCGGCCTTCACTGCCGACGGGGTGGCCGGGCTGCTGCCGGTCAAGCCCGGCCCGAGAGGACCGAGCAAGCTCACCGACGCCCTGGCCGCACGGATCCGTCGCCTGGACGGGCAGGGGTTGGGCCTGGCCGCGATCGCCGGACGGTGCGCGGTGTCGACCGCGACGGTGCGGGTCGCGTTGGGTCGCACCGTCGCCTCGCCCGCGCCGACCGACCCGGACGACGCCGACGCCGAGGACATCGCGGAGGTCGCCGAGCCGGATAACAGTCTCGACGACGAGGGCGAGCCGCTGCCGGTGCTTCCCGCACCGACGCCGCGCCTGGGCGAGCCGGAGTTGGCCCGGTGGGGGCTGCTGGATGAGGCGCCGGTGGTGTTCACGCCGGGGGCGCACCTGCCCCTGGCCGGGCTGTTGCTCATCTTGCCGGCGCTGGCCACGACCGGGCTGCTGGAGGTGTTCGAAGCCGTCTACGGCCGGCTGCGCAACGGGTTCTACGGACTGCGCGTTGGCGTGTTGACGATGCTGTTCCTGGCGTTGCTGCGCGAGCCACGCGCCGAGGGCGCGACCCGTATCCGCCCGGCGGATCTGGGTCGAGTTCTCGGGCTGGACCGGGCACCGGAGGTCAAGACGCTGCGCCGCAAACTCGCCGAACTGGCCGGCCACCGCCGCGGCGCAGACCTGCAGGCCGCGCTGGCCAAAGCCCACGCGACCGCCCGGCCGCAAGCGTTGGGGTTTTTGCACGTCGACGGACATACCCGTGCCTACTTCGGCACCCGGGATCTGCCCAAGACCCACATCGCCCGGCTGCACCTGGCCTCCCACGCATCGGCCGAGACCTGGATCGCCGACGCGGACGCAGACCCGGTCATGGTCGTCACCGCGATCCCCGGCGCGAGCCTGGCCTCCGAACTGCTCCGGCTCATCCCCGACCTCCGCGCGATCCTCGGGGAGGGGCGGCACGCGACGGTGATCTTCGACCGGGGCGGCTGGTCGGCGACGGTGTTCGCAGCTCTCATCGACGCCGGCCTCGGTGTCCTGACCTACCGCAAGGGCGACTTCGAGCCGCTGCCGGACGGGCAGTTCTGTGAGCAGAGCTTCACCGACCCCGACCGGCAGACCTACACCTGGCCTCTGGCCGAGACAACCGTCGCGCTGCCGGTCGGCGACGGCAGCGGCAAGGCCGTGACGCTGCGCCAGATCCACAAACTCACCGACACCGGCCGCCAGATCCCCATCCTCACCTCGCAGGACGACCTGCCCGCCGCCGAGCTGTGCTGGCGGCTGTCTCGCCGCTGGCGGCAGGAGAACTACCTGAAATACGCCCGCACCCACTTCCCGCTCGACGCCCTGGACTCCTACGCCGACACCGACGACGACCCCGACCGGCTCGTCCCGAACCCAGCAAAGAAACCAGCCACCGCAGCCATCGACGCCTCCCGCGCCGAACTCGCCGCGGCCGAGGCCGACCTCGCCTGCGCCGTCGATGACGCCGCGCACCGTGCCGGGCAACCCGGAAACTCCGGGCAAGCCATCGTCGACCCCGCACCCCGACGAGCCGTCACCATCGCCCGCACCAAACTCGACCGCGCGCTCGCGGCCCGCCGCGACACCCCCGCCCGGCTACCGCTACGCCAGGTGCGTCCCGACGCGCAACTGCTCAACGAGGAACGAAAACTCGTCACCCACGCCATCCGGATGGCCGCCTACAACGCCGAATCCACCCTCACCCGAGCGCTGCACGCCCACTACACGCGAGCCGACGACGAAGCCCGCGCACTGCTACGCGAGGCATTCACCCTCTCCGGCGACATCCACATCACCGGCGACGAACTGGACGTGCGCCTCGACCCGGCCAGCGCACCCCACCGCAGCCGCGCCATCGCAGCTCTCTGCGAACAACTCACCGCAACCGAAACCACCTACCCCGGCACCAGCCTCAAGATCGTCTACAGCGTCAAAGACCACCCAGACGCTTCATGATCCATCACATCATGTCCAGAGTTCTGGTCCTGGCCAATTTCATGTTACACAATGATTTGTGGCAGAAATTGAGTTCATCGAGCCTGGCGTCGAAATTAGCCGTACCAGCCAACGGCGAAGAGGTGGGTGGCCCACCTGGGCACAGGGTCGTCGCCTCACCTCGGTCAGCTGGTTGGCGGCCGCCGCGCTTGCGGTTGCTTCCTCGTTCCTCGACGTCTACCACTCCTCAGTGTCGCTGCCGTCGACTGGACGAGCACGGGTGGGTTACCAATATGGCGCCGATGGATGGGGGCGAGAATACTTCCAATCATTCAACTTCAGCGGTTTGCAGCTCGATTTCGGTAAAGGGCCGCGGTTCGGTATCATCTTGGTGGCATGCGCCGTGTTGATGCTTACGGCTTTTGGCTTCTTAGCCACCGAAAGAGAATCGACGCGGGCCCTCGGTGGTTTGTTGAGCACGGCAAGTAGTGGGGCATTGCTTGCTACTGCTGCGGCGATGCTCCTCTCCGTGCAAGCGGCAATTACACTTGGTGGGCCCGAGGTCAAGGTGACCACGGTGCTCGGTCCGTGCGCTTGGTGCACAGCCGTGGCGGGGCTCTTGGCGCCGGCTGGGTATATCGTGGACCGCCTGAGGCAGTGCGTTCACCGCAAGGTCAACTGGTGTTGGCGCCAGAATGGATAAAGGCCTGACGACAACATGGCAAGACCAGCTGATACACGCCGGTTGAGTTAGCAGTTGACTATGTACCAATTGGGGTCAGCGGCGGGGGCCCAATAGCTGGAGATCGTGTTGTAGCCGGGGTCTCGCTGGCACCTCGACCCGCTGACGCTCCCGACGGCGTAGCGACCATAGGAGGGGAGGTAGACCGCCCAGTTAAAGGTCCCCGAGCACTTGTTATCTACAAGGTAGGTAAACTCGCCAGCACCAGAGTAAATCGGTCCCGCGTCCCGCACGCCGCAGAAGCCCGGATCGTTTGGAGCAGCGACTGCTGATGGCATGGGACCGACGGCGAAGCCACTTAGTAACATAGCCAGAAATAGAAGCGCAATGTGCCCTACGGCTGATCTGGACCCCATTCGTGTAGACACAAATCTCATCTCCACAACTGATACTTGGCCACTACTGGGAAATCAGACACCTACTCAGTGCGAATCCTGACCGGGCTTACGCACCGTCCGCGGCGACAAGGAATCGGTGCGCAACCATGCGGAGGATGCGCCGTTCGTCGTCCGTCAACTCGTTCGCCCGCAGCTCTGCAATCCACGCGATCCTCTCTAGGTCGTAGAGCACCCACGGTGTCAGTCGGCTATCTGGGACCCATGTTTGGGTCGTTGATTGACCCTTCATGTGCAGAGCGTGTGCCCTTACGCACGATTTGTCAACGATCTGATCGCGGATCTTTCCGGTGCCTGGCGGCCATCACCTCAGCGGCGCACCACCGCGGGATTCACGAGCGCGAAGCGGGCCTCGTCGCTGAAGCTGCCGTCGGGATTGCGCAGGCGGGCGGCGCGCAGGCCGTCTGGTTGGAACCCCGCAGCGAGCGCGGCGCGCTGCGAGGCGACGTTTCCGATCTTGGCGCCGAGCTCCAGGCGCGCGTAGCCGCCGTGCTCGAAGGCCCACGCACTGAGCAGCCGCAGCGCCCGCGTGGTGTAGCGACGCCCGCGAAAGCGCGGATGCACGACGTAGCCGATGCCACCGACGCCAGGCGGTCCGGCCAGCCGAAGGCGAATCGAGCCGGCCACCTCGCCGGTTGCGACGTCGACCATCGAGAACGGTGCTCCGGCACCGACCAGCCAGTCCAGGCCGGCCCGGTCGCATTCGCGACGGACCTGGTCGGGCGAGTGCGCCTGACCGGTGACCCCCAGCCGACGCTGAGCGCGTCGTCGGCCTCGGCCAGCGCCTGCGCGTCCTGCGGCCGGGTCACCCGCAGCGTGATCACCGCGTCGCCCAGGCCGTCGCGCGGCAGCCGCGTGAACGCGGGCGAGGCCGGCGCGCCGTCGTCCGCGGCCACCCGGCTGAACAGCGCCAGGTCGCTCACCCGCGGCTCGGCCCGTTCGTCCAGCAGGCGCATCATCCGGTCGCGCATCGCACCCTCGTAGCGAAAGCCCGTGCGTAACGCGACCACGGCCGAGGCGACGTTGCGCACGTCGCAGTACAGCTGCACCCGCCGCAGGCCGTGTACCAGGGCCCACTCGGCCAGTAGCCGGGTGGCCTCGGCGGCATAGCCGTTTCCCCGCGCATCCGGCGCGATCCAGTAGCCGACGTCCTGCCCGCCGCTGAGCCGCACGGCCGCCGACCCGACGACGCGGCCGGTATCCGTCTCGACTACCGCGCAGCCGATACCGGTGCCCTCCCGGCGGCCCTCGTCGCCCAGCTGCGTCACGAAGCTCCGCGCCACGTCGTGCGTGTACGGGTCCGGCACCATCAGGAACTCGTGCATCCGGCGGTCCTGCATGATCGCGTGTACCCGCGGGGAATCGGAGTCCTGCCACGGACGCAGGCTCACGCGCGCGCCGCGCAGCACGAGATCGTCGAGCTCCACCCCGTCGAACACACCCATGCGCCGAGCCTGCCAGAGCGTTCTGATCGAATCCGGTCCCGGGCAGCTGTGACCGAGCCGTGATCACCGCGGTCCAGCCCGTAGGATTGCCGCCGTGGTGCTAGCCAAGATTCTGCGTGCCGGGGAGCAAAAGACCGTCCGGCGACTGACGACGATCGCCGCGCACATCGAGACGCTCGAGGACGACTACGTCGAGCTGACCGACGCGGAGCTGCGCGCGCTCACCGACACGTTCAAGGAGCGCTACGGCGAGGGCGAGTCCCTCGACGATCTACTGCCGGAGGCCTTCGCCGTGGTGCGCGAGGCGGCTCGGCGCACGCTCGGCCAGTTCCACTACAAGGTGCAGCTGATGGGTGGCGTCGCGCTGCACCTGGGCAACATCGCCGAGATGAAGACCGGCGAGGGAAAGACGCTGGTCTCCACGCTGCCCGCCTACCTCAACGCGTTGGCCGGCGACGGGGTGCACATCGTCACCACCAACGACTACCTGGCCAGCCGGGACGCGGACTGGATGGGCCGGGTCCACCGCTTCCTCGGCCTGTCCGTCGGCAAGATCCTCAACGAGCTGCCGCCGGAGAAGCGGCGCGTCTCCTACGGTTGCGACATCACCTACGGCACGAACAACGAGTTCGGTTTCGACTACCTACGCGACAACATGGCCTGGTCCCGCGAGGATCTCGTGCAGCGCGGTCACAACTACGCGATCGTCGACGAGGTCGACTCCATCCTCATCGACGAAGCGCGCACCCCGCTGATCATCAGCGGCCCGGCGGAGGAGAACCAGCGCTGGTACCTGGAGTTCGCGCGCATCGCCCCGCGGATGAAGCGAGACGAGCACTACGAGGTCGACGAGGGCAAGCGCACCGTAGCGGTCACCGAGGACGGCGTGGCCTTCGTCGAGGACCAGCTCGGCATCGACAACCTCTACGAGGCGGCCAACACGCCACTGGTCGGCTACCTCAACAACTCCCTGAAAGTGAAGGAACTCTTCCATCGCGACAAGGACTACATCGTCAACAACGGCGAGGTCCTGATCGTCGACGAGTTCACCGGACGGGTGCTGCACGGGCGCCGTTACAACGAGGGCATGCACCAGGCCATCGAGGCGAAGGAAGGTGTGCAGATCCAGCAGGAGAACCAGACGCTCGCCACGATCACCCTGCAGAACTACTTCCGCCTCTATCACAAGCTCTCGGGCATGACCGGTACCGCCCAGACCGAGGCCGCGGAGCTGAACCAGACCTACAAGCTCGGCGTCGTCCCGATCCCGACGAACATGCCGATGGTGCGCGAGGACAGAACCGACTACATCTACAAGACCGAGGACGCCAAGTTCGCGGCCGTCATCGACGACATCGCCGAGCGTCACGAGAAGGGCCAGCCGGTGCTGGTGGGCACGGCTAGCGTGGCGAAGTCCGAGCGGCTGGCCTCGTTGCTGCTGCGCAAGGGCATCCCGCACGAGGTGCTCAACGCCAAGCAGCACGCCCGCGAGGCCGCGGTCATCGCCGCCGCCGGACGCAAGGGCGCGGTCACCGTCGCGACGAACATGGCCGGACGCGGCACCGACATCATGCTGGGCGGCAACCCGGAGTTCACCGCCGACGCGGTGCTGCGCGAGCAGGGCCTGAGCCCGGACGAGACGCCGGAGGAGTACGAGAGCGCCTGGCCGGAGACCCTGGAGGCCACCAAGAGCGACGTCGCCAAGGAACACGAGGAGGTCGTGGAACTCGGCGGCCTCTACGTGCTGGGCACCGAGCGCCACGAGTCCCGCCGCATCGACAACCAGCTGCGCGGGCGCTCCGGGCGCCAGGGCGACCCGGGCGAGTCCCGCTTCTACCTGTCCCTCGGCGACGACCTGATGGTGCGCTTCAACGGCGAGCGGGTCGCCGCGATGATGAACCTGCTGCGGCTGCCCGAGGACGTCCCGATCGAGGCGCGTCCGGTCGCCAAGGCGATCCAGTCCGCGCAGACCCAGGTCGAACAGCAGAACTTCGAGATCCGCAAGAACGTCCTCAAGTACGACGAAGTGCTCAACAAGCAGCGAACCGTGATCTACGACGAGCGCCGGACGGTGCTCAACGGCGCGGACCTCTCCGACCAGATCCGTCCGATGATCGACGACGTGGTGCGCGGCTACGTCGAGGGGGCCACGTCGGCCGGCTACGCAGAAGAGTGGGACCTCGAGCAACTGTGGACGGCGCTCAAGACGCTCTACCCCGTGTCGCTGACGATCGACGAGGCGATCGAGCAGGCCGGCGGGGAGAAGGCCGACCTGACGCGCGGGTTCCTCCTCGAGGAACTGGTCGCCGACGCGCAGGCGGCCTACGACGCGCGCGAGGAGGATCTCGGCGCAGAGGTGCTGCGCGAGCTCGAGCGCCGGGTGCTGCTGTCGGTGCTCGACCGCAAGTGGCGCGAGCACCTCTACGAGATGGACTACCTGCAGGAGGGCATCGGGCTGCGCGCGATGGCCCAGCGCGACCCGCTCGTGGAGTACCAGCGCGAGGGCTTCGACATGTTCGCCGCGATGATGGAGAGCATCAAGGAGGAGTCCGTCGGGTTCCTGTTCAACCTCGAGGTTCAGGTCGAGGAGCCGGCCGCGCCGCAGCTCAGCGTCGAGCAGCCGGCGGACTCGGACGAGGACCGCGCCGACCTGGACGACGCGCAGTCGCAGCTATCGCTGCGCAAGCCCGTGGCGGACGGGACCGCTGACGATGACGACGACGAGCGGGACTCGGAGCGTGCCGGGGTCGAGAGCGGGGCGAACGGCTCGGCGAAGGAGTCGGCGAACGGCACGGGGAGCGGGTCGAGGAACGGGCGGATTGCGCCGCAGATCAGCGCGAAGGGGCTGGGCCGCGACACGTCGGCCAAGCCGATGATCTACAGCGCTCCGGAACTCGGGTCGGACACTCCCGCGGTGCAGCTGGCGAAGCCGGATGCCGCGGACGGGTCCTCGAGTGCCGCGCGCCGCCAGCAGCCGCGTACGAGCAACCCGAACCGGGGCAGCCGCGGCAACAAGGGTGCCAGCAAGAACGGCAAGGCCGGCAAGCGCAAGCGCTGAGCAGCTGGCTCGGCTCTGGCCCGGGCTCAGCCCAGCTGCAGGCGGGTGCAGCGCCAGCGGCCGTCGCGGGCTTCCAGGCGCAGCGCAACGGCGCGCACCCGGCGCCCGGCCTGCACCGTCGCGCACAGCTCTGCCACACCCTCGGCGGGCTGGCTCGCACGTACCGAGCGCACCACGGCCGCGTGGGTCCAGTGCCGGGTGTTGCGCTGGGCAGCTCGCTCGAAGTCCGCCCCGATTCCGGCTGCGACCCCCGCGCTGAGAAGTGCGGCGAGCTGCTGCAGCGGACGCCGGCCCCCCGCGGTCTCGATGATGCCGACGAGCAGGCGCCGACCCCACCGGGCCGCGTCGGGCAGCTCGCATCGCGCGGGTGCGGACGTCGCGACGGTGATGTCACGGCACGTGTGCGGTGCCTCGAAGGGCAACCGCTGCTCGAACGGTCCGACGGCGCGCAGGTGCGGCCAGATCTCGTCGTCGAAGGGCGGCTCGCGGCGTGGAGCGGGTCGGATGTTCGAGGCGTCGACCCGTGCGCTGGCGATCGCGGTGCTGGTCATGACGGTCCTGCCTCCTGGGTCGTGGCGGGCGCGTGCAGCACCTCGCCGGGCGTGATGAGTGCGGGATCGGCGCCGATCGTGGCGCGGTTCGCGCCGAACCAGCGAGGCCACTCGGCCGCGATGCGCGCTTCGGCGGCGGGGGCGGGCACGTGGCGGGCGGCGATCGACCAGAGCGTGTCGCCGGGCCGGACCACCACGTCGGCGCCGGTGCTCGGCGGCGAAGGAGGGGACGGCGTCCGGCTCGGTGCGGACGGCGCAGCGGGTGCTCGTGTGGGTGCCCGTGTGGGTGCGGGTCTCGGTGCGGGTGTGGGTGCCTGGGCGGTGCTCGGCGCGCTCCTCGGCAGGGCTGGCGCGGGCAGGGCCGGCTCGTCGCCGGATCGCGGCCAGCTCGGGACGGGCACCGGTGCACTCGTCGTGGTGGCGGGCAGGGGCACCGTCTGCGCACCTGCGGCCACGGGCGCCAGCAGCAGTCCCAGGCCGGTGGCACCGGCGGCGAGGCGGTAGACGGCGCGGGGCAGGAGGGTACGGGCGACCCGGTGGGCCGCGCGTCCGGTGGCGCCGGGCAGGTGGGCGACGAGCACGGCGAGCAGCCCCAGACCCAGCCACAGCGCGACGGCCCACAGCGCCGTCGCCGCGAGCGCCGTCGCAGCCGCGTCCGGGCCTACGCGTTCGACCCAGAGCTGCGGCGCCGTCAGCCCGCGGGCCACCTCGCCCAGTTGGGCGGGCAGCCCGAGCAGTGCCGCCAGATCGGCCCCGACGAGGGCGATCTGACCCAACGACGTCATCCATCGACGCATGATTACCTCCGGGTGCCTGTGTTTGCATTCGTATGCAAAAGGTAGAGGCGTGTCAAGGGACTAAACGCTGCGTGTGGATAAGCACGGATGAGTGCCGGGGGAGCCGCACTCCGAGCCGGGGCTGGCACCGCACCTGGACGCACCCGGTCCGCCAAGAACTGGGTGGCTCCGGGGGCGACTACGGCGATTTCCCTGGCAACACGGTATTTGGCAGAGTGGCTCGCAGCGAGCAGCGGGTGCTGCCCGGCGCATCGCACAGCAGGAGGCCGTCATCCGCTGGGACGCGCTGTTCGCCGACCTCGACGCGCAGGCCGAGGCGCTCGAGCACGCCGAGCGCGCTGCCGAGGTCGAGGACCGGACTCGCGGCGAGATCGGGGCGAGCACAGCGTTGGACCGGCTGCGGATGGCCCTCGGCACGCCGCTGCGGCTGCGCGCGGCGGGCGCGTTCGCGCTGAGCGGCACGCTGTGCCGCGTCGGCCCTGGCTGGATGCTGCTCGAGGAGGGAGGCGGGCGCGAGGCAGTCGTCGCGCTCGATGCGCTGCTTACGGTGAGCGGTCTCAGTCGCCTTGCGGGCGTCCCCGCGACGGCGGGCGCGGTGGTCTCCAAGATCGGCCTGCGGCACGTCCTTCGCGGCATCGCCCGCGACCGCTCCTCGGTGCTGCTTCACCTGAGCGACGCGAGCGTTCTCGCCGCGACGATCGACCGGGTCGGCGCGGACTATCTCGACGTCGCGGTGCATGCACCGGGCGAGCTGCGCCGTCCCCGCGACGTGCGCGAGGTCGCTCTCGTGCCGACAACAGCGCTGGTCGCGGTGCGCCGCGAAGGCTAGGCCTCGCTCTCGGCACCCGTCTCCGCGCCGGTGAACGGATGGCTGGACACGAAACTGCGGGTCTGGTCGTACATCTTCGCGATGTAGCTCTCCAGCTTCTCGCGCTCGACGCGCCACTGCCCGCGACCGCCGATCCGGATCCCTTCCAGCTCACCGTTGCGGACGAGCGCGTAGGTCTGCGAGGTCGAGATGTTGAGGATCTCGGCGACGTCGTCGAGCCTGAGGAAGCGGTCGGCGGCCACGTGCGGGCGTCCTTTCCGGGCGACGGGAGTGGTCCCAGTGTGGCAGGTGGGACGAGACCGCGTCCCGTCGTCCACAGGGCGATCCCGCGGGATTTCTCGGGGCCGCGACGGTCAGGCACTATAGCCGCGTGACACCTCCGTCTCCGGTCCCGCGCCGGATCAAGACTCCCGGCTGGCTCGACCTGCGCCTGGTCGCGGGCATCGTGCTGGTGCTGGCGTCGGTCCTCGTGGGCGCGAAGGTGGTGTCCGGCGCCGACGACTCCTATCGGATGCTCGCCGTCACGCGCGATCTGTCCGCGGGGGTCACGCTGCGCGCCGACGACGTGCGCCTCGTCCAGGTGCGCCTGCCCGGGCGCGGCTCCGGCGTCTACCTCGCCGACGGCGCCGCGGTGATCGGCAAGCAGCTCGATCGCCCACTGTCACGGGGAGAATTGCTTCCCGCGGCCGCCCTGCGCGCCGCCCCGGCGCTGACGACACTGAGCGTGCCGTTCGCTGCCGGCGACGCGCCCGGACTGCACCGGGGCCAGCGCATCGAGGTCTGGTTGTCGACGAAGCAGTGCCCGTCCACCGTGTTGCTCGCCGACGTCACCGTCCAGGACGTGCAGGCATCCGATCAAGGGGCCTTGGGCGGGCGGCGCGGCCAGGACGCGGTGCTGAGCGTGGCTCCGGAACTGGCCGACCGGGTGGTCGACGCGCTGGCGAGGGACGGTTCGGCGATCCGGGCCGGCGTGCTCACCGGAGCGGCGCGCGCGGGGGCCAACGCGAGCCTTCCGGCACTGGATTCCTGCCCGGGCGCCACGCCGAGCTCATGAAGGTTCCGGTCCTGAGCGCTGCGGCCGGGGCGGCGTGGGAAGCGGGGCTGGTCGCTGCGCTGGATCGCGGGGAGTTCGGCGTCGCGATCGCGCGGCGCTGCGTGGACGTGGTGGACCTGCTCGCGGTCGCCGCCGCAGGGCAGGGTCGAGCTGCCCTCGTCGCGGGGTCACTGCGGCGCCTGGACGCCGACGCCGTGGACCGACTGCTCGCCGCGCAGGTCGTACCCGTCGGGGTCGTCTCGCGTGGCGACGCCGCTGCCGAGGAGCGCTTGCGCGCCATGGGCATCGCGCACCTGGTACCGGAGGACGCCGACCCGGCGGTCGTCGCCTCCGTGCTAACCCAAGCGGTGGCCGCCGGCCCCGGAGCGGTCGCGAGCCGCACGGACCTCAGGTTCGGCGACCCCGCGACATCGATGGCGATTCCGCCCGGTGCCGGTGACTTACCGCCGCCGGCGGCGGCGAATCGGCGCGGATCGGTGCTCGCGGTCTGGGGTCCTACCGGTGCTCCGGGCCGCAGCACCGTCGCAGTGGGCCTGGCCGACGAGCTGAGCCGCCTGGGCTCGAGCAGCCTGCTAGTGGACGCGGACGTCTACGGCGCGACGATCGCGGTCGTGCTGGGGCTGCTCGACGAATCCCCGGGCCTGGCGGCCGCCTGTCGCCAGGCCGCGGCGCATCGGCTCGACGCGGCAGCGCTGGCCGCGCTGTGCTGGCAGCTGAGCCCGCAGCTGCGGGTGCTGACCGGCATACCGATCGCAGCTCGCTGGCCGGAACTGCGGCCGTCCGCGATCGAATCCGTGCTCGCGAGTGCCCGCTCCCTGGCCGAGTACACGGTGCTGGACTGCGGCTTCTCGCTCGAGACCGACGAGGAACTCTCGTTCGACACGCTGGCGCCACGGCGAAACGGCGCCACGCTCGCCGCGCTGGCTGAGGCCGACGTGATCCTCGCTGTCGGGGCGGCGGACCCGATCGGGATGCAGCGACTCGTCCGCGCGCTCACCGATCTTCGCGACGCCGAGCTGTCTGCACCGATCTGGGTGGTGCTGAACAAGGTGCGGCGGGGCGTGGTGCCCGGAGATCCGGACGCCGAGCTGCGCGCCGCGCTGGAGCGGTTCACGGGCTGCTCTCCGGCGGCGCTGCTGCCTTACGACCGCGACGCTCTCGACGCAGCCCTCGCCGCGGGCCGCTCCCTGGCCGAGGCGCGACCGTCCAGCCCGCTACGGCGGGCCGTGCTGGAACTCGCCGCGGCGCTGGCCGGCGTCCCCGCGCCCTCGCGCCGGCGCGGCGCGCGACGCTGAGGTCCCCGCGAGTGACCCCGCGAGTGTTGCGACCCGCACGAGTGCTGAGCTCTCGCGCGAATGGTGCGACCGCGCGACGCTGAGGTCCGCGCGAAGTGCGCTCGCCGCGCTCGCGGGTCGTGGCGGACGTCGTCCGATGCCGTCTGTGACAATGACCCGATGAGCGAACGGCTGTCCTCGGCAGACGTCTCGTTCTTCTACCTGGAGACGACCTCGAGCCCGCAGCACGTCGGCGGCATCGCGATTTTCGCGGCCCCCGCGCCGGCGGGGGAGGGTCCCGGGTTCGACTACGAGCGGCTGGTCGGCCTGCTCGAGGAACGCATCGCGCTCGTTCCGCGCTACCGCCAGAAGATGCGCACGGTGCCGGGCAACCTGGCCCATCCGGTGTGGGTGGACGACGCGAACTTCGACATCACCTACCACGTGCGTCGATCGGCGCTGCCGCGGCCGGGCACCGACGCTCAGCTGCTCGAGTTCTGCGCGCGGGTCCAGTCCCGGCTGCTCGACCGCGACCGTCCGCTGTGGGAGATGTACCTGATCGAGGGACTCTCCAGCGGACGAGTCGTGATCATGAGTAAGACGCATCATTCGATGGTCGACGGCATCGATGCGCTCGACATCACCCAGGTGCTGCTGGACGAATCCCCCGAGCCGCGGCGGAGCGGCTCGACGCTGTGGATGCCGCAGCCGGAGCCCAGCTCGACGCAACTCGTCCTCGAGGCGCTCGCCGGAGTCGTGCACCGTCCGGCTGAACTCGCCGAGGCGGTGCGCCTGGATGCCCGGTCGACGAGCGGCTGGCTGGCGGGTGTGTGCGCCGGCGTCGGGTCCGCGGCGGCGTCGCTGGTGCGCAGTGGTCGCGTCTGGCCGCTGTCGGCCGCCGTCGGCGAGCAGCGCCGGTTGGCCGTCGCGCGCACCCGGCTGGAGGACTATCGGCAGGTCCGTCGCGTGCAGGGCGGCACCGTCAACGACGTCATGATCGCTACGGTCGCGGGCGCCCTGCGCGGGTGGCTGTTGTCGCGCGGCCAGACCCTGGGTCCGGCCGCGACGGTGCGCGCGCTCGTCCCGGTGAGCGTGCGGGAGGCTGTCGGGCCGACGCCTGCCGGGCCGGACGATTGCGGCAGTGCGGGCGCGGTCCGGGCGACGCTGGTCGACCTACCGGTGGGCGAGGCCGAACCGCTGCGCCGGCTCGCGCAGATCCGCAATGCGACGGGGGCGCAGCAGCAGTCCGGGCGCTCGGTGGGCGCGGATGCGCTCGTGGCGCTCAGCGGCTTCGCCCCGCCCACGCTGCACTCGCTCGGTGCGCGCGCCGCCAACGGTCTGACGCGGCGGATGTTCGACCTGGTCGTCGCGAACGTGCCCGGCCCGCAGCACCCGCTCTATGCAGCGGGCGCGCGGATGACGGAGATATTCCCGGTTTTACCCCTCGGCCGCGGGCACGCGGTGTCGATAGGGCTGACGTCCTATGACGGCGGGGTGTACTTCGGCGTCAATGCCGACCGGGACGCGGTCCCCGACGTGCAGGTGCTCGCGGACCTGGTCATCGAGTCGCTCGCCGAGCTCGTTGCGGCCAGCCCGCAGCGGGAGGTGGCCGTCGCGCCGTCCCCCGGCTTTTCCCTGCGGCAGGCGCGTGCAGCGGGCTCGCACCACCCCTTCCGGGCGGCGCAGGAGGCCAGGGAGCCGCAACCGTGAGCGACGCGGCCTCGCGCGGGCGCCAGGGCGGCGCGCAACGTCCGCGCCGGGCGATCGTGCTCGGCGCCGGGGGAGTGCTGGGCTTTGCTTGGACCCTCGGGGCGTTGTCGGCGCTGGAGTCGGTCGCGGGCTTCGACGTCCGCGACGTGGATCTCGTGATCGGGACGTCCGCCGGCTCGGTTGCCGCCGCGCTGCTCGGCTGCGGGCTGCCCGTGGACGCGCTGTGCCGCCACCATCAGGGCGTGCCGGTGCCCGAGGACCCGCCCATCGCCTACGACTACGCGGGGACCGGTGCCGCGCTGCCGCGTCGCCCCCGGATGAGGCCGGCTTCACCGCGCCTGGTGCTCGACGCGCTGCGCCATCCGCGCCGTACCCCGCCGATGGTGGCGCTGTCTGGACTGCTGCCGAGCGGGCGCGGATCCCTGAAACCCGTGCACGACCTGGTCGCGGAGGTCGCCGAGGGTGCCGGCTTCGGGCAGACGTGGCCCGACGCGCCACGTCCGTGGATCGTTGCCTCCGATTACCGGGCCGGCACGCGGGTGGTGTTCGGCCGCGACAACTTCGCTGCCCGCCGCGACGGCGCGCCGCGGGTCGTGCGACGCGCCGGACTTGCCGACGCGGTGACGGCGTCGTGCTCGATACCCGCGTGGTACGCGCCAATGGTCATCGACGGCGTGCCCTACGTCGACGGCGGGCTGATGTCGAACGCGTCGGTCGACGTGCTGCAGGGCACCGCGGTCGACGAGGTCTTCGTTCTCGCGCCGATGGCCTCGCTCGCAATGGATCGCCCCCGCAGTGCGATCGGGCGACTTGAGCGGGTCGTGCGACGCTCGATCACCAGGTCGATCATGGCGGATGTGGCCACTTTGCGCGCGACCGGTGTCCGCGCGTGCGTACTCGCCCCGGAGGTCGCCGACCTCGAGATCATCGGAGTGAACCTGATGAACCCGTTGCGGCGCACCGAGGTGCTCGAGACGGCGCGTGAAACGGCGGCCGGGCAGCTTCGTGCTCAGCTCGCGCACGATCGCCCGCGACGCAGCGCGCGGGAGAAGACCTCCGGTTCGGCGCCGGCGTGAGGGTGTACCTGCCCGCGACGAGCACCGGGCTGCGTACCTTGGCGGACACCGGTTCACTGGGCCCCGCGCCCCTGACCGCCTTCGCCGTGACACCCGGCCTGCGCGAGTGGTACGTCGAAGGCGAACTCGAGGAACTCGAGTACGCTGCCGCGGCCGAGGCGGCCCGCGCGTCACTGCGCCTGCTGGATGCCGAGCCGAGCGCCGCGCGGCGCCGGGTCGTCGTCGCCCTGGACGCCCCGGACTCCGCGGTAGCGGTACGCGACGACCTCGACCGTGGGGTGGTCGTGCTGAGCGAGGTAGTGGCGTTGAGCCAGGTGGCGGCGGTGCACGCGGACGATGCAGCCGCGGAGCGGGCCGTCGAAATCGCGGCCCGGTCGGTGATCGCGGCCGATCTCGGTGATGCGGCTGCGCAGGAGCTCGTCGACGACGCCGAAGGCCACGAACTGTCCTGGTATGCACGCCAGGAGTTGACGGGACTTCTCGACGGGTTCTGAGCTCGCAGAGGCGTGGCACGATCGGGGCATGGACGCAATCACCCACCCCCCAGTACCGGTCAACGAACCGGTACGCGCGTACGCACCGGACAGCGCAGAGCGGGCCAGCCTGGCAGCGACCCTCGGCGCACTCGCGTCGGAGCCAGCAGAGCTGAGCATGACGATCGGCGGTGTTCAGCGGATGGGTAGCGGCGACCGGATCGCGGTCGTCGCGCCGCATCGACACGAGGTGATACTCGGGCACACGGCTCAGGCGAGCGATGCCGACGTCGAGCGTGCGATCGATGCCGCGCTCGCAGCGGCGCCAGCGTGGCGGGAGTTGCCGTTCGACGAACGCGCCGCGGTGTTCCTTCGCGCAGCTGACCTCCTCGCGGCGGGCTGGCGAGACCGGCTCAACGCCGCCACGATGCTGGGCCAGTCGAAGACCGTGCAGCAGGCCGAAATCGACGCGGCGTGCGAACTCGCCGATTTTCTGCGGTTCAACGTGCACTTCGCCCGCGAAATCCTGCAACAACAGCCGGCGAGCGCCCCGCTGACCTGGAACCGGGCCGACTACCGGCCGCTGGAGGGGTTCGTCCTGGCGATCACGCCGTTCAACTTCACCGCGATCGCAGGCAACCTGCCCTCGGCGCCGGCACTGCTCGGCAACGTTGTCGTGTGGAAGCCGTCGCCGACCCAGCAGCTTGCCGCACACCACACGATGCGGCTGTTCGATGCGGCCGGCCTGCCGCCCGGTGTGATCAACATGGTGACGGGTGACGGTGCCGCCGTCAGCGAGGTCGCCCTGCGGCATCGGGCATTGGCAGGCATCCACTTCACCGGCTCGACGGCCACGTTCCAGCACCTCTGGCGGGGCGTCGGCAAAGCCATCTCCGGCTACGCATGTTATCCGCGTCTGGTCGGAGAGACGGGCGGCAAGGACTTCGTCGTCGCGCACCCGTCCGCCGATCCGGCGAGTCTAGTGACTGCGCTCGTGCGTGGTGCGTTCGAGTACCAGGGTCAGAAGTGCTCGGCCGCGTCGCGGGCCTACCTGCCGCGCTCGCTCTGGCAGGCCGGAGTGCGCGATGAACTCGTCGCGGTGACCGAGTCGCTGAGTTTCGGCGACGTGCGCGACTTCGCGAACTTCGGTGGCGCCGTCATCGATCGGCGGGCCTACGATCGGCTGTCCGCGGCGATCGACCAGCTGCACGCCGAGCCGTCGGCGACGGTGCTCGCAGGTGGCAAATGCGACGACAGCGTGGGCTACTTCGTGCAGCCGACCGTCGTCGAGTCCACAGATCCGACGCACGGCGTGTTCCGAACGGAATTCTTCGGCCCGTTGCTTGCCGTGCACGTCTATGACGACGCGGATTGGTCGGCGACGTTGACGCAGCTGGAGTCCGTCTCGCCGTACGCGCTCACCGGTGCGGTTTTCGCCAGGGAACGCTCCGCGGTCATGCAGGCATCGAAGGTGCTGCGTTTCGCCGCGGGAAACTTCTACGTCAACGACAAGCCGACCGGTGCTGTCGTCGGTCAGCAGCCCTTCGGTGGGGCCCGTGCGTCGGGGACCAACGACAAGGCGGGCTCGCTGTGGAACCTGATCCGATGGCTCTCGCCGCGATCGATCAAGGAGACGTTCGTGCCGGCGACAGATCATCGCTATCCGCACATGGGCTGAGCCCGTCACGGCACGGCCACCTGGATCGGCGTCGGCTCCGAGGCCTCCGGCAGGCTCCAGCAACCGTCGCCGACTAGGAACCCGCGGCCGGCAGGACCGGGATGCCGCCGGCGCGGCAGGCGCAGGCCGACCAGCTCGCCGTCGATCGGTCCGGGCTGCAGCAGCAACCCGCATCGCGCCCGGCGCACCTCGGCTGCGATGCCGCGGTAGATGACCGCGATTTCCTCGCTTCGCCCGGCTGCCACCACCGCCAGCAGCGGCGGTGCGGCGCGCGCGTACGAGGCGAGCGCGTCACCGACGGCAGTGTCGAGAAATGCTTCGCTGTCGTCGACGAGCACCGCTGTCCGCGCCGTGGCGCCGAGGTCGTCGCACAACACATCCGCCGGCCACACAGCGTCCTCCGGCGTGAGGATTCGACAACCGCGTTCTCGCGCGATGCCGGTCAGCGGCGAGCGCCGGGGTGCCGCGACGAGGACCCGTACCGATTGCCCGAGAAGCTGGACGAGCAGCACCCGCAGCGCATTCGAGCGACCGGACCGCGGTGGCCCTGCCACGAGCAGGCGGCCCGTCCCGGCGAACAGGTCGATCCTGATGGGCTCGGCGGCATCGCCGCCCAGCCCCAGCGTGAGCAAACCGGGTGTCTCGGCAAGCGCGTCGAGCGCAACCTTCGTGGGCAGGCTGCGGATCAGCACTGGTCGATCATCGCCAGGCTGACCGCCAGCCTGCCTGGCGTCGGGCCAGCGGCCGGCCAGCTCGGCGAGCATCCGTTCCTGCTCGGCGCGAGAAGGCGGGACACCGAGACGGACGGACCGCGATCTCGTGCCGTTCCTGGCTCTTACCCTTCGCCCCCGCGGCACCGGATCC
>JBPCOI010000079.1:0-28426 GCA_051000395.1 Jatrophihabitantaceae bacterium
AGGCTCAGTCACGGTCGAGGCCTTCGGTTCGAGAGCTTGGTCGCTATCGATCCTCAGGAGGCCTCGACCCCCAGCCCCGCAACTCAGACCCGCGAGTCGGTCACACCCACCTCAAGTACCAAGAGCCGCAAAACGTCCGTAGATAGCCGATTGCCTCCCTGGCCCGCATACGGAGATCAACACCAAGAAGTCGGATCTGTCCCAGCATTTCCGGGGCCTAGAGTCGTTTGACGCCGTTGAACATCGCTGGCCGACGACGGTGGAAAAATCACTCCGGCGGCATTTGCAAGGCGGGGGCTAGGGGTTCGATTTTCCCGATCTCGAGGCCGAGGACACTGCCGAGGCGCTTCGCTGCGCGGCAGCCACCCTCCGCGAACGAGAGTTGCCGCTGCGCCACGGGCATGAGGCTCGACCAGAGCATTTCACCCATGGTCGTGACGCACTTCGCGTCGCCCGGCCACTACGTCACGATCGCGCGGGAGGTAGGCCTACGAACAGCGACCGACGCGTCCGCAGCGACCGGGCTCGCGGAGGTCTGTCAGTCGAGGTCGAACGCGGTATGGATCGCGGCGGTGAGGTCAGCTTCTTGATCGCTCAGCAGGAAGCCCAATTGACGTCCGAGAACGCTGGCAGGCACGGTGACGATGTTGTCGCAGCTGACGACGCTGGCATGGTCGATACCGTTTGCGGGTCCGACCGGAACCTCCGTGGACAAGCCGCGGACGGTGCCCGTGATCGGCGCAACGGTGACCCGAGTGAGGTGAGGTCGCACGATCTCTCGGGTGAGCACCAACACCGGCCTGGTCTTGTCGAGGCGGGCTGCGTGAATCGGGCGCATCAGTCGAGCTGGTCCGTCGCCGAGCGTGCGGCGAACTCGGCGAGCGCGTCCATATCGGTGTCTGCTGGTGTGCTCGCGAGGATGCGTGCGTCTCGCTCGGCGAGGGTGCGGCGACGCTCGCGAGCCAGAGCACGCGACACAACGGCAGCGCGGCTTGGCGCGAGGCCCTGGCTGACGAGTGCGTCGATGAACGCGACCGTGTCGTCAGGTAGCCGGACAGCAATCTGAGTGGTCATACCAAAACGGTATCATATTGGGATGCGCAACGACGATCACGCGTAGGGGAAATCCGCTGGGCCATCGCCGCCTGCACCATCTCGACGTGCAGCACCCAGCCCGTTCGCGATCTTCCACACCGAGATCCACAACTGGCCAGTCCAGTTTGTCAGGCGGTCTACCGAGAGTAGACTTGCGGTATGGCGGACACGACGACCGTGAAGGTCCAGATCAGCACGCGAGATTTGCTCCTCCAGATCGGGGCCTCGCGTCGACAGAGCGCTGACCAAGTCATCCTGGCCGCGCTCGCTGCGATGCAGCGCGACGAGCGCCGTCAGATCGCCGCCGAGGAAGCGCGCGCGATCAGGGACGACCCAGCTGACCTCGCGGAGATCCGCGCAATTGCGCAGGACATGGCCGCGCTGCATGCGCGGTGAGGTCTACCGGCTCCCCGCGCGCGGCAGAGGGCACGAACAGAGGGGTCGCCGGTACGCGGTCGTCGTGCAGCCGGACTGGCTCACGCTGAGTACGTGGATCGTTGCCTTCACGAGTACGAGCGCCCGAGAGACCAGTTTCCGTCCGGCGGCGATCATCGCCGGTCAACGCACCTTGGTCATGTGCGACCAGCTCGCCACCGTCGACGTGGACCGCCTCACCGAGCCCGCCGGCTTCCTCACGATCGACGAGATGCAGCGAGTCGACCAAGCATTGACCGTGGTACTCGATCTCTGGGCGGCCTATGGCGGTGAGGTCAAGTCCTGCCCGCCACCCAAATCTCCGAGATCAACTGGCCACTAGTTCGTCTGCAGGAACGTGACAGCCGGATCAGCTATCGCGATCTCGTTGCGACCCATAGCGTCTCTATACGTGTGACGCCGGACTCATAGGCAGTTCTGGGCACACTCTTCAGTCCATCACGAGTGGAGGCAAGGCATGCACAAACGCACCATCGCGGTGACGCTGACCGCAGCGTCAGCGCTCGTCGCGGCCGTCCTGGCAGCGCCGCCAGGAGCGCAGGCGACGCCATCGCCCAAGGCCATCCCCAACACGACGCCCACCTGGCTGGGGCATGCGCAGCATCTCGGGCACGCGAACGCGCCGGTCAGTGCGCGCGTCTACCTCGCCCCCAACGGCGGTCTCGCCGCACTTCAGCACGCCGTGGCTGCGGTTTCGACACCGGGAAGCTCGGAGTATCGCCACTTCCTCACCCCGCAGCAGTACTACGCCCGCTACAGCGCGAGCAGCGCGAGCGTCCACGCGGTGGAGAGCTGGCTTCGTTCCTCCGGCCTCACGGTCACCGGCGTCGAGGCGCACAACCGCTACGTCTCGATCAGCGGCTCGGTAGCGGCGGCGCAGAAGGCATTCGGCACCCGCATCGAGAAGTACCGCCACGACGGCAAGGACGTGCAGGCACCCTCCTCGGCGCTGTCTGTCCCGGCCGCGCTCGCGGGTTCGGTGCTGACGGTGAGCGGGTTGGACACCACGCCGCACCTGGTCGCGCCGACCAACACCGCGAACACCCCCGCGCCGCCACCCGCCGGCTTCCGCAACGCTCGTCCGTGCTCGGTGTACTTCGGCCAGATCCAGGCGAAGTACCAGGCGGACTTCAAGACGCCGCTGCCGGCCTTCCACGGCAACTACCTGCCCTACGCCCCCTGCGGCTACACCGGCCCCCAGTTCCGGGCCGCCTACGAGGGCAACACGCGCCTCAGTGGCGCCGGCGTCACCGTCGCGATCGTCGACGCGTACGCCTCCCCGACGATCCGGCCGGACGCGAACCGCTACGCCAGCACGCACGGTGACGGTTCCTACGCGCCGGGTCAGTTCACGCAGGCAGGGCACCGCGTGTTCACCCACGCGGCGCAGTGCGGACCGTCCGGTTGGTACAGCGAGGAGAGCCTCGACGTCGAGGCCGTCCACGCCATGGCACCCGGGGCGAACATCCGCTACTACGGTGCCGCAAGCTGCTACGACTCCGACCTGAGCGACGCGCTCGCGAAGGTGGTCGACGAGAACCTGGCGCAACTGGTCACCAACTCCTACGGAGAGATCCAGGGGGGCGAGTCCGCGGACCAGATCGCGGCGTACGAGCAGGTCTTCATGCAGGGCGACCTGCAGGGCATCAGCTTCATGTTCTCCTCCGGCGACAGCGGCGACGAGCTGGCGGCCAGCGGCGTCAAGCAGGCCGACTACCCGACGTCTGACCCGTACGTGACGAGCGTCGGTGGCACGTCCACCGCGATCGGTGCGAGCGGGGCGCTGAAGTTCGAGACCGGCTGGGGCACCGTCAAGTACAGCCTGTCCTCCGACGGCACGACCTGGAACCCGGTCGGCTTCCTCTACGGAGCCGGCGGCGGCGCTTCGACGCTGTTCCAGCAGCCCGCTTACCAGGCGGGTGTCGCGCCGGGGCCGTACCGCACGGTTCCGGACGTCGCGATGGATGCCGACCCGAACACCGGGATGCTCATCGGCCTGACGCAGACGTTCCCGAGCGGGCCGGCCTACGGTGAGTACCGCATCGGCGGCACCAGCCTGGCCTCGCCGCTGTTCGCCGGCATGACGGCGCTCTCGCTGCAGAACGCCGGTCGCACCACTATGGGCGCCGGCCTGCTGAACCCGACGATCTACGCCAACGCGTCGACGGGCGTCTTCACCGACGTCACGAACACGCCGCGGGCCGGGGTCGTGCGCGTGGACTTCGCGAACGGGTTGGACGCGTCCAATGGCCTGGTGTACTCGGTGCGGACCTTCGGGCACGACTCGAGCCTGATGACCGGGCCGGGTTGGGACGACGTCACCGGCGTCGGCACCCCGAACACGGGATGGCTCACCGCGATTCACTGAGCTGAGCAGCAAGCAGCAGGGGGGCGGGTCGCTTCGGCGGCGCGCCCCCCTGCTGTGTCCGGGTGCGCGGTAGCATGGCCGTAGCCTGGGCAGCATCATGAACGTCCTCGCGGTGTGGCTCGGCAAGCTGACGCTGCTCGGCCTGCGCCTGCTCGGACGGCGGGGCGACGCGCTGCCGGGGCTCGTCGTGGAGAAGGTCTTCCCCCGCTACCTGGCGACCGCCATGGCGACCCTGCCCGAGAACGTAGTCGTGGTCACCGGCACCAACGGCAAGACGACCACCACGAAGATGCTGGCGACGATCCTGGGCGAGCGCTACCGCGTGCTCACCAACGACACGGGCAGCAACTTCGTGCGCGGCGCCATCACCACCACCGTGGCGCGCGCCAGTTGGCGTGGTCGGCTGCCGTTCGACGTCGCGGTCTTCGAGCTGGACGAGGCCTGGGCGGTGCGCTTCGTCGCAGCGGTGCCGCCACGTCGCGCGTTGCTGCTCAACGTGATGCGCGACCAGCTCGACCGCTTCGGCGAGATCGACACGACCGCCGCGCTGTTGGGCAAGGTGGCCGCCGCCACCGTCGGGCACCTCGTGCTCAACCGCGACGACGAGCGCGTCGCGGCCCTCGCCGCGTACAGCCCGGCCCAGGTCACCCGCTACGGCGTGGCGCCTGAGCTGCGTGCGCTGTTCCCCAACGACGAGGAGCTCTACGGCGGCGCCGTCTTCGTCTCCCACGAACCGGTCGCGGCGGAGCTGCGTGCCCTGCCCAGTGCAGGGTGCCCGCAGGTCACCATTCGCATGGGTGCGCAGGACTACCGCGTCGTTTTGCGGGCCGAAGGACCGCACAACGCCCAGAACGCGACCGGCGCGGCGGCGCTGGCGCTGAGCTTCGGCCTGTCCCCGCAGGAGGTGCTGGCCGGGCTCGGCCGGGTCGAGCCGGCCTTCGGTCGCGGGCAGTCCTTCGAGCTGGACGGACGCCGCCTGGTGCTGCAGCTGGTGAAGAATCCGGCTGGTTTTCGGCAGAGCCTGCGCACGCTGGACACCGGCGCCCACGCTGATGCCGTCGTGATAGCGATCAACGACGACTACGCCGACGGTCGTGACGTGTCCTGGCTGTGGGACGTCGAGTTCACCGGCCTGGCGACACGCGCCGATCGGCTGGCGACGGCCGGGACCCGGGCGGCGGACATGGCGGTACGGCTGCGCTACGACGCCGTCGCTGTCGCCGAGGTGGAACCGGACCTGGAGAAGGCCGTGCGCAACGCCGTCGCCGCGGTGCCCACAGGCGCCCGGGTGGTGGTGTTCAGCACCCACACCGCGATGTGGGCGCTGCACGCGGTCCTGTCCCGGATCGCGACGTCCGGATGAGCGCGCCGCGGAAACGCTCGCTGGGCTCGCGCCTGCGCGGAGACCCCACGTGAGGTCGGCCGCGGTGACGCTCGTACACCTGTACCCGCGCGAGATGAACATCTACGGCGACACCGGCAACGTCGTGGTGTTGCAGCGGCGGCTGCAGTGGCGGGGGCTACCGGTGCAGGTGGTGCCGGTGAACGTGGGCGACCCGCTGCCCGCCGGCGCGGACGTCGTGCTCGCCGGCGGCGGTCAGGACGCCACCCAGGGCGAGATCGGCGCCGACTTCGCCCGCCGCGGCGGCGAGCTGCGCGCGATGGCCGACGACGGGGTGGTGATGCTGGCCGTCTGCGGCAGCTACCAACTGCTCGGACACGAGTTCGTCACCCATGACGGCCGGCACATCCCGGGTGTCGGCGTCCTCGACGTGCTCACCCGCGGTCAGGCCGAGCGGCTCATCGGCAACATCACCGTCGACACGCCTGGCTCCGGGCGGCTGGTCGGCTACGAGAACCACAGCGGTCTGACCGAGCTCGGAACGGGCGTGCGCCCCCTCGGCACCACCGCGGCAGGCCGCGGCAACAACGGCCGGGATCGAACCGAGGGCGCCGTCCGCGACAACGTGGTGGGCACGTACCTGCACGGACCGGTGCTGGCCAAGAGCCCGCGCTTCGCCGACGAGCTGCTGCGCCGGGCGCTTGGCCGCCGCGGGGAGAGCACCGATCTCGCGCCGCTGGACGACTCCCTGCCGGAGCTGGCCGCCCGCGTCGCGACGGGACGCCCGCGGTGAGCGGTTAGCGGCCGCTCTGGAAGTGACGTGCTGGCACGGGGGCGGCCGCCGAGCGCGCTTCGCTGCGCAGCTGCCTGGCCCGGAACGCCGTGGCGACGGTGATCGCCGCGAGCACGAGGCTGCCGAACAACGCCTTCCCACGGCCGCGCCGCGAGTCGCTGGTGGCCGCGTGCGTCCGCACGGCGTCGACCGCGTCGAGGGCCGAGCCGGCCAGCTCACGGGTCGCTTCGGTGACGGCCGAGCCAGCCTGCTGCAGGGCATGCTCGACGTCGGTGCGGGTCATCTGAGTCCTCTCGAGAGCTCGGCGCCGGTGCGGCAGCCGCTCGGACCGCCTGGCACCTCGACTGTAACCGGCGGCCCTGTCGGGACCCCGTGGCAGTATGGGCACTCGTCCGTCCGACCCGCCGTGACCGCAGGAGTTCGCCGTGTCCGCCACCCAGATCGCCACGCTGCACACCAGCGCCGGCGACATCCGCATCCAGCTGTTCGGCAACCACGCGCCCAAGACCGTGCAGAACTTCGTCGAACTCGCCGAGGGCGGCCGGGAGTGGACGCATCCCGGTACCGGCGTGAAGAGCACCGGGCGGCTCTACGACGGCACGATCTTCCACCGGGTCATCCCCGGCTTCATGATCCAGGGCGGCGACCCGCTCGGGCAGGGTTACGGCGGCCCGGGCTACGCCTTCGCCGACGAGTTCCATCCCGACCTGTCCTTCGACCGGCCCTATCTGCTCGCCATGGCCAACTCCGGACCGAACACCAACGGCTCGCAGTTCTTCCTCACGGTGGGCCGCACTCCGCATCTGAACCGCAAGCACACCATCTTCGGCGAGGTCGCCGACGCCGAGAGCCGGGCGGTCGTCGACGCGATCGCTGCGACGTCCACCGGCCGCAACGACCGGCCCACCGAGGACGTCACCATCAACTCCGTGACGGTCGAACCGGCACCTTGAGCGCGCCGACCAGCGAGCACTGTTACCGGCACCCGAACCGGGAGACGCTGGTGCGCTGCACCCGCTGCGAGCGCCCGATCTGCCCCGACTGCATGCGCGAGGCGCCGGTCGGCTTCCACTGTCCGGACGACGCGGGCCTGGCCCGCAAGACCGCCCGCCCGCAGCGCACCTCGCTCGGCGCTCGGCTACGCGACTCACCGCCTTACGTCACCGGCAGCCTCGTCACGCTGAACGTGATCGTCTACCTGGTCACCGGGCTGCAGTCGGTGCACGGGATCGACCAGCCGGCTGCCACGCCTAGCGGCGGCGGCCTTTTCGACGCCTGGCAACTGCAGCCGGCCGCGGTGTACGCCAACGATCAGTTCTACCGGCTGCTGACCTCCGCCTTCCTGCACCTGAGCTTGCTGCACATCGGCGCCAACATGCTGGCGCTGGTGATCGTCGGCCCACCGCTGGAACGCCTGCTCGGCCGCTGGCGGCTGCTCACCGTGTACCTGCTCGGCGCGCTCGGCGGATCGGCCGCGGTCTACGCGTTCGGCAGCCCCGGGGTACCGGTCGTCGGCGCGTCCGGGGCGATCTTCGGGCTGTTCGCCGCCTGCCTGGTGCTGGTGCGGCGCCTGGGCCTCGACCTGCAGTGGCTCGTCGGGATCATCGTGCTGAACTTCGTGTTCACCTTCTCCGTCCAGGGCATCTCCCGGCTCGGCCACATCGGCGGCTTCGTGACCGGCGCCCTGGCCGCGCTCGCGCTCGCCGGGCTGCCACGCGTGCAGCACCGGATCAGGACGTCGACTCAGGCGGTCGGCCTGAGTGGCGTCGCGGTGCTGGTCGTGGTGGTCGTCGTGCTGCGGACGGCGACCGGCGGGGGCGCGCTCTGAGGACGCAACGGGTGGGCCGACGCTAGGCCGACGCTAGGCCGGTGGCGTGCGCGGGTCGGCGGCCAGCACCGCTCGGGCCACGTCGGCCGGGTCGGCGCCGAGCGCCCGCCGGCTGAACACGACCAGGATCGCGCCGGCGTCCACCTCGAGCGTCACGCTGCGCAGCCCGAGGCGTTCGCGGACGTCGGCGCGCACGTCCTCGACGTCCGCCCAGCTCAGGCGCACCCGTTCCAGCGGAGAGCGGATGGTCAGCCCGCGCGCGTCAGCCGCCAGCCGTGGCCAGAACACCAGGTCGGTGACCGCGTAGCCGGCGAGCACCAGTGCCGCGCCGCTGAACAGGATGCGGGCGCCGACATCGGTGCTCACCAGCACGACGGCGACGGCGGCCAGGGCGAATGCGGCGCTCAGGGCGGTGAGCCGGCGATCCGGCCCGAAGCGGCAGCCAGCGGGCACGTCGTCCACAGGGTTATCCCGGGGTGGGGACGAGTTACAGCCGTGTAATCACAGGGGTGGACAACGCTGTGGACGCGCTCATCGCCACCGGACCGCCATCACCAGGCCGACCAGCATGACACCGAAGCCAACGGCGAAGTTCCAGGAACCGAGGTCGGCCATGAACCCGATCCGCGGCGAGGTGCCGCTGCTGGTGAGGTAGTAGACGACGAGGTACGCCAGTCCCAGCAGCAGGACGCCCGCCATGACGGCCGGATACCAGGTGGGGCTCGGCGCCAGCGCCTTGCTCGGCGAGCTGGCCGAGGACGCCGAGCGGACCGGGGCGTCGCTCTTCTTGCGGACCTTTGACTTGGGCACGTCGATCTCCTGCTGGGGCGCCGCCTGAGCCAGAGCCGGGCGGTGGCCGCGGTGGCGGCCGACACCGGTTAGCGTAGACGCCTGGCCGCTCGGGGAGCGCCGCCACGGCTCCAGGATCGCGCGCCGGCCAGCCCCGGCACCGCGTCCGGCACGGTTCGGTAGCTCGGTACTGGCTCGATCGCGCGGGACGGAGGGTGGTGCCGGATGCCAGTCGCCGCTCGCGAGCGCGCGGGACGCAGGTCACGAGCCTGGCGCGCCCTCGTCCCCGTCGTGTGCCTGATTGCCGGCGTCGGGTTCGCCGCCAGCGCCCGCGACTCGGCGGGAACGGACTTGCGGCCCCCCGGCACCGCGAACCTCGCCGACCTCGTCCGCAATGCCGAGGCGCACGTGCAGAAGGCTGCGCGGGACCTCGCGGGCCTGCAGAAGCAGGTGACGGCAACGACCAACCTGGCCGGGCAGGGGAACTCGGCAGTGGCCGCCGCACAGCGTCGGGCGGAGCCGTTGCTGGTACCCGGCGGGCTCACGAAGGTCCATGGCCCGGGCATCGTGGTGATCCTGGACGACGCGCCGGCGCAACCTGCCGACACGTCCGTCGACCCCAATCAGCTCGTCGTGCACCAGTCGGATCTGCAGGCGGTCGTGAACGCGCTGTGGGCGGGCGGGGCGGAGGCCATGACGATCGCCGGGCAGCGGGTGATCGCGACGAGCGCCGTGCGGTGTGTGGGGAATACCCTGTTGCTCAACGGCGACGTGTTCTCTCCCCCGTTTCGGGTTGCGGCCATCGGTCCGTACCCGACAATGTTGAGCGAACTCAACGCCTCGCCCGGCGTCCGGCTCTTCGAGCAGGCGGCGAGCTACTACGGGCTCGGCTACACCGTCGGGTCCGTCGGCAGGCTCGATCTTCCCGCCTACAGCGGGTCGATCGGGTTGGCGTACGCGCGGGCGGGGACCAAGTGAGCGAGGCGGAAGCGATGTCCGAGGAGAAGACCGGCGCGGTCGCCGAGCAGGTACCCCCGCCGTCCGACCCCCCCATGCCCCCGACCGGAGGGTCTGGGGGCGCTGCCGGCGACGGGGATCCGCAGCGACGGCGGCACTCGGCCGGGGGAATGAGCTTCGGCGACAAGGTCCGGCTCGTCCTGCGCGGCGTCGGCCAGACCCTGATCACGTTCGGGCTGATCATCTTGCTGTTCGTCGTCTACGAGGTGTACGTGACGAACTGGTTCGCCAGCGCGGAGCAGGCAAAGGTGCACACCGCGCTCGAGCAGGAGTGGAAGCAGGGCAAGGACCCGCTGCTGCCGCTTCCAGACGGCGCGCTGGCCAGCCTGCCGCTCGGGACGGGTATCGCCAACATCTACATCCCGCGACTCGGGCGCGACTACGCCTGGACGATCGTGCAGGGCAGCACGACCCCGACCGACGCCCAGCTGGAACAGGGCCCCGCGCACTACGGCAACACCGCGCTGCCCGGGCAGGTCGGCAACTTCGCCGTCGCAGGGCACCGGGTCGGCAAGGGGGAGCCGTTCCTGAACCTGGACAAGCTGCGCGTCGGCGATGCGGTGATCATCGAGACCAAATCCGAGTGGTACGTGTACCGGGTCAAGGGCCGCGACCACAACAGCCTCACGGCGAAGGACGCCGACGGCATCGCCGGTCGTGAGATCGTCACGCCGGACAACACGACCGTGACGCTGCCGGTCCCGGACCATCCCGGCGCGAAGCCCACCGAGGCGCTCATGACGATGACGACGTGCACCCCCAAGTTCACGGCGGACTTCCGCATGATCGTCTTCTCGGTGCTCAGCGCCAAGCTGCCCCGGACCAGCAACCAGAAGCCGCCGGCGATCGTCGCGCTCTACGCTCAGGCGGGTAGCTGATGTACGTCTGGATCTGGCGCCACCTGCCCGGGATGGTCGCTGTCAAACTGGTGCAGGTGCTCTTCCTCGTCCTCGCCGTCACCGCGTTGCTGATGTTCGTGGTGTTCCCGTGGATCGAGCCGCACCTGCCGATCAGCCAGGTGACGGTGCCGGGCGAGAAGTGACCAGGATCCTGGTCGTCGACAACTACGACAGCTTCGTCTACAACCTGGTCCAGTACCTCGCCCAGCTCGGCGCCGAGGTGATGGTGCGGCGCAACGACGCAGTCGAGCCGGACGAGCTGGATTGCCTCGGCCTCGACGGGGTGCTCATCTCGCCCGGCCCGGGGATACCGCAGGACGCCGGCGTGTCGATGCCGCTCGTGCGTGCCTGCGCCACACGTTCGCTTCCGCTGTTCGGCGTCTGCCTCGGCCACCAGGCCATCGGCGCGGCTTTCGGCGCACCGATCATCCGGCTACCGGAGCTGCTGCACGGCAAGACGAGCGAGATCCTCCACGACGGGACCGGCGTGCTGGCCGGCCTGCCGTCGCCGTTCACGGCCACCCGCTATCACTCGCTCGCCGTCGAGCCGGCCGCGCTGCCGCCGGAGATCGTGGTGAACGGACGGACGGCGAGCGGCGTGGTGATGGCGCTGCGGCACGAGTCGCTTCCGATCGACGGCGTGCAGTTCCATCCCGAGTCGGTGCTTACCCAGGGCGGGCACCGGATGGTCGCGAACTGGCTGCGGCGCTGCGGCGGATCGGTCGACGCCGGGCGCGTCGACGCGCTCGGCGCGGAGATGGACGCCCTGCGCGGGAGCGCTTTCGCGGGCGCGTGACGGCCTCGAGAATCCGGGGCGGGCGGCAGCGACGAACCCAGTGCAGGAGGCGCCATGGACACGATCAGCTTCGACAGCCACGGGACGAGGTGTGCCGCGTGGTACCTACCGGCCGAGTCCGAGGAGCTCGCGACGGCCGCAGGGCGTCCGTGCGTGGTGATGGGCCACGGTTTCGGGGCGACCCGTGACGCCGGGCTGCTGCCGTTCGCGGAGCGGTTCGCGGCAGCCGGCTGCGACGTGCTCGTCTTCGACTACCGCGGCTACGGCACGTCTGAGGGCAACCCGCGTCAGGACGTCAACCACCGCAGGCATCGCCAGGACTACCACGCGGCCGTGGCCAAGGCACGATCAACGGCCGGGGTCGACCCGTCGCGGATCGTGGTGTGGGGCTCGTCCTATTCCGGCGGCCACGTGGTGGCGGTCGCGGCGCACGACCCGTCCGTCGCGGCGGTGATCTCGCAGGGTGCGGCGATGGACGGACTCGCCGCCCTGCGCGGCGTGGAGAAGGCGTCCGGGTCGGGCAAGGTGCTGGCGATGACGGCGGCCGGCCTGCGTGATCTCGGCCGGCAGCTGACTCGGCGTGCACCGCTGCTGGTGCCGGTGATCGGCGAACCCGGTTCGAACGCGACGATCACGGCCGCAGGAGGTGTCGAGGGGTACCGGGCCATCATGGGTCCCACGTTCCGCAACGAGATGTGCGCTCGCGGCCTGCTGCGGATCGCGCTGAACCGGCCGGTGACCCTGGCCGCCAAGCTGCGCTGCCCGATCCTGCTGGTCGTGGCCGAGCGGGACAACATCGCGCCCGTGGCCGCTGTGCACGAGGTCGCGCGGCGGGCAGGTGCGCTGGCGCAGGTGGAGTCCTTCGAGTGCGGGCACTTCGACATCTACGTCGGCGCGGTGTTGGAGAAGTCGGTATCCGCGCAGGTCGAGTTCCTGCGTCGGCACCTGAGCGCCCGAGCCGCCTGAGCCGGGCAGCTACTTGCGTAGTGCGAAGACGATCAGCACCACGCCGACGACGGTGACAATGGTTCCGGCCACCCGAGCCACGACCAGCCCGGCGTTGCTGGGCTGCAGCGCGTCGCGATTCTTGAACTGCCACCGCGACATGCGCCAGGCCAGGTCGGGCTTGGCCGCCTGGGCAACGCCCACGACGACGAACAACACCCCGATGACGAGCCTTGCGATCGGGCTGTGGCTCCCGCCGGACGAGGCGGTCGCCGGTGCCGAGAGCTGATGGACGTAGCTGAGCGCAGCGAACACGCGGTCTCCTACGATCGTCTCGGGAGGTACAGCAGACGGCCCCGCTGCCTGTGCCGCTAGACCCGACCACACGCGCCCGCGCAGCGCAAATGCAGAGCCGAGCGGGTGCCCGGTAGCCAGTGATGGCTTCGACGTCGAGGAGCGGCGATGGCAGCCGAGATCCAGTTCCACCAGGTCGCCCCGGTCATCCCGGTCCGTGACCTGGACGCGGCGCTCGAGCGCTACCGCCGCCTCGGCTTCGCGACCCATGCCTACGACGGAGCCGACCGCTACGGCTACGCCGATCGGGGTTCGGTCTCGCTGCACCTCACGGAGTGGGATCAACACGACCCGGCCCGCGACGGGGCGGTCGTCTACCTCTACGTCTCCGACGCCGATGCCCTGCATGCCGAGTGGAGCCGTGCCGGTGCCGGGGGCCGGTTGACGGCTGCGCACGACACCCCCTACCGGTTGCGCGAGTTCGCGTTCGTCGACTCCGACGGCACCGCGCACCGGGTCGGCTCGCCGCTGACCGCTTCGTCGGGGTCGGCGGCTCCTACCTGACCGACGAGCTGATCGACACTCCGTCCTTGGCAACCCACCCGCTAACGATGGGTGGCACCAGGCAGATCTGCAGGGGGGCGCGCCGTCGGTCAGGACCCTTGAGCGGCCGCCTTGAGCTGCTTCTTGTACGCGCGCACCTCGCGCAGCGTCGTCGCGTCGACGATGTCGGCAACGGAGCGGCGCGCGCCGTCCAGGCCGAAGTCGCCGGCGGCCTGACGCCAGCCACGCGGACGCACGCCGAACTGTTTGCCGAGCAGCGCGGTGAAGATCCGGGCCTTCTGCTCGCCGAAGCCGGGCAGCGCCGCAATCCGCTCGCGCAGCTGGGTGCCCGAGGTGGCGCCCGTCCAGACGGCAGCCGGGTCGGCGTCGTAGCGCTCGACGATCATCCGGGCGAGCTCCTGCACGCGCTTGGACATCGCCACCGGGAACCGGTGCAGCGCGGGCGGCACCCGGAAGATCTCGCCCAGGTCCTGCGCGTCGTGCTCGGCGATAGCGTGCACGTCCAGCGTGCCGCCGAGTCGCTCGCGCAGCACCTGTGGTGAGGTGAACGCCTTCTCCAGCGGGATCTGCTGGTCGAGCACCATGCCGATCAGCAGGGCGAACGGGTCGCGGTCCAGCAGCTCGTTTGCCTCGGGGGAACTGGCCAGGTACATGCGTCCATCCTCGGCCCTGGCGAGGGTTGCGTCGAATGCGGTCTACGACTCGCGCATCGGGATGCGGACGTCGCGTTCGCCGGCGACCTCCAGCGCGCGCTCGTATCCGGCATCGACGTGCCGGATCACGCCCATTCCCGGATCGTTGGTGAGGACGCGTTCGATCTTCTGCGCCGCGAGGTCGGTGCCGTCGGCGACGGTGACCTGGCCGGCGTGGATGGAGCGCCCCATGCCGACCCCGCCACCGTGGTGGATCGACACCCAGCTCGCGCCGCTGGCCACGTTGACCATCGCGTCGAGCAGCGGCCAGTCGGCGATCGCGTCCGAGCCGTCGGCCATAGCCTCCGTCTCGCGGTAGGGCGACGCGACCGAACCGCAGTCGAGGTGATCGCGGCCGATCACGATCGGCGCGCTGATCTCGCCGGACGCGACGAGCTCGTTGAATGCCAGGCCGGCCCTGTCACGCTCGCCGTAACCCAGCCAGCAGATCCGCGCGGGCAGGCCCTGGAAGTGCACCCGCTCCTGCGCCATCCGGATCCAGCGGGCCAGCGGCTCGTTGTCCGGAAACAGGTCCAGCACGGCCTGGTCCGTACGGGCGATATCCGCGGGATCCCCCGACAGCGCGGCCCACCGGAACGGTCCCTTGCCCTCGCAGAACAGCGGACGGATATAGGCGGGGACGAAGCCGGGAAAGGCGAATGCCCTGGAATATCCGGCCGTCTGCGCCTCGCCACGGATCGAGTTGCCGTAGTCGAACACCTCGGCGCCATTGTCCATGAACCCAACCATCGCCTCGACGTGGCGCGCCATCGAGGCGCGGGCGCGCGCGGTGAACTCCTCGGGTTTGCGCGCTGCGTAGTCGTGCCACTCGTCGAACTCGACGCCGATCGGCAGGTAGCTCAGCGGATCGTGCGCAGAGGTCTGGTCGGTGACGATGTCGATCGGCGCGTCGTTGGCCAGCAGCTGCGGGACCAGCGACGCCGCGTTGCCCAACAGCCCGATGGACAGCGGCTTTGCGGCGTCGCGTGCCTCGGTCGCGAGGTGCAGCGCCTGCGTGAGCGAGGACGCCTCGACATCGAGGTAGCCATGCTCGATGCGGCGTTTGATGCGGCTGGCGTCGACGTCGATGCAGATCGCCACGCCGCCGTTCATCGTGACGGCCAGCGGCTGCGCGCCGCCCATGCCGCCGAGCCCTGCGGTGAGCGTGATCGTGCCAGCGAGCGTGTCCGCCCCATCGGCCGCCGCGCCGCCGCCCGCGGCCCGGCCGTTGGCGCCGAGCCGTCCGTCGGCCGCGAACTTCGCTGCGATGGCCGCGAAGGTCTCATACGTTCCCTGCAGGATGCCCTGCGTGCCGATGTAGATCCACGAGCCGGCCGTCATCTGCCCGTACATCGTGAGTCCGAGTTGCTCCAGGCGGCGGAACTCGTCCCAGTTCGCCCAGTCGCCGACCAGGTTGGAGTTCGCGATCAGCACGCGTGGCGCCCACTCTTGCGTCCGCATGACGCCTCCCGGGCGTCCGCTCTGCACCAGCAGTGTCTCGTCGAGCGCCAGGTCGGTGAGCGTGCGCACGATCGCGTGGTAGCTGGGCCAGTCCCGCGCCGCCTTGCCGGTGCCGCCGTAGACGACGAGCTCCTCGGGGTGCTCGGCGACGTCCGGATCGAGGTTGTTCTGCAGCATCCGCAGCGGTGCCTCGGTCTGCCAGCCGCGCGCGGTGAGCGTGCTGCCGTGCGGTGAGCGGATCATGGCCTCTCCTTCCGGTGATCTTCATGCGCCGCTGCGCTCATGGCGTCGGGAGCGCATGAAGATCGCGGGTCATTGCAGTGCTTCGGGCAGGACGGCGTCCGCCGCCGCGACCGCGGCGCCGGTGCGGACGAACTCGACGGCCGCTTCGATCTCCGGGGACAGGTGCCGGTCGGTGCCCGGTCCGGGGACGCTCTCGCGGAGCGCGGCCACGACCGCGCCGGTCGCCGGACCCGGCTGCAGCGGGGCACGCAGGTCGAGGGCCCGCGCGGCGCTGAGCAGCTCGATCGCGAGCACCCGCGTCAGCGCGTCCACCGAGCGGCGCAGCTTGCGCGCGGCCGACCAGCCCATCGAGACGTGGTCCTCCTGCATCGCGCTGGACGGGATCGAGTCCACGCTCGCAGGAACGGCCAGGCGCTTGAGTTCGGACACGAGGGCGGCCTGCGTGTACTGGGCGATCATGTGCCCGGAATCGACGCCGGGGTCGTCGGCCAGGAACGGGGACAGCCCCCGGCTGCGCGCGACGTCGAGCATCCGGTCGGTGCGGCGCTCGCTGATCGAGGCGACGTCCGCGGCCGGGATCGCGAGGAAATCGAGGACGTAGGCGATCGGGGCACCGTGGAAGTTGCCGTTGGACTCCACGCGCCACTCGGCCGCGGAGTCGGGCGCGCCGGGCAGCGGGCCGAGCACGACGGGGTTGTCCACCGCGGCGCGCAGCTCGTACCCGGCGACGGCGCGGGCGTGCGCCACGGTGTCGCGTGCCGCTCCGGCCACCTGCGGTGCGCACCGCATCGAATATGCGTCCTGCACGTATACGCAGTCGGGTCCGGCGTGCGAGGCGACGATCGGCGAATCGGCCAGCAGCGCGCGCATGTTGGCGGCGGCGACAGCCTGACCGGGGTGCGGGCGCAGCGCCTGCAGGTCGGCGGCGAAGACGCGAGCGGTGCCGAGCATCGCTTCGACGCTCATGGCCGCGGTGAGGTCGGCGGTGCGCAGCAGCAGGTCGAGGTCGTGGCAGGCCAGCAACAGCTGCCCCAGCATGCCGTCCGTGCCGTTGATCAGCGCCAGTCCCTCCTTCTCGGCGAGCACGATCGGCGTGATGCCGTAGCGGGCAAGCACGTCCGCGGCCGGCGCCTCGACGCCGTCGGCGTCGCGGACCGTGCCCTCCCCGATCAGCGCCAGCGCGACGTGCGCGAGGGGGGCGAGGTCACCGGAGCACCCGAGAGATCCGTACTCGCGCACGATCGGTGTGATCGTGTTGTCCAGCAAGGCTGCCAGCGCCGTCGCCGTCTGCGGACGGACGCCCGTACGGCCGGTCGCGAGGGTCGAGAGGCGTAGCAGCATCATCGCCCGGACGACCTCGCGCTCGACCTCCGGGCCGGATCCCGCGGCGTGCGAGCGGATCAGGGAGCGTTGCAGCAACGCGCGCTGCTCGACCGGGATGTGCTTGGTGGCCAGCGCGCCGAAGCCGGTCGAGATGCCGTAGTGCGCCTCGGTGTCCTCGGCCAGCGCCTCGACGGTTGCGCGGGAGGCTGCGATGGCTGCCAGGGCGGCCTCGGTGAGCTCGACGCCGGCGCCGTAGCGCGCGACGGCGACGAGCTCTTCCTCGTTCACCGGCCCGACGTCGACGGCGATCCGCTGCATATGCGAACACTCTGCTCGCCGCCGTGTGCGGGCGCCAACGCTTCGTCCAGACGTCTGGGATACCAGACTGTCCGTCTTTTCGATCACGTTTGCATCCCGCGTGACCGGCTCCGGCAGCTGTACCCGGACACCAGGCGCGAAAACCTGATCGACGCCAGATACCGTCGGGGCCATGCGTGCAGTCGTTGTCCGCGAGCCCGGAGGTCCGGAGGTCCTGCAGGTGCAGGACGTCCCCGACCCGCAGCCGGCCGCCGGCGAGGTGATCGTCAACGTCGCGGCAACCGCGGTGAACCGCGCGGACCTGCTGCAGCGGCAGGGTAACTACCCGCCACCCCCCGGCGCGCCGCCGTACCTCGGCCTGGAGTGCTCCGGCACGATAGCCGAGCTCGGGCGCGACGTGGGGGGCTGGAAGGTCGGCGACGAGGTGTGCGCGCTGCTCTCCGGCGGCGGCTACGCCGAGCAGGTCGCCGTCCCCGCCGGGCAGCTGATGCACCTGCCGGCCGGCGCTTCCCTCGTCGACGCCGCCGCCCTGCCGGAGACGACCTGCACCGTCTGGTCGATGCTCTTCGGTGCCGGCGGCCTGCAGCCCGGCGAGCGCGTGCTGGTGCACGGCGGCACGAGCGGTATCGGCACGATGGCCATTCAACTCGCGCACCAGCGCGGCGCCGAGGTGTTCGCTACCGCGGGCACGCCGCGCAAGGTCCAGTTCTGCCGCGAGCTGGGTGCCGCGCATGCCATCAACTACCACGACGAGCTCTTCGACGAGCGGGTGCTCGGCGAGACGCACGGAGCCGGGGTGGACGTCGTGCTGGACAACATGGGCGGTTCCTACCTGCCGCGCAACGTCAAGTGCCTCGCGGTCGGCGGGCGGCTCGTCGTGCTCGGCCTGCAGGGCGGCCGAAAGGGCGAGCTCGACCTCGGCGCGCTGCTGAGCAGACGCGCGAGCGTGCTCGCCGCCGGCCTGCGGGCCCGCCCGCTGCAGCAGAAGGCGGCGATCGTCGCCGAGACCCAGGCCGGGGTGTGGCCGCTGCTCGAGTCCGGGGCGGTGCGTCCGATCATCGACCGCGTGCTGGGACTCGACGACGCAGCCGAGGCGCACCGGCTCGTCGAGTCCAGCGAGCACGTCGGCAAGGTGCTGCTGCGCGTCGGCGGCTGAACCCCGCGTGACCACACGTCGGCGTGAGGGGGGCGCCGCCTGCCGCGGTGTTAGGCCTCGCGATGCGTGGGCCAGACTGGTCAGATGACCGACGACAGCCAGCAGGCGGCACCGCCGCCCGAGCAGCCCGAGCTTGACGAGAGCACCCCGGCGGAACTGGCCGTGTCCGCCCCGGCCGAGACCGGCGGCCGCGAGGACACCGACGAGATCACGGCGATGGTCGAGCAACCGGCCAAGGTGATGCGGATCGGGACGATGATCAAGCAGCTGCTCGAGGAGGTGCGGGCCGCGCCGCTGGACGAAGCCGGCCGCCAGCGGCTGCGCGAGATCCACGAGTCCTCGATCCGTGAGCTCGAGGACGGCCTGGCCCCCGAGCTGCGCGAGGAGCTGGACCGGCTCACGCTGCCCTTCGGGGATGGCACGCCGTCCGAGGCGGAGCTGCGGGTGGCCCAGGCGCAGCTCGTCGGCTGGCTCGAGGGGCTTTTCCACGGCATCCAGACGGCGCTGTTTGCCCAGCAGATGGCAGCGCGAGCGCAGCTGGAGCAGATGCGCGGACGGGCCCTGCCGCCCGGCGCGGGCGAGCGGCAGGTGATCGTGGGCCCCGGCGGTCAGATGATCATGCCGCCGGGGACGCGGTTCGGCGGCCCGGACGAGGACGACAGCTCCGGGCGGGGGACCGGGCAGTACCTGTAGGTGCCGAACTTCGTCCGCGATCTCGTCGCTGCCCGGCCGCCTGCCGAGCGCGCGCTGCGCACCGTGTCGCGCTCCGGTGGGCGGCAGGAGTGGAGCTTCGGCGAGCTGCTCGACGCCTCCGGATCGCTGGCCGGCGCGATGGCGGCGCGCGGCGTGGGGCGCGGGTCGCTCGTGCTGACGTTGCTCGGCAACCGGGTCGAGTACGCGCTGGCGATCCTGGCCGGACTACGGATCGGGGCGGCGACGCTGCCGTGCAGCGAGCAGTTGCGGCCGAAGGACCTTGAGCTGCGCCTGGCCCGGGCCCGTCCCACCCTGATCCTGTGCGACGAGCGCAACCGCGCAGTCCTGGACGCCGCGCGAGCTGACTGCCCGGTGCTTACCGTTCCCGATCCCGCGCTGCTGAGCGGCCACGAGCCACCCCCGTACGCCGAGCTCGGGCCCGACGACCCGGCGTTCGTGCTGTTCACCTCCGGGACGAGCGGTGAGCCGAAGCTGGTCACCCACGCGCAGCGCTACGTGTGGGGTCAGCGGTTGCAGGCCCGCGAGTGGATGGCGGCTCGGCCCGGCGAGCTGGTGTGGTCGACGGCCGCGCCGGGCTGGTCGAAGTCGGCGCGCAACTGCTTCATCGCGCCGTGGCTGTGCGGGGCCGTGGCGCTGCTGCACGACCGTCGCTTCGATCCGGGCGAGCGGCTGGACGTGGTGCGCCGCGAGGGCGTGCAGGTGCTGTGCATGGCGCCGACGGAGTACCGACTGATCGCCGCGCACGGACGCGTCGACACGCTGCCGTCGCTGCGGCGGGTGATCACGGCCGGCGAGGCGCTCGGGGCGCCCGCGGTGGCGGCCTGGCACGAGCACACCGGCTTGACGATCGCCGACGGGTACGGGCAGACCGAGACTGGCCACCTCGCCGGCGTGCGTCCCGGCGAGCAGGCACCGCCCGGGTCGATGGGACGCCCGCTGCCGGGAGTGCGCGTGGAGATCGTCGACGGCGAGCTGTGCGTCGAGCCGTCCACCGTCCCCACGTTCTTCCTCGGCTACGACGGGCAGCCGGTGCCGGCGGGTCGGTGGCGTACCGGCGACCTGGTACGTCAGGACGAGCAGGGCTGGCTGTACTTCCACGCCCGCGCCGATGACGTGATCGTCTCTGCCGGCTACCGGATCGGGCCGGCGGAGGTGGAGTCGGCGCTGCTCGCCCATCCGGCGGTGCGCGAGGCCGCCGCGATCGGCGTGCCCGACGCGGTACGCGGCGAGCTGGTCGCCGCGGTCGTCGTGCTGCGTGACGGGTACCCGGCATCGGACGCGCTGGCGCACGAGTTGCAGGAACACGTCAAGGCCGAGACGGCGCCGTACAAGTACCCCCGGCAGGTGCGTTTCGTCGACGCCCTGCCCAAGACCAACAGCGGCAAGATCAACCGCGCGTCGCTGCGCCGGCAGTGACTCCCGGCGGCGCGTCTCGCGGCCCGCGCCCACGGCGGCTGTGCCGCGCCACGTAGAGCGCCCAGGCGACGAGCGGGATCTGCAGTGGCAGCCGTCCCCACGCGATCAGCAGATCGCGGCCGCCGTGCGCGTCCAGCGCCATCTGCACGTTGGCGGGGAACACGGCGACGAACAGCGCCGCTGCCGCTAGCCCGCCGACGTGGCGGGTGCGCGGAAGGGCGATCGCCGCCGCGCAGGCCAGTTCGGCTACGCCGCTGAGGTACACCCAGAACGCCGGAGCGCCCAGCAGGCGCGGGACGATCGACTCGAAGTCCGCCGGGGCCAGCAGGTGCAGCAGCCCGGTGGTGACGAGCAGTGCGCTCAGCCCGCCGGCAGCCCAGGCCGCGGACCTACTGCGCCTGGCCGCCGTCACCGGCCCACCCTACGGCGATCCGGACAGCGTAAGGTCGACGTGAACGACGCAGACCACGGGGGTGCGGATGTCCGGAACCCATCGTAGGAACTACCACTGGCACGGCGTGGACACCCGGCTCGCGGTGCTGGTCGGGCTGCTCGCGGCCGCTGCGGTGGTCGCCTTGTTCACCATCCAGCCGTGGCGCGACTCCGGGGGGTCGGCACAGGCGCAACGGCCGGCAGGATCGCAGTCGCTCGTCGCCGGCACTGACACGAGCACCGACACGAGCACCCCGGCCACGACGAGCCCGCCCGCGCCCACCACCTCCGCGCCGAGCACCCCGGCCGCCAGTACCCCGGCCGCCAGCACCTCCGCGCCCAGTACTCCGGTCGCCAGCACCCCGGCCGCCAGCACCTCGCCGAGCACGTCGGCCGTCCCGGCGCCGAGCACCGCGGCGCCGGCGCACACCGCCGCGGTGAAGCCGATCACCTACACCGTCAAGAAGGGCGACAACCTGACGGTGATCGCGGCATGGTTCCACCTGCACGGCTACGGCGGCCTGTACGAGCGAAACAAGGCCGTGCTCGGCGACAACCCGAACCTCATCTTCCCCGGTCAGCGGATCACCATCTCCTCCAGCGGGATGACGATGGGCTGAGGGCCCGATCGCGGTACCTGAACGTCGGATTCCGACGCTCAGGTACCGCAGAGCAGTCCCTCGATGAGTTCGGCGACCGCATCGTCGTCGTTGCCGCCCACCACGGCGTCCGCGGCGGCCTGGACGGCGGGATGCGCGTTGGCTACCGCGTAGGAGCGACCGGCCCACTGCAGCATCGGTACGTCGTTGGGCATGTCGCCGATGGCGACTACCTGGGCCGGCAGGATCTGGTGCCGGGCCGCCAGCTCGGCCAGTCCGCTGGCCTTACTCACCCCGGGTGCCGCGATTTCGAGCAATCCGAACGAGGACGAGTGGGTGACGCTGGCCCGTCCGGCAAGCAGCCGCTCGGCCGAGGCGAGCAAGCCGTCGGCGTCGGCGTCGCGGTCCTTGGCCAGCAGCTTGACGGCCGGCCGGCTGATGATCGTGGCCAGGTCGGCGACGAGCGGCGCTGCGATCGGCCGGCCGCGACGGTCGGTACGCGGGTTGATCGCCCAGTCGTGCACGTAACCGGGTTCGGCACCGAAGCTGTCCCCGTACTCCGCGGCGAAGTGCACCGCGGGATAGGCGGCGCGCAGCTCGCTCGTCAGCACGCGCAACGCGTCCGGCCGCAGCGGATGCGAGGCGAGAACGGTCTGGCTGGCCAGGTCGTAGAGCACCGCGCCGTTCGCGCCCACCGCGACACCGTGGTGCCCGGTCTCGGTGATGACCTCGTCCAGCCACCGCGGCGGACGGCCCGTCACGAACGCGACCAGCAGCCCGGCGCTGTCAGCGGCGCGCAGCGCGGCGCGGGTGCGCGCCGAGACGGTGTTGTCGGTGCGCAGCAACGTCCCGTCCAGGTCCGTCGCCACCATCCGGATCACGCTCGGCGGCCCTGATCGCTCACGGATTGGAGGTGCCCCCGCCGGTCGGGGCAGAGCCGTCGGGGCGGGTGAGCACGTCGCGGCCGCCCAGCCAGGGACGCAGCGCCACTGGCACGTAGACCGAACCGTCTGGCTGCTGATGGTGGTCGAACAGACAGGCGATGGTGCGGGCGATCGCGCACAGCGTGCCGTTGAGGGTGGCGACCGGCTCGGTGCCCCGCTCGCCGCGGGTGCGGATGTTCAGCCGCCGCGATTGGAACGTCGTGCAGTTCGACGTCGAGGTCAGCTCGCGGTAGGCGCCCTGCGACGGGAACCAGGCCTCGAGGTCGTACTTGCGCGCGGCCGAGGAGCCCAGGTCCCCGGCCGCGACGTCGATCACGCGGTAGGCCAGCTCGAGCTTGTCCAGGAACTCGCGCTCCCAGGCGAGCAGCCGCTGGTGCTCATCGCGCGCCTCGTCCACGTGCACGTAGGAGAACATCTCGACCTTGTCGAACCAGTGCACCCGGATGATGCCGCGGGTGTCCTTGCCGTACGAGCCGGCCTCGCGGCGAAAGCACGAGGAGAACCCGGCGTACCGAAGCGGCAGGCCGGTCACTATCTCGTCGGCGTGGTAGCCGGCGAGCGCGACCTCCGACGTGCCGACGAGGTAGAGGTCGTCGTCGGCGATCCGGTAGACATCCGGGGCGTGGGCGCCGAGGAACCCGGTGCCCTCCATCGTCTCGGGCTTGACCAGCGCCGGTGCGATGACCGGGACGAAGCCGGTGGCGGCGGCCTGCTCCATCGCCAGGTTCACCAGTGCCAGCTCCAGCTGCGCGCCGATGCCGGTGAGGAAGTAGAAGCGGGCGCCGCTGACTTTGGCGCCGCGCACGGTGTCGATGGCGTGCAACGCCTCGCCGATCTCGGTGTGCTCGCGCGGGTGCTCGACGGCAGGCGGGGTGCCGACGGTCTGCAGCGTCACGAAGTCGTGCTCGCCGCCGGGCGGGACGCCGTCCTCGACGAGGTTGGGCATCGCGAGGTATGCCTCACGCAGCACCGCGTCGGCCTCGAGTTCGTCGGCCTGGGCGGCCTTGACCTGCTCGGCGAGGTCCTTCGCGCGGTGCAGCAGCGCGGGACGGTCCTCCGGCCCGGCGTGGCCGACGGAGCGGCTCAGCGCCTTCTGCTCCGCGCGCAGGCCATCGGCCCGGGCGACGGTGGCGCGCCGCGCGTCGTCGGCGGCCAGCAACACGTCGACCAATGACTCGTCGGCGCCGCGGACGCGCTGCGAGGCGCGGGCGCGCTCAGGATCATCGCGCAGCTGCCGGAGATCGATCACCGGTCCAGGTTACTGAGTCGCAGTTGTTCATCTGCCGTTCACCTCAGGGCACCGGATGTTCAGCTCGGCGCCCTAGCGTCCGCAGCGTGGACATCTCCTTCCTGGTGATCGTGGTCATCGTCACCGCGCTCGTCTTCGACTTCACGAACGGTTTCCACGACACCGCGAACGCGATGGCGACCTCGATCGCCACCGGCGCGTTGCGGCCCAAGGTCGCGGTTGCGATCAGCGGCGTACTGAACCTGGCCGGCGCGTTCTTGTCCACCGCCGTCGCGAAGACGATCTCCGGCGGCATCGTGGACGAGCACCGCGTCACGCCGGCGATCATCTTCGGCGGCCTGGTCGGGGCCATCCTCTGGAACCTCGTCACCTGGCTGCTCGGCCTGCCGTCCTCGTCCTCCCACGCGCTGTTCGGCGGCCTGCTCGGTGCGGTGTGGATCGGCGCCGGTTCGGGCGCGGTGCACCTGGACGTCGTGGTGTCCAAGATCCTGCTGCCGGCGCTCGCCTCGCCGCTGGTGGCCGGCGTCGTCGCGCTGATCGCGACCTACCTCGTCTACACGATCACCCGGCGCGGGCGGCGCACCTCGGTCGACCGCGGCTTCCGTGCGGGCCAGACGGTATCGGCCTCGCTCGTCTCGCTGGCTCATGGCACCGGCGACGCCCAGAAGACGATGGGCGTCATCACGCTGGTGCTGATCTCCTCCGGTTCGCTTCGTGCGGGTTCCGGACCGCCGGTGTGGGTGATCGTCGCCGCCGGCCTGGCGATCGCGGCGGGTACGTACGCCGGCGGGTGGCGGATCATCCGGACGATGGGCCGCGGCCTTACCGACATCGCGCCGCCGCAGGGCTTCGCCGCTGAGACATCCTCGACCGCCGTGCTGCTCGCGTCCTCGCACCTGGGCTTCGCGCTGTCCACCACGCACGTGTGCTCGGGCAGCATCCTCGGGGCCGGGCTGGGCCGCCGCCTCGCCGAGGTGCGGTGGACGCTGGCCGGACGCATGGCGCTGGCCTGGCTGTTCACGCTGCCCGTCGCCGCGCTCGTCGGCGGCCTGTCCGGCAGGCTGGCCGCCTCGGGCAATCTCGGGGTGAGCGTCGTCGCGGTGATCGCCGTCGGCGGCGGCGCGTGGATCTACGCGTACTCGCGGCGCAGCCGGGTCACGCCGGACAACGTCAACGAGCTACCGAGCGGGTCGGTCGACGCGCCCGTGCTGGTCGCGGCGTGAGCATCCACTGGGCCGACCTGGCCAGGGTGGCCGAGGCCAGCCTCGGATTCGGGGTCGGCATCGCCGTGGTGTTCGCTCTCGGCGTGCTCGGGCTCTCGCGGCTGGACGGTGCACGCTCGGGCGAGCGGGCGTCCGGGACGGGGTCGTGGCCCGGCGCCCGGGTCGCGGCGCGGGGCGCTCTCGTCGTGTCGGCCGTCGCGTTCACCGCCTGCGCGGCCGCTGTCGGCTACGGGCTCTACCTGATCATTCCGCAGCTCCACAGCTGAGCCGTTGCGCGACTCGCGCCGACTGACTCGAATCCGTGCGCAAGCGATGAGCCGGCTGTGGGCAAGCCAGATCGCGGAACGGTCACGATCTGGCGTCAACCCGCCGATGTGTGTGTCCTGGGCCACGTCGGGGGAATAGCTTGTCGCTGGCCACAAGCTCGGACAGTCCCCTGCAACACCCCGCAGGCGCGAGGAGGTTTACCGCTCTCATGTCCATGCCGGCTGGAGAGATGGCGGTCGCCAGCGAGAACAAGGGCGCCCAGGAATTCCAGGCTGAGGAAGGCACGACAGCGATCCAGGGCCGATCGCTGCGGGTGATCGCATGGCGGCGGTTGAAGAAGGACCGCGTCGCGATGGTCGGCGGGATCGTCGCGCTCCTGCTGGTGCTGGTGGCCATCTTCGCCAAGCAACTGTGCGAGATCTACGGCAAGACGCCGAACGTGAGCTTCCCGAAGCTGACCGATCCGTCCACGACCATGCCGCTCGGCAAGTTCGGGGGCATCAGTGGTGCGCACTGGGTCGGGGTCACCCCGATCAGCGGCAACGACATCCTGGCCCAACTGATCTACGGTGCGCGGACCTCGCTGCTGATCGCCTCTCTCGCGACCGCGCTGTCGCTGCTGTTCGGCGTGGGCCTGGGCACCATCGCCGGCTTCTACCGTGGCTTCGGCGACACGATGATCTCGCGGTTCATGGACCTGCTGCTCTCCTTCCCGACGCTGCTGTTCTCTATCGCGTTGCTGACGATCTTCTCCATCGTCCCGTCGTTCCTGGGACTGTCCGGCCAACCGCTGCGATTTGCCGTGATCATCTTCGTGCTCGGCTTCTTCGGGTTCGCCTACATCGGGCGCATCGTGCGCGGGCAGGTGCTCTCGATCCGGGAGAAGGAGTTCGTCGACGCGGCCCGCAGCCTCGGCGCGAGCAACTTCCGGATCATGACCCGCGAGATCATGCCGAACCTCATGGGCCCGATCCTGGTGTACACGACGTTGACGGTCCCGAACTACATCCTGGGCGAGGCGGCACTGTCGTTCCTTGGGGTCGGGATCCTGCCGCCGACGCCGTCGTGGGGCGGCATGCTCAGCGACGCGGGCAACTACTTCCAGGTCGACCCGATGTACCTGATCGCTCCCGGCATCGCGATCTTTATCGCGGTGCTGTCCTTCAACCTCTTCGGCGACGGCCTGCGCGACGCGCTCGACCCGAAGTCGGCCCGATGAGCACCTCCCGGGCCCATCCAGACGCTGCTCCGACGCCGTACCGGCGCGAGGCACCGATCGGCCACGACCGCACGAGGCGTTTGTGGTTCGTCACATCAGGAAAGGGCGGAAACGACTGATGAGAAGGCATTCGAGGGTGGCGATGGCGATCAGCGTCATCGCTGTCGCTGTCACCGTGCTCGCCGGTTGCGGCAGCAGCAGCAAGGGCGGAAACGGTGGCAACGGGGGCAGCACGACGAGCAGCGGATCGAGCGGAAATGGCGGCTCGACGACCTCGGCTGCCTACAACGCCGCGTTCGACAAGGTCGTCAACCCCTCGACCAAGACCGGCGGCACGCTGAACCTGCTCTCCAACGCCGACTGCGACTCGTGGGACCCGCAGCGCACCTACTACGGCTGGTGCTGGAACATGCAGCGGCTGTTCACCCGCTCGCTGATCGGCTACTCGGGGCTCAACGGCACCAAGTTCACGCTGGCCCCCGACCTGGCCACCACGATGGGCACCCACAACGCCGATTACACCCAGTGGACCTACACCCTCAAGCCCGGCCTGAAGTTCTCCAACGGCCAGCCGATCACCCCGAAAGACGTGCGGTACGGCATCGAGCGGTTGTGGGCCACCGACGTCATCAACGGCGGGCCGTCCTCGTACTTCCTGCAGGGCATCAAGGCCCCGGCCAAGTACGCCGGCCCGTACAAGAACGGTGACAACACCACGGGCATGACGACCACGTCCAACAGCATCACCTTCCACCTGACCGGCCCGAACGCCAACTTCGACTACCTGCTGGCGATGTGCGCGACCGGCCCGGTGCCGGACAAGGTCGAGGGAGGCGCAGGTTTCAAGGGCGCCACCTACACCAAGCACCCGGTGGCCTCGGGACCGTTCATGATCCAGTCCTACACGCCGGCGACCCAGATCACCTTCGTGCGCAACCCGGACTGGAGCCAGAGCACCGACACCATCCACCACCCGCTGGTGAGCAAGGTCGTGCTGACCATCGACACCAGTTCGACCGACATCGACTCCAAGCTGAAGGCGGGTACCGCCGACGCGAACGCGTCGTTCACCGTCAGCGCGGCCTTCCAGGCGCAGATCCTCACCGATCCGACGCTGAAGAAGAATGCCGACGACCCGGTGACCGCGTTCACCCGGTACCTGACCGTGATGCCGTCGGTGATCACGAACATCCACTGCCGGCAGGCGATCTTCTACGCCGTGGACAAGGCGGCGTTCCTGCAGGCATACGGCGGCGCGGTCGGCGGCCAGGTGGCCGGCTCGTTCACCCCGCCCGGCATCGAGGGCAACGACCCGAGCCTGAACCCGTACCCGAGCGGCTCGGGCAACACCGGTGACGTGACCAAGGCCAAGCAGGAACTGGCCTTGTGCGGCAAGCCGAATGGTTTCGCGGTGAACTTCGCGTACGCGACGCCGAGTCCGCAGGCGGCGTCGGCGTTCAAGGCCGAGCAGTCGGCGCTGGCGCGCGTGGGCATCCAGGCCACGCCGAAGACCCAGGACTCGTCGAGCTACTACAGCACCTTCATCGGCTCGCCGCGCAACATCGTGAGCCAGAAGATCGGTATCGCAGCAGCCGGTTGGGGTGCGGACTTCCCGACGCCCGTCGGCTTCTACAACGCCATCGCCAACGGTGCCTCGATCGTGCAGACGGGTAACAGTAACTACCCGAGCCTGAACGACCCGGTGATCAACACCCTTCTCGACAACGGGCCGAAGGGCACCAACACCGAGGCGGACTGGAAGAAGCTCGACGCGCAGTTGCTGGCCGACGCGGTCTACATCCCGATGTACTGGGGCAAGGACCTGTACTACCGCAACCCGCGGCTCACGAACGTGACCTGCGACAACGCGTTGGCCTTCGGCATCTACGACTTCGTCAATGTGGGGACCGGCGGAAGCTGATCACCAGTTCCTGACGAGAGAAAGGTGAAGTGGTGGGGGGGGGGGGAGGGGGGGTCCACCGGTGGTTGCGCGGCGAGGAGCAGA
>JBPCOI010000081.1:0-17977 GCA_051000395.1 Jatrophihabitantaceae bacterium
GCCCGCAACCGGTCTAGCGCGGGCGCTGTTCTGCGGGCCAGCTGTTCCAAACGACGCCGGGGCGAGCAGCAGGCCGCGATGGACGCGCTCAAGGACAGCGGCAACAGCTGGGGCAACCAGATGCGCAGCTACGTGCTGCACCCGTATCAGATGGTCAAGGACCTGCGCACCGAGTACGAGGTCGGCAACCCACAGGCGGTGCTCGACGGCGACATCGACGGCTTCATCGACGCCGGCATCCGGTGGCGGCGCAGCCAGTAGCGCTGATCGCGGAGGCCTTCTCGCCGCACGCGGTGACAGCGCCTCACTCGCAGCGGACCCGTGCTCGGGCGCGTCGGGCCGTCTGCTCAAATCCGTTCGCTAAACTGAGTTCCCGTGATCCGGCTCGAGCAAGTATCCAAGGTCTACCCGGCCGGCACGCGCCCCGCGCTCGAAGGTGTGACCATCGAGATCGAGAAGGGCGAGTTCGTTTTCCTCATCGGCCAGTCCGGCTCCGGCAAGACGACGGTATTGCGCTTGCTGCTGCGTGAGGAGGTTTCCGACGTGGGCCGCGTCTCGGTCAACGGGCGCAACCTGAACACGATGCCCAAGCGCAAGGTGCCCGATTTGCGCCGCAAGATCGGCTGCGTGTTCCAGGACTTCCGGCTGCTGCCGAAGAAGACCGTCTACGAGAACGTCGCCTTCGCCCTCGAGGTCATCAACAAGTCGCCCAAGGCCATCCGCCGCACCGTCCCTGAGGTGCTCGACCTCGTGGGCCTGGAGGGCAAATCCCAGCGCATGCCCAACGAACTGTCCGGCGGTGAGCAGCAGCGGGTCGCCATCGCGCGGGCGTTCGTCAACCGTCCGCTGGTGCTGCTGGCCGACGAGCCGACCGGCAACCTGGACCCGGACACCAGCCAGGGCATCATGAGCTTGCTCGAGCGGATCAACCGCACCGGCACGACGGTCGTCATGGCCACGCACGACAACAACATCGTAGACGCGATGCGCCGACGGGTGATCGAACTAGACCTGGGCAAGGTCATCCGCGACCAGTCGCGAGGGGTCTACGGAGTAGGCCGCTGACCGGCGCCCACCTCAGGAATCCTTTCAGAGTAAGGAAGTCATGCGCGCCAACTTCGTGATGTCCGGCGTGGCGGTCGGTATCCGCCGCAACGCCACGATGACGATCGCGCTCATCCTGAGCACGTCGATCGCGCTGGCGTTCGTCGGCGCGGCGATCCTCGCCAACACCGAGATCACCCAGTTCAAGCAGACCTACGAGGACAAGCTCAACATCTCCGTCTACCTGTGCACCAACAACGCGCACGACGTGCAGACGGCCACGAACAAGGTCGTCGGTGCGCAGGGCAAGGCGCAACGGCCGATCACCTGCGCCAAGAACGTGCCGACGACCCCGGCGCAGACCGAGGCGATCCGCGTGGCGCTCGCGGCTGACCCGATGGTGAAGTCAGCGACCTACGTCTCGCAGCAGGAGGCCCTCAAGCGCGGCAAGCAGCAACAGCCGGCGGTGGCGGCCTACATCAAGCTCGGTGATCTTCCGGCCTCGTTCACGGTCAAGCTGGCAAACCTGACGAAGGACTATCCGGCGTTCGCGGCGAAGTTCGGGGCGGTGGCCGGGGTCGACACGGTCAACAACCAGATCAACGCCCTCAACACGCTGCTGTCGATCATCGACAGCGCCCGCTGGTTCTCCATCGTCATCGCCCTGGTCGTGCTGCTGGCCTCCATCCTGCTGATCGCCAACACCATTCAGGTGGCGGCGAACCAGCGCAAGAACGAGACCAACATCATGCGTCTGGTCGGCGCATCGCGATGGATGACCGAACTGCCGTTCATGATCGAGGCGGTGATCGCAGCCGCGGTGGGCGGACTCATCTCGATAGGGCTGATCTGGGCCGGCAAGCACTACGTACTGGACAACGTCTTCGCCGGACCCACCAAGAACGGCGTCATCCCCAACCTGAACATCAACGACGTGCTGCTGGCCGGGGGTGCCGGGCTGATCGTGGGAATCGTGCTGGCTGCTGTCACCGCATTCGCCACGTTGCGCCTCTACGTACGGTTGTAGCCGGTGAACGCGCAGGCCGCCTCGAGCAACCGCGAGACCGGCAAGAAGATCATCGCGCAGAACCGCAAGGCGCGACACGACTACGCGATCCTCGACACCTACGAGGCAGGCGTCGTGCTCACCGGCACCGAGGTCAAGTCGCTGCGGCTCGGTCGCGCGTCGCTCGTCGACGGGTTCGCGACCATCGACGACGGCGAGATCTACCTGCGCAACGTGCACATTCCCGAGTACCTGCACGGCAGTTGGACCAACCACGAGCCGCGGCGCACCCGCAAGCTGCTGCTGCACCGCGGCGAGATCCTGCGGCTGATCGGCAAGACCAAGGAGAGCGGGCTCACCCTCGTCCCGCTGTCGATCTACTTCGCGGCCGGCAAGGTGAAGGTGGAGCTGGCGCTGGCTCGCGGCAAGCGTTCCTACGACAAGCGACAGGACCTGGCAAAACGCGACGCCGATCGCGAGGTCCGCAAGGCGCTCGGACGACGCGCCAAGGGCATGGACTGAGCAGGTGATCGATGCCGAGGTCACCGGTTGGTGGCGGCGACTCGGCCTGCCGGGACTCGTCGACATCCACGTGCACTTCATGCCGGTCCCATTGCTGAACGCGGTGTGGCGCTACTTCGACGCCGCGCCGCAGCATTACGGGACGGACTGGCCGGTGCGCTACCGCACGTCCGAAGCGCAGCGCGTCGCCACGCTCGACGAGCTCGGGGTCCGGGCCTATCCCGCGCTGCTCTACCCGCACAAGCCGGCAATGGCCGAAGGGTTGAACAGCTGGGCCCGGCAGTTCGCGGCGCACACGCCTGGCTGCGTGCCCACCGGCACGTTCTATCCCGAACCGGAGGCCGTTCGCTACGTGCGGGCCGCGCTCGAGGAGGGGACGCGCGTGTTCAAGGTGCACGTCCAGGTCGGCGAGTTCGACCCGCGCGACGAGCTGCTGCAGCCGGTGTGGGGCATGCTCGCGGAGGCGGCGGTGCCCGTCGTCGTGCACTGCGGCAGCGGTCCGCTGGCGGGGCGCTACACCGGGCCCGGGCCGTTCGGCGGCGTGCTCGCCGCGCACCCCCAGCTCACCGCCGTCATCGCCCACTGCGGAGCACCGGAATACGCCGAGCACCTCGCCTTCGCACGGCGGTACCCGAACGTCCACCTGGACACGACGATGGTCGGCACGCCGTACCTGGAGCAGTTCGCCCCGCTGCCACGCGACGTGATCGCGGAACTCGGGCAGCTGCAGGACCGGGTCGTGCTGGGCACCGACTTCCCGAACATCCCCTACGCCTACGCCGACCAGCTTGCCGCGCTCGAGGAGTTCGGGCACGGTACGCAGTGGCTGCGCGCGGTCTGCTGGCACAACGGGCGCCGTTTGCTCGGGGCGCCGTAGCCGCTGCGGATTCGCGCCGGGTACGGCTGGTGCGGAATCCTGCCTTGCGCCGAGGCGTTAGGCTGGGCGGGCATACCGAGGGGGTGAACGGTTTCGACTCCGTTCGTCGAGACAGGAGAAGCGGGCCGAGGATTGCATTGCTGACCTCGTAAAAAAAGCGATGCAAACACAATAAGCGCCGATTCCAATCGCGCTGACTTCGCTCTCGCTGCCTAGGCAGCCGGGCAAGTCTGTCAGCCCGGGTTCGTCACCGGCCCGGTCGCTGGCATCAGCTAGGTGACTCACCGTCCACGCCGGTCGCGGGTGTGGACGGGACAACTCACAGCGACTGGGCCCGTCACGCCGGCTGGTGTGCACGACCGGCGGGGCCGAGCAGAGACAACGCACACTGCGCCCGGAGAAGTCCTGTTGAAGCGACGGAGGACGCGGGTTCGATTCCCGCCACCTCCACTTCAATAGACAAGGTTGGCTTTCGCAAAGGTTGCGGAGGCCGCCTTTGTCGGACAAGATGCGGCCGATCTGAAGGTACGGCCGTGGCTGCGCCACGGAGCTGTCGAGCACGAGTTGCTCGACAGCTTGGGCAGCATCGAACAACTCGCCGATGGCATCTCCTTCATGCTTGCTGACCTTGGCGAAGGAGACCGGGCCGGCGGACCGCTTGACTTCAAGATGGCCAGAATCCAACACGCCAAGACCGGGCGATTGGCTGCATCTTGGTCCTGCGGTCCCATGGGGACGTGAATCTGCGCGATCGAGGCTGACCGCACAAGCGGTGCTACGCGACCGGTCGGTTTCCACCGCTTCGCGGCGCCGGCGCAGGCGAGCCTGCCATAGCCTCGAGATTGGTTCCAGGAGGTGATCCGCGATGTCCACGCCGAGCGAGCAACGCGCGCATGACTCTGGGAAGGCGTCCGAGGAGGAGCGCAGGCGCATCTTCGCTCGAGCCACGCCGCTTCCTCCGGTTGAGGAAACGATGTTCGACGACCTCACGGAAGAGCAGGACCGCATCTTCTGGGAGACGATCAACAACGCATGACGTCTCCGGCGGAGGGGCCGGTGGTCGTCGACACCGGCGTGTTCGGCGCGCGGTTCTCGCCTCGCGGAACCGCGCTTGAACTCTCGTATCGTTCGCTCATCGCGGGCCGGCCGGTGTTGATCTCGTTTGTGACGCGTGCTGAGTTGCGATTCGGTGCGTCGCTCGGGGGCCGGGGTGCTCGGCGACTCGCTCGCGCCGACGGTTGGCGTCCGTAGAGACGATCTGGCCGGCGAGTGATGAAGGGCTGGTCCGGTCGTATGCAACTCTGCGCACCTGGGCGGTGCGAAACGGGCATGGCATCGCACAGAAGGATCACGAGGCCGACCGCTGGATCGCCCCACGGCGCTGTGGCTTGGCGTCCCGCTCGTCGCCCACGACGCGATTTTCAGGAACGTCGACGAACTCCGCCTGCTGACAAGGCTCGGACCGTAATTGCCGCCGAAGCGAGTATGCGCGTTGTCGCTTCAAGATCCGCAGCACGGTGGTGCGGTGGATGCCGAACCGCTGCGCGAGGCCGAGCGTGCGCGCTCCGGCTTCGTACAGGGTGACCAACCGGCAGACTTCGGTGGGCGAAAGCCGGACCTGCCGTTGCCGTTCCGTTGCCCGACGGCGGCCGGGGCTGCCTGACTTCGCCCGGCCTGTGAGGGACAAAATGGACGCTCGGGTGTGTGATTGTGTTCCCGTCAGGATCACCTCTACTGACAAGGTCGGCTTTCCACCTGGAGAGCCGACCTTGTCAGTTGGCAGAGTCGCCTGGCGGCGGCTCTGCCCTCTCCCGTCGCGCCGTCACGCACTCCGGACCGTCCGCGCCTCGCCGCTCGACGGCGTGCCGTTCTTGGGGGATCCCCGCAGTCGCAGCCACGTGCATGCCGATTCCGACGATGCTGTGCGCGGTCAGCTCGCCGGGACGTCCCACCAGCCCGCGGCAGTAGCCTCAGCCTGCCCGGGTCGAAAGAGTGGCACGCGGTTGCTGCTCATGCGGTCGTCATCGCACGCGATCCAGTCCACGAGGTGGATGCCGTAGTCGGCCGCAATCAGCCGGGCGCGATCGAATAGCTCGACGAACCCGGGCGGCTGGGCGCCGTCCGACACGGGCTGGTCGCAGAACGCGATCGCCGCGGCCGCGCCGGCGCCGAGGTATTGGACACACGCTTCGAAACCGATCTCCGCCGGGTCAGTGCGATCGGTGTAGGCAAGCCCGCGGAATGACCCGTCGCAGTCGGCGAATGCGACGACGATCTTGCGGGGTCCGAATGCGCGCTGGTCGAGGGCGAAAGACCAGACGCCGGTACGCAGGTTGTCGAGAGATGACGCGTCGTCGTCGGTTCCGGCGGGCACATAGCCGTCGACGACGATGTAGGGCGGATGGGGCATCGCACGATCGTATGGGGCGGAGGCACTGTCGTACTTTCGTTATCCACAGGCGGTGCGGCCGCGTCACAGCCAGCCATGTTGCTAGCCGGCGGCCAGGTTAGGGTTGCCACCGTGGCAGGCGTCGATACGCAGTACGAGGACCTGCTCCGCACGGTGCTCGACACCGGCGCGTCGAAGGCGGACCGCACCGGCACCGGTACCCGCAGCGTCTTCGGCCACCAGCTGCGCTACCCCCTCGCGAGCGGCTTCCCGCTGATCACGACCAAACGCGTGTACTTCCGCTCGGTGGCCTACGAGCTGTTGTGGTTCCTGCGCGGGGACGGGAACGTGCGCTGGCTGCAGGAGCACGGGGTGACGATCTGGGATGAGTGGGCCCGCCCGGACGGCGACCTCGGCCCAGTCTACGGCGTGCAGTGGCGGTCCTGGCCGACGCCGGACGGGGGTCACGTCGACCAGATCGCGCAGGTGCTCGATCAGCTGCGAGCCGACCCGGATTCGCGCCGCATGATCGTCTCGGCGTGGAACGTCGGCGAGATCCCGCAGATGGCCCTGCCGCCGTGCCACGCGTTCTTCCAGTTCTACGTGTCCGAGGGCCGGCTGTCCTGCCAGCTCTACCAGCGCAGCGCCGACCTGTTCCTCGGCGTGCCGTTCAACCTCGCCGGATACGCGCTGCTCACCCACCTGATCGCGCAGCAGGTCGGCCTCGACGTCGGTGACTTCGTCTGGACGGGCGGCGACTGCCACATCTACGACAACCACGTCGAGCAGGTGCGCGCGCAACTGGCCCGCGAGCCGTACCCGTTCCCGACGCTGCGGCTGCGCGCTGCGCCGAGCCTGTTCGAATATGGCTACGAGGACATCGAGCTGCTCGACTACCAGCACCACCCCGCGATCAAGGGTCCCGTCGCGGTATGAGTCCGCAGCGATGATCGGCCTCGTCTGGGCGCAGGCGGCCAACGGCGTGATCGGCCGCGACGGCGCGCTGCCCTGGCACCTGCCCGAGGATCTCGCGCACTTCCGCTCGCTCACGGCCGGCGCGACGGTGGTGATGGGACGGCGAACGTGGGACTCACTGCCGCCGCGCTTTCGTCCGCTGCCGGGACGCCGCAACCTCGTGCTCACCCGGGACCCGGCGTGGCACGCGGCGGGGGCGAGCGCCGTGCACGAGCTGGGCGCGGCGCTGCAAGGCGACGTGTGGGTGATCGGTGGCGCCGACGTGTACGCGGCCGCGCTGCCCCGTGCCGACCGGGTGGTGCGCACCGAGCTGCGGGCGTCCGTCGACGGCGACGCCCTTGCGCCTGAGCTAGACGGGTCCTGGCAGCTCGCCGCGTCCGACCCCGGCGAGGGGTGGCACGAGTCGGCGGCCGGGTTCTCCTACCGGATCCGCACCTACGCGCGCGGATCGGCGCCCGTGCGCTGACGTACCGTTGTCGCGTGTCCGGCCGTTATCGCTTCGTCGGTTCACCCCGCTGGGTGGCCGGTCACGCGGTCGTCCTCGCGCTGGTCGTCACCATGGTCCTGCTCGGACGCTGGCAGCTCGACGTCTCCGACTCCAAGCACTTCGCGCTGCAGAACTTCGGCTACGCGTTGCAGTGGTGGGCCTTCTCGCTGTTCGCCGTGCTGATGTGGTCGCGGATCGTGCGCGACGTCGCCCGGCAGGCGCCTGGCTCGCAGCACGCTGAGCCGGATCCGGCGCCGGCCGGTCCGGTCGCCTACCGTCGGTACGTCATGCCGCAGAGCGCCGACGGACCGGCCGCAGCTGTCGACACCGAGTACGCCGCCTACAACGACTACCTCGCCCGCCTCGCCGCGAGCGGCGAAGAGGAGATCCGCCGATGAGCGACGCCGGCACGGCCGAGACGACTGCCGGGCCCGCGGTGCGTAATCCCCGGATCGCGGGTGCGCTGCTGCGGTTCCGGATCATGGCCTTCACCACCGGGGTGGTGTTACTTGCCGGCACGATTGCCCTTATCTGCAAGGACGTCCTGCACGTGCCGCACATGGAGCCCGGCACCGGCCTGCTGTGGCTCGGCCACGGCTACCTGTACCTGCTCTACGTGATCACCGTGTTGCAGCTGGGAATCACATTGCGCTGGCCGTTGCTGCGCATCGCGCTCGTCATGCTCGCCGGAACCGTGCCGAGCATGTCGTTCGTCGCCGAGCATTACGTGACCCGCGACGTGCGCGCCCACGTCGCGTTCTGATCGCTCAACCCGCGCCTGCGCGCGAGCGTCCGCTGCCGTAGCCGGTCACGAGCTCGGCACGCGCCCTGGCTACCCGCGAACGGATCGTGCCGATCGGGCAGTTGCAGACGTCTGCGGCCTCGGCGTAGCTCAGCCCGACCAGTTGGGTGAGGACGAACGCCTCCCGGCGCTCGCCGTCGAGGCAGGACAGCAGCCCGTGCAGCACGACGGAATCGGCCGGATCGCTGCCACCGCGCAGCCGCTGCTCGGTTGCGGCGCTAGCGCGCACCGCGCGGAGCCGGACGGCGTCGCGCACCGCGTCCGCGCACACCCGCCGGGCGATCGAGAGCAGCCAGGTCCGCGCCGACGCGCGGCCGGCGAAGCGGTGCAGCGAGGCGAACGCCCGCGCGTAGGTCTCCTGGGTGAGGTCCTCGGCGTCCTGCGTGGAGCCCAGGCCCGCGCACGCGCGCCACACGTCGGCCTGCGTGGCGCGCACGAACGCGACGGCCGCAGCCGCATCGCCCCGGCGCGCGCGTAGCGCGGCCGCGGTGACGTCGTCGACCTCGTCGTCCACCGATGCCGCTCCTACGAAATCTAGTGACCTGTGCCACTGCGGGAACTTCCCGTTCACCGTGCCCGACCAATCCGTACGTGAGATGTGACCGGTTCCGCGAGGCGGTGTCCGCGCGCCTGGACGGCGAGCCGACCGGCATGTCCGACGCCGTGCTCGACGCGCACCTAGGGAGCTGTCTCGATTGTGCCGGATGGCGCGAGCAGGCCACCCGGCTGACCCGCCAGGCGAGGCTCGCGGCGGTGAACGTTCCCGATCTTGCCGAGTCGATCACTGCGGGGATCGCGCTGCCCGCGCGGCGCGTCCTGCGGCGCCGGCTGCTGCTGCGGCAGGCCCTGGCGCTGGTGGGGGTCGTGCAGCTGCTCATCGCCGCTCCCGCGCTCGACGGGGACAGCCTCGGCATGGCGATGTCCGCGCACGCGGCGCACGAGGCAGCGGCGTGGAACCTCGCGATCGCCTTCGCGTTCCTGGCGAGCGCGTTGCGGCCGCGCCGGGCCGCGGGCCTGGTTCCGCTGCTGGGCACCTTCATCGTCGTCCTCGCGGTGCTGAGCGTGCGTGACCTCGCGGCCGGGGCGGTCTCACTCGACCGGATCGCGACACACGCCGCCGCGCTGATCGGGCTTGCGCTGCTGCTGGCGCTCGATCGCGCCGAGCGGGCTCTGCCGCCAGGCCGGACCACGTCCACGGACGAGCGCCGCCGTCCCGGTGCCGGCGACGGCGGGCTGCGAGGCGTCGCGTGATGCGGCGCCGGGTGGTCGCCGTCGGGTTGCTGCTGGGCGCGTTCCTCGCCGGTGCCCTGGTGCTCGCCGCCTCCGCGTCGGCGCACGCCTCGGTCGTGTCGAGCGACCCGCTCGACGGATCCCGGCTCAAGAGCGCGCCGCAGACGGTGACGATCAGCTTCGACGAGCAGGTCCGGCTGAGCCTGGGTTACCTGCACGTCACGAACCAGAGCGGTCACCGCGTGGACACCGGCGCCGCATTCCACCCGGGCGGCGACGGCACGAAGATCGCCAGCACGCTGCGGTTGGGGCTGGGCGATGGGACCTACACCGAGAGCTACCGCGTCATCTCCGCGGACTCGCACCCGGTCGCCGGGACGGTCCGGTTCGTGGTGGGCACCGGTGCATTGAGCATCGCCACCGGTACGTCGGGCACGCCGCCGACCGTAGACGCGAGCACCGGCGTGGCCTTCGACGTGGCGCGCTGGGTGTCCTATGCGGGGTTCGCACTACTCGGCGGCCTGTGGCTGCTGCTGACGGTCTGGCCGCAGGGCCGTGACGAGCGCCGCGCCCGGGCGCTCGTTTGGGCGGGGTGGAGCGGCGCAGCGCTCGGAGCGCTCGCGGAGTTGCTGCTGCAGGGACCGGACGCGGCCGGCAGCGGCCCGTCCGGCGTCCTGCGCTGGAGCCTGCTCGACGCGACGCTGCACACCAGCTACGGCCGGTTCCACTGCGCGCGCCTGGTGCTGCTCGGCGTCCTCGCGTTGCTGCTGGGCTCGGCGGTGCAGGGTGCCGAGCGACGCCGGGCGCGTTGGGAGGACGCGGCCTGGCCGCTGCTGGTCGGCGTCGCGTTCACGTTCTCGGCCACCGGGCACCCGGCGACGACGAGCCCGGTGTGGCTGTCGGAGGCGGCCGACGTGCTGCACCTGTGCGCGATGGCGGCCTGGGTCGGTGGGCTCGCGCTGCTCCTCGGCGCGCTGCTGCCACGGCGGGAACCGGCCGAGCTGCGATCGGTGCTGCCGGTGTTCTCGCGCGTCGCGTTCGTCGCAGTGGCGACGATCGCCGTCACGGGCACGTACGCGGCCTGGCGGGGGATCGGGTCGCTTCGCGCGATCTTCACCACCGAGTACGGGCTGCTCGTGAGCCTGAAGGTGCTGCTGTTTCTCGGGCTGCTCGCGTTGGGCAACGTGTCCCGGCAGGCCGTCCAACGCCGCCTGCTGCGCCTGCCGGTTGCCTACGCGATGACCGACACCGTTCTCGCGGAGCCTCCCGCGGCCTCGGTGACCCTGCACACCGAGCGCATGCGGCGCTCCGTGCTGGTGGAGGTCGTGCTCGCGGCCCTGGTCCTGGCCGCGACCGCGGTGCTCGTCGACAAGCCGCGAGGCCGCGAAGCCCTTGCGGCCCGCGCCCGGCAACCCGTCATGGCTACCGCGAACCTGCAGGCCGGACGGACGGTCACGGTGGGCGTGAGCCCCGGCGAGCACGGCGACGTCGCGCTCACCGTCGCGCTCAGTCCGGGCAGCGAGCCGACGCACGTTGCCGCAACCGCGACGCAACCTGTCGCCCAGCTCGGACCCATCCCGATCACGCTCACCCCCGACGGGGCGGATCTCTACACCGCGAGCGGCGTCCCGCTTCCGGTGGCGGGCAGCTGGGTGCTCACCCTCGTCGTCACGTACTCGCGGTTCGACGCCGTCAGCACCGACGTCACGTTCCGCCTCAGCTAGGAAAGGCAACTGGCCATGACACGTATTCGCCCGATTGCGGCCGGGGCGGTGCTCGGCGTCGCCGCCCTGCTGATGCTGGCCGGTCCGGCGAACGCCCACGTCACCGTCGTCGGACCCGGAGCGACCCAGGGCGGATCCGACCAGGAGATCACGTTCCGGGTGCCGGTCGAGCGCAACGCCGACACCGTCGGCCTGAAGCTCGCCCTGCCCACCGACACGCCGATCGCGTCCGTCGAGGTGCTGCCCGTCCCCGGGTGGACGCACGCACAGACAACGGTACGGCTGGCCAAGCCGGTGGTGACCGACGACGGCACGATCACCGAGGCGGTCGGGGAGATCGACTGGACGGCGCTGCCGGGCCACGGCCTCGCGCCCGGGGAGTTCGGCGCGTTCACCATCATCGCCGGGCAACTACCCAAGACGCCGTCGCTGACGTTCCGGGCGATCCAGGTCTACAGCGACCACACCAGCGTGTCCTGGATCGAGACGGCGGCACCCGCCAGCACGGTCGCGCCCGAATACCCCGCGCCGACGCTGCAGCTTGCCGCGCCCACCGCGACGTCCGCGGCCACGCCCGATCCGGCGAGCAGCCCGGCGCCTGCCGCCATGTCCGCGAACAACACCGGGGGCCGTCGCGCTGGCGATCGTGGCCCTTGTCGTCGCGGCCGCCGCGCTCGCCGTGGCTGTCGTGTCCCGCGCGCGGGGGGTACGGGAGTGATGCGCCTGCCGTGGCCGGCCGTGCTCGCCGGCACTTTGGTGGCCGCGATCGGCTGCGCCGGGCTGGTCCGAGCGGCCGCCCCCCCGCCCGCTACCGCGCTTCGCCCGGCCGGCGGAGCGCCGATCGTGGTCAGCGGCGCCTATGTGCGCCAGCCGGCCCCACCGACGGACGCGGCCGCCGCCTACTTCACCGTCTACAACACCACGGCACGCAACGACCGGCTGCTGTCGGTGGTGAGCGGGGCGGGGCGCACGACCGTCCTGCACGTGCTGGTGGGCGGTCGGATGAGCGCTCCGGCTGACGGCGTCGTGGTTCCTGCACACGGCAGGCTCGTACTCTCGACAGGGACCGGCCATGCGATGATCGAGAACCTGTTCGGCCCACTGGAGCCGGGCCAGAACGTCAACCTGCAACTCACCTTCGCCGACGCGGGACCGATTGCGGTCGACGCGCCGGTGATCGCTCTCGGTGCGCCAGCGCCGAGCAGCACCACCCCTGGAGCGAGCAAATGATCCGTATCCGCTCGGCCGCTGCGGCCGTCCTGCTCGCCGCCGCGTGCCTGCTCGCCGGCTGCTCCGGCACGTCGGGCGCCAAGCCCAGCGCCGGCCCGTCCCAGCTCAACGACCGCATCGGGTCCGCCGGGCCGTACCAGGGCGCCGGCCTCGACCCGGCGCAGCCACGGCCGTCGTTCACGCTCACCGCCACGGACGGCCAGCCGTTCGCCTTCCAGCAGCGCACCGAGGGGCACCCGACGTTGCTGTACTTCGGCTACACGAACTGCCCCGACGTGTGCCCCCTGACAATGGCCGACATCCACGCGGCACTGATGAAGCTGCCAGCGTCGCTGCAGAAGCAGGTCTACGTCGTGTTCGTCTCCACCGACGTCAAGCGTGACACCGCGGCCGTACTGCGCAGGTGGCTGGCGAACTTCGACGGCGGGGTCGCCGCCACGTTCGTCGGGCTGCGCGGCACGCAGGCTCAGGTCGACGCAGCTCAGGCCGCCGCACACGTCACCGTCGCCGAGGACGCCGGCCAGACGCACTCGGCCGAGGTGCTGTTGTTCGGATCCGACGACTACGCGCGGGTCGTGTACCCGCAGAGCACGAACGAGGCGCAGCAGATCGCGCACGACCTTCCGCTGGTGGCGAAGGCGTAGGACGGAGGGACTACGGCAGAATCTCCGCTCGTGAACTGGAACCCCGTCCGTCCCTGGCTCGGAACCGTCGTACGGCTCGCGCTCGGAGTCATCTGGATCTGGGCGGCCTGGTCCAAGCTGCAGGCCCCTCGCACGTTCGTCCAGGCGGTGCGGGCCTACGACGCCACGCCGGAGTGGCTGGCCGAGGCGATCGGGTACGGCCTGCCGGTGCTCGAGCTGTGCCTGGGCGTCCTGCTCGTCGTCGGCGTGGCAGTGCGGCTTTCGGCGGTGGTGTCGGCCGCGCTGTTCGTCGTGTTCCTCATCGGCCTCGTCCAGGCGGCCGCGCGAGGCATCCAGATCGACTGTGGCTGTTTCGGCGGCGGCGGTTCGTCGACGTCCACGCACTACACGCTCGACATCCTGCGCGACGTCGGTCTGCTGATCCTGGCGCTCTACCTTCTCGTGTGGAGCACGACGCGCATCTCGGTCGAGGAGGTCCTCGCCCGCAACGACCACGTCGAGATGCCCTCCCCCAAGCGCATGCGCACCCCGCAGGGTCAGCGCAAGTACGGCATCATGGTCGAGACGCGTCGCAAGCAGGCGCGCGAACGGTCGCTGTATCTCAACGGGTCGCTCGCGCTGGTGGTCGTCCTCGTGTCGGCGATCGGCATCGGGGTGCAGTCCGGCCGTGCCAAGATCCAGGGGAGCCTCACCGCGGCCAACGCCTCCGTCAGCAACGGGATCGTCTACGGCAAGAAGGCCGCGGCGACCGTGGACCTCTACGAGGACTTCCAGTGCCCGAACTGCCTGGCTTTCGAGCAGCAGGCCGGGCAGAAGCTGGACTCGGACGTGAAGGCGAACCTGGCGCAGCTGCGGTTTCATCCGATCGCGATCCTGGATGCGAGCTCGAACGGCAACCGGTACTCCTCGCGGGCGGCGAACGCCGCGTTGTGCGCCTCCGACGTCAGCGTCGATTTCTTCGTCGCGTACCACCGCCTGCTGTACGGCAAGGACAAGTCCGGTGCGCAGGTGCAGCCGTCCGAGAACGGGAACGGACGCAGTGATACGCAGCTGATCGCCTACGCGACGCAGGCCGGATTGCCGCCGGCGCAGGCCGCGACGTTCGGGACCTGCGTGCGTAGCGAGCAGCACAAGGCGCTCGTCGAGGCGATGACCGAACAGGCCAGCGTGCGTGGCGTGACGGGCACGCCGACCATCTTCGTCAACGGCCGCAAGGTCACCTCGCACGACCTGAAGACGGTCCAGGCTGCGATCGCGAAGGCGGACGCGAATGGCCCGGCGCCGCAGCCCTCGACGCCGTCGTCTGTGTCGCCGTCCGTGTCGCCGGTCGTGACACCGTCCGTCACGTCGTCGCCCACGCCGTCAACGGCCCGCAGCGCGAAACCGTCGTCGAGTCCGACGCACTGAGCTACACCGAAGGGCCGGTCTCCCGATGCGGGGACCGGCCCTTCGGGCGCGGGGCTTACTTGTTGGCCGCGTCCTTGAGGGCGCTGCCGGCGGTGAGCTTGACGGTGTTGGCGGCCGGGATGTGGATGGCCGCGCCGGTAGCCGGGTTGCGGCCTTCGCGGGCGGCGCGCTTGCCGACGGCGAGGGCGAAGAAGCCAGGCACGCTGACCTTCTCGCCCTTGGCGGCGGCACTTTCGAGGGTCGACTGCAGGCCGCGCAGGACGGCGTCGACCGTCTTCTGCTCCAGGTCCGCGGTGTCGGCGACGGCTGCCACCAGTTCCTTGCGGTTCACGGGATCTCCCTTGATCGTCGGTGTATTGCTCGCCCCAGTATGAGCGAAGCGGCTGTGTGCCCGGCGTTCCGGGGGGTCCGCGGGGCGGCGTGTCGCAAACCGCGTGCACGGCTCGGGCCGGATCGCCGTGCCCGTGTAGCATTGCCTCTCGCCCTTGGCGCGGACGCAACAGTCGCGCCGGGGCAGCGTCGGGGCTGTGGCGCAGCTGGTAGCGCACCACACTGGCAGTGTGGGGGTCAGGGGTTCGAGTCCCCTCAGCTCCACCAGATAGTGCTTACTCGAACTCCGGACCGGAACCACGTCCGCGAGGACCAGGTTTCGATCAAGGGTTAACGTCTCACCGTCCGCGGTGGGACGTTTTCGTTTGTCTTGCAGGTGCGTCGTACGCTCCAGTTCGCCCATTTTCAGGGACTTATAACGGTGGTAGACGGTGTTCGCTTCTCGAAGCTCACCGAACAAGGCATGGGCTTCGTCGCGGACAACGGTTACTGGATCGTCTTCAACAAAGAATCGATTGAAGAACGTGGCGTTCATCTGTGCGCGTAGCTCATCACTTGCCTGCCGGTACAGGGGCGCAGGATCACGAAGCAATTCGATGGCCTCGCGGAGTCGTTCGGCACCTGCCGAGAGCTCGATCGACGTATCAGCCAGGCCAGCTCGGATGCGCACCCGCTCGAACTGGATCTCGTTACTCCGTTCCAGAATCTTCGTTCGGCTCAACATCCCATCGGCTGCCAAATCGATGAGTCGCCGCTCCCGTTCGTCGAGCTTGGATAGCTGCCGTGTCAACTGGTCATGCCGCTGCCGTGTCACTTCCTGCTGGCCAGCGAGTGTCTCGGTGATGAGGTCCGTCATCGTGTCGACGAAATCATCAGCTAGCCCCAGATTGTCGTAGTGCGCCTCGACCCTTTCTTCCACCTGCCAGCTGGGCAAGTGCGGGAGCGTGCAGAGCCCTTCCTGACGGCCCCGGCACAGGAAGTACTCGTAGACGCGGCCATTCTGTTTCTTGACTTCGGTGTAGATGAGTCGGCTGATGCGCCCAGCCCGGTGGCAGCGATCGCAAAAGACCATGCCCTTGAGGTAGTGGCGAAGCACTCGGTCTCGATTTCCCTGCTGAGATCGAGTCTCCCGAACTTCTTGTACGCGATCGAAGAGTTGCTGACTGATGACCGGTTCGTGCCGTCCATGGATTAGCTGACCGTCGAGTACCACCCATCCGGCGTAGTACGGGTCGGCCAGCATCTGGTGCAGCTTGTTGATGGAGACCGGCATAGCCTGCGGATTCCGGCCAGACGGACGCGTAGTCAGACCTATGTCGACTAGTGCCCCTTGAAGGTCGTCGACGGAGTATTCGCCCGAGGAGTACAGCTCGAATGCCTTGAGCACGAGCGGTGATCGCTCGGGATCCAGGCCGATCGTGTTGAACAACCGGCCCTCATGACTTGCGCGGATATTGAGATAGCCAAGCTTGGCGCGCGAGACTGTTCCGCCGTTCGCCACCTTGTGCCGCAGCTTCTGCTTGATGTCCTCGCCGTTCTGGCGAACCATCAACTCGTTGAAGGCGTCGCTGACGGTCTCCATCGCGTCGGCTACCGGGCCGATCCCGAAGTCCTCTTTGCAGGAAATGATGCGCACGCCGATGATGGCGAGCGCTCGCTTCGTGATGGCGGCATCTATCGAGTTACGGAACGCCCGTGACCTCATGTAGACGATGACGTAGTCGATCTCACCCTGATGCTGTTCGAGATACGCGAGCAGCTGCTTGAATACTGGCCGCTTTTCAATCGACTGAGCGGAGTTGCCCGGCTCAACGAACTCGCCAGCGACGGCCGCGCCGAGACTGTGCGCCTTCGCTAGGCATGTCTCGCGCTGCGTCGCGATTGAGTTGCCATCGGCATCCACATCCGCCCCGGTGTTCATCTGACGAGTAGTGGAGACACGCAGGTAGAGAACGGCGCGTGGCGCGGTTGACCTTGCCGGAGTGGTCATGTGGGCTGAGCCTCCAGGAAGTTGTACGGAGAGATCGATCGCTGGCGGTGATACCTGCCGGGTCGTGGCTGGATCGAATTGCCCTGACCCGCGCATCGCTCGTTCTGTTGTTCGGTCAAGCCAACCTGGGCGAGCCGCACGGTGATGGCCCGGGGGGATACGTCGAACAAGCCAGCCAGGACGGTGGGCCGTTGGATGAGGTCGCTCCAGGCGCGCTTAAGGGCGCTTCGCGGCATCAGCGCGCAGCCGGCGAAGTAGTCGGCGGCGTTTTCCGCCTGCCGGTCTGATGCGTAGAGCTGCTTCGTCCGACCGTGGTCGATGATGTGCTTGAACTCGTGGAACAAGGTGAAGCGCTGGCGGGTGCGCGGCTCCCAGCGGTTGATCGCAACGATCCAGGTCGAGCCGTTCCAGTAGCTCAGACCAGACGTCGGTATGTCGCGGTATTCAATCTGTATGCGTGGCAACTCGGTGACGACTTCGCTTGGCACGGGCTCGGTTTCGACGACCAGAAGGGTATGCAGTCGTGTTGCCTGTAGTTCCGCGATTCGCAAGGCCTCGCTGAACCGGACGCGGCGCTCAGGGACCAATTCCCGCAGAGAGCTCAGCACGCTGCGACTGTCATCCAAATTGTAGTGAGTGTGGTGCATATTGAACCCTCCTTTCGGGCCTATATATAAGTACTAGTGTTCGTCCTCGTTGTCGCGCGGCCCACGGCTGTGTCGGCGGCCAAGCTGATCGATGAACGACTCGACCTCCGCGAGTGCTTCGTCAGGAAGATCGCGGTACTTGGCGCGCATGTAGGGCCTAAGCGACGGTAGCTCGCCCGCAGGTAGGGCGTCCACGGCGACGTACAGGTCCGCAGTGGGAATCCCGAGGACCTCCCCGAGCGCCTTCAGCGTCTCAAGTCGCGGCTGCTGCTTTGTCGCATTCTCAAGTCGTATAACAGCGCCGACGTCAATGCCTGCCCGACGCGCTACTTCGCGGGCTGACAAACCGAGCTGTTCGCGCCGTTTCTGCAGTATCGCCGCAAGCTCCACGAGCTTTGCTTCATCCATAAAAGTACTCCGTTATGTTGTATCTCCATTATCGCGCAATTGTCGTTTACAAACAACAGCAACGTGTGATTTCACAACACATAGGAAAGGCATTCCTTATATTCTGGGGAGTAGGACTGGCAGGGCGGACGGATGAGGGGCTCTTGGTACTTGAGGTGGGTGTGACCGACTCGCGGGTCTGAGTTGCGGGGCTGGGGGCCGAGGCCTCCTGAGGATGGATAGCGACCAAGCTCTCGAACCGAAGGCCTCGACCGTGACTGAGCCT
>JBPCOI010000084.1:0-34011 GCA_051000395.1 Jatrophihabitantaceae bacterium
AGGCTCAGTCACGGTCGAGGCCTTCGGTTCGAGAGCTTGGTCGCTATCCATCCTCAGGAGGCCTCGGCCCCCAGCCCCGCAACTCAGACCCGCGAGTCGGTCACACCCACCTCAAGTACCAAGAGCCATCAATGGCGTCTGCATCGTCATGCAGGACCCCGAGGGCAACGAGTTCTGCCTCGACTGATTGGGTGCGGTTCAGGCCGATTGCGTGGCGTTGATCGAACCGGGTGCGCTGTCATGACAGTGCGTATATGACAGATCCATCTGCGCGCTCGTCAGCGTGAGGTGCGGTCGCGCAGACGGGCCCGAGTGCTGGACCGCTTGTGGCAGCTCCGGGTCGTGGTCCGGGGGACTCGACGCCGGGGGGTGGGGCAGCATTCCGGCCACCTGGGGGCTCGGCGTCACCTTGAGGGCGAACGTGTCAGTTAGTGCCGGGTGGTCAACCTGAACGAGTCGATACCTGCCGCATGAGCGGTCGCCATTCGACTTGGGGCGACTCGATCTCAGATCGGCAGTCTCATGCGTGTGTGTGCGGGAGTATCAGCGCGAGGGCGAGAAGCGGCATGGTGATCGAGAGGGTCTTGAGTGTGGTTTCCAGGGGAGCCAGGAGCGTGGCCCGGTCGATGCGTTGGTGCCTGCCGTCAGGCAGGATGATCATGCCGTGGACGCTGGATGCACGGCGGCGCAACGTTCGGGCCGGCTTGCTCAATTGTCGTTGCACATAGGACAGGCCGGTGGCAGCGAGAGCAAGGACCAGCGCTGCCGCGGTTACTGTCTGGGTCAGCGGCGGCGCTTGGGCTAGGAAGCCGACCAAGACCGGGAAGCCGCCCCATGCGGCGGCGAAACCGATGTCAGTGTGCAGGCGGCCGCCGAAGAGTTCGAGGTTGTATCCCAGGACGAGCACCACACCGAGCGCGATAGCGGGTACGAGCAGCACACTGCTGTGCGGCACGGCGAGAGCGCCGAGGAGCACCGCGCTGGCCAGGCTCATGGACGCGATGATCCACAGGGTCCGCGTATTGATCGCGGTTCCCAGCGGACGCCCGCGTAGCTCGTCGAGGGCGTGCGCAGCAAGGCCGACGGCGAGGAAAAACGCGAGGACGGTGGCGGCGAGCACCGCCCAGGACAGCCGCGGCGCGAGGGCCGCCCCCATGACCGTGTAGCTGAGGTGCCACAGCGTGTACGGCGGGTGTAGCAACGTCCACCAGTCGGCCAGTCTGGTGCCGCGGCGCCCGTAGAACGCGGCGCTGGGCGACACGCGCCGGTCAACCATCGACCTTGCGCCCCCACATGACAAGTCCGCCGCCGAGACTCATCGGCCGGGCCGTGACCGCCTCCAGTCCCGCAGCCCGCCACATGTTCTGCAGCCGGCTGACCGGATACCGCTGATAGAACCCGCTGATCGACGGGCCGAGGAAACGGCCCACCTCATACCATTCTCGCCCGCCGGTCAGCAGACCGGCCAGTGGCAGCACGACGCGGGTGTACGCGACCCAGCTCGCGTGCCACAAAGCGTTGGCGGGCACCGCGAACTCGAGGTTGGCGACGTACCCGCCGGGCCGCACGACGCGGGCCATTTCACGCAATGTCGCGCCCGGGTCGGCGACGTAACGCAACAAATAGGTGAAGGTGAGCGCGTCGAAGGTGCCGTCAGGAAACGGCAGCTGCTCGCCGCGGGCGACGAGCAGCCTGATGCGATCGGCCTTGCCACGCTGGATGATCCGCTCGCGGGCGCCGCGCAGCATCTGCTCGGTGAGGTCAACCCCGATGATCGACGCGCCGGTACGCTGACTGAGCATGAGGGCAACGCCGCCCGTCCCGGTGGCCACGTCGAGCACCCGCCGCGGCGGTAAGTTCATGCCGGTCACCGCGTCGACCATCGCGGCGCGCCAGCGGCGGTTTTGCCCGAAAGAGAGCACCTCGGCAAGCAGGTCGTATCGGTCGGCGAGGCCGTCGAATAGTTCGCGGGCGAACTCGTTAGGCGCCGTCATCGATCGTTTCACCGAATGCATCTCGCTCTCCGCCCAATCACGGGAAGGCATCACTCCATGCCGCGCTTCGACGCCGTCATCGTAGGCGCGGGGCCCGCCGGCAGCGTGGCCGCGCTGTGCCTGGCACGGGCAGGGGCCCGGGTCGCGCTGGTGGATCGGCGAGCCTTCCCCCGCGACAAGGCGTGCGGGGACCTCGTCGGCCCGCGTGGGGTTCGGTTGCTCGACGAGCTCGGCATCGAGCTGGGCGAGGCTCGCCGCGTCGGAGACATGATCGTCATCGGCCCGTCCGGGCGGCGCGTCCTATTGCCCGCACTGGCCGGCGTCGACTATCCCGGCCACGCACTCGCGGTCTCTCGGCTGGCTTTGGACCGCGCGCTGTTCGAGGCCGCCGTCGCAGCCGGGGCGTGCCCAGTACGCGACCTGTTCCTCGGACTGAGCGGTGACCCTCAGACACCCACGGGGGTCCAGCTAGCCATAACCGGCGAACTGCGGGCGGACGTGGTCGTCGGCGCCGACGGGGCAACCAGCCGGGTCGCCGCGGCGGCGGGCCTGGTCGATTCCCCGCGGGTGCTATGGGGTTTCGCGCTGCGCAGCTACCTGAACGTCCCGGTCGAAGTTCCGCACATCCTGCTGTGGGAACCCGAGAGATGGCGGTTGTTTCCCGGTTATGGATGGATCTTCCCGACCGAAGATGGGCGAGCCAACGTCGGCCTTGGCCTGGCAGTCGCGGCGGACCGGCTGCTCGCCCGCCGAGCCGGTGAGCGCTTCGGCGACTTCTGCGACCACCTGCACCGGCACGGGCTGCTCCCCGCCCGCGGGCACGGCGCCGCGCAGCGTCTTGGTGGCTGGCTGAAGATGGGGATGATCGGCACAGTGCCAGCCCGCGGCACGGTGCTGCTCGCCGGCGACGCTGCCGGACTGATCAACCCGCTACAGGGCGAGGGCATCTGGCAGGCCATGGCAAGTGGTCGGAGCGCCGCGGCGGCGATTCTGGGCGGCGCACCCGCGGGTGCGGCGACCCGATACAGCCAGGCGCTGCGCACCCTTGCCGCGCACCATCGGATCAACGCGCCCGTACAGCGTGGCATTGTGCAGCACCCACGCTCGGTTTCGGTTGCCGGACGGGTGCTCACCGCCCCGCTGCTACGCTCCGCCGTCGCCGGCGCGTGGGGGCTGTACTGGAACGACCTCGTCCGCGGTGCCCGGCCCAGCCCGCACCAGCGGATGGCAGCCGGCGCGACCCATCTCGTCGCGGCCGTCGCCTCACACACCGACACCGACACCTGGTTCACACAGGAAACGTGAACAACGACGGCCGGCTGGCCCGTGCCGAACTGATACCGGCCGACGACCAAGCACAACTGCACGGTGTCCTCGCCCGAATCCGCGACCTCGGCGTCCCGCTGCTAACGCTCCGCACCCTCGATCGCCCAGCAACGGCACGCGCCCGCCGCGTTCGAGCGGTTCACCGACCTGAACCGTCACGCCATCGTGTTGGCGCAGGAGGCCGCCCGAGCGCACAAGCACGACTTCGTCGGCACCGAACACATGCTGCTCGGCCTGCTGGGTGAACCGCGGGGTCTGGCCTACGAGGTGTTGATCGCGAAATCTGGCTCGGAGCAGCGCATCCGCGGTGCGATCGAGGCAGCGTTGCCGCCGGCCGAGAAGAAGGCGCCGCGGGGTCACATCGCGTTCCGGCCGGAGAGCAAGGAGGCCATCGAGCAGGCAGGTCGCGCGGCGGCCGATCTCGGTCACGACTGGGTTGGCACGGAACACATGTTGCTGGGCCTGATCCGCGCTGACGGGAGCCCGGCCGCACAGATCCTGTGCGAGCTCGGTTTCACGTCGCCCGGTCTGAACGAGACGGTGACCACCGAGATCACCAGGCGGCTTTCCGTGCGCGACAAGAAATAGGGCGCTCATCGGCGTGACCGTGCGGGTCCGACGTTGGATGAGTCGGCACGGTGCGCATATTGGCTCGTCTGCGCTACCGGGCCGGCTCCGTTGTTGCGAGATCGATGGTTCGGTCGCGCCTCGTCCGCGGCACGGCGGTTCTCGTGGCGTGTTGGTCAGCAACTGGTGGAGGCTGAGGCTCACGAACGCGGTCAAGCTCGTGTTCGCAATCGGATGGGCCGCGTTTTGGATCTGCTGACTCGCGGCTGCCTTCCGGCGACCTGCGCCTTCCTCGCCGCAACGCAACGAGATCGCCCGTAGTCCGATCCACGTCCGGCACGGTCGGCCGGAGCGACGCTGACCCGACGAGTGGGAGTGAACGGCTTTCCTATCGGCGCAGCCGCTAGCCTCAGCGCGCGCGGCGGTAGCGATGCTCGGGCCGGCCGGCCGAGCCGTAGCGCAGGTGCAGTTCCAGCGTTCCGTTGCGCACGAGCAGCGAGAGATAGCGCTGCGCCGTGGCCCGGCTGACACCGGTGCGCTCGGCGATCTCCGCGGTTGACCAGTCGGCGTCCGGCGCGACGAACGCGGCCCGCACCAGTGCCATCGTGGGCTCGGAGTGCCCTTTTGGCAGCTGCGCGCTGCCGTCTCCGGACCGCATCAGGCCGAAGAGACGATCGACCTCGCTCTGGCTGATGTCCGCGTTCGACCGAGTCAGTGTCCACAGTGCGCGATAGCTGCTCAGCCGGTCGGTGAGGGTGCGGAACGCGAACGGCTTGACCAGGTACTGCACAACGCCGCGCTGCATGGCCGTACGGATGCTCGGCAGATCGCGAGCGGCGGTGATGACGATGACATCTGGGTGTGGCCCGTCACCCTCGCGCAGACGCGACAGCACTGACAGCCCGTCCTCGTCGGGCAGGTACAGGTCGAGCAACACCAGGTCGGGGTGTTTGGTGCGCGCGGTCTCCACGGCGGCGTTCCCGGTGTGCGCGATGCCGATGACGCAGAATCCCTCGATCCGGTTGACGAAGTCGGCGTGCAGTTTGGCAACCCGGAAGTCGTCGTCGACGACGAGCACGGTGATCTGCTCAGCCACGGGTGGCCTGCTGACGCACGCGCGGCAGCATGATTCTGAATCGGGCGCCGCTGCCCTCACGGACCTCGATGTGGCCCGAGAGCTGCTCCACGGCCCGGCGGACGACGCTCAGGCCGATGCCGCGATGCGGACCGCCGTCTTGCGACTTCGTCGTCCAGCCTCCGGTGAAGATCAACTCAAGCGCACCGGTGGGGATCCCGGGCCCGGTGTCGCTGATGTCCAGGACGATGTCGTGACTGCCCTCGGCCAGCCGAACCTCGACCGCGCGGATGGCGTCCGGATGACGCGGCCCTCCGGCAGCTGCGTCGATGGCGTTGTCGATCAGGTTTCCGGCGATGGAAATCAGTGCGTCCGCGCGCTCGTCGTCGATCTCCACGTGGGACTCGCACAGCACGGTCAGGGCGACGCCGCGCTCACGTGCCACCGTCGTCTTGGCTACCAACAACGCGACGATGCGGGGGCTGCTGATGTGGGCCTCCAGTTCAGCTGCGAGCCCAGCAGTGGCGCCGTCGATCTCACTGGCATAGCCGATCGCCTCGTCGTAGTGCCCGAGTTCGAGCAGCCCGGACATCACGTGCATGCGGTTGGAGAACTCGTGCTGCTGTGCTCGTAGCGCGTCGGTGAGGCGGCGTACCTCGTCCAGTTCTCGCAGCGCGTCCTAGAGTTCGGTGCGGTCGCGCACGGTGATCACGGCGCCGAGGTCACGCCCGGCGGCACTCACGTGCATCCTGCTGGCAAGCAGGAACCGCCCGGCGTGCAGCACGATCTTGTCTGCGACGTCAGGCGCGCCCGGAGCCATCAGCTCGCGTAGTTCACCCGGTGCGAGCACCTCGCGCACCGATCGGCCGGAGTCCCGGATCGTGCTGCCGAGCAGCAGCCCGGCCTGGTCGTTGGCCAACGTGATGCGGCCGTCGGAATCGAGGGCGACTACCCCTTCGCGGATCCCGTGCGGCGTGGCCTCTCGTTCCTGCACCAGCGCGGCAATCTCGTTCAATTCCAGCCCGAACGTCTGTCGCTTGAGCCGACGGGCCAGCAGCACTGCGACGGCCAGTCCGACCGCCACGGCGACCGCGAGGTAAACCGCGAAGGAGGTCAGCTCACTGGTGACCTGGTTGGCAAAGCTGTTCTCCAGGACGCCGACGGACACCTCGCCCACGACCTGCCCGTCGGTTCCGATCACCGGTGCCTTGCCATTGGCCGAGGTGCCCAGGCTCCCGTGGTCGATGCCGACGTGGGTGTGACCGTCCAGCGTGACGACCGGCTCTAGGACCTTCTGCCCGATCAGCGCGGTGTTCGGGTGTGAGTAACGCACGCCGTTGCGGTCGATCACCACCACGTACGATGCTCGCGCCTTGCGCATGATCGACATCGCGAGCGCCTCGACCGGGGCCGGACGCTTCGTACTCAGTGCGTCGATGACTTCGGGCATCGCCGCCGTCGTGCTCGCGATCGCCAGCGCACGTTGCTCGTACTGCCGGTTCAGCTGGCTGTGAACCGTGCGGGCCCACAACCCGAAACCGACTGAGCCAGCGAGTACGAGTACAACGATCTGCCCGGCGAGCAACTGGGCGGACAGCCTGCGGCGACGACGGATCCAGCGCACCACGCGGCCAGTGTGCCTGTATCGGCCAGCTGTGGCGAGTCCCGGCGCGTGCGAGGCGACGGGCATCCGGCGAGCTATATGAGCACAACGCGCATTACCAGATGTGGCGAGTACAAGCCGCACATGGTTCCCCGACGGTCGGTGCTGCACGTAGACCTGTTCCCGGACCGATATTGCGGCCCACGTCACATTCGCCGGCACAGCACGACTTGGACGGAAGGGACTCACCATGGCCGAACGTAGAGCCCGACGCGCTGAGACGGCCGCGGCCTGGAACGAGGCGTCAGAGGGTGCCGCACGGATCGAGATCACCGGACTGACCAAACGATTCCTCACCCGCAGCGGCGTGCCGTTCACCGCTATCCGCGACGTGACGTTCACGGTCGAGCCGGGTCAGTTCTGCGCCATCGTCGGTCCGACCGGCTGCGGCAAGTCCACGACGCTCGGCCAGGTCTCCGGCCTGGAGCGCCCGAGCGCCGGATCGGTCAAGGTGGGCGGGCGCGAGGTCATCGGCATCACCAAGGGCGTCAGCTTCATGTTCCAGTCCGACGCGCTGTTCCCGTGGAAGAACGTGCTGGCGAACGTCATGACCGGCCCGACGTTGAGTGGGATGACCAAGAAGCAGGCCGTCGCACTGTCCCGGGATTGGCTGCGGCGGGTGGGACTGGCCGGCTTCGAGGACCGCTACCCGCACCAACTCTCCGGTGGCATGCGCAAGCGGGTTGCGATGGCGGCCGCGTTGATCAACGAGCCGAAGATCTTGCTGATGGACGAGCCGTTCGGCGCACTCGACGTACAGACCAAGGCGATCATGCAGACCGAGCTGCTCGGCCTGTGGGAGCAGTCGCGCCCCTCGGTGCTGTTCATCACCCACGACCTGGACGAGGCGGTGGCTCTCGCGGACCGCGTGCTGATCATGACGAGTAGCCCGGGGTCGATCAAGCAGAGCTTCGAGATCGACCTACCGCGGCCGCGGGGCGAGGTGCACGAGATTCGGCACGAACCACGGTTCCTGGAGCTGCAGGGCCAGATCTGGGCCTCGCTCAAGGACGAGGTTGATCGGGCGTATGCCCAGACGGCGGGTGCGGTATGAGCTTCCTGGACACGACGCAGTCAGCGGCCGAGACGCACGTGAGCGAAATCGACACGAGCATCCAGGCTGCCGGCCGACGAGCCCGGCGACGGCGCACCCTGTTGGTCTGGCTGGGCCGCATCGTCTTTCCGATCATCATCATCGGCGGGTGGCAGTGGTTCACCTCCGTCGGTCTGGTTGACAAGTTCTTTTTCGGCCAGCCGTCGGGGGTGTGGCACAGCTTGGTCAGTCTGTACCGGCACGGCACCGCGTTCGGCTCGATCTGGCTGAATCTGGGAATCACGATCAAGGAGGCGGTATACGGCTTCCTGCTCGGCACCGGCGCTGGGGTCGTGCTCGGGCTGCTCCTCGGCCAGAACCGCTTCCTCGCCGAGGTGCTCGGCCCGTACGTCAAGATCGCCAACTCGATCCCGCGCATCATTCTCGGCGCGATCTTCGTCGTCGCGTTCGGTCTCGGGACGTTCCCGAAGGTGCTGCTCGCGGCCGTCCTGGTGTTCTTCATCGTGTTCTTCAATGCCTTTCAGGGCGTGCGGGAGGTCGACCAGAACCTGGTGGCCAACGTGAAAGTCCTCGGCGCCTCCCCGATGCAGGTGGCGCGGCACGTCACGATCCCGTCTGCCCTGACCTGGATCATCGCCAGCCTGCACACCGCGTTCGGCTTCGCGATCATCGGCGCGCTGGTCGCCGAGGTGCTCGGCGCGCAGCACGGCATCGGCCTGATCATCAGCCAGGCCCAGGGCCAGTTCGACATGGACACCGTCTTCGCCTCCATGACGATCATGTCTGTCGTCACGCTCGTCGCCGAGTACCTGCTCACCCTGCTCGAGAAGCGGGTGCTGGCCTGGCGCCCGCCCAGTCGCTCGGAAGCACAGGGCATCTAGACCCTGTCTTGGCTCATGTCACTGCGCTTCGGCGACTGCCGCGGCCGCTCGATATCACTACCGGAAAGGAAAGATCACATGTTCAAACGCGCGATCTGTGTGGCCGCGGTGGGGCTGCTCACCCTGGGCGCCGCCGCCTGCTCCAGCAGTTCCTCGGGCAAGAACTCACCTGGCTCGATGCCTACCGTCACCATGATGGTGGGTGGCATCGACAAGCAGATCTATCTGCCCTACCAGTTGGCGCAGGATCTCGGCTTCTACAAGAAATACGGGGTCAACGTCCAGCTCTCCACCGAGACCCAAGGGGGTGTGGGCGCCGAGGACGCCATGGCTTCTGGGCAGGTGGACATGGCCGGAGCGTGGTATATCCACACGATCGACTTCCAGGCCCAGGGCAAGAACGTTATCGACCTGGTGCAGCTCTCCGGCGCCCCGGGCGAGCGGGAGATGTGCGGCACGAACAGCGGCGTGCATTCCGCGGCAGACTTCAAGGGCAAGACCCTCGGGGTCACTGACCTCGGTTCGGGTACCGACGAGCTCACCCAGTTCCTCGCCTCGCAGCACGGCATTTCGCGCAGCCAGTACCACACGCTTGCGGTGGGAGCGGGCGCAACGGCCATCGCCGCGATCCAGCGCAACTCGGCCCAATGCGTGATGACGACGCAGCCCACGGTCGGTGCGTTGGAGGCCAAGCACCTGGCGTATCCCGCGATCGACCTCGCCACGACGAGCGGCGCAACGGCCGCACTGGGCGGCGCGTGGCCGGCCGCCGGAGTTCTTGGTCAGGCCAGCTGGGTGAACTCGCACAAGGCCGCCGTGCAGAGCGTCGTGGACGCCCTGGTCGCGACGATGCACTGGATCAACACCCACACGGCAACCGACATCGCGAACAACATGCCGTCGCAGTTCGTGTCCAACAGCACGATCAGCAAGGCGCAGTACATCGCCGGCCTGACGACCGACAAGGGTCAGTTCCTGCCTGACGGCATCATGCCGGCCGGCGGCCCGAAGACGATATACGCCATGGAGAAGGTCATCGGCGTGGACGTCGGGAAGGTGACGTTGGCGAACACGTTCACCAACACCTACGCGCGGACGGCCAACAAGCTGGAAGGCACCAGCGTGACCACAAACCCGGCGGGTTCATCTGGCTGAGTCGGAGCCCTGACGCGATCGGGGAGTGTCCCGTCCACTGCTGGACGGAACACTCCCCGTTTCGCGCGTTCAGAAGTGGTTGACGAGGACCGTGACGTCGGCGAGGTGCACGGCGATCGTGAGCGATGCCCACGCTCACGCTTGCTGGCGTCGCGATCGTGTGCGCGATGTCGTAGCCGCTGCGCCGGTGGGAGTCGCCGTCGGCCGGGCCGCTACAACGCGAGCCGGCAGCTGGCGTGCAGCGCACCGGCGCTCGACGGCGTCCAGTCGGTCTCAACGCCGTGGTGCAGCGACGCCTGGGTGTTGCCGAACGCGATCATCGCGGCCACGGCGGAGATCAGTAGCGGTGCCACCGACCAAAGGGTGCGTCGCAGCGCCACGTCGACCAGCAAGCCCGCTGCCACGATCGCGCCGATGAGCCAGAGGTAGACCGGCAGAGCAACTCCGGTCACCGCGTCGGCGATCCCTCTTGAACGCGAGCGCGGTGACGAGGGTGACCGGCATCGCGATCCGAACCCGAAGCGCCCGGCGGCGCTGCTGCCGGCTGGCCTGCACCCTCGTCGGCGTCTGATCGTTCTGCTGCGCCATGCCAAACGTCCGACCGGCGGTGGTCCGCGGCGCCACGCCGTCCCAGGTCAACAAGCGACGGTGCACTTCTTGGCGCGGCGCAGGATCGGCCTGGTTACCCGGGGCTGGCAGCGGACGGCCGGATCGGTTCGAGGCCGGCGGCCTCGGCCGCGGCGAGCAGTCGGTTGTCGTAGGCGACGAAGGCGGTGAGTGCGATGCGGATGGACAGTGCGCTGGCGAGGTGGATTGCGTCCTGGGTGCGCAACACGGGTTCGCCGGCGTCTGCGGCCTCTGCGATCAGCGCTCCGCTGAGCGGGATTAGGTCGAGCTGGGAGACCAGCGCTCTTGCGGCGGGCACCACGGCAGCATCGAGACGTCGGGTAGCGCGAACCACCTCGACTCTCGCGAGTTCGCTACTCACCACGGGCGTGTCCGCCCGCTCGGCGATCCACAGCGCCAGCGCGGCGCTCTCGCTCTCCTCGAACAGCAGCTTGAGCAAGGCAGAAGAATCCAGATAGATCATTGGTCCTCGCGCAGCTCGTCGAGTACCGCGTCACTGCTCCGATGTGCCTGGGCTCTGTGCGGCAGTCGCAGAACTCCGGAAGAGGGAATCAGACGTCCGTTCGCGATCAAACGATCGCGCGCGTCGCGTGCCGGGCCTGGCGGCACCAGCAGGGCAACGAGATGGCCCCGCTCGGTGACCTCAACCGTCTCGCCTGACTTGACCCGGTCCAGGTAGCGGCTTGCGTGCTGGCGTAGCTCTCGAACTCCGATGCGCTCCACGCTTACCAATGTAGCATCAGAAGTGCTACGCTGATCACGCCCGCGTTTTCACTCCAGACGTGCGGCTAGTTGATGTCGGACACGACGCTGGCGATGGCGGCGTCCTCGACGGCTTCGGTATTGCTGCGCGCGACCATCGACCGGAACCAGCGTTGACTTCGATGGCCGCGCTGGCCAGATCGGCCTTCCGGGACGATGTCGATCTCCTCGCGTCCGTCGCGGTAGTGGTAGGGGCGCAGACGATCGCAATGAACGCGACGCTGGCAAGGGGCTTTGGCGCGGTCTTGCGCATCGAACTGACGGGACTGCCGGAGCCTTGCCGGAGCGTCGCGCTTTGGCCTAGGCCGTCCGCAACGCTCGGGCCGCCCGCCCGGAGCTGACGAGTGCGGTAAGCGAGGCGAGGCAGCCGACGACCAGGGCCACGAATACCGGGGCTGAACTGCTTGCCAGCGTCGCGTCGCCGGCCACCATCGTCGCGGCGAGCGAGCAGCCAGTGAGCGCCGCGAGTGTGAGGGCGAGCGGCATCGCCAGCCAGGTCGGAGCCTTCAGCACATCGGTGCCGGGACCGAGTCGGGTCAGTGTCACGGCCGGGCCGATCCCGACACTGCAGGTAAAGGCGGCGAAGCCGATCAGCCACATGACCGCTGCCATGACGAACAGCGCCGACGGATGGGCACCGTGCCCGTCGGAGACCAGAGCGAGCCCGACCAGGCCCGCGGCTTCCAGCGGGCCGAGGATCAGGGCGGGCAGGAGCGGCCGCAGCGCGGGCCAGGTACGGGCTCGGAGCGCGGGGACGACCGTGCGGACGACGACCGGTGCCGCACCAACGAGAGCCAACGCCCAGCCGACGAAGAACAGCACGTAGGCGATGTTGAGCAGGGTGCGGACGCTGCCGGATGCGCCGGACGCCGGCGGGTCCAGGAGTGAGCGGTTGATGGCAGGTGCGACCAGGAAGCCGGCACACCAGGCGACCCACGTTGTCGCAGCACTGGCCTGCATCCGTCGCTGCGGACTGTGTACCGGTGGCCGCAGCCAGGCCCATCCGGCGCCGAGCAAGAGGTCCGTGCTCGCTCGCAGAGAGTCCGGCAGGTCCTCGACCAGGGCGGCCAGTTCGTCGCCGTAGCGGTTGCGGAACGAGGGCGGGTAGGCGCGCAGCGCGACACGCGAGAGCCGGTTCATGCCTGCGCCATCCGTAACTGGGCCAGCCCCCGGGTCGCGAAGGTACGCATCGCCTTCAGGCGCTGGGCCAGTACAGCCGAGCCCGCAGCGGTGATCTCATACGGTCGACGCCGGTCTTCACCCGGTAGCGCGCGAACGTGTCCGCGTTCTTCCAAGCGCGACAGCGCCGCGTAAAGGGTGCCCGGACCCAGCGTGACGCCGACGGTGTCCTCGGTGTCCTGCACGATCGCGTAGCCGTGCTTGGGTCCCGATGCCAAGCTGCCGAGGATCAGCAGCGTCGGGTCGGACCAGGCCACATCGTCTTTCCTTCGAACCATCTGCTACTCCGTTTCACGTAGTACGCGAGACGATAGCACAGCACCGAGGGCGGGAGGATTCCCGTCGCCGATGGCCACGGAACTCTGGCGCGGCAGCGAACGCGTTCGGGGCGTCAGGTTCCGGCGGGGACCTGGCCGGCGGACGTGTCGATCTGCACCGGGTATCCGGCGCGCAACACAGCCACTGTCGCCGGAGGCGTCAGCACCTGGGCCTGACCCGATGCCGGACGGGGCCGTGCGGCACCGTAACCGGTGGGCGACCACGGCACGATCAGCTCATCCATCACGAGCACGGGTTCAGCGTCGAGCATCACGAACGCGCCGTCGGGTAAGTCATCCCACGCCATTCGATGCAGGCGGCGCTTATGGGTACCGCGCACGATCCGTTCGGCGTGCAGGCGTCGGTTCATCTGTTTCGCCGAAGGCACCGGCTCGCCCAAGCCTGCAGCCCACGCGCGGCGGTAGGCCAGGTACGCCGGGCGGCGGCACTCGGCGCAGGGACGGTGACCGGCCGCGAAGGACACGGCCTCGTCGTGAAAGAACAGGTAGGTGTAGCGACCGGCCTGCCACTGCGCTCGCCAGCGCCCGCGGAACTCCAGCGCGCACGTGATCCACAGGTCGCTCGCATGAAACCGCACGATCTCCCGCTCGCGGTGCAAGATCCCCCGGTTGCCGGTCCACGCTCCACGCAACGGGGTCGCGACGATCTCGCCGCCCGGGGTCACCCTGTTACGCGCAGGCACATGCCACTAGTACCAGTGCGGTACGACAGCACCTGGCGCGATCAGGCGCCCTGCGGCGAGGAGGCGTTCGGCAGCGCGGCGTTGCGCTCCGCCGCAGCGTCTCGGGCAGATGCCGACCAACTCGATCCGGCCCACGGCCGAGGTCGCGCGTACGGACGACTCGCGGATGATCGCCGAGGCCGCCGACGCGGCGCGGGCAGACGACGTGCGCCTGCGCCAGGCGGCAAGAGTAGCGCGGGCTCAGGGCCGATCATGGAGTCACATCGCTGTCGCACTTGGCGTATCTCGACAAGCAGCCAGGCAACGGTTCACCACGAAGCTACCCGCCTGACACGCTGCATACCGCCGGGACGCGAGTGCAGCCGTGGCCCTTGCGACGGGCAGGAAAAGCCGCGCCGCCGAGACCTCACCGGTTAGACCTCCTGGACCGACCGCGAGAGCAGGCAGAACTCGTTGCCTTCCGGGTCGCCGAGGACCACCCAGCTCACGTCCGGCCCCTGGCCGATATCGACCCGGCGCGCGCCGAGGCTCAGCAGGCGTTCGAGCTCGTCCGGTGTCGCCACGCCGTCGGCGCGCAGGTCGAGGTGCAGCCGGTTCTTGACGGCCTTCCGCTCAGCAACACCCAGCACGTCGATCGTCGGCCAAGCGCCGTCGGGTGGGGCGATGCTGATCACGCCGTCGTCTTCATCCACCACGTGCCAGCCCAGGACATTGCACCAGAACTCGGCGACCAGCCGGGGGTTCACGGCGTCGATTGCGATGACGGCGATGCGGCTCGGCATGCGCGTCATCATCCCTCAGTCGCGCTGGACGTGTGTCGACGCCGCCTGAAAACTGACCCGGAGCGTCGGTCAGTGTTTGACTGCTGAGCGCACTCGGGACGCCGGCACAAGCCCATCGAGCGGACGCCGTGAGCTGACGCCGTCCAGCTCGACAACGACGACCGGAGCGTGGCTGGTATCGACGCGGGTCACGGCGCTGCCCAGGATCCGCAATGCGTATGTGGGCCGACGCTGGATGCGGGGAAGGTCCGCGGCCACTCCCGCTCGCCAGGCGCCGCTGGCATGTGGCCTCGGATGTGGTCAGTAGGCGCGGCGGCGAATCGCGTAGAAGCAGAGCGCGGCCAGTGCGAGTGCTGCGGCGAGGAAGATCGCGGTTTCGAACCACTGCAGGACCCAGTAGCGCGCCGCAGGCTGGTAGGTGACGACGCCGTGGTAGCTGGAACTGAGTTTGCTGACGCAGGTCTGCAGCGCGTCAGCCGCGGGGCCAGCTGCACCGTCCCCGAGGTCGAACCGGGTGGCAGGCTCAGCAGGGCGGGGCAGGCGGTGGCGACGACTTGGGAGCTGAGGCCGTGACCGCTGCTATCGACGATGCTGGTCGAGTAGACCCACGCGTTCGGCAGGTTCACGCCGGTGAACAGACTCGGCGGCCCGCTGTTGGCTTGGCCGAAGCCGTTCACGACGGATCCGAGCGGCAGCGTGAGGTGAACCGGTGCAAGGAGGTGCTGACGGATGAGATAGGTGAACGCGAGCCGGACACCGAGGAAGACCGCCAGCGTGGTCGCCATCGCCGGCAGGGTGCGCCGGATGAGTTCGCCGGCGGTGACGCCGAGAGCGAAGGCCAGGGCGGCGTAGCCGAGGGGGGTGATGTTGCGTTCACCGAACAGGCCGGAGTCGAAGCGGTTCATGGCGAAGTGGTCGATGGGACTCGACCACCAGGTCACCATCAGGCTGAGCAGGCCGGTGGCCACCACGCTGGCCGCGCCCACCAAGGTCAGCTTCACCGCGAGCCAGCGGGTCCGGCTGACGGTTTGCGTCCAGGCCAGGCGATGGGTGCCGTGTTCGAGTTCGCGGCTGATCAGCGGCGCCCCCCAGAACGCGCCGATCAGACCGGGGACGGCGACCAAGGCGGTGCCGATGAGCTCGAGCAGCTGGTCCACCTTGCCGATGTCGACCCCGCCCTGCAGGCAGCTGCCGGACGCCGCACACGCGGTGTGGGACTTGGCGTAGGCGTCGTACATGTGCGCGAGGTGCGGCCCCGTCGAGGCCAGCAGCACCGCGGCCAGCAACAGCAGGCCGATCGCGACCCAGGCTTGGGTGCGGAATTGGAGCAGGCTGAGCCGAATCATCGGGTCACTCCGAGGTGGGGTAGCAGGCCGCGATCAGTCGCGTCGGCTTGGCGCATATAGGCGAGGACGAGGCTCTCCAGGCCGACCGGCTCGACCGTCCACGCCGGGTCGAAGATCGGGCCGTCGGTGCGGATGAACAGGGTGCTTTGCCGGTCGGTGTGACTGGCCTCGATGACCTGCTGGCCGGGCGGAAGGTCGGCCGGATCTCGGCGCGGTCCGGTCAGCCGGTAATGGCAGGCCAGCAGGTCGTCGACATCGCCGACGAGTTGTACCTGGGCCTCGGTCAAGACGATGAGGTAATCGCAGACCCGTTCGAGGTCAGCGACCAGGTGCGAGGACAGGATGACGGTCATCTCGTCCTCGGCGACCGCGGCCATCAACCGCTGCAGGAATTCGTGCCGGGCCAGCGGGTCGAGGCTCGCGACCGGTTCGTCGAGGACGAGCAGCTGGGGCCGTTTCGCGATCGCCAGGGTGAGTGCGAGCTGGGCGTGCTGCCCGCCCGACAGCTTGCCGGCGCGCTGCTTGGGATCGAGGCCGAGTTCGGTGATCCGATGCTCGGCAAGGTCGGCGTCCCAGCTGGGGTTGAGCCAGGCGCCGAGTCGCAGGTGATCGGCGACCGTCAGTGACGGGTAGAGCGGGCTCTGCTGGGCGACGAAGCCGACCCGGCCGAGCTGGGCGGGAGTCTCGGCCGGCGGCGCGCCCAGGACGCTGATCCGCCCGGCGGTCGGTTCGAGCAGACCCACGGCGATATGAAGCAGCGTCGACTTGCCCGCGCCGTTGGGCCCGACCAGGCCGACGACCCGCCGCGCAGGTATCTCGAACGTGCACTCGCGCAGCGCCCACCGCCTTCCGAAACGCTTGCCCAAGCCGTCCGCGGCCAGGATCACGCTCACGCGACATCCTCGCTTCTCATCAGCCGAAAGGTGTCCTGAAACAGGTCCTCGATGCTCTCGTCGTCGACGCCGGCCCGGCGCGCCTTGTCCAACCAGCGCCGCAGATCTCGCCGCAACGGGCCATGCGAGGCCAGCGAGTCGCCGCTGAGCGTTGCGACGACGAACGTGCCCACGCCCGGCCGCGGCGCGACCAGCTCCGCATGTTCCAGCTCCCGGTAGGCCTTCAGCACCGTGTTCGGGTTGATCGCGAGCGCAGCGACGACATCCTTGACCGTCGGCAACTGGTCACCGGCCACCAGCAGCCCCAGCCGCAGCGAACGCTGCACCTGCTGCACCAGCTGCTGGTACGGAGGTACCCCGGAGCGGCTGTCCAAGTGAAACTCGATCACGGCAGCTCCAATCATTGTGCTAGATGAATAGCACAATGGTTCTCTACCTCTCGATCGACGTCAATACCCACGTCACTGGATGCAGGCTGTGGGATGGCGGAGACCCCAGAGACGATTCCAGGCGGAGGTGAAGGGCCTTGACGCAGGACATTGGTCAGGCGAGACTAACCGTTCGTGGATACTTACGGAGAGGGCGCCGGGTGGAACGCCTTGGGTGACCGGACCCGGCGGGCCATCGTCGAGTGTCTGGCCGGACGTCCGCGGGCGGTCGGCGAACTCGCGGCGGAGCTGCCGGTCAGCCGCCCGGCGGTGTCTCAGCACCTGAAGGTGCTGAAGGAGGCCGGGTTGGTGTCCGAGACCGCGGCCGGCACCCGGCGCATCTATCGACTCAACCCGAGCGGGGTAACCGCATTGCGCGATCAGCTCGAGGCGTTCTGGGACCGGGCGTTGGCTGGCTACCGGGACGTCGTCGACGAACCGGAGGAGGAGAAGTCATGACGCAGGCAGCGAGCGCAGTGGTGCGGCGGGAGATCGTCGTGGAAGCCCCGATCGAGCGCGCTTTCGCGGTGTTCACCGAGCGGTTCGGCGACTTCAAGCCGGCTGAGCACAACCTGCTCGGAGTAGCGATCGCCGAGACGGTGTTCGAGCCGCGCGTCGGCGGGCACATCTATGACCGGGGAGTCGATGGCAGCGAGTGCCGCTGGGCCCGCGTTCTCGCCTACGAGCCGCCCGGCCGGGTCGTGTTCAGCTGGGACATCGGCCCGCAGTGGCAGATCGAGACCGAGCCGGCCAACACCAGCGAGGTCGAGGTCCGGTTCGTGGCCGAGACGCCACAGCGCACCCGGGTCGAGCTGGAGCACCGCAAGATCGACCGACACGGTCCCGGGTGGCAAGCCGTCAGTGACGGTATCGCCGACGACGCGGGCTGGGCGTTGTATCTGGCTCGCTACGCCGCCCTGTTCGCCGAGGGCAGGTGAATGGCGCCGATACCACGAGCACTGAGGTGAACCGGGACGGCCTCGCCTACGCCACTGACCCGGCTAGTGGCGCCTTCCGCGTACGAAGGACGCGATTGGCCGCGCGAGGTCGATCAGGCAGCGGCCTTGAGGGCGTCCTCGACGCTCGCAGTGGCCATGATCGCACGGCGCGCCCGAGGGCTGAGATCACTCAATCGTCTACTGGCCACCACACCAGTCTGCTCCGATGGGGCGCCGTTGGGCTGCACGACAGCGTGCGCGCATCAGACCTCTGAAACGGCGGGGACCAGCCGTTTGCGCTCAACGTGTCCAGCTGCCGATACGACGGTGAGCGGAGGCACGTCCTTGGCCACGACAGTCCCTGCTCCGATGACTGAGTCATGACCGATCCGCACGCCGGGCAGGATGGTGGCAGCTGCACCGATCCAGACGTCCGCTTCGATGACGATCGGCGCCAGCGTGATGAACTCATAGCGTTCGGCGGGCCCGACAGGGTGCCCCTCCGTGATGAGGGTGACCTTCGGAGAAATCATCGTCCGGTCGCCGATGGTGATGCCGCCGAGGTCGAGGAAGGAACAGGCCTGACCCACGAAGATGCGCTCGCCGAGCTCAATGCCGAGGCCGTAGGTGCTGTAGAACGGCGGATGAACGACGGCTGTTTCAGGGAGCGGCTTTCCTAGCAGGTCACTCAGCAGAGCTTTTCGCGAGTCGATGTCACTGAACGGGAGCACGTTCAGGCGTGAGGTCAGCTCCATGGCGACCTGGATGCGGTCGTAGACGGTTCGCCACTCGGGCGTCCGAGTCCGAATGCGTCGCTGCTCCAGCATGGCTTCGATGCTGGCACAACCCGTCTGTCGATCGAAGCGGCCTCACCGTGACGCGAATGCGCGTGCGCCGGCGTCCCAGGTCGGATCGAGATCGGAACCGGGTGGGAACCGTGCGTCGATCTCGAGGATGAGGGTGCCGTGTGCGAACGCCCACAGGGCCTGCGCGCGGTGCGGCTCTCCGGTGGCTCGATAGAACGGCTCACCGGCCCAGTCCTCGAGCCCGGGGGTGAGCGCTGAGCGGGCCAGGTTGCCTGTCGTCACCAGTCGGTACAGGTTGGGGTGCTCGCGCCCGAACGTGCGGTAGGCAGCGAGCAGGGCCGGAACCGGACCACCGGTGGCGTGAGCCGCAGGCGCCGATACGACCGAGTGCATCCGGTCGCCGCTCTCGAACAGTGTCTCGTCCACCAACTGCGCGAGTACGCCGTCGCGGCCGGGAACGTGCTTGTAGAGCGAGGGCGCCTTGATGCCGAGCTCGTCGCCGAGTCGACGCATGGTGAGGGCCTCCGCGCCCTCGGTCTCCACGAGGTGGCGCGCGGCCGCGACGATCTGGTCGACGCGATCGCTGCGCTTGGCCGGTTCCGGGCGTTGCGCAACGGGCGCAAGCGCTCGACGGGAGCGGGAACTCACGCGGCGGTGAGCTCGAAGATGGGGTGCTTGTGGGCGATGGCGGCGAGCTCGGCATCGCTGGAGTCCGAGCTGGTGCCATCGAAGAAGACGCCGACCTCGGCCTTCCAACGCATGAGGTAGGCGCGCAGGACCGGCGCCGTGCGGGCGTCGTCAGCCGCGAGTTCGCGCGCAAGGTAGGCCTGCCGGTGTCGGCCGAGGATCAGCGTCAGCCGGCCACCGTCGGCCCGGACGTTGCGGACCCACTGGCCGTTGCCGCGGGGCGACACCAGATATTCGTGGCCGTCGACGGTGAGCAGATTGACCGGCGTGCGCCGCGGCAGCCCGCTTTGACGACCTCGCGTCTCCAGCACCCGCGAGCCGAGCACGCTGACGCCCATGCGGGTGAGCCGGGCGACGACGCGGTTGAACACATTGCGGGTAAACCAGCCGGGGGCCCGGTAGTGGTGGGCGGCGTCGCTCATACGTCGATCCTTCCATCGGGTGCTAACGCTGTTAGCTCAGCTTAAGACTAACAGTGTTAGCCGCCAAGAAGCGTCGCGCGTTCGCTCACCGGCTACTGCGAACAGCCTCCGCGGAGCGTGCACGAGCGACACTCCGGCGAGCCCTGCGAGCGGCTTATTCGGCCTCCGCGGGGGTGGCGACCGGGCGGATGCCGGCGGACCACTTCTCCTCGATCCGCCCGTAGCGCCAGATTGTCAGGGCGACGACCCAGGTCACGACGAACAGGGCGACGATGATGAAGCCGAGGGTGTTGATGTCGGCGTTCTGCATGTCGGTCCAGAAGCCGCCGGTGATGTTGAGCTGCTGGGACAGCAGGCCGAGCAGTTCGACGCCGCCGATGATGACCGCGACCATGACGGACAGGCCGGTGATGGTGATGTTGTAGTAGACCTTACGGACGGGTTTGGAGAAGGCCCAGCCGTAGGCGAAGTTCATGAACGTGCCGTCGATGGTGTCGAACAGGCACATCCCGGCCGCGAACAGGATCGGCAGGCTGAGGATCGCGTACCACGGCAGGCCGCCGGCCGCGCCGGCGCCAGCCAGGACGAGCAGCGCGACCTCGGTCGCGGTGTCGAAGCCCAGCCCGAACAGCAACCCGACCGGGTACATCTGGCCCGGCTTGGTGATGGACTTCATGATCGGGCGCAGGATGCGGTTCATCAGCCCCCGGTTGTTCAGGTGTTCCTCGAGAGTCTCCTCGTCAAACACGCCACGGCGCATGTCGCGGAACACCTTGCAGATCCCCACCAGGACGACGATGTTGATCGCTGCGATGATGAACAAGAACGTCCCCGACACGCTGGTGCCGATCAGCCCGGTGTAGTGGTGCAGCTTGGAGCTGTCGCTCTTGACGGGTCCGACGAGGGTCTTCACGCCGATGGCCAGCAGGAAGGCCAACGCGAACACCACCGTGGAATGCCCGAGGGAGAACCAGAATCCCACCGACATGGGGCGCTTGCCGTCGTTCATCAGCTTGCGGGTGGTGTTGTCGATTGCCGCGATGTGATCGGCATCGAAAGCGTGGCGCATCCCCAGGGCGTAGGCGGTGACGCCCACGCCGAGGCCAAAGGTCCGGGCGCCGACGCTGTAGTGGTGCGGGGAGACGAGAATCGCGATGATGCCCCAGCCCAACGCGTTCAGGGTCACGATCACCGCAGCCATTCCGCCCAGCTTGACCCACTCGGCGCGAGAGAGTCCGTGGCGCAGGCGCGACAATCGGCCACCCGTCGGCCCGGTCGCGGTCTGCACGCTCATCGACACATCTCCTCCGTCGCCCGTCCGATGGCCGCGGGAATGCGGCCGGTGGGGCGCCCCTGGCATCATGCGACTATTGCAAAGACTTTGCAACAGCACGGCGAGCGCCGACCGTCAAGGGCGGTAGCCGGCTGAGGGCGAGGGCGAGTTCGACGTGCCCCGCTTCGAGCAGGTGACCGACGAACAGCGCACGCAGGGCTCGGTAGAGATCCTCCGGCCGCACGGCGGGCGGGACGGCCAGCGCGTGCAGCGCGAAGCCGTGCGCGAGTGCGGCGAACGCCGGCGCGATCGCCTCCGGATCCGGCGCCCCCGCCGCCTGAGCGCCGGCCGCGGCGAAGCGTCGGGCGGCCGCGAGCGCGTCGGCGACCGCCGGACGAAGCTCGGATGAGCGAGCCGCGGCGAGGTATGCCTCGAACAGGGCGAGGGTCTGCGGATGCCGGGGCGCGGCCACCGCGGCGAATGCGGCGGCGATGTCGTCCGGCATGCGCTGCTGCTGGGCCAGAGCCGCGGCGAGCGCGACCTGCTCGGCGGCGTCGGCGGCGGTGAACTCGCGCAGCGCCTCGCCGGCCAACTCAGCGATGGAGGGGAAGAAGTAGCTGACGGTCGCGAGCGGTAGGCCCGCCTTCTCGGTGACAGCGCGATGGGTGATGCCGGCGACGCCGCGCTCGGCCGCGACCGCGACGGTGGCCTGCAGCAGCGCCGAGCGCCGGGCTCGCGCGCTGCGGCCGTGTCGGCGTGACGGAGTCGACATGGCTGCCATCCTAGGGTCAGTCTGGAAGATCTTCTATACTTTGGGTTTCCGCCGATCGAGGAGCGACATGTCCGAGCCGCACCGGGTGCACGCCTACACCGACGACGCGCTGGGCGAGCACGACGCCGTGGCCCTGGCCGCGTTGGTGCGGTCCGGTGAGCGCAGCGCGCAGGAGTTGGCCGACGCGGCGATCGCGCGTGCGCGCTCGGTCGAGCCGCAGCTGCACGCGGTCACCACACCGCTCTTCCACGCGCCGCGCTACGGCCCCGATCCCACCGCGGCGCTCTACGGGGTGCCGACATTCGTCAAGGACAACACCGATCTGGCGGGCGTCGCGTCAGGTCACGGCAGCGAGGCGTTCCTCGCCCATCCGGCGAAACGGGACGGCGCCTACGCGCGCCAGTACCTGAGCACCGGAATGACGGTGCTCGGCAAGTCCCGGCTGCCGGAGTTCGGGTTCAACGCGACGACCGAGTTCATGACCGAACCGCCGACGTGCAATCCCTGGAACCCGGAGCGGTCGGTCGGCGCGTCCTCGGGCGGGGCCGCGGCCCTGGTTGCCGCCGGCACGGTGCCGATCGCGCACGCCAACGACGGCGGCGGCTCCATCCGTATCCCTGCCGCGTGCGCCGGCCTGGTCGGATTGAAGCCGAGCCGGGGCCGCCATGTCGACGGCGAGCAGGCCCGGCAGCTGCCGATCAACATGATCTCCGAGGGTGTCCTCACTCGCAGCGTCCGCGATAGCGCCGCGTTTCTGGCCGCGATGGAGGACTGCTGGCGCAACCCGGTGCTGCCACCGGTCGGTCTCGTCCGCGGGCCGGCCGACCGCCGGCTGCGGATCGGGGTGGTGCTCGACACTGTCAATGGCGCGGTGCTGGACGAGCAGACCCGTGCCGCGGTCGAACGGACCGCGGCGACGCTGGATAAGGCGGGGCACGTCCTCGAGCCGATCTCGCTGCCGTTCACCGAGCAGTTCGCCGACGACTTCCTGCAGTACTGGGCGCTGCTCGCGCACCTCGCCACGCTCACCGGCAAGTTCATCCACGACCGGTCCTTCGACCCTACGAAGACGGATGGCCTGACGAAGGGCCTGCGTGCGCACCACCGCCGCACGCTGCTGCGCACACCCGGCGCGCTGCGCCGGCTTCGGCAGGTGCACCGCACATACGCCGCGATGTTCGCCCGGCACGAACTCGTCCTGTCCCCGGTGCTCGCGCACGTGCCGCCCCGCCTCGGCTACCTCAGCCCGCGCGTCCCGTACGAGGAGCTCATCGACCGGCTCATCCGCTACGTCGCCTACACGCCGGTGAACAACATCGCCGGGACGCCGGCCATCTCGCTGCCGATGGGCTTGGCCCACCAGGGCGTCCCGATCGGCGTGCAGCTGTCCGCCGCGTACGGCGACGAGCGCACGCTGCTCGAGGTGGCGTTCACGCTCGAGGCCGAGCACCCGTTCCCGAGGATCAGCGACTAATCCCGGCGGCGCCCATGGCAGCAGCAACACCGACGGCGAGATCGCGAAGATCGAAAGAACGAAGATCATCAACGCCAGCTCCGGTCCGTCGAGGTGTCCCTCGAAGCTCAGCACAAAGGCGGTGATCGCGAGCCCGGTGGCGACGGCAAGGCAGGCATAGAGCAGGGTCGGCTGCGGCGACGGTGGGGCGGGCGCGCCAGCTCCGACCGGCCCGGACGGTCGCGAAACTTCCCCTGTCTCGATGTCCGTGATCGGTGCTAGTGTCCGCGATCATAGGCTGGAGAGGGAGCACACGTAATGGCGAAAATCACCGGGCGGCGCGCGTTGGCCGCAGGCGTCTCGATGTTCGCGATGGCACTGGCCCTGGTACCGGGGTCGGCCACCGCCGGAACGAGTTCTCCGGCAAGGTCCGGGCAGTCTCACGTGACCTACAGCCGCCAGAGCATGCACGACAACGGGACGGTCTCGCTGGCGGGCGTGCATGCCACGCCGCGCGCGTCCACGAGCGGGCTGACCAGGGCGCCCGGTGAGCACTACATTCTCACCGACCCGGACCACAACTCGGTGTTCTCCCCAGGCGGACCCAATGCCGGCAGTGCCCGCCTACCGGGTGCGCGTGGCGCGCACGCCGTGTCCCCGAACGCCGGTTCCGGCACGGTGGGATTCGTCGGGATCACCGGCCCCGCGCAGGCCGCGGTCAACCACGGCGGCGACCTCGAACCCCCCGACCAGGGCCTGTGTAGCGACGGCTCGACGATCCTGGAATTCGTCAACAACGCCCTCGAGGCCTACACCCCGAGCGGGCAGGTGCTCGCCGGCCCGCTCGCAGCGACGACCGTCTTCGGCGTGAGCCCCAGTACGTTCCTGTCCGACCCGCGCTGCTACTACGACGCGCCGAGCAAGCGTTGGTTCCTGACCGAGTTCGTGGTCGGCACGACCACCTCCAGCGGCGCCGAGAAGACGCCGAGCACCCAGTACGTTGCGGTCAGCAACAACTCGAACCCGCTCGGCAGCTACCACCTCTACTCGATCGACACAACCGACTCGACCGTGTCCGGCTGCCCGTGCCTCGGCGACTTCGACCAGATCGGCGCCGACGCCAACGGTTTCTACATCTCCACCAACGAGTTCGGCATCAGCTCGGGCGCCTACAACGGCGCGATCATCTACGCCATCGGCAAGCGCGCGCTGGAGCAGTCTGGACTCGGTGCGCCCGCACCGCGGATGATCACCTACCGCCTGCTCAACGACGCCTTCGGCCAGCCCTATCACGTCGCGCCGTCGCAGACACCGCCGGGTTCGCCGTTCGCGCCCAATCGCGAGTACTTCGTGGAGAGCAACTCCAATGCGCCCAGCGACAGCAACCTGCTCGTCTACACCCTGCAGGGCACCAACCTGCTGGGGCGCGGCGGTGTCCCGTTCCTGAGCAGCACCGAGGTCTCGAGCGAGGCGTACGCCTTCCCGCCCAACGCCAACCAGAAGGCGGGCCCGATCCCGCTCGGTGACACGGTGGGCGAGCCCGAGGGGACGTTGCAGGCCGACTTCAACGCCATCCAGGAAGTCACCTACGCCGGCGGCAAGCTCTACGCCGAACTCGACACCGCAGCGGCGGGCGGCCTGGACGGTATCGGCTGGTTCATCCTGCAGCCGACGCAGACCGGGCAGACCTCGAGCGTCTCGATCGTGAAGCAGGGCTACCTCACTGCGCCCAACACCAACCTGCTCTACCCGGACATCGCGGTGAACGCGGCCGGGCGCGGGTACATGGTGTTCTCGCTGGCCGGCACGAACAACTATCCCAGCGCGGCCGACGTGCCCTTCGGCGCCAACGGGCCGGTCGGCAACATCCAGATCGCGGGTCGCGGTGCGGCTCCCGAGGACGGGTTCACCTGCTACGCCGCGTTCGTCGGGCCCTTCTACGGCGGCTGCCGCTGGGGCGACTACTCGATGGGCGTGGCCGCCGGTGACCGGATCTTCATGGCCACCGAGTACATCCCGCCGACGTCACGCGACTTCTACACCAACTGGGGCACCTACGTGTGGAGTGCCCCACGCCGTTGACGAAGCGCGCCTGACAATCGCGTCCCGGGCGGGCACGACCGCTGCATGCTGGCGGCCGGGCCCGCCCGTCGCGATGCAGCCATCGCCGGACCGCTCCTTGTCAGGCCTGGCGGGTCGTGCGCGGCCGGGGTGCTAGGCGGTGACTGCGGGCCGACGAGCCGCGCGCAGGGGTTCGCCGAGCGCATGCAGGTGACGCAACGCGGCCGCGTAGGAGCCGAACAGGCTGGTTTCGGTGTAGCTGATCCGCAGCTCCGCGCAGTACGCTCGCACCATCGGCTGCACCCTGCGCAGGTTGGCCCGCGGCATGTTCGGGAACAGGTGGTGCTCCACCTGGTAGTTCAGGCCGCCGAGCAGGAAGTCGGTGAGCCAGCCGCCGCGCACGTTGCGCGTGGTGAGCACCTGGCGGCGCAGGAAATCCAGTTCGTGACCGGGCTGGATCGTCGGCATGCCCTTGTGGTTCGGCGCGAACGAGCAGCCCATGTACACGCCCCACACGGCCTGGTGGATCGCCACGAACACCAGCGCCTTGACCGGCGAGAGCACGACCAGCACCCCCGTGAGGTAGGCGAGCGTGTGCACGCTCAGCAGCGCGAGCTCGACGCGGCGGTAGCGGCGCACGCGGGTGCGGCGCAGCCAGCCGAAACCCTGCACGTGCAGGTTGATGCCTTCCAGCGTGAGCAGCGGGAAGAACAGCCACGCCTGGTGGGCGGCGATGAAGCGCGACACCGGGCCGCTACGCGTCGCCGCCTGATCGACGGTGAACGCCAGCACACCCTCGCCGATGTCGGGGTCGTACCCCTCGTGGTTCGGGCGGGAGTGGTGCCTGTTGTGCTCGTCGACCCACCAGCCGTAGCTCAGCCCGACGAGCAGGTCGCCGGTGAGCAGGCCGAGCACGTCGTTGGCCCGCTTGGAACGCGCGACCTGCTGGTGGCCGCCGTCATGGCCGAGGAAGGCGACCTGGGTGAACGCCAGGCCCAGGACGCCCGCGACGATCGTCGTGTACCAAGAGTCGCCGACGAGCACGAACGCGTACCAGGTGGCCGCGAAACCGGCCACGGTCACGGCGATGCGCAGCGCGTAGTTCCCGCGCCGGCGCTCGAGCAGTTTCGCGGCGCTCACCTGGCGGCGCAGCGCGGCGAACTCGCTGCCCCGCGTGGGTCCGACCGCGGTTTCGACGGTTGACGTCATGACTGGCCTCCTGCTGGAACGCGCCTGGTGCACGCTGCCAGGGACTGGAGCAGGATGACCCAACTGAATTGGAGCTACGCCTGTTCGACAGTACCCGTTTCGGCCACGCCCAGCCTGCGTCGATTGCCTGGGGCTGCGGTGAATCCTCAGCCACGACGGTCCAGGGACGCACAGCGGTGCGTGCTCCGGTGCGCGCGCGCAACGATCAGTTGACCTGGCGTTGCAGGCCCTCCCAGAACGGCTCGCGAAGCTTGAACTTCTGCAGCTTGCCGGTTGCGGTGCGGGGCAGCGTCTGCACGAACTCGATGCGCTTCGGGCACTTGTAACCGGCCAGCTCGGCACGGCAGTGCGTGATCAGTTGCTCCGCCGTCACGTCCGCGCCGTCGTCGAGGACCACCAACCCGGTGACCAGCTCGCCCCACTTGTCGTCCGGAATGCCGATGACGGCCACCTCCTTCACCGCCGGGTGCGACATCAGCGCATCCTCGACCTCGATGGAGGACACGTTCTCGCCGCCGGAGATGATCACGTCCTTCTTCCGGTCGGAGATGACCAGGTAGCCCTCGTCGTCGAGGTAGCCGCCGTCGCCGGTGTGGAACCAGTTGCCGGCCTGGGCCTGCGCCGTCTCCTCCGGCTGCCGCCAGTACCCCTCCAGGTTGTGGTTGGACGCGGTGATGACCTCGTCGTCGACGTCCACCGCCACCCGCACGCCCAGGGCCGGCGCGCCGGCCCGCATCAGCTTGCGTGCCTGCTCGTGCGGCGACAGCCCGTCCCACTCGGCGCGCATCCGGTTGACGGTGACGATGGGCGAGGTTTCGGTGAGGCCGTAGATCTGGCAGCACTCCCAGCCCAGCTCGCTCATCACCCGCTCGATGGTGCGCGACGGTGGGGGAGCGCCGGCGACGACGATGCGGACCCGTCCGCGGCCCGGGATCTCACCGTCCCACGAGGCGGCCGCGTCGAGCGCGGCGTTGACGACCGCGGGCGCCGCGCACATCAGCGTCACGCCGTGCCGTTCGACGCGGCGCAGGATCTCGGTCCCGTCGACCTGCCGCAGCACCACGTGCCGGGCGCCGACGCCGGTGATGCCGAAGGGCATCCCCCAGCCGTTCGCGTGGAACATCGGCAGGGTGTGCAGGTAGACGTCGCGGTCGCTGATCGTGGTGTGCAGGCCGAAGACCGTGGCGTTGAGCCACAGCGCGCGGTGGGTCAGCTGCACCCCCTTGGGACGCGCGGTGGTGCCCGACGTGTAGTTGATCGTCGCGGTCGCCGACTCGTCGGGGGAGTCCCACGGCTGCGGTTCGGTGTCAGGCAGGTACAGCGTGTCGTCGTCGCCGAGCACGAACGTGTGCGGCACGTCGAGGGAGTCGAGGACGTCGGCGACCGACGGGTCGGCGAACCCCACCTCCACGCCGATGTGCTCGATGATGTAGGCGATCTCCTTGTGCGAGAGCCGGAAGTTGACCGGCACCAGGACCCGCCCCCAACCGCAGACGCCGAAGAACGACGTGAGCAGCCGCGCGGAGTTCTGCGAGATCACCGCGACGCGGCCGCCGGCAGGTACACCGAGCTGATCCAGGCGCGCCGCCTGGGCGCGCGCGAGCACGGCCATCTGCCGGTAGCAGAACTCACCGAGGCTGGGCGCGGGTTGGTCCGGCTCGTCTGTCACCGCGACGCGCTCGGGATAGACGAGTTCGGCGCGGTCGAGAAAGTCGCGGACGGTCAGCGGGTAGTACACAGCGCACCTCCGGGCCGGCGTGGAACACCATCCAGCACCGATTAGAGCGCCCCCGGCGACCTACGGCCAGGCGGATCGCTCAGGACGCAAGCTTGGCGGCCACCTTGTGCGCGGAGGCCGAGGCGGAGTCGGCAGCGGATTCGGCGGTCGACCTGGCGTTGGACAGGGCCGACTCGGCCGCGGACCTCGTTGCCTCGGCCGCGGTCTTGACCGCCGCGACCGCCGGCTTCGCGGCGACCTGCGCGGCCTTGGTCTGGCCCTTGGTGGACTTCTTGGCGGCCTTGGCCTGGGCCTTCGCGTTCTTCTTCGCCGTCTCGGCCTGCGCCTTCGCGGCCTTCTTGGCGACCTCGAGCCGCGCCTTGGCCGCTGCCTTTGCGTCGGCGGCGATGTCCGAGCCTCGTCCGACCAACTCGGCCCGGGTACCGGCGCCGTTCGTCCTATTACCTGCCTTGCGCTCGACCTTCGCGACCTTGCGCTCGGCCTTGTTCGCCTTGCGCTCGGCGCGGTGTACGCGGCGGGTGGCGCCGGTGTCGGAGACGATGGAGTCGATCACCAGGCTCGTCCCGATGCCGAGCATCCACGAGTCCTTCGCGATCGCGATGCCCTGCTGGGTGGGGCGTGGGCTGCCTTCCTCGTGCATGCCCGGGGTGCGCCACCACATCGTGAGCAGGCCGCCAGAGAACCCGACGAGACCGAGTCCGACCAGTCCGGCCGGGAAGATCGGCAGCAACAGCGCCGCGCCGAGCGCGGTCTCCGCGGCACCCAGCCCCTTGTGGAACGTCTTCGGCGGCGCCTTGGCGAGGAAGGGATAGGCGCCGGCAGCCATCCCATGCGTCTGCTTGGCGGCCTCCTCGCCGCCCCCGAGCTTGTTCAGGCCCGAGTTGAGGATGAAGGCGCCGGTGACGACGCGCTGGGGCGCGCGGCGCAGTTTCGCGGCCAGACTCATGGTGTTCGCCCTTTCTCTCGATTCCAGGTCGTCATACCCACGAGGGCAGCCACATATGCGCATGCCACTGGTCGTAGGTCAGCAGGCCGCCGGTGAGGATCGGCCACATCCAGGCGAAGTCGACGATGACGAGGCCGAGATAAGCCGACACGCCGGCTACACCCCAGCGCCGGCGGCGCAGCGCCGACGCGTCACGCACCCCGTCGCCGGTCCGTCGCAGTGCGGGGCCGAGCAGCACGCCCAGGCCGAGCGTCACGCCGAGGATCAGGAACGGGACGAGAGGAGCCATGTAGAACAAGAACATCGTCCGCTTGAGGTCCTGGAACCAGACGACCCAGCCGGCCAGGAACGCCACCCACACCGCGCCCGCGCGCCAGTCGCGGGTGGTGATCCAATGCCAGGCGAGCCACAGCAGCATCGGCGCGAATGCCCACCACAGCAAGGGGGTTCCGATGAGCAGGATCTCGCGTGAGCAGCTGCTCGCGCCGCAGGACTTCGACGAGGAGTCGTAGTAGAAGTCGACCGGACGCCCGAGCACCAGCCAGCTCCACGGGTTGGACTGGTAGGTGTGCCCGCTGGTCAGGCCCTCATGGAAGCGGTAGGCGTCCAGGGTGTACGCGCCCAGCGAGCGGATCGGATCGGGCACCCAGGCCCAGGTGAACGGGACGCGCACGCCGAACAGATCGAGCCGGGTGGACGGGCCGTGGGTGTCGGCCCAGTGCCGTCCCCAGCTGTTCTCGCCGGTGAACCAGCCGAGGTAGCAGAGCAGGTACGCCGCGACCGGCGTGGCCAGCAGCGAGCCGAGAGCCGGCAGCCCCGAGCGGCGCAGCGTGTTGCGGGTGGGCCGTGCGGCGCCCGCGGCCTTCAGCGCGCCGCGGTCCCAGACCAGGCTGAGCAGCACGAACAGCACGAAGAACGACAGGGCGGTCCACTTGACCCCGCACGCCGCACCGAACAGCACACCGGCGAGCACCCGCCACGGGCGCGGGCCCAGCGACGGTGCGCCGCCACCGAGGTCGGCACCGTCGGCGAGCAGGGTGGCGAGCCGGGCCCGCATGCGGTCGCGGTCGACGACGAGCGCGCCGAAGCCGCCCAGGACGAATAGCTGCAGGAAGATGTCCAGGATCGCGGTGCGGGCGAGCACGAGCGACAGGCCGTCCAGGGCGAGCAGCAATCCTGCGAGCGCGCCGAAGAGGTTCGAACGCAGCATGCGGCGCGCGATCCGGGTGATCAGCACGACGCCGATCACCCCGGCCACGGCCGGCGCCACCCGCCAGCCGAAGGAATTGTTTCCCCAGATGTCGGAGGTCAGGCCGATCAGCCACTTGCCTAGCGGCGGATGGACGATGAACATGTAGCCGCGGTTGTCCTCATAGCCGTAGCGCAGCAGCTCCTGCGCCTCGGTCGCGTAGTACACCTCGTCGAAGACCTTGCTGTCCGGAAAGCCGAGCGCCCAGAACCGGGTGAAGCCGGCGAGGACGGCGAGGATGGCCGTCAGCGCCCAGCCCACCCACGGGTGGGGGTCGTGCCACGGCGCGAGAGCAGCCGGGACGGGCCGCGGTTGCGGGGGTTCGGGAACATCCTCGACAGCGGACGTGTCGGCAGGCGCGTCAGCCTCGAGCGTCGCCGTCACGCCGTCGATCCTAAGTGCTGACGCGCACGAGGGGGCCGCCGACGGGCGATCTTGCTCGCGACGTTGCCGCCTTGGCGGTGCGCCGCCAGGCGAACTCGAGGTGGACGCTGAGCCCGGCCGGGTGAGCGCCTACGGTGACGCTGTGGATGAGTCGGGTTCGCCCGGACGGGTGATCCTGGCCGGTGCGCCGATCGGACGGCCCGGGGATGCGTCGGCGCGCCTGCGCGAGGCTCTCGCGGGCGCGCCGGTGATCGCCGCCGAGGACACCCGCCGCCTGCGCCGGCTGTGCCGCGAGCTCGGTGTCGGTGTGAGCGGGCGGATCGTGTCGTTCTTCGACGCGAACGAGTCCGCCCGCGTGCCGCAGTTGCTCGACGCGTTGCGCGCCGGCGAGGACGTGCTGGTGGTGACCGACGCGGGCATGCCGTCGGTGTCCGATCCCGGCTACCGGCTGGTGATCGCGGCCGTGGCCGAGGGCATGCAGGTGACCGCGCTGCCCGGGCCGTCCGCGGTGACAACGGCCCTGGCGGTCTCCGGCCTGCCGGTCGACCGGTTCTGCTTCGAGGGCTTCCTGCCGCGCCGCGCCGGCGAGCGGCAGCGGGCGCTGGCCGCGCTTGCGGCAGAGTCCCGAACGCTGGTGTTCTTCGAGGCTCCGCACCGCTTGGCGGACACGCTGCGCGATCTGAGCGCCGCGTTCGGGGCGGACCGTCCCGCTGCCGTATGCCGCGAATTGAGCAAGACCTACGAGGAGGTCCGCCGCGGCTCACTCGTACAGCTGTGCGAATGGGCGCTTGGCGACGTGCGCGGCGAGGTCACGCTCGTTGTCGGCGGGGCGAGTTCGACGCGGCCCGCAGTGTCGGCGGAGGCACTCGCCGCGGACGTCGCGGCCGGGGAGGACGGCGGCCGGTCCCGCAAGGACGCGATCGCCGACGTGGCCCGTGCTCACGCCGTGCCCAAGCGCACGGTGTTCGACGCCGTCGTGCGCGCCAAGCAATCCTGAATCGCGAAGCAGTCCTGAATCGGGCATCCGGTCGCCCGGACCGGACGATCACGTTTTCGCGTCGGGCGACCGCGTCGGACGTCGCCAACCGGTCATCCCAGCTGCAAACCTGATCAACGCGGCGGCGCGCCCACTAGCCTTGCCGGTGTGGGCAGCGCAGAGCACATCCTGACCGCGGTTGCCTGGCCGTACGCCAACGGACCGCGCCACATCGGGCACGTCGCCGGCTTCGGCGTCCCGTCCGACGTGTTCAGCCGCTACCAGCGGATGGTCGGCAACAAGGTGCTCATGGTCAGCGGAACCGACGAGCACGGCACGCCGATCCAGGTGCAGGCCGACAAGGAGGGTGTGACGCCGCGCGAGCTCGCCGACCGCAACGCGCTGATCATCGCCAAGGACCTGCAGCAGCTCGGACTGTCCTACGACCTGTTCACCCGCACCACCACGAAGAACCACTACGCGATCGCGCAGGAGATCTTCCTCGGCCTGCTGGCCAACGGTTACGTCTTCGCGCATACGCAACTGGGCGCGATCAGCCCGTCGACCGGACGCACGCTGCCCGACCGGTACATCGAAGGTACCTGCCCGATCTGCGGCTACCCCAGCGCGCGCGGGGACCAGTGCGACAACTGCGGCAACCAGCTCGATCCGATCGATCTGATCAATCCCAAGAGCAAGATCAACGGCGAGACGCCGACGTTCGCCGAGACAGAGCAGATGATGCTGGACCTGCCCGCCTTCGGCGACGCGCTGGCCGGATGGCTGCGCAAGCAGACGCACTGGCGGACCAACGTGCAGCGGTTCAGCCTCAACCTGCTCGACGACCTCAAGCCGCGCGCCTACACCCGCGATCTCGAATGGGGCATCCCGGTCCCGCTGGACGGCTGGCGGGAGCGTCCCGACAAGCGCATCTACGTGTGGTTCGACGCCGTCGTCGGCTACCTGTCGGCCTCGATCGAATGGGCCCGGCGCAGCGGTGATCCCGAGGCATGGCGCGCATGGTGGCAGAACGCCGACGCGCGCTCGTACTACTTCATGGGCAAGGACAACATCGTCTTCCACTCCGAGATCTGGCCGGCGATGCTGATGGGATACTCCGGCATCGGCGCCAAGGGGGGCACGCCCGGCTCGCTCGGCGCGCTGCAGCTGCCCTATGAGGTGGTCTCGAGCGAGTTCCTGACCATGGAGGGTCGCAAGTTCTCCTCCTCGCGCAATGTGGTGATCCATGTCGGTGACGTGCTCAGCCGCTACGACGCCGACGCGCTGCGCTACTACCTCGCCGTTGCCGGCCCGGAGAACCAGGACACCGACTTCACCTGGGCGGAGTTCGTGCGGCGCAACAACGAGGAACTCGTGGCGACGTGGGGCAACCTCGTCAACCGGACGATCTCGATGACCGCGAAGAACCTCGGGTCGATCCCGGCGCCCGGCGCGCTCACCGATGCCGACCACGCGTTGCTGTCCGCCTCGAAGGACGCCTTCGCGACGGTCGGCGAGCTGCTCGGGCGATCGCGGCAGAAGGCGGCGATCACCGAGGCGATGGGCGTGGTCGGCGCCGCGAACAAGTACCTGTCCGACATGGAGCCGTGGAAGCTGAAGAGCACCGATCCGCAGCGGATGGCCAGCGTGCTGCACGTCGCGCTGCAGGTCGTCGCGGACGCCAAGACGCTGCTGACGCCCTTCCTGCCGTCGTCCTCCTCGACGGTGGCCGCGCTGCTCGGTGTCGAGGGGGTGTGGGCAGCAATGCCGGAACTCGTCGAGGTGGACGAGCAGACCGCGGCGGGCTCGCCTTCGTACTCGGTGCTGACCGGCGACTACGAGACCGGCGCGCGGTGGGAGTCGGTGCCGATTGCGGTCGGCCACCCGATGCAGGCGCCGACGCCGATCTTCACCAAGCTGGACCCATCGGTCGTGGACGACGAGCTGGCCCGGCTCGAGGCTCGCCAGTGACCGATCGTGCAACATTCACCCTTCCTGCGCGGGCGAAAGTTGCACGATCGAGCGGCGCGGCCGTCGACCCGCTGCCGGTGCCCGTGTTCGACGCGCACGCGCATCTGGACGCGATGGCCCAGCGCGCCGGTCAGCAGCCGTCCGCGCCGTTCGTCGCGGGCGTGATGCGCGAGGCGCGCGAGGTCGGCGTCGCGCGGGTGATCACGGTGGGTGACACGGTGGCGTCCTCGCGGTGGTGTGTCGCCGCGGCACGAGAGCATCCGGACGTCTACGCCGCGGTGGGCGGCCACCCCCCCAAAGGGGACGGAATCAACAGCACCAGCTGCGCGGAGATCGAAAGACTGGGACGCGAAACCCACATCGTTGCTGTGGG
>JBPCOI010000003.1:0-147539 GCA_051000395.1 Jatrophihabitantaceae bacterium
CGATCAACGGCCTCATCGAACTCCACCGCCGCGTCGCCCGCGGCTTCCGCAACCGCGACAATTACCGACTACGCATGCTGCTCATCGGCGGCGGACTGTCCAGCCCCCACCTCAAGTAAGAAGAGCCGGTTATGTCGATGGTACGGCTGCAACGCATCGATCAGTACCAACTCCTCGGCGCTCAGGCCCGTCAGTCGATGGGTGTTGTGCGTCCAACCGGCGGCAGTGTCTGCGATGACGAATGCGGTGCTGGACGTGACGCTCATCCCATGGGTTTCAACCAGAGCACAGATCATGTTGTCGAGCGAGGCGCGCAGATGCAGCGCGTACTCGCCGATCGTGATGCCCAGATCGATCGGCAATGGCGACAGACTTGGGGCGACGTAATCGCCGGTGTCCGGGTCGAAGTCGCAGACGACTATAGCTGGCGCGGCGGCTGCAACGATCAGTACATCGGTCCACGACGGGAGCGCTGTGATGTCAGGTCCGCACGAGAACCGCCCTCCCGAGGGGACGCCACCGCCGTGGACACCACCCGGCACGGAAGGCCCGGGCGGTGAGCTGCCCCCTGACCCCGGTTCTCGACCCGCGGCCGCCCGGCCGGAGGGAACTGTCGGCGGGCGGCCGGGCGCCCCGTGGCAGGCTGCGGGCCCGGGAACGTCGCCGTGGGCCAACACCCCGCCTGGATACCCGCCGCAACCACCAGGCTCCTACTACCCGCCCGGGCCAGCCACCTACTACCCGCCCGGGGCGCCTTGGCCGCCCGATGCGGGGTGGTACCCGGCACCGCAGCAGTCGCCGCGACCACGGCGCCGGGCGCCGTGGCTGATCGGACTGGGCGTGCTGGTCCTGGTGGCGGCCGGCACCGTCGCGGTCATCGTGGCCGCCCGGTCCGGACATCGGGCCAGCGCGGCGCAGGTGCTGCGATCCGGTGTCGACCGCACCCTGGCCAGCTCCACGGTGCGGCTGCGGCTGGACCTGCAACTGTCTGACGGGCTGGGCGCCTTCACCCACGTCACCGCCCAGGGAAGCCTGGACCTAGTGCACGATCGGGTGGACAGCGTGGTGGCCTCCGGGACCACCCGCGCCCAGGTGATCAGCGACGGCCACACGGTGTGGACTGCCTCCAACGCTCCCGCGTTCACCGCCCAGCTACCGTCGGGGGTCACCTGGGCGGTCGCCGCCGTCGCGCAACTCACCGCCGCCGGGGCGCTGCACCCGCCCGCCGATTCGCTCGCCACGCTCTACCTGACCCGCGGCGCCGGCCCGGTCCACGACGACGGGCCGGTCACCGTCAACGGCATCGCAGTGCACCGCTACAGCTTCCCGGTCGACCTCCACCGCGCCTACTGCGCCACCGCCTCCACCGAACGCCCCGCCGTGCAACGCGCCTTCCACATCGACGGGCCGGCCACCGTGACCGGGCAAGCCTGGATCGATGACCACGGCCGCGCCGTCAAGGTGCTGATCACCGCGGCCGGGACCGGCAACGGACTGCGGCTGCGCTCCGAAGAAGACCTCACCGGCCTCGACACCCCAGTGCAGATCACCCCGCCCCCAGCCAACCAGACAACGCCGATCACACCCACCCTCATCACCGCACTCGGCGCCGACACCAGCAACCAACCACCCGTCAACTGCTCGTAGATCAATGACGGCTACGCGGTTTCGGTGATGGAGAAGGCGTTGCCGTCGGGGTGGCGGAAGGCGAACATGGCGGGCACGCCAGGCCAGCGGAGTATTTCGTCGGTGTCGGCGCTGGCGGCGGCGAGGACCGCGGTGGACGGTCTCGGCGTCGTCGGTGGTGAATCGGATGCCGATTGCTCCGCGGGTGACGTCCGGCCCCCGGTTCGAGCGTGATGACGGGGGTTGTCCTGGCCGGGGGTGAGTTCGATCCACCGTCCCCCGTTCGGGGTCGGGCTGTCGCGGAGAACAGTGAAGCCGAGGGCATGGACGTAGAAGCGCACGGCGGCGTCTTGATCGTTGAACGGGATGCTGATGGCGCGGACGCCGGTGATATGCGTCCGGGTGGCGGTCATGGGGTGTTCCTTCGCGGCGGGGGTGGGATGCGTTTGTCGAGGTGGATGGTGACGGTGTCGCCGGCCTGCTTGCCGATCCTTGCGCGCAGGTCGGCAGGGACAGCCAGCTTGTGGGTGCCGTCGCCGAGTGCCATGAACGAGCCGCGGAATGGTCGGCCGTCGATCTGGCCGCGGATGCGGACCAGCCCGCGGGTGCCGAAATACTCGGCCGAGTCGCGCATCACGACGTAGGTCCAGCCGCCCTTGCTGGGGCTCTTGCGCAGCGTGGCGGTGAAGGTTCGATCGAGCGTGCTCATGCGGAGCCTCCGTACATCAGGGAGCCGGGTGTGCTGAGTTCCTGACCCGTCTCGAGCCAGGTCTTCAGGCCGGAGAGGATCATCGGCCAGCCTCCGTACAGGTGCGGGTCGGCATCTTCGCGCAGCTGGTCGTGAATGACGGTGAGCCGACAGGAGTCCCCGACGGGCTCGATCTCCCACGTCACCTGGCTGGTGCCCTCGGCGGCGATGTCGTCGTCCCACACCGCCTGGTAGGACTGCACCAGCCGGTGCGGCGGGTCCACCTCCAGGTTCTCGCCCTCGATCAGCGCTCCGGGTGCCCCGTCGTGCGCCACCGCGTAGCTCGACCCCGTGGTCCACGCAGACTCCACCCGTGCGCCGAACTGATACCGGGCCCGAACCTCGGGATCGGTGATCGCATGCCAGAGACGTTCCGGGGTCGTGCGGATGTAGATCTCGAATACCTTCTCCACGCTGGCCTCCAGGTCGCGTTTGAGATCGACGAGGCCTGCGGCCCAGCCCTCGGTGTATTTGCTGACCCACCGGTCGTGAACGAGCCGGATCGGTACCGGGTTGAGGTAGTGCAGCTTCTCCCGGCCGCGGCGGCGGGTGGCGACCAGGCCGGCGTCCTCCAGCAGCCGCAGATGCTTGGCTACCGCCACCCGAGTCATGGCGAACCGGCTCGCCAGTGCGCCCAGCGTCTGCCCGTCCCGGCGGAACAGCTCATCAAGCAGTTCACGTCGGGTCGAGTCGGCAAGCGCCTTGAACACCAGTTCCACGGACCCACTATAGGAAACCATTTGGTTACCTGTCAACGGGCGCGCATGCTCTGGCTCCCGCCCTTCGCCGCACCGCTTGCCGACGATCGCCACCGAGTCAACGGGCGTTGCCCTGGTCCACATCCTGAAGTCACGCGCCGCGCGAGTTCGTCCGGCGGCTTCAGTGCAGGACGCGGATCGGGCAACGAGGGCCGGTTGCGGTGGCCAGCCGCGCATCCGCGGTAATCAGCGCACAACCCAAACGCTCCGCCAACGCGACGTAGCAGGCGTCGTAGGCGCTGACGTTGGCGCGCAGTTCAAAGGCGCGCGTCATCAACCGCAGCGTCGGGACGCGCTCGAAGCCGAGCTGCTGCAGGTGATCTACCGCGGTGGCGAAACGCTGGTCGGTCAGCGTGCGGCGCAGCCACCGCTTGCGCAGCACCGACACGGTTTCGACGTCGACGAGATCAGGAGCAGCCACCTCATCGGCAGCGCGCAGCTCACCGCGAGCGATGTCCCCGTCATTCTCGTCGTCGGCCAGAGCGTTGGCCAAAACGGAAGCGTCGACGACGATCACGGGGCGCTCGACCGACCCGTCACCGCGCAGAGCGCTCTTCGTCCAGGTCGGCGACGGCCGCAGTGAGGCCGACACGACCGGCACGCTGTGCTTCGACGTCGTCGAGGACATCGCTGATCGACGATCGCTCGGCGAGATGCCGGAGCTCGACGGCCAGATATTGCTGCAACGACTGATGGCGGTGTTCGGCCTTGCGTCGCAGAGCAGCGTGGATGGCCTCGGGGACGTCGCGGACCAGCACATGAGGCATGCTTACATAATGCTTGCGCTTGGTCGCTATGGCAAGGCGCCTGGCGTCGCAGGCGGCGAGAGCACCGATCCCTGACTGCAAGCGCTCCGGACGCGCTCGGGCTCAGGTACGGCTTTTCGCGGCCACGAACCGTGGTCAGCGCTTGCGCGGAGGCAATGGGAAAAAGCCACTGGTGCGCGCGGCGTAGTCGTCCCAACCGTCGCGCCCGGACATGTGCTTTTCGAGGATGCGCGCGCCCGAACCCTTCGTGAGCAGCAGGGTCATGACGATCGGCGCGAAGATCGTCAGGACGCCGGGCCACCGTTCGGCCGCAACGAGGAAGATGCCCCACCACATGCAGGCGTCGCCGAAGTAGTTGGGGTGCCTGGTGTAGCGCCACAATCCGGAGTCAATGATCTTGCCCTTGTTCGCCGGGTCGCGGCGGAACGTTTCCATCTGATGATCGCCTACGGCCTCGAAGAACACGCCGACGCACCACAGCGCAACGCCGACCCAGGCCAGCCCCCACACTGGGGCCCGCTCGAATGCGCCGACCAGGATCGGCGCCGAGATCAGCAACGCGAGCACGCCCTGCAGCAGGTACACCATCCGCAGCGCGTAGAGATCGGTATTGCCATTGGCCTTGGACAGCAGAGCGGCGTACCGCGGGTCCTCGCCCTTACCCAGGGAGCGTCGCCCGACATGCTGCGCGAGACGCAGTCCCCACAGCAGCGGCAGGGCCAGCAGCAGCGCGCGACGCACGGGGTCGCCGTGGCCGGCGGAACAGACGAACGCCGTGACCGCGACCGCCGCGAACAGCACTCCCCACGCGGTGTCGATGACGTTGTGCCGGTGCGCGATCTTCGCCGAGACGAAGGTGACAGCCAGTACGAGCACGACGGCGCCGACCGTCCAGGGGAGCGCCGAGGCGAAGGCGTCGCCGCAGAATCCGCTCACCCAGCGAGGCTATCCGCGGTCCAGGGACGCGTCGGCGGCATGCCGCTCGCGCCGTCGGGATGCGGACGGACGGCGAGGACCTGGTCGACGCCCATCCGTCCCTCCTCGAAGCACAGCGCACCGCCGACGAGATAGAGCCGCCACACCCGGGCCACCTGCTCGCCCACCAGCGCGACGAAGTCGTCGTAGCGCGCCTCGAACGTGTCGATCCAATGCCGCACGGTCCGCACGTAGTGCTCGCGCATCGCCTCGACGTCGCGCACCTCGAAACCGGCATCCTGCAGGTAGCTCAGCGTCTGCGGCATCGGACGCATGTGCATGTCCGGGGCGATGTAGGCCTCGATGAACGCCCCGCCGCCGGGTGCCGAGTCCGCCCGTCGCGACATCTGCTGCAGCAGCAGCCGGCCACCCGGCACGAGCGCGCCGTACAGCATCCCCGCGTAGACGGGGTAATGCTGTTCCCCGACGTGCTCGCCCATCTCGACCGAACTCACCGCGTCGAACGTCTCGCCGGTCTCGGCAAGCTCGCGGTAGTCCTGCAGCCGCACCGTGACCCGCTCGGAGAGCCCGAGATCGGCGATCCGTTTGGCAATGTGATCACGTTGCTGCGCAGACAGCGTGATCCCGGTGACCTGCACGCCGTAGTTCGCGGCGGCATGGAGGATCAGCGAGCCCCAGCCGCAGCCGACGTCGAGCATCCGCATCCCGGGCTCGAGAGCGAGCTTGCGGCAGATGAGGTCCAGCTTGGCCCGTTGCGCGGCGGCAAGGGACTGCTCCGGAGCGGTGAAGTACGCGCTCGAGTAGGCCATCGTCTCGTCGAGCAGCAGCCGGTAGAAGTCGTTGGACAGGTCGTAGTGATGCGCGATCGCCGCGCGGTCGCGCCCACGGGTGTGCAACCGTCCCGCCAGCCGGGCTTCGGACGCGGGTACCTTCGGCGGCAGACCGACGGCGCCCAGGCGCACCGCGGCGAGCGCGGCCGAAAGCTTGCCCCTCGCGCCGAGCCGCACACCGTTCGCCGGACGCGTGCGCCGGAATCCGTCGGCGAGGTCGCCCTCAACGTCGAGGTCCCCGGTGACGTAGGCGCGCGCCAGACCCAGCTCCCCGGGCGCCCAGAGCAGCCGTCTGAGCGCGCGCCGCGAACGGATCACCAGCACCGGACCGCCCTGCGGGCCGGCCTCGGAGCCGTCCCACGCGCGCAGGCGCACCGGCACTTCGATTCCGACGGTCTCGCGCACCAGCGCGGCGAGCCGGTCGGCGACGCTGGACGTGGACGGCATGACGGCCTCCGGGTGCGCGGGTCGTGATTGGACCGGCAATCCCTTGCGCCACAAGGCGATGCCGTGCTTGATGATCGACGCGCGAACGCGCTGCGTCTCGAACGGGTGACGCAACGCGGCCGCGAGCACGCCGCCCGGTGTCGCGGGGCGGCGCACGCCACGTACCGACGCGGTGAACGGGCGCCCGCCGGGGCGGTGCAACGTGATGCTGACCGCGAGGCGCTCGGCCGGCTCCGCGACGCTCATCCGGTAGAAACCGTCGACAGGGTAGAACGGCGAGACGTAGAAGGCCTTTTCCGTCTCGGCGCGGCCCGCGTCGTCGGTGCGCAACAGGTAGCGATGCGCCTGCCCGTAGGTGTTGTGCACCTCGGCGACCACGCAGACCAGCGCCCCGTCGGGGTCGTGGCACCAGAACAGCGAGAGCGGGTTGAACACGTAGCCGAGGCTGCGAGCGTTCGCCAGCATCGTTACCCGCCCGCCGCGCAGCTCGACGCCGCTCTCGGCGAGGTAAGTCTCCAGGTTCGCGCGGATCGAGCACCGCGGATCGCCGACATGGTCGCGCGCCTCGAAGCGCGCCAGCGCGCGCATCCCGCGCGGTAGTTGCGGTAGCGCATCCAGGTCGACGAACCAGAGGTAGCTGCGGTTGCGCACCTCGTGATGCACGGGCTCCGCGCGAACGTGCGCGATCTCGACCTCGTAGAGGCACGGGGCGCTCACCAGCGGACTCCCAGGCTGGCCGCCGCCTCGACGCCGGAGCGGGCGCCGTCCTCGTGGAATCCCCAGCCGTGGTAGGCGCCGGCGTAGGCGAGCGTGCCGTCGTTTAGGGCCGGCAGCCGCCGCTGCGCGCTGACCGACTCGGAGGTGTAGATCGGGTGCTCGTACACCATCCGGTCGAGCACGAGGCGCTGGTCGAGGGCGTCCTCGCCGTTGAGCGTCACGACATAGGTGTCCGATGCAGCCAGGCGTTGCAGCCGGTTCATGTTGTAACTCAGGTGTACCTCGGTCGGCGCGGCGTCACACGCCGGCAGCGCATAGTTCCAGGAGGCCTGCGCGCGCGAGGCGCGCGGCAAGACTGAGGTATCGGTGTGCAGCACCGTCGGGTTCACGGTGTACCCGATCGCGGCGAGCACGGCTCGTTCGTCGGAGGTGGGCGCGGCGAGCATCGCCATCGCCTGGTCGGGATGGGCAGCGATCACGGCGGCGTCGAAGCGCTCGACGCGATCGGTGTCGTCGCGGACTTCGACGCCGGCCTGCAGGCGGGTGATCGCGCGCACCGGAGTCGAGGTCTGCACCGCAGTGAGTCCCTTCGCCGCCCGCTCGACATAGCGCGCCGAACCGCCGACCACCGTGTACCAGCTCGGCGCCCCTGTCACGCTGAGCATGCCGTGATTGGCGAGGAAGGTGAACAGGTACCGCGCCGGGTAGTCGCCCGCCGCGGTCGGCGCCGTCGACCACACCGCCGCGATCAGCGGCGTCATGAAGTGCGCGACGAAGTAGCGCGAGAACCTGCCCGCAGCCAGGAACTCGCGCAGCGTGCGCCCGTCGTCCGAACCCGCGAGCACGACCCGGGCCCGGCGGTGGAAGCGGACGATCTCAGCGAGCATCCGCAGGTAGCGAGGATTGGCAAGGGTTCGCGCGGAGGGTGTCAGGCCGCTGAGACCCCGCCCACCGGCGTACTCGAGGCCGCAGCCGCCGCAGGAGATGGACATGCTCATGTCCGACTCCTGGGTAGCGACTCCGAGCTCGGCGAACAGGCGCAGCAGCGTCGGGTAGGTGCGCTTGTTGTGCACGATGAAACCGGTGTCGATGCCCAGCATGTGACCGTCGGACGTGGGGACGTCGTGGGTGTCCGCGTGGCCACCGAGCCGGTCGGCGGCTTCGTAGAGGCAGACGTCGGCGTCGCGCTGCAGCACGTAGGCGGCGGTGAGACCCGCGACGCCGCTGCCGACAACTGCGATCCTGCGACGACTCACCGTCGAAACCTCCATGCCGGATCGGGGCGGACGCCCGAGGCGGCCGCTACCAGGCATTCGACGCAAGGGTTCTCGCCGGTTTCGGCTGTGACGCAGCCGTCGCGTCACGTCGGCGGACGCCGGCTAGCTGCCGCGGCATGCCGAACGGCTGCGGCAATCCTAGGGAAAGGCATTGGGGAAGGGGCGGCGGCACGGGAGGGATGTGCCGCTCGCCCCTTCGTATTCCAGTGTAGCCATCGGTTGGCCCAGGTGGGTGAGCTAGTTTCGAGCCTCGTGGCCAACGCATACTTTCAGCCCCTCGACGAATCGCAGGCAGGCGGCCGATATCGCGCCGACCCCGCCACCGGAGGTCCCTGGGATCCGGCGCTGCAGCACGGCGGGCCGCCCGCCGCGTTACTGGTGTACGCCGCGGAGCGCCTCGCGGCCGAGGCTGCGGACCGCGCGGACCTGCTGGCGGTGCGCGTGTCGGTCGAGTTCGTCGGACCGGTTCCCGTCGCGGAGCTAGAGATAGCGGCGGCGGTGGTGCGCGCCGCGCGCAGCGGCGTGCTCGTCCGGGCGCGCCTGGCCGCCGCCGGCCGCGACTGCTTGCACGCACGCGTCTGGCTGGTGCGCGACGCCGACACGTCCGCGATCGCGCAGTCCCCGCCGTCCCCGCCCGAGGTAACGATCCCCGCCGACCTGCCGGGACTCGGCGCGTCCTTCCCGTACGCCGACAGCATCGAATGGCGCGCCCTGTCGGGTGGCATCGACGTTCCCGGTCCGGGCGTGGTGTGGGCCCGCCCGCGCCTCCCGCTGCTCGAGGGCCGTGAGCTCAGCGGGTTGCAGCGGGCCGCGCTCGTCGGCGATTCCGCCAGCGGGATCTCCTCCGAGCTGGACTGGTCGGCGTGGTCGTTCCTCAACGTCGACCTCGACGTGCACCTCGCCCGTCCGCTGCACGGGGAGTGGCTCTGCCTCGACGCGCGCACCCAACTCGGCCCGCACGGTTCGGCGCTCGCCCGCGCCACGCTCTCGGACGTGCGCGGGCCGTTCGGTTGTACCGCGCAGACGCTGGTGCTCGCGCCGCGCCGTCCCGCCGCCACCTGAGCGCGTCGGGCACACTGGCCCGGTGACCGCGCCCGAGGACGCATCCACCGTTGCGCCCGCCCCGGCCGAGCGAAAGTCCCACTACGGCCTGGAGGCCCTGGCCGTCCTCGGCGTGTCGCTGGGCATGTCCGCGATCTACGCGCTGCTCAGCTTCATCCGCACCCAGGTGACGATCACCGGCGGGTTCGCGAACGCCCAGGTGCCGGTCGTCACCCAGCAGGCCACCGTCTACCCGTGGCTGGACCTGCTGGACGCGCTCGCGAACGTGCTCAACGGCGTGCTGCCCGCCTTCCTCGCGATCGTGCTGCTGTTGCGCACGCCCGGCGGCCCCGGACTCGGGATCGGCCTGGATCGGGTGCGGCTGCGCGAAATCGCCCAGGGCGCCGGATTCTGCGCGCTGATCGGGATTCCGGGTCTGGGGCTGATCTGGCTGGGGCGGCAACTGGGCTTCAACGGGCAGATCATCGCGGTGAGCTTTCCGGACGTCTGGTACCGGATCCCGGTCCTGCTCCTGGACGCCGCGCAGAACGGCATCGTGGAGGAGGTCGTGGTCACCGCGTTCCTGCTGACGCGGCTACGCCAGCTGGGCTGGTCGAACCAGCGCGCCCTCGGTGCTGCGGCGCTGCTGCGCGGCGGCTACCACCTCTATCAGGGCTACGGCGGCTTCGCCGGCAACCTGGTCATGGGGTTGATCTTCGGCTACTGGTTCCAGCGCACCCGTCGGGTCGTGCCCCTCGTGATCGCGCACTTCCTGCTGGACGCGATCAGCTTTGTCGGCTACCTCTACCTCGCCCCGCACATCAGCTGGCTGTAATCGGGCTGACATCCGCGGCCGGCCCTGGCAGGGTCGGGCGGATGGTCGACATCGAGGTCGTCAATCCCGTTCCCGTCGACGAGGTCGAGCCGTGGTTGGCGACGCTCCACCACCATCCTCGGCAACCCCAACGACGACAACTTCCCGAAACGCGTACAGCGGCGGCGCCGGGACTGGCACGCCGAGCGCACCTGGGGCGCACGCGCCGGCGGGAGGTGGGTGGCGACGCTGGCGAGCGAGGCGCGCACCGTGACCGTGCCGGGGTGCGACGGCCGGACGCGCGACGTCTCGGCCGACGCCCTGACGGCGGTGACCGTCAGCGCGACCCACCGTCGGCGCGGCCTGCTCACCCAGATGCTCAGCGCGTCGCTGGCGGCCGCGCGCGAGCGCGGCGACGCGTTCAGCGTGCTGGTCGCGGCCGAATGGCCGATCTACGGCCGCTTCGGTTACGCCCCGGCGGTCTGCAGCGCGGACTACACGTACCTGTCCCGGCACCCGTCGGCGAAGGTGACGCCCGCACGAGCCGGCGCCGTGCGCCAGGTCGACCCGGCGGAACTCGGCGCGCTCGCGCCCGGCGTATTCGACGCCGCGCGCCGGTTGCGGGCCGGAAACGTCGACCGTCCCGGCCTGTGGTGGCCGAGCCGCCTCGGGGTGGACGGCTTCGCGGCCATTCACGAGGGAAAGGCGCCGGCGTACTACCTGCACGACGGCGCCGACGGGCCCGACGGCCTGCTCGCCTGGGCCGTCACCCGGGACTTCGAGCTGGACGGCTCACTCGCAGCGATCGAGGTGCGCGAACTCGTCGCCGCGTCCGACGAGGCCTACCGCGACCTCTGGGCCTTCCTCGGCGGTATCGACGTCGTGAGCGAGATCGGGCTGCACGGGCGGCCGGTCGACGAGCCGGTCCGGTGGCTGCTGCCCGACGGGCGGGCGCTGCGCCAGACCTACGCAGGCGACCACACGTGGCTGCGGCTGCTCGACGTCCCGGCGGCGCTCACGGCCCGCGGCTACGCGGTCCCGGGTCGCCTGGTCCTGGAGGTGGTCGACGACGACCTCGGTGGCTATGGCGCCGGACGGTTCCGGCTCGACGCCGACGCCGAGGGCGCGCAGTGCCGCGCCACGAGCGCCGGCGCCGATCTGCGGCTGACGCAGCGCGCGCTCGCCTCGGTCTACCTCGGCGGACACACCCTGCGCGGGCAGCGGTTGAGCGCCAGCGTCGCGGAACTGACGCCCGGCGCGCTGGGCCTAGCCGACGCCATGTTCGCGACCCCCCTCGCGCCCTGGAACGCGACCGGCTTCTAGACCGGCGGTGCCTCGGCCGGCCCGCCCGCGCCCGTCGGCTCGTCCGGGAGGGCGGTGGCGGTCGGCTGCGGGCCGGTCGCGGGGGGCACGACCGGCGGTGTGATGTCGCTGAGCGCCGGGATGCTCGGCATCGGCCGCACCCCCAGCTTGGGCACGTCCAGATCGTCGTCGGGCAGGCCGACGTGCGCCTCCCGGGACTCGGGGTCGTTGTCCGAAGCGCGGAAATTGCCGGCCTCCGGCTGCTCGGCGGCCGGCGGCAGGTGCGAGTCGAACCACGTCGAGGCGTCCAGCGCCGCCGCGGGCTCGCCACCGGCGGTGCTCTGCGCGTTCAGCCAGGACGGCCCGTCCGTCCCCTCGGCGCCACCGAACTTGGCCAGCCCCTCCAGCGCCTTGCTGAACTCGCTCGGCACGATCCACATCTTGTTCGCATCGCCCTGGGCGATCTGTGGCAGCGTCTGCAGGTACTGGTAGGCCAGCAGCGCCGGGTCGGGCTTGGCCGCGTGGATCGCGCCGAAGGTCGTCTCGATCGCCTTGGCCTGGCCCTGCGAGGTGAGGTAGCGCGCTGCCCGGTCACCCTCGGCGCGCAGGATCCGCGACTGCCGCTCGGCCTCGGCAGCCAGGATCGCGGACTGCTTCTGCCCCTCGGCAGCGAGGATCTGCGCGGCCTTCTGGCCTTCGGCCGTCTTGATCGCCGACTCGCGCTGCCCCTCGGCGGTGAGGATGATCGCGCGCTTGTTGCGGTCGGCCCGCATCTGCTGCTCCATCGCGTCCTGGATGGACGGCGGCGGGTCGATCGCCTTGATCTCCACCCGGGCCACCCGGATGCCCCACGGTCCGGTCGCCTCGTCCAGCACCCCGCGCAGCTTGGTGTTGATCTCGTCGCGACTGGTGAGCGCCTGCTCGAGGTTCAGTGAGCCGACCACGTTGCGCAACGTGGTGATCGTCAGCTGCTCCACGGCCTGGATGTAGTTCTGGATCTCGTAGGTCGCCGCACGCGGGTCGGTCACCTGGAAGTAGATCACCGAGTCGATGGCGACCGTGAGGTTGTCGGACGTGATGACCGGCTGCGGCGGGAAGCTGACCACCTGCTCGCGCAGGTCGATCATCGGCCGCATCCGGTCGACGAACGGGACCAGCAGGGTCAGGCCTGGAGTGGCGGTACGGGTGTAGCGGCCGAGTCGTTCGATCACCGCGGCTCGTGCCTGCGGGACGATACGCACCATCCGCGCCAGCACGAGCAGCGCGACGACAGCGATGACGATGATTGCGATGACTGCGGCGCTCATTGGGCCGTCCCTCTCGATAGGTCTCGCCCGATCGGCCGCTTCACTGAGCCGGTTCCTGCCAGACAACCGCGGTGGCGCCGCGGATCTCCATCACCCTCACGACGGTACCGGCGCTCAGTCGCTGCGTGTCGTCGAATGCAAGCGCCGACCACTCGCCGCCGTTGAGGCGAACCCGCCCGTCATTCGCATCGACAGCGCTGAGCACGACGGCCTGCATGCCGACGAGCGCGTCCGCGCCGGTGATCGCCGGATCGCTGATCGTCAGGTGCCGCTGGGCAACGGGGCGCACAAGGCCTAGCAGCGCGGCGCTCGCGAGCACCGCAACCACGACCTGCAGCAGTAACGGGCCGCCAGCTGCCGCGGTGATGGCCCCCGCCGCGGCTCCCCCGGCGAACATGACGAGCACGAGCGCCATGGAGAAGGTCTCGGCGACAGCGAGGGCGCCGGAGACAATTAGCCAGACCAACCACAGGGGCATGCCTCCATCGTGCTCCATCGTGCACAGCCGCGACCGCTCAGGCCGTGACGAAGTCGATCAGCTCCTCGACGGCCCGCAGCAACGGGACCTCCACATCGGCGAAGCTGTCGACGCTCGCCAGCACTCGGCGCCACATCTCGCGCGGATCGCTCACCCGCAGCGCCGCGCAGATGCCCGCCTTCCAGTCGGTGCCGAAAGGCACGGTGGGCCAGCCGGTGATGCCCAGCGCGGTCGGCTTCACGGCCTGCCAGATATCCACGTAGGGATGGCCGGTCACCAGCACCGACTCGGCAAAACCGGCGCGCCGCAGCTCGGCCACGAGGCGCGACTCCTTGCTGCCCGCGACGAGATGGTCCACGAGCACGCCCACGCGGCGTCCCGGTCCCGGTGCGAAGGCGCGGACCTGTTCGAGCAGGCCGTCGATCCCGTCCAGCGCCTCGACCACCACGCCCTCGACGCGCAGGTCGTCTCCCCAGATGCGCTCGACCAGCGCGGCGTCGTGGCTGCCCTCGACCCAGATCCGACTGGCGCGCGCCACGCGGGCCGTCGCGCCGGGCACCGCGAACGATCCGGAGGCGGTCCTGTTCCTGCTGCGCGTCGCCCGGGCGGGCATCTGCGCCGGGCGCACGAGCGTCACCGGCACGCCGTCGAGCAGGAACGCCGCCGGCAGCATCGGGAACACCCGGCACCTGCCGTTGCGGTCCTCGAGCGTGACCGTGTCGCGCTTCTCGCCGCCGTCCACGGCTCTGCCCACGCCCACCACGGCCCCGCAGAAGCGGCCGTCGGCGGTCTCCACGACGAGCTCGGCATCGGCGGGCACCTGGGCAACGCTGCGGCGGACGCGCGCCGTTCGGCCGAGGACGTCCGGGCACTCTGGCACGTCCACGGACCCTAGGCGACGCCCGCGGCCCCTGCCGACGGACGCGCCGGGGCGCCCGACCGGTTCGGTTGCGCCGTGCCGTCGCCGACGTTTCGGGACAGAGCGGCTAGCGTGGCGAGGTGAACCGTCAGCGGTGCGGGCCCCTCGCAGCCTGGACGGGCGCCCTGCTCGCCGGGCAGTGCGATGCCGATTCCGTCGTGCGCGCCGTGAGCCGCGGCGATGCCCCGCACCAGGTCGGCGGCCTGCCCGGGTTCGACGCGGAGCTGGTGCCGCTGCGCGAGGTGCTCGTCGCCTGGCGTCGCCGTGGCGGACCGGTGCGGCTCGTTCTTCCGGTCGCCGGCGACGTCCGCGGCCTGGCCGGCCCGGCATCCTTCCGCAGTGCGGCGCTGGAGACGGGCGAGGCCGTGTGCGGACCGGGGCTCGGTGTGACCTGCGACGTGATCGACCACGCGCCGAGCAGCGCGCCCCCCAGCGTGCTCTGGCAGGCGTTCGTCATCGAGGCGCAGCCGTCGGATCCGCAGCCGCTCGGCGACGCGCAGTTCGAGCTCACGACCGCGGTCCGCGAGTCGGCGACGGCGCTGTCCGCGGCCGACGTCGCCGGTTGGATCGACGACATCGCCGCCGAACTGCACGACGCCCGGCGGGCGAGCGAGCACCTCAACCTGCCGCCACGCTTTCCGTCCCGTGCGCTCGCCCTGCTCGCACAGGCCGAGCGCCTGCACGCCGTCCTCGACCTGGCGGCGCAGGACCCGACGGGGGGCGCGATCGACCGGACCGGGATCGCTGCGCGCGCCGAGGCCCTGCGGCCGCTGAGCACCGCCGTGCGCCGCGCCCGGCTCGCCGGCTACAACGCACTGGCCGAGCAGTGACCGCCGAGCTCATCCGCGATCCGCGCCGGCTGACCCGGTTCGGCCTGCTGGCGCTGGCGATCCTGGCCCTCGGCTTGCCGTTCTACCTCGGCTACTTCCCCGCCGATCTGGCGGTGTACCTGCACGGCGGCACGGCGGTGCGAGGCGGCCTGGACCTGTACTCCTACCAGGTCGGACGCTTCGGCTTCACCTATCCCCCGTTCCCGGCGCTGCTGGCGGCGCTGCCGAGCCTGCTGCCACGCTGGCTGGCCGCCGCCGCGATGGCGGCGGCCAGCCTGTATGCGCTGCAGGTCCTGGTGCGGCACTCGGCGCCGAGCCTGCTACGGGCAGCGGGCGCGTCGACGGCCGCGTTGCTCGGGCTGCTCCTGCTCGTCGCGTGTGAGCCGGTGCGCATCACGCTGTGGAACGGCCAGGTCAACCTCATCCTGGCGGCGCTGACCGTCTACGACCTGCAGCGACCGGCGACCGCGCGCACCCGAGGCGCGTTGGTCGGCATCTGCACCGGCGTCAAGCTGACGCCCGGCATCTTCGTCGTCTACCTGCTCGCGTGTCGCCGTTACCGCGACGCCCGGAACGCCGCCTTGGGCTTCGGTGCCACGGTGGCCGGCTCCTGGCTGGTGCTGCCGTCGGATTCGCGCGAGTACTGGACGCACTATGTCTTTGGGACCTCCCGCATCGGCGACATCCGGCGCTGGGGCAACCAGTCGCTGCTGGCGGTGTCCGACCGGCTGCTCAGCAGCACCCAGCTCGCGACGTTGGTGTGGATCGCGGCCGCCGCTGCCGTGCTGGCCGGGGGGTGCTACCTCGCCGCCCGGCTGAGCTCGCGCGACCCGATCCTCGCGATCGGCGTGGTCGGCATCACCGGCTGCCTCGTCTCGCCCGTGTCGTGGACGCATCACTGGGTGTGGTTCGTCCCGCTGATCGCCGGCCTGTTCCGCTTCGTGCAGGAGCGCGGCCGCGCCGCGCAGGCAGGACTTCTCGCGCTCGCTCTGCTGGTCGTCGTCGGCTGCAACAAGCCACCGTTCTCGCTGGCCTTCCACTGGGGCGTCACGGCCTGGACGCTCGGCAACGGCTACGTGATCGCCGCGCTCGCGGTGCTCGTCGCGCTGGCCGTCAACCTGCGCCGAGCTGGGCCCGGCCGCCGGGCACTCAGTGCGCCGCGAGCGCTTCGGCGAGCTGCGGACGTACCCGTTCGAACCAGCGGGCGCGACGCCGGATGACCTCCCCGGCGCCGGCGTCCCGCATCCGCGACCAGCCCCCGCCGAGGTGCTCGGCGTTCCACCGCATGCTCTCGTGCAGCGCGCCGAAGCGCAGTTGCGCCGCGTGCAGCAGGGCACCCGCCCCGACCGCGTCCGGACCGTAGCCGTCGAGGAGCACCCGCAGCCGGGCCGCGACGTCGATACCGGCATGGACGGGTTGACGGTCGGCCGGGTCCCGCAGCGGTACCCAGTGCATCGCCGTGTTCGCCAGATCCAGGGATCGGGTCGTCCAGCCGGTCAGGTCGAAGTCGACGAGGCCGAACGCCGCGCCATCGCGAAAGACCGTGTTCTGCGGGGTGACGTCGCGGTGCGAGACCAGCACGGCCTCCCCGTCAGGCATGGGCGGCACCGGCCGCCCTGGCGCATGGGAGCGGAGGGGCACCGACGGCGCCCAGCCCGCGCTCGCGTCGTGCAGCCGGCGCAGCAGGCGTCCGACCCCGCCCAGCACGGCGTCCGCGGCCGCCCACGGCTCGACGGGGTCCCCGGGCACGTCGCCGTCCAGGTAGCTCAGCACGTCGCGACCCTGCGCGTCGCGACCGAGCACGCGCGGCGCCCCGGCGAAACCCGTCCCCGCAAGATGCTCCAAGTACGCGGCGACCCCGTCGCTGGTGTCCTGATGCGGCCGGCGCACCGTATCGCCGATGCGGACGACACCGACGGTCACGTCGCCCGCCGGCAACGCGATCTGCGGACCGTCCGGCCAGCCGGACATCAGCCCGCGGCCCCTGCCCTGCGCGGCGCGGGGGGGCAACAGCCGGCCGGGCAGTCGACGCCGCACAGCCCCAGCGAGCCCAATGCCTTCGGAGCGAGGCCGTCGGTCTGCTCCTGCACAATCTCGCGGACGGCCGCCACGAACCCGGGATGCGTGCCCGCCGTCCCGGCCCGGGCGAAGTGCAGCCCGAGCTCGGCGGCGGTCTCGCGGGCCTCCACGTCGAGGTCCCACGCCACCTCGACGTGGTCGGCCACGAAGCCGGTCGGGCAGACGACGACGGCGCGCGTCCCGCCGGCCGCCAGCGCGCGCAGATGATCGTTCACGTCCGGCTCCAGCCACGCCGCCTGCGCCGGCCCCGAGCGCGACTGCCACACCAGGTCAAAGTCCGGGTCGGCCTGCTCGCGGACCAGAGCCGCGACCAGGCGCGCCGTCTCGCGTTGCTGCGCCTCGTACAAGCCGCCCCCGAAGCCGGGCGGCCCAGACGTGTCGTTCATGCGCACCGGGACGGAGTGCGCGGTGAACACCAGCCGGGCGGTGCCGCGTTCGCTGGCCGCGAGCGTGCCCAGCGCGGCACGCACCCGCTCGACGTTGGCGGCGACGAAGCCGGGATGGTCGAAGAAGTGCCGCAGCTTCACCAGTTCCGGCGCGCCGGCACCGGCCTGGGCGCGCGCCTCGGCCAGGTCCTCGCGGTACTGGCGGCAGGCGGAATAGGACCCGGTGGCGCTGGTAGCGATGACGAGCGCGCGCCGCACGCCGTCGTCTCGCATCTGCCGTACCGCATCGACCAGGTACGGCTCCCAGTTCCGGTTGCCCCAGTAGATCGGCAGCTCGATTCCGTGCCGGGCGAAGTCCGCGGCCAGGGCGGCGATCAGCGCCCGGTTGTGCCCGTTGATCGGCGACACGCCACCGAAGTGCGCATAGTGCCCGGCCACCTCGGCCAGGCGTGGCTCGGGAACCGCCCGCCCGCGGGTGACGTTTCGCAGGAACGGCAGGACGTCCTCGGGCGCCTCCGGACCGCCGAAGGACAGCAGCAGGAACGCGTCGAAACCGTGCCCGGCGCCGCTCAGGATCACACGCCCATCGCGTGGAATCCGCCGTCCACGTGGATTATCTCTCCGGTGGTCGCGGGGAACCAGTCCGACATCAGCGCCACGGCGCTGCGGGCGACCGGGCCGCTGTCCGCGTTGTCCCAGCCGAGCGGCGCGCGCTCGTCCCAGGCGTCCTCGAACGTGCTGAAGCCTGGGATGCTCTTGGCCGCCATCGTGCGGATCGGCCCCGCCGCGATCAGGTTGACGCGGATCCCGCGCGGACCCAGTTCGCGCGCGAGGTAGCGCGACGTGGATTCCAGACCGGCCTTGGCCACGCCCATCCAGTCGTAGGCCGGCCAGGCGACAGTGGCGTCGAAGCTCAGGCCGAGGATCGAGCCTCCGCGTTCGCCGAACAGCGGAAGTGCCGCCACGGCAAGGGACTTCAGCGAGAAGGCCGATACCTGCACGGCGGTGGCGACGTCGACCCACGGCGCGTCGAGAAAGGCGCCCCCGAGGCAGGACGCCGGCGCGAAGGCGATCGAGTGGAACACCGCGTCGATCCCGTCCACGTGCTCGCGCACCCGATCGGCGAGGCTCGCCAGGTGCTGCTCGTCGGCGACGTCCAATTCGACGAGCGGAGCGGGCTGCGGCAGGCGCCGAGCCACCCGCTCGACCAGCGACATCCGTCCGTAGCCGGTGAGCACGACCTGGGCGCCCTGCTCCTGCGCCGCCCTGGCCACCCCGAACGCCAACGAGGCGTCGGTGATCACGCCGGTGACCAGCAGTCGCTTGCCGTCGAGCAGTCCCATGCGTTCCTCCTCAGATCCCCATGCCGAGGCCGCCGTCGACCGGCAGCACCACGCCCGACACGTACGCTGCGGCGTCCGAAGCCAGGAACAGCGCGGTGCCGGCAACCTCGTCCGCGGTGCCGTACCGCCTGAGCGGGACGCTGCCCAGGATCTCGGCCCGCCGGGCAGCGGTCAGCTCCGCGGTCATGTCCGTCTCGATGAAACCCGGAGCGATGACGTTCGCGGTGATCGCGCGACTGCCCAGCTCGCGGGCAATCGAGCGGGCCAGCCCGATCAGGCCTGCCTTGCTCGCGGCGTAGTTCGCCTGTCCGGGCGAGCCGAGCAGCGCCACGACCGAGGAGATGAAGATCAGCCGTCCGCGCTTGGCCCGCAACATCCCGTGCGTGGCGCGCTTGGCCACCCGGTAGGCCCCGGTGAGGTTCGCGTCGAGCACCCGGGTGAAGGACGCCTCGCTCATCCGCAGCAGCAGCGTGTCGTCGGTGATCCCGGCGTTGGAGACCAGCACCTCGACCGGTCCCAGCTCGGCCTCGACCGCGCCGAACGCGGCGTCCACCTGCGCCTCGGAGGTCACGTCGCACTGCACCCCGAACAGCCCTTCCGGGGCCCCGCTGCCACGGTGGGTGACCGCGACCCGGTCGCCGGTGACCGCGAACGCCCGGGCGACGGCTAGGCCGATGCCGCGGTTGCCACCGGTCACCAGCACTGTTCGGCTCACAGTTCCGCTCACAAGAGGACGCTATCGGATCCCGGGCCGGCGCCCGGACAGCGCGCGCTACCCGCGGGTACGGTGCTGCTCATGCGGGCCATCCAGATCACCGAGTTCGGCGGGCCGGAAACCCTGCGCGTCAGCGAGGTGGCCGATCCGGTCGCCGCGGAGGGACAGCAGCTGTTCGACGTCCTCGCCGCGGGCGTCAACTATGCCGACACCCACCAGACCGAGGACTCGTACCTCGTGCGGCAGAGCCTGCCGCTGATTCCCGGCAGCGAGGTGGTGGCGCGCGATGCGAACGGTCAGCGGTTGCTCGGTCTGCTGGGTACCGGCGGCTACGCCGAGCGCGTCGCTGCCGACCCGAGCCGGCTGTTCCCGATCCCCGACGCGGTCAGCGATGCGCAGGCGCTCACCACGCTGGTGCAGGGCGCGACCGCATGGCACCTGCTGCGCACCAGCACCCACCTGGCCGCGGGCGAGACGGTCGTGGTGCATGCCGGCGCGGGCGGGGTGGGGACGATCGCGATCCAGCTGGCCCGTCGCTGGGGTGCGGGACGGATCATCGCCACGGCCTCGAGCGCGGCCAAGCGCGAGCTCGCCCTCGACCTGGGCGCGGACGTGGCGCTCGACTCGACCGTGGCGGACCTCACCGACGCGCTGCGCTCGGCCAACGCCGGCAAGGGCGTCGACATCGTCCTGGAGATGACCGGTGGACGGGTCTTCGACGAGAGCCTGGCAGCACTCGCGCCGCTGGGACGCCTCGCGGTCTTCGGCATGGCCTCGCGCACCCCCGCGAACCCGGTGGTGCCGGCGCAGCTGATGGGACGCAGCACCGCAGTGATCGGCTTCTGGCTGATGCACATCGTGCAGCGTCCCGCGCTGCTGGCCGCCGCGGTGAGCGAGCTGATGGCGATGATCGCCGAGGGCGCCCTGCGTCCGGTGATCGGTGCGACCTACCCGCTCGAGGGCGCCGCCGACGCGCACCGGGCGTTGCTCGACCGCAGCTCGGTCGGCAAGCTCGTCCTCGACCTGCGTCGCTGAACCCGCACCGATCGTGGCGTGTTCGCCGCTGTCCGCGCTGACAACGCTCCAGGATCCGGCCCGGGCGGTGGTCACACCAGGCGGCCGGCCCAGAGCATGGAGGTGCCCGCGGCGCCCAGCGCCAGCAGCAGCCCGACGAGGACGAAGCGCCAGCTGATGTCGCGCTGCTGGGTCGTGTACCCGATCTGCGAGCCGATGTCCTTGTAGACCGATTCCAGCTCCTGCACCGAGGTCGCCGTGTGGAACGAGCCGCCGGTGAGCTGAGCCAGCTGCGCGAGCGCGGGCTTGTCGGCCGGCACCGGGATGGTCTCGCCCTTGTAGCTCACCGTGCCGCCGTCGGTGCCGAACGCGATCGTCGACACCTGCACGCCCGCCTTCTTCGCAGCGGCCACCGCGTCGGCGATCGGCCGTCCGACCGTGTTGGCGCCGTCGCTGAGCAGCACGATGCGCGCCGGGGGCGGCTTGTCGCCCTGGGCGGTGGTCGCCTGGCTGAACACGCTGATCGCCTGCAGCGACGTGAACACCGCCTCGCCGATCGCGGTCGACTCCTGCAGCTTCAACCCGCGGATGGCGTCGGTGACCGGCTGCCGGTTGAGCGTCGGCGAGACGAGCAGGCTGGCATTGCCGCCGAAGGACACCAGCCCCAGGTTGATGCGGGCGGGCAGGATGCGCACGAACGTCTCACCCGCGCTCTTGGCCGCCCCGATGCGCGAGGGCAGCACGTCGGTGGCCTCCATCGACAGCGATACGTCGATGGCGAGCATGACCGTCGCCCGGTCCCGCGGCACCCGCACCGCGGTGGACGGGCGCGCGACGCCGAGGCTCAGCACGCTCAGCCCGACCACCAGCAGCGCGAAGCTCAGATGCCGGCGCCACCCCGGGCGGCGGGGGGCGACGCTGCCGAGCAACTCGAGATTGCTGAACCGGGCGGCGTACTTCGTGCGGCGCAGCTGCAGGATCAGATACGCGGCGAGCAGGGCGGCGACCGCGAGCAGCAACAGCAGCCACGCCGGCGAGAGGAACTTCACGGCCACCCCCGCACGAACGGGCAGCGAGAGCTACGCAGAAGGACCGAGGTCGCTGGCACTAGCGAACACCCGCTCCGACCGCACCGAGGACGAAACGCCGCCGCGCGATCACGAACTTCACCACGTCGGTGAGCCAGTCACGGTCGGTACGCAACTGCAGGTGGGCCGCGCCGGCGTGGCGCAAGGTGCTCGCGATGCGGGCCCGCTGGGTCTGGGCGGCGGCCGCGTACCGGCGCCGCAGCGCCGCGTCAGAGGTCTGCACCTCGAGTTGACGTCCGGTCTCCGGGTCCGTGAAGGTCACCAGTCCGGTCGCCGGCAGTTCCAGCTCCCTCGGGTCGAGAACCTCGACGCCGAGCAGCTGGTGCCGGTCGGACAGGGCGCGCAACGGGCGCCCCCAGCTGGGTTCGGGCCCAGGCGCGGGCGCGCCGACGTCCAGGTAGTCGGAGACGACCGCGACGAGGCCGCGGCGACGCTGCGAGCGGCGCAGCGACTCCAGCAGTTCCGCGAGATCCGGGCCGCCGCTGCCGGTGGCCCGCGGGGTGCCGGCGACGCGCCTGAGCAGGTAACGCGCATGGGCCCGTCCGGGCAGGGCGGGCAGGCGATAGGACAGCTCGCCGTTTCCCACGACGGCGCCGATCCGGTTGCCACCGCGCACGCTGAGGTGCGCCACCGCGGTGATGGCCGCCAGCACCAGCTCGCGCTTCTCGCTCCGTGCCGTGCCGAAGTCCATGCTCGCCGAGAGATCGACGACCAGCCACGTCTCCAGTTCGCGGTCGGCGACGGTCTGGCGCACGTGCGGCGTGGTCGTGCGCGCGGTGACCGGCCAGTCCATGCGCCGCACGTCGTCACCCGCGACGTACTGGCGCGACTCGCCCGCCTCGCTGCCCGGTCCCGGGACGAGTCCGAGGTAGTTGCCCTGCAACAGTCCGTCGAGCTTGTTGCGGACCGTCAGCTCCAAGCGCCGCAACAGGGGTTCGGCCGCAGCCAGGTCCAGCTCCGGGCCGTGCTCAAGCAGAGCGCTCACCCCACGGTGTCTGCGGCGGCGCCGCCTGACCGAACACGAGCGGCTGGTGCGACGGGTTGACCGGCGCGGACTCGACTACGCCGCCGGCCCGCTGGCGGGGCGCCACCTGCGGCAGCGGGACCTTCTGCAGCACCCGGCGGACCGCCTGCCCGGCGGCGATGCCGTCGGCGGTCGCGTCGTAGCTGAGCACCAGCCGGTGGGCGAGCACGTCCACCGAGATGTCCAGGACGTCCTGCGGGAGCACGTAGTCGCGTCCGCGCAGCAACGCGAGAGCGCGCCCCGCGGCGATGAGGCCGAGGCTGGCGCGGGGGCTGGCGCCGTAGGAGACCCACTGGGCGACGTCGGGCATCCCGTACTCGGCGGGACGACGGGTGGCCACCACCAACCGCACGACGTAGTCGACTATCGCGTGGTGCACGAACACCCGCGCGGAGCTCGCCTGCAGGCGCTCCAGCTCGTCGGTGCCGATCACCGGTCCGGCGACCGGCGGTTGCACCCCCATCCGATAGATGATCTCGCGCTCCTCGGCGGTGCTCGGGTAGTCGACGGCGATCTTCATGAGGAAGCGGTCGCGCTGCGCCTCGGGCAGCGGGTAGACGCCCTCGGACTCGATCGGGTTCTGCGTGGCGAGCACGAGGAAGGGCTGCGGCACGTCGTATTGCTGGCCGCCGATCGGCACGTGCTTCTCCGCCATGACCTCCAGCAACGCCGACTGGACCTTGGCCGGCGCGCGGTTGATCTCGTCGGCCAGCACGAAGTTCGCCATGATCGGGCCGAGTTCGGTGGCGAAGCTCTCCGAGCCGGGGCGGTAGATCCTGGTGCCGACGATGTCGGACGGCACCAGGTCGGGGGTGAACTGCAGCCGCGAGAACGTCCCGCTGACGGTGCGGGCGAGGGTCTCCACCGCGAGGGTCTTGGCCACGCCGGGGACGCCCTCGAGCAGGCAGTGCCCCTGCGCGAGCAGGCTCACCAGCATCCGCTCGACGAGCCGTTCCTGGCCCACGATCACCCGCTTGACCTCGAACATGACGCGTTCGAGTGATCCGGCGTCGGCGGCCGGCGTGTGGGGGGCACTCACCTGTGATCTCCTCGGCTGCGTCGACGGTCCGGCTTCACGGTACGGGACGGCGCGCTAGGTTGCCTGGGTGTCCGCGCCACCCGCCACCCCTGGCCAGGAGCCGCGCTGCTCGGCGAAGGGATGCCGGGCCGCGGCGAGTGTCGAGCTGAGCTGGCGCAATCCGAAACTGCACGACGCCGCCCGTGTGAAGCATTGGCTGGCCTGCGCGGAGCACGCCGGGCACCTGGGCGACTTCCTCTCCGCGCGCGGTTTCCTGCTGACCCGCGAACCGATCGAGCGATCCGGGCGCTGAGCTCAGCCGCCGATCGCCGACATCGTGCGCGCGGGTTGGACGAAGCCGGCGGCGCCGATGCCGTGACCGGCCTGCTTGCCGGCGACCGCGGACTTGATGATCTCGCCCAGCACCGCGTCGCTCGCGCCCTCGCGCAGCGGCGCGCGCAGGTCGGTCTCGTCCTGAGCGAACAGGCAGGTGCGCAACTGCCCGTCGGCGGTCAGGCGCAGCCGGTCGCAGTCTCGGCAGAACGGCCGGGTCACCGACGCGATCACCCCGACGCGGCCCGCGGCCGAGGCCCACGCCTCGCGCCCGGGTCCGTCCAGCACCGCGAAGTCCTCCGCTGGCGCGTGCTCGCGGTGACCGCGCGGCTCCAGCGTGTAATCGCGGCCCAGCAGTTCGAGGATCTCCTCGGCAGTAACCATCGCCGAGCGCGACCAGTTGTGGTCGGCGTCCAGCGGCATGTGCTCGATGAAGCGCAGCTCGTAGCCGCAGCGAAGGGCCCAGTCGAGCAGTTGCGGCGCCTCGTCCAGGTTACCGTCGCGCATCAGCACGGAATTGATCTTCAACGGTTGCAGTCCGGCCTGTGCCGCGGCCGCCACGCCCGCCAGCACCTCCGGCAGGCGGTCGCGCCGCGTCAGCGCGGCGAAGCGGGATCGCTCGAGCGTGTCGACGGAGACGTTGATCCGATCCAGTCCCGCCTCGACGAGCGCCACGGCCGACCGCGTCAGGCTGATGCCGTTCGTGGTCAGCGAGAGTTCCGGGCGCGGGACGAGCCCGGCCAGCGCGCTCACGACGGGCACCAGCGTGGGGTGTACCAGCGGCTCGCCGCCGGTGAGCCGGATGCTGCGCACGCCGAGCCCGACGAAGATTTGGGCCAGGCGGACGATCTCCTCGTCGGAGAGCCGTTGTGTCTTGCTCAGCCAGTCCAGCCCCTCAGCGGGCATGCAATAGGTGCAGCGCAGCGAGCATCGGTCGGTCAGCGAGATCCGCAGGTCGGTGGCCACCCGGCCGAACGCGTCGCGAAGCACCGCTTGTGGCTGGACGTTGACCTGCTCCGGCGTGGTCACCGTCCCCACGCTACCCGGTCAGCTCATCGGGCGGGTCGCACCGAAGTAGCCCCAGTCGACCTGGCCCAGTGGTGTGATCTGGATGACCTCGCCGCTCTGGGGCGCTTGGATCACGTTGCCGTTACCGATGTACATGGCGACGTGATGGATCCCGCCGATGGTGCCGTCGGCACTCCAGAACACCAGGTCGCCGGGCATCAACGAGCTGGTGTCGGGGTGGTAGGAACCCGCCCGGGTGTACTGCGTCGCCGCGAAGTGATCCAGCGTGATGTAGTCGGCCCAGGCGTAGAGCGTCAGCCCGGAGCAGTCGAACCCGTCGACGTTGCAGTCGTTGAACGCGCCGTCACCGGCACACACGCCGTACGTCGGTCCGTTGGCGTCGCCGCCGGCCCAGGAATACATCCAGCCGAGGTAGCGCTCGGCCTTGGCGACGGCCGCCTGGCCCTTGGCGGCCGACCAGCCACCGCCGGATGGAGTCGGCGGCGGGCTGTAGCTGCCGCCGCCACCGCCACTGCTTCCGCCATTGCTGCTGCCGCCGCCACTGCTACCGCCATTGCTGCTGCCGCCGCCACTGCTACCGCCGCCGCTGCCGCCACTGTTTCCGCTGTTGCTGCTGCCGCTGTTGTTGCCGCTGTTGTTGCCGCTGTTGTTGCTGCTGCTGTTCTGCTGGGCTGCGATCTGGGTGGCACGTTGCCGGGCCAGCCGGTCCTGTTCGGCCTGGTAGGCCCGCTGGGCGGCGAGCCTGGCCTGTTCGGCCTGATAGGCGCGCTCGGCGGCGAGCCGGGCCTGCTCGGCCTGGTAGGCCAAGTAGGCCGCCCGCTGCCCGTTGAGCGTGGCCAGCTCGCTTCGGGCGCTGTTCAGGGCGCTCTGGTTCGCGGCGAGGCTCGCCTGCAGCTGGCGCTCCTGTGCTCGTGCGGCGATGACCGAGGCGTCGGCCTGCTGTTTTGCCTGCGCCGCGGCTTGCGTCGCGCTGGCCTGCGCCCGCACGGCTTCGCGCGCGGCGGCGTCGGCGTTGGACTTGCCGACGGTGGCCTGCTGCAGGTTCGCGATGGCGCTTACCTGGTGCGTGGACTGGTAGGTCTGTAGGGCGCCCTGCTGCAGCAACACGTTGGGGTCGCCGGCGGTCAGCAGCGCGCCGGTGGTACCGCCGACGGCTCCGCTCATGTAGGACGCCTGGATGTACTGACGGAACTCGCTCTGCGCCGAGTCGACCTTGGTCTGCGCGCGCCGCACTCCGGCGCGTGCCAGGTCGGCAGCGGCCTTGGCCGCCTGCAACTTCGACAGGGCGTAGACGAACTTCTGCTCGGCCAGCTCCTGCTGGGCCTGCAGCTGCTGTAGCTGGCTCTGCAGCGTGGCCGCTTGTGCCCCGAGCGCGCCGACCCTGGTGGCCAGCGCATCCTTGCGCGCCTGAGCACTCTGCAGCTGTCCGTTGGAGGGGTTGGGCGGCGGCGCGGCGATCGCGCCGTGCGAGGGCACGAGCACCAGGCTCGCGACGGTTGCAAGACTCGCCAGGGCAGCGACGAAACGCCGGGGCCGCCCAGCGCGGCGGCGCGGGGGCCGCTCGGCAACGCGGGGGCGGGAGCGACCGGTGACAGCGGGGCTGGGGCGTCCGACTCGGCTCAGGTGCACGGCTACGGCTCTCTTCCTGGCAGACCACCGTTGGGTTTCGGTGAACTCAGAGTGCCATTTCCGTCCCTCTTGCGCCAGGGGCCACTCCAGAATCATCCGCACCAGAGGTTTATATGACGGACATTTCAGGTGATGTTGTCGCGTCCGAGTTGCCGGCCAGGGCAGCTTCGCTCTCCGCGTCGCCCGTCGCCGGAGCGTCCTCGCGCGCACCGCGCCAGCGTTCGAAGCGGCCCATCGCAGCGTCCGCGGCGAGCGCGTATCCGGCCCCGACCACAAGATCCAGTACGTAATGCTCCCCGGTGTAGACGAGAGTCAGCCCCATCGCCGCCGGATAGAGCAGCAGCAGGTAGCGCCGCCGGGAGTGCAACTGCCGGGCGAGCACGAGCGCGGCGAGAAGGGCCAGCGCCAGATGCAGCGACGGCATCGCCGCTACCGGATTGGCGCCGTCCCGCTGGGCGCCCGAGAGCGCTTGGTTCGCGAAGTCGACGTGGAACCAGGTCCACCCGCGTGCCGAGAGGCGGTGCACGCTCGCGATGACGCCGGCGCGGGCGGCCAGCCAGGGCGGCGCCTCGGGGAACAGCACGTAGGTCACCAGCCCGGCGCAGGACAGCAACACGACCCGCGAGATGTAGGCGAGCCAGATCTGGCGGGCCCGCACCCACAGCAGCGCGGCGAGTACCGGTGTCACCACGAAGTGCGACGTGTAAACGACGGTGGCCAGCGCGTCGTACCAGTGCACGTGGGTGGGGCTGTAGAAGTGCTGCTGCAACCAGACGGTCGGCACCACACCGCCGAACAGCCAGCGCTCGGCCGTCGCGATGTCGCGCACGTGCAGGGGCATGCCGACGGTGGCCGCCAGCGACCGTGACTTGTCGTAGAGCATCAGCACGAGCGTGAACGGCAGCCAGTCCAGCCCGACCTGCAGCATCCGCCGCCAGCCGCGCCCGAGGCAGGTGATCGCCAGGCCGGCGACGACGGCGAGGGCGAGCGGTCCGCGCGAGGTGGGCACTCCGTCGGCGACCAACAGGTACAGCAGGGCGGCGACGTAGGCCGCACCGATCCCCAGGCGCAGACGCCGCCAGCCGAGGGTCCGCACGTCCACCACGGACCCGACCATATCGCCCGGCCGCCCGCCTCGGCCGTAGCCGCACGGGCCCGGCGTAGCTGTCGAGCGGTGGTATCTTGACGTCAAGACAGTTACGGTGTGACGACGGGAGCCGGTCGTGTCAGCAGACAGCAGCAACAGCTTCGGGGCCCGCGCCCGCCTCGACGTGGGGGCGAGCAGCTATGACTACTTCCGCATCGACGCGGTGGACGGCTCGCAGCGACTGCCCTACAGCCTGAAGGTGCTGCTCGAGAACCTGCTGCGCAACGAGGACGACAAGCTCGTGACGCGCGCCCAGATCGAGGCCGTCGCCGCCTGGGCTCCGGACGCGGAGCCGGACACCGAGATCCAGTTCACGCCGGCGAGGGTCGTCATGCAGGACTTCACCGGCGTTCCTGCGATCGTCGACCTGGCCACGATGCGCGAGGCGGTCGTCGAGCTCGGCGGCGACGCCACCAAGATCAACCCGCTCGCTCCGGCCGAACTCGTCATCGACCATTCGGTGATCGCCGACCTGTTCGGCACGCCGGACTCGTTCCGGCGCAACGTCGAACTCGAGTACGAGCGCAACAACGAGCGCTACCAGTTCCTGCGCTGGGGCCAGACGGCCTTCGACGAGTTCAAGGTCGTGCCGCCGGGTACCGGCATCGTGCACCAGGTCAACATCGAGTACCTCGCCCGCGTGGTGTTCGCGCGCGCCGGGGCGGACGGGCGCACGCTCGCCTACCCCGACACCCTGGTCGGCACCGACTCGCACACGACCATGGTCAACGGGCTCGGCGTGCTCGGCTGGGGAGTGGGCGGCATCGAGGCCGAGGCGGCCATGCTCGGCCAGCCGGTCAGCATGCTCATCCCGCGAGTCGTCGGCTTCAAGCTCACCGGCGAGATGCCGGACGGCTCCACGGCCACCGACCTCGTGCTGACGATCACCGAGATGTTGCGCGAGCACGGTGTCGTCGGCAAGTTCGTGGAGTTCTACGGGCCCGGCGTGACCGCGGTGCCGCTGGCCAACCGCGCCACGATCGGCAACATGAGCCCGGAGTACGGCTCGACGTGCGCGATCTTCCCGATCGACGAGGAGACGCTGCGCTACCTGCGCTTCACCGGCCGCAAGGACGAGCAGATCGCCCTCGTCGAGAGCTACGCCAAGACCAACGGCCTGTGGCACGACCCAACTGCCGAACCCCTGTTCTCCGAGACCCTGGAACTGGATCTCGGCACGGTGCAGCCCTCGCTCGCCGGACCCAAGCGGCCGCAGGACCGGGTCCTGCTCGCCGAGGCGAAGCAACGCTTCCGCGACGCGCTCACCGACTACGTCGCGGACGACGCCAGCGCCCGCGGACGCGTCGACGAGTCGACCGCGGAGTCCTTCCCGGCGAGCGACTCCCCCGCAGTTTTCAACGGCCAGAGCAGCTCCGACCAGCCGCACGAGGACCCCGCATCGCACCCGCCGGCCGAGGGAAGGCCGTCGCAACCGACCAGGGTGCAGCTCGCCGACGGCACCGAGTTCGACGTCGACCACGGCGCCGTGGTCATCGCGGCGATCACCTCCTGCACGAACACGTCCAACCCCTCGGTGATGATCGGCGCCGCGTTGCTGGCCAAGAAGGCTGTCGAGAAGGGCTTGAGCCGCAAGCCCTGGGTCAAGACGTCGCTCGCGCCGGGCTCGAAGGTCGTCACCGACTACTACGACCGGGCCGGGCTCACGCCCTACCTCGAGAAGCTCGGCTTCAACCTGGTGGGCTACGGCTGCACCACGTGCATCGGCAACTCCGGACCGATCATCGAGGAAGTGTCCGCCGCCGTGAACGACAGCGATCTCGCCGTCACCGCGGTGCTGTCGGGCAACCGCAACTTCGAGGGGCGCATCAACCCCGACGTGAAGATGAACTACCTTGCCTCACCACCGCTGGTGGTCGCCTACGCGCTCGCCGGGACGATGGACGTCGACCTGGTCAACGACCCCCTCGGCACCGCCGAGGACGGCAGCGACGTCTTCCTGCACGACATCTGGCCGTCGCCGCAGGAAATCCAGAAGACGATCGACCAGGCGATCGCCAGCGAGATGTACACCAAGGACTACGCCGACGTGTTCGCCGGCGACGAGCGCTGGCAGAATCTCTCGACGCCCGAGGGTGACACCTTCGACTGGGACGCCGAGTCGACCTACGTGCGCAAGCCGCCGTACTTCGAGGGCATGCGCCGCGAGCCCGGGCCGGTCAAGGACATCACGGGTGCTCGGGTGCTCGCCAAGCTCGGCGATTCGGTGACCACCGACCACATCAGCCCCGCCGGCGCGATCAAGACCGACTCCCCCGCGGGGGAGTACCTGTCCGCGCACGGCATCGAGCGCAAGGACTTCAACTCCTACGGTTCGCGCCGCGGCAACCACGAGGTGATGATCCGCGGAACGTTCGCGAACATCCGGCTGCGCAACCAGCTCGCGCCCGGCACCGAGGGCGGCTACACGCGGGACTTCACCCAGCCCGACGCACCGGTCACCTCGATCTACCAGGCCTCGGTGAACTACGCCGAGGCGGGCACGCCACTGCTCGTCCTCGCCGGCAAGGAGTACGGCTCGGGCTCCTCGCGCGACTGGGCTGCCAAGGGCACCGCGCTGCTCGGCGTCCGGGCGGTGATCGCCGAGTCCTACGAGCGCATCCACCGCTCCAACCTGATCGGCATGGGCGTGCTGCCACTGCAGTTCTCCGACGGCCAGAGCGCCGAGTCGCTCGGACTCAGCGGCGAGGAGACCTTCACCGTGACCGGGATCGAGGACCTGAACGCGACAGGCGTCCCCCGCACCGTCCACGTGCGGGCCGGCGACATCGAGTTCGACGCCCGGGTGCGTATCGACACAGCCGGAGAGGCGGACTACTACCGCCACGGCGGGATCATGCAGTACGTCCTGCGCTCGCTGCTCTGACGGCACCGCCGCGCCCGCCGCGTCCGCAAGATCAGGTCACGAGTTGGTCACGTGTGTCGGCAGTCACCCGGTAATGGGATATGTTCGCGCGCACAACAATCGACTTGACGTCCGGCGGGTCCGGTCGTCCCACGAGAGAAGGCGCGAGGCGCATGCGCAAGAGCACCCTCACCATCGCCGCGCTCGGAACCGCAGGGGCCCTGACCCTGGCCGGATGCAGTTCGAGCGGCGGCGGCAAGGCAGGCAACTCCGGGACCAACAGCGGCTCGAGTTCGAGTTCGTCGGCGTCGGGCAAGACCCAGGTGGGCGTCATCCTTCCGGACACGACCTCCTCCACCCGCTACACCGAGTTCGACGCGCCATTGCTGATGAAGGCGTTCAGCGCGGCCGGCATCAAGGCCGACGTCCAGAACGCCGGTGGCAGCACCTCCAAGTACGCCTCGATCGCGCAAAGCATGATCGGCGAAGGCGTCAAGGTGCTTGTCATCGACTCGATCGACCCGACCTCCGGAGCGGCCGTCGAGGCCCAGGCCAAGACCGCGGGCGTCAAGGTCATCGACTACGACCGGGTCAACCTCGGCGGTAGCGCGGACTTCTACGTCTCCTTCGACAACGAGAAGATCGGCGAACTGCAGGGTCAGGGTCTGATCCAGTGCCTGAGCGCGGCCCACGCTCCCAACCCCGCCCAGGTCATCGAGATGGACGGCGGCACCGATGTCGACAACAACGCCGTGCTGTTCAAGCAGGGCGCCCAGAAGGTGCTCAAGGCGGATTCGAGCGTCAAGGTCGTGTCCGACAGCGTCGTCAAGGGGTGGGACGTGAGCCTGGCCGCACCGGCGTTCACGCAGGCGCTCACCGCGAACGGCGGCAAGGTCGACGGCGTCTACGCCGCCAACGACGACATCGCCAACGCGGTGATCGGCGTGCTCAAGAGCAAGGGCCTCAACGGCAAGGTGATGCTCACCGGCCAGGACGCCGGTGTCGAGGGCCTGCAGAACATCCTGCGCGGCGACCAGTGCATGACGATCTACAAGTCCTACGCGCAGGAAGCGGCAGCGGCGTCCAAGCTGGCGATCGCGCTGGTCAAGGGCCAGGACCCGACCACGGCGGGCGTCACGCTGACCGCGTTCCAGGATCCGAAGGGCAACCGCACCCTGAAGGCCTACCTGCTGCCCGCCCAGATCGTGACCAAGAGCAACGTCAAGATCGTGGTCGACTCCGGACAGGTCGCGGCCGCGAAACTGTGCAGCGGCCTCACTACCCAGTGCACAGCGGCCGGGATCAAGTAGACCGGCGCCGCCACTGAACACGTGCGGTGGTGGGCGGCCGGTACGGTCCGTCCGTCCACCACCGCAGTGCGGCGGCGCGTGCACGCGGCGTAGGGAAGGGGAGCACCATGGCTGAGCCGATCCTCGCGATCCGGGGCCTGAACAAGAGCTTCGGACCAGTGCACGTCCTGCACGACGTCGACCTGTCCGTGTACCCGGGCGAGGTGAGCGCGCTGGTCGGTGACAACGGCGCGGGCAAGTCGACGCTGGTGAAGTGCATCGCCGGCATCAACAGCATCGACAGCGGTGAGGTGCTCTGGGAGGGCAAGCCGGTCACCTTGAACGATCCCCGGGCGGCCGCCGCGCTGGGAATCGAGTTCGTCTACCAGGACCTGGCGCTCGCCGACAACCTGGACATCACGCAGAACATGTTCCTCGGCCGGGAGATGCGCCACTTCGGCTTCCTCGCCGACGGCGAGATGGAGCGCAAGGCACGCGAGGTGTTGGCCAGCCTGTCGGTCCGGACCGTGTCCTCGGTCCGTCAGGTCGTCGCGAGCCTGTCCGGTGGCCAGCGGCAGACCGTCGCGATCGCCAAGGCAGTCCTCTGGAACAGCAGGGTGGTCTTCCTGGACGAGCCCACCGCCGCGCTCGGCGTGGCGCAGACCCGGCAGGTCCTCGACCTGGTCCGCCGCCTGGCCGACCAGGGCCTAGGCGTGGTGCTGATCTCGCACAACATGAACGACGTGATGGAGGTGGCCGACCGGGTGTCGGCGCTCTACCTGGGCCGGATCGCGGCCGAGGTCTTCACCAAGGACAGCAGCACCACCCAGATCGTCGAGCTCATCACTGCCGGCCGCAGCGGCAGCATCGGGCTGACTCCGGCCACGGCCAACGAGAACATCTGAGGGCGGCGACGATGGCATCCAACGACACGCAGACCGGGACGCCGGCAGGTACGTCAGTGCCGTCAGGCTCGGGCGGCTTCGCACTCGACGTGGAGCGCCGCACCATCCTCGGCGGCATGCACTCCTACGTGAATCGCATCCGCACCGGCGACCCCGGGGCGCTGCCCTCGGTGCTCGGGCTCGTCGTCCTCGGCTTCATCTTCAGCCAGGTGAGCAGCCGATTCCTCGGCAAGGGCAACATCGGCGACCTCCCGGGCCAGGGCGCCTACATCGCAGTGATCGCGCTCGGGCTGGTGTTCGTGCTGCTCCTCGGCGAGATCGACCTCTCGGCCGGCACCACCGGCGGCATCTGCGCCGGCTTCGCCGCCCAGGCGATCAACTCGCACACGCTGCACAAGGGGATCCCCAGCCTGCTGTACTGGTCGCTGCTCGGTGCCATGATCGCGATGCTGCTGCTCGGCCTCTGGCTCAAGACCTACCTGGGCTCGGCCGTGGTCCTGATCGGCCTGATCGTGGTGTTGAGCGGGCTGGACAGGCACGTGGTCTTCGCGATCATCTTCGCGATCGGGATCGGAGCCGCGGTCGGCATCTTCACCGGCTGGCTCGTGGCCAAGGTCGGCATACCCAGCTTCGTCGTCACGCTGGCCCTGTTCCTCGCCTGGCAGGGCGTGCTGCTGTTCGCGCTGAACGGCAACCCGATCAGTGTCAACAACTACTCGTTCTGGGCCGGCCTCGCGCACAACAACATGTCCCCGCTGTGGAGTTGGGTCTTCACGATTGTCGTTACCGGCGGCTACATCCTCTACACGTTGGTCAAGTCCCTGCGTGCCCAGGCGAAAGGCCTGGCTGCCGACACGGTAGGTCTCGTGCTGGTGCGCGGCGGCGTCGTCGCCGCGGCTGCGCTCGTCATCACCGCCCTGGCCAACCAGAACCGCAATCCCAATCCGAACTTTAAGATCGAAGGCTTGCCCTGGGCGGCAACCATCCCCATCTCCATGATGATCGTCTGCACGGTCGCGCTCACCAAGACCACCTGGGGGCGCCACCTGTTCGCCACGGGCGGCAACGCCGAAGCGGCCCGCCGGGCCGGCATCGACGTCGTCCACATCCGGGTCAGTGCCTTCGTCGTCTGTTCCTCGCTCGCCGCGGTCGGCGGGATCTTCCTGTCCTCCAGCACCGGCGGTGCACAGCTGGACCTGGGCGCCGGGAACATCCTGCTGTTCGCGGTGGCCGCGGCCGTGATCGGTGGCACCTCGCTGTTCGGCGGGCGGGGCAAGCCGCGTGATGCGATCATCGGCGCTCTCGTCATCGTGATCATCCCGAACGGCCTCGGCCTGCGACCGAGCCTTCCGGCGCAGTACCAGAACGTCATCACCGGTCTCGTCCTGTTGATCGCCGCTGCCGTCGACGCGCTCTCCCGGCGCCGCGCCGCGAGGCTCTGAACGTCGCGGGACCTCGGGGCTGACGATGTCATGGTGACCCGGGCCGCGGCGGCCCGACCGGATGCCATCCGCCGGCACAACCTCGGCCTGCTGTTGGGCGAGGTGCACCGCGACGGGCCGCTGACCAGGGCCGAGCTCACCAGCCGGCTCAACCTGAGCCGCTCGACGATCGGCGCCCTGGTCGCCGACCTGCGCGAGCTCGCCATCCTCGACGAGCGGGTGCCCAACGGCGGCAAGCGGGCGGGGCGTCCGTCGCACGTCGTCGCGCCCCGCTCAGACGGCCCGTACGCGATCGCGGTGGACATCGACATCGGCCGGGTCACCAGTGCCGCAGTCGGGGTCGGCGGTGAGGTGCTGGCGCGCAACGAGGTTGCGTCGGCGAGCCGGCCCGAGATCGTCGTCGGGCACGTCGTCGATGCGTGCCGCACCCTGAGCGGGCAGGTCGACGAGGGTGCGTGGCCGGTCGGGATCGGGGTGAGCGTCCCGGGGACGGTGAACCGGCGTGACGGCCTCATCGAGTTCGCGCCCAACCTCGACTGGCGGCACGCGGCATTCGGTTCGATGCTCGGCGCGCGCACACCGCGTGAGCTCGCAGTGGGGATCGGCAACGACGCCGACCTGGCCGTGCTCGCCGAGCACCTGCGCGGGCACGGGCGTGACTGCGACGACGTGATCTACCTGATGGGCCGCGTCGGCGTCGGTGCCGGGATCATCGTGAACGGCAGCCCCTTGCACGGGCACGACGGTTACGCCGGCGAGGTGGGACACAACGTGGTCGACCCATCAGGGCCGTTGTGCCACTGCGGCAAGCGCGGCTGCATCGAGACCTATGTCGGCGAAGCGGCGCTGCTCGACCTCGCCGGGTGCCGCGCGGCGCCGACGGTCGAGGCGGTCGCAGCGGTCTTCACGGCGGCCGCAGCCGGGGACTCCGCTGCTGCGGCGGCGGTGCGGACCGTGGGCGAGTCGCTCGGCCGTGCCGTGGCCGGCCTGGTGAACGTGCTCAACCCGCAGCGGGTGATCCTCGGCGGATCGTTCGCCGGCGTCTACGAGTTCGCCCCGGAGTGCGTCGAGCACGCCGTCGCGGCGAATACCATGACCCGTCAGCGCGCAGGGGTGCAGTTGTGCGCGCCCGCCCTCGGCGACGACTCGTCCCTGCTCGGCGCCGCGGAGCTGGCGTTCGCAGGCCTGCTCGCCGATCCGTCGGGTCGCCGCTGAGGTTCAGGCCCCGGGGACGCCCGCGGCTTGACGTTCGAACTGGGTGCGGTAGAGCTCGGCATACAGGCCGCCCGCGGCCAGCAGCTCCGCATGCGTGCCGGACTCCACGATCTGCCCGGCATCCAGGACGATCACCTTGTCGGCATTGAGGATCGTCGAGAGCCGGTGCGCGATCACCAGTGACGTCCGGCCGCTCAGGGCCCGCGCGAGCGCCTCCTGCACCGCCACCTCGCTCTCGCTGTCCAGGTGGGCGGTGGCCTCGTCCAGGATCACGATCTCCGGAGCCTTGAGCAGCAGCCGGGCGATCGCGAGCCGCGCCTTTTCGCCGCCGGACAACCGGTACCCGCGGTCGCCCACCAGGGTGTCCAGGCCCTCGGGCAGCGACGCGACCAGCTCACCGATCTGGGCCGCCTCGATCGCCTGCATTAGCTGCTCGGGGGTCGCGTCCGGCTTGGCGTAGAGCAGGTTGCCCCGGATCGTGTCGTGGAACATGTGTGCTTCCTGGCTGACGACGCCGATGCGCTCGTGCAGGCTCTGCTGGGTGACCGTGCGGACGTCGTGGCCGCCGACGAGCACCTGCCCGGAGCGCACGTCGTACATGCGAGGCACCAGCTGGCTGATCGTCGTCTTGCCGGCGCCGGACGGCCCCACGAGCGCGATCAGCTGCCCCGGCTCGGCCCGGAAGGACACGCCGCGCAGCACCTCCTGCGACGCCGCGCTGTCGAGCACCGCGACGGCCTCCAGCGAGGCGAGCGACACCTCCTGCGCGGTCGGGTAGGAGAATCGGACATCGAAGAACTCGACGCTGCGGGCATCGCGCGGCAGCTCGGTAGCGTCCGGCGCGTCGGAGATCATCGGCGGCAGATCGAGCACCTCGAATACCCGGTCGAAACTCACCAGCGCGCTCATGACGTCGACGCGGGCGTTGGACAGCGCGGTGAGCGGGCCGTAGAGGCGCGTGAGCAGCAGCGCGAGGGTAACCACGGTGCCTGCGGACAGCTCGCCCTTGATCGCGAAGTACCCGCCGAGGCCGTAGACCAGTGCCTGCGCCAGGGAAGCGACGAGGGTCAGCGCCACGAAGAACGCCCGTCCGTACATCGCCGAGGTCACCCCGATGTCGCGCACGCGCGCGGCGCGGCCGCGGAACGATTCGTCCTCGTCGGCGGGGCGGCCGAACAACTTCACCAACAGAGCACCGGCGACGTTGAACCGTTCGGTCATCGTGGCGTTCATCGACGCGTTGAGGTTGTAGGACTCGCGCGTGATGTCCTGCAGGCGGGTGCCGATGCGACGCGCCGGGATGACGAAGACGGGCAGCATCACCAGCGACAGCAGGGTGATCTGCCACGACAGGGAGAACATCACGCCTGCGGTCAACACCAGGCTCACGACGTTCGAGACCAGTCCGGACAGGGTGGAGGTGAACGCCTGCTGCGCCCCGAGCACATCGTTGTTCAACCGGCTCACCAGCGCCCCGGTCTGGGTTCGAGTGAAGAACGCGAGTGGCATGCGCTGCACGTGGTCGAACACCTGGGTGCGCATGTCGTAGATCAACCCCTCGCCGATCCGCGCCGAGTACCACCGCTGCGCGAAGGACAGCGCGGCGTCGATGATCGCGAGACCGGCGATGACGAACGCGATCTTCACCACCACCTGCACGGCGGCGTGTCCGGTGATCTGGTTGACCACCTTGCCGGCCAGTACCGGGGTCGCGACGCCGATGAGGGCGTCGGCGACGATGACGACCAGGAAGACGATCAGCTCACGGCGGTACGGTCCGGCGAAGCGCAGCACGCGCTTCCAGGTTCCCGGCGGAATCTGCTTCTGCGGCGCCGAGCCGTCGCCCCGCCGCATCGACCGGAACGCCTGCATCGAGTGCATCGGGTACATCGACATGGGGCAACCTCCGACCGAGCGAACACCGGGCGCCGGTCAAGTGTTCCTGTCCTCGCGGCTGAACCTGCCCCCGATGCCGCTGATCTTCATGGCGCCGTGCGCCCATTACGGCATGGCGCCATGAAGATCGGGGAGCGGGGCTGGGCGGCGCGGTCAGCGCACGGAGTCCACCCCGGCCGCCGTCAGGATTCGGCGTCCAGCCCGGCGAGCGCGCGCAGGCGGCGGTACTGAGCTGCGCGCTCGGCTGCCTCCTGCTCGGGCTGGCTGTGCCGCGCGGCTGCGAGCAGCAGGGCCTTCGTCTCGGCGGCCGCGTCGCGATCGACGGCCAGCAGCGCCGCCACGGTGCGCGCCACGGCGGCATCGAGCTCGTCGAGGGGCACTACTGCGGACACCAGCCCGGCGCCGAGCGCTTCCGCCGCGCCGATCCGGCGGCCGGTCAGGCAGATCTCGGCGGCGCGCGAGTAGCCGACGAGATCGGCGAGGCGTTTCGTCCCGCCCAGATCCGGGACCAGGCCGAGGGACGGTTCGGCCATCGTGAACTGCGCGTCCTCGGCCGCGATCCGGATATCGGTGCCCAGTGCCAACTGGAAACCGGCGCCGATCGCATTGCCCTGCACGACCGCCACGCTGACCAGCCCGGGCCGCGACGTCCAGTCGAAGGCGCGCTGCCACTGCGCGATCTGCGCGCCGGCGGCCTCGGCCGAGCCGTTTGCGAGGGCCAGCACGCCCGGGGCGCCCTCGACGCCTTCCGGCGAGAACATCGCCCGGTCCAGGCCCGCCGAGAACGAGCGTCCGGAGCCCTGCAGCACGGCAATGCGGACCGTCCCGGGCAGCGATCGCGCCACCTGGGCGAGGCCGGCCCAGGTGTGCGGCGTCTGGCTGTTGAGTCGCTCGGGACGATCCAGGGTGATCGTGACGAGCTCACCGGCCAGCTCGACGCGCAGTCCCGCCTGCGGTGCGAGGTCGAAAGCGGTACCGCCCGACGTGCTCAGCGCTACTTGGCCTTCGCCTTGCCGCGGGTCGCCCCGCCGCGGCCACGCAGCGCGACCCCGGACTCGGACAGCACGCGGTGCACGAACCCGTAAGAGCGCCCGTGCGAATCGGCGAGTTCGCGGATGCTCTTGCCTTTGTCGTACTGCTTCTTCAGGTCACTGGCGAGCTTGCCGCGCTCGGTTCCGGTGATCCGGGCACCCTTCTTCAGAACGGCCATTTCTCGTCCCTTCCACTCCGACGGTCACGTGCCTCGACACTGCCTCGCGCTCCAGATTGTACGCAGCCGATCTTGGTGCGCCGCAAGATCCACTGGCACAATACCTACCGGGCCGAGCCGTCCGAAGCTCGCAGTAGGGTACAAATACCGTCGCGGACGCTGATCCATCCGGCTATCGCGTGCCGGGTCAGGCCAGCGAGACCAGGTCGGCGAGCTCCGAGCTCCAGCTGTCCTCGACGCCGTCGGGCAGGAGGATCACCTTGTCCGGCGCAAGCGCCTCGACCGCTCCCTCGTCGTGCGTGACGAGCACGATCGCGCCCGCGTAGGTGCGCAGGGCGTCCAGCACCTGTCCGCGGCTGACCGGGTCGAGGTTGTTCGTGGGCTCGTCGAGCAGCAGGACATTGGCCGCGCTGGTCACCAGCATCGCCAGTGCGAGGCGGGTCTTCTCGCCACCGGACAGCACGCCGGCGGGCTTGTCGACGTCCTCGCCCGAGAACAGGAACGCGCCGAGGATCTTGCGCAGTTCGGTGTCGCTCAGATCCGAGCGGCCCACGCTGGACGCGGACGTACGCATGTTCTCCAGCACCGTGCGGTCGTGGTCGAGGCTCTCGTGCTCCTGCGCGTAGTAGCCGAGCCGCAGGCCGTGCCCCGGCGCGACTTCGCCGGTGTCGGGCGACTCGATCCCGGACAGCAGGCGCAGAAGGGTCGTCTTGCCCGCGCCGTTGAGGCCGAGCACCACGACCCGGGCGCCGCGGTCGACGGCGAGGTCGACGTCGGTGAACACCTCGAGCGAGCCGTAGGTCTTGGACAGTCCCTCGGCGGTCAGCGGTGTGCGCCCGCACGCCGCGGGCGCGGGGAAGCGCAGCCTGGCCACCTTGTCGTGCACACGGACCTCGGCCAGGCCGGCGGCAAGGGCAGCCGCCCGGCGGTCCATCTGGTGCGCCGCGCGGGCCTTGGTCGCCTTGGCCCGCATCTTGTCGGCCTGTCCGCGCAGTGTCTCGATCTTGCGTTCGGCGTTGGCCCGCTCGCGGTGGCGGCGCCGCTCGTCGGTCTCGCGCTGCTGCAGATAGGTCTTCCAGCCGACGTTGTAGGCGTCCACGGTGGCCCGGTTCGCGTCGAGGTTCCATACCTTGTTGACGACGGCATCCAGCAGCTCGACGTCGTGGCTTACGACGATCAGGCCGCCGGTGTGCTGGCGGAGGAAGTCCCGCAACCAGATGATCGAGTCGGCGTCGAGGTGGTTGGTGGGTTCGTCGAGCAGCAGCGTGGTGGGTTCGCCGGCCGAGTCGGCGAACAAGATTCGGGCCAGCTCGACGCGCCGCCGCTGGCCTCCGGACAGCGTGCGCAGCGACTGTGCCAGTACCCGCTCGGGCAGGCCGAGGTTCGCGCAGATCCGGGCCGCCTCGCTTTCGGCGGCGTAACCGCCGAGCGCGGAGAAGCGGTCCTCGAGGTTGCCGTAGCGCCGCACCAGGGAGTCGACGTCCGGCGTCTGCGCGAGCTGGATCTGCACCTTGACGATGTCGGACACCAGCACGTCCAGCCCGCGCGCGGACAGCACCCGGTCGCGCGCCGTGACGTCGAGATCGCCGGTGCGCGGATCCTGCGGCAGGTAGCCGACATCGCCCGTGCGCACGATGCGGCCGGCGTGCGGCGCCGACTCGCCCGCCAGCACCCGCATCGTCGTCGTCTTGCCGGCCCCGTTGCGGCCCACCAGCCCGATGCGGTCGCCGTCGTTCACGCGCAGCGTCAGCGGCTCGAGCAGGATGCGGGCACCGGCACGCAGCTCGAGGTCGGTTGCGGTGATCATGAGGCTCCTAGCTGACCGGATGATGGCGCGAACTGCTCAACCACGCCGTCCGTGCGGGAGCCGATGCACCCCTCGAGCCTACCCGGCGGCGGGACGCGTCCCGCGCACTCAGGGCACTCGCGGAGGCATCCAGCGCGGGCGCACCACCCGAAGGCGCAGCACCCGCTCGGGGTCACGCGCCTCCCGAAGGTCGCGCAGCCGTCCGGCCAGCAGCATGGTCAACGAGATCATGCCCAGGACGCGGCCGGGATCCTCGCGGTCGACGACGGGCATCCGGTCGACCTCGTTGGCGGCCATCTGGTTCGCCACAGTGCGCAGCGTCTGGTCGGCGTGCGTCAGCACCGGCTCGGCGATGCCGAGATCCGCGACCTGGACGTCGCCGCGCCCGGCGTGCACGGCCGTCTCGAGCTGGGTCCTGGTCACCACCGCGACGAGCCGGTCGCCTGGGCCGAGCAGCGGGTAGAGCATCTGCCTGCGCACCGCCACGTGCGCCGGGTCCGTCCCGGTGATCGAGCTCAGCGCCTCGGCCGCGGACAGGTCGGCCTCGAAGGTGAGCACGTCACGCTCCATCACCTCGCCGACGAACAGGATCTCCAGCGGGTCGACGTCGTATTCACGCGAGAGGTGGTAGCCGCGCCGCGCGATCTTCTCGGTGAGCACCGAACGCTTGAGCACCAGCACCGATACCGCGAACGCAGTGGACGCCCCGATGATCAGCGGCAGGAGCGCGTCGAAACGGTGCGTCAGCTCCAGGGCGAAGATCACGCCGGTGAACGGCGAGCGCATCACGCCGCCGAGCACGCCGGCCAGCGCGACGAGTGCCCAGAAACCGGGTCCGACGCTCGGGAACACCTGGGTCTCCAGGGCGCCGAGGGCACCACCGATCATGAACATCGGAGCGAGCACGCCGCCGGAGGTGCCCGAGCCCAGGGACAGCGACCAGATCAGCGTCTTGACGATCAGGATCCCGACGACGAGGCGCAGGCCGATCGTCCCGTTCAGCTCGGCGCCGATGATGTTGTAGCCGACGCCCAGTGCCTGCGGCACGATCAGTCCGCCGATGCCGATGATGAGCCCGCCGATGGCCGGCCACCACACCCAGTGCACCGGCAGGCGGCGAAACGCGTCCTCGGCGGCGTAGACGAGCACGGTCGCGATCAGCGCGAGAATCCCCGCCGCGATGCCCGACGCGACGCAGAGCAGCTCGGCGAAGGCCGTGATGTGCAGCGAGCCGTGCACCGGGAACAGCGCCGCGCTGCCCAGAATGGGCTGCCGTACGACGGTGGCGACACAGACCGCGGTGGCGACCGGCACGTAGCTGCGTGGTCGCCACTCGAACAGCAGCAGCTCGACGGCGAGCATCAGCGCGGCGAAGGGCGTGTTGAACGTCGCCGCCATGCCGCCGGCGGCGCCGGCGACCAGCAGCGTCTTGCGCTCGTCGGCGGTCAGGCGCAGGAACTGGGCGAACAGCGACCCCATCGCGCCGCCGGTCATGATGATCGGTCCCTCGGCCCCGAACGGACCGCCCGTGCCGATCGCAATCGCCGCCGAGATCGGCTTGAGTACCGCGACGCGCGGGGCTACCTTGCTGCCGCCCAGCAGGATGGCCTCGATGGCCTCCGGCATGCCGTGCCCGCGGATCTTCTCCGAGCCGTAGCGCGCCATCAACCCGATCACCACGCCGCCGGCGACCGGCGCGACGAGCACGACGAGGGGGTTGTGGTGGCCACTGCCCGGCGCGACGAGCGCGGTGTCGAAGCGGGCGTAGAAGATCGCGTTGGTGATGATGCCGATCAGGCGCAGCAGCGCCCACGCAACGCAGGCGCTCACCGCGCCGATCGGCACGGCGAGCGCGGCGATGAGCAGCATCCGCCTGGTCGCGGTGAAGTCGCCGAGGTGGCCGACGTCGCGCGGGCCCTCGGCCGGCGCTGCGGGTTCGAATACGGTCACGGGCTGGCCTTCGCAGTTCGCAGCTATATCGTGATGCGACGTATTAGACTATCCAAGTCCGCAACCCGCTGCGATTAAGGGGGTCGGCAGATGCCACGCTACCGACGAGTCAGCGATCGTGACTACGCCCGGCTGCTCGCGGTCCGGTCCCGGCTCCGCGAGTTCGAGCACTGGAGCGCGCAGCGTGCGGCCACCTTCGGGCTGACCGCCAGCCAGCACCAGCTGCTGCTGGCCATCCGCGGGCACGCCGATTCGAGTGGTCCGACCATCGGGCAGGCGGCGGACTACCTGCTGATCCGGCACAACACCGCCGTGGAGCTCGTCGATCGTGCGCAGCAACTCGGCGTGCTGGTCCGCTCGCGCGACGCCGAGGACCATCGCGTCGTCCGCCTGGAACTGACCGACGAGGGACGCTCGCGGCTCGAGGCCCTGGCCGGCGCGCACATCGAGGAACTGGCCCGGCTCACGCCGATGATCGAGGCGCTGACCGGGGAGCTCAGCGGCCGCTGAACCGCGGTCGCTGGGCCTAGGTGTTACTGCCGACCGGCACCTTGACGCCCTCGCCGGCGACCCGCGCCTCGCCGCGCGCCAGCGCGACCGTGGCCAAGGTCATCGCGAGGACCGCGACCAGCAGCACGGCGAGGCGCAGGCCGCTCACCCGCAGCTGCTCGTGCAGCAGGGTCAGGCCCAGGACGGCAGCGACCACCGGTTCGAGAACGAGGATGATCGGCAGCGAGGCCTGCAACGCGGCCGCCTGGAAGGACAGCTGCTGGACGTAGATCCCCGCGCCGCCGACGACGAGCAGCGCGAGCGCCTCCACGGACCAGAGCCCGGCAAGCCCCTGGTGCTGCACGAGCCCGACCACGGCCTTCGTCAGCAGGGCGAGCACGCCGCCGAGCAACCCGACAGCGACCGCGAGCAGGCTCGCCCGCCGGGCCCCGTGCAGCCGGGCGGCACCGATCAGGCAGGCGGCGACGAGCGGGATGCCGGCCGCGGCGAGCACCAGCCAGCCTTCGCGCGAGAGGTGGCTGGCACCGCGGTTGGCGTTGCCCAGGGAGACGAACACGGCGAGGGAAGCCGCGAGCACCACGCCCCAGACCCAGACGGCCCGAGGCAGCCGCTGATGGGCGAGGCGGGCGCCGAGCGGCAACGCGAACAGCAGCGAGGTGACGAGCATGGGCTGGACCACGAGCAGCGAACCGAAGGCGAGTGCGACCGCCTGCAGTGCGTAGCCGACGCCTGTGCCCAGCGTCCCGGCCCACCACCGCGGATCGCGGGCGAGCTGGATCACCAGCCTCCCGCTGCGGGCGTGCGCGTCGGAGACCTGCGCTGCCGCCCGCTGCTGGGCGACCGTCGCGACCGCGAAGGCCAGCGCCGAGGCCAGCGCCAGGCAGGCGGCGATCGTGACGTGGGCACTGAGGTGATGGTGATGTGCCCGCAACGCGTCACGAACTACGATGAACGCCGCCCTCGGCACGCGCGCCTCCCCAGATTGCCTGAACCCTCGCGAACATCATTGCCCAGTGCCGTGTTCGCGGCGTCACACCATGATGATCGCGGCGCGGCCGGGCGCGGCGCGGCCGGCGGCGCAGCCAATCGCGGCGGAGCGTCCCGCTGCGGGAGCGAGGCGCGGACTCAGACGTTGAAGCCGAGAGCGCGCAGTTGCTCGCGGCCGTCGTCGGTGATCTTGTCCGGACCCCACGGCGGCAGCCACACCCAGTTGATCTTGATCTCGGAGGCCAGCGGCTTCGGTCCCCCGGTCAGCGCCGAGTTGGCCTGGTCCTCGATGACGTCGGTGAGCGGGCACGCAGCGGAGGTCAGGGTCATGTCGATCGTGACGACCACGCTGCCCGCGACCTCGTCGGCGCGCGCGTCGTAAACCAGGCCGAGGTCGACGACGTTGATGCCGAGCTCCGGGTCGACGACGTCACGCATCGCCTCGTCGATCTCGTCACGTGACGGAATGGTGGGTGCGCTCATCGGCAGGCCTCGCTCATCGGGACTCCTCCGTCGCGGCAGCCATGCTGCCGTTCGCGGCGCCCGAGTCGGCCTCGGCAACCGCGCTCTTCATCGCCATCCAGCCGAGCAGCGCGCACTTGACGCGAGCCGGGTACTTCGACACGCCTTCGAAGGCGACCGCGTCGTCGAGTTCGCCCTCGTCGGCGTCGCTGAGCTCGACCTGGCCCCGCGACTGCATCAGCGCGAGGAACTTGTCCTGCAGCGCCATCGCCTCGTCGACCGGCTTGCCGACGACCAGTTCGCTCATGACCGACGTCGACGCCTGGCTGATCGAGCAGCCCTCGCCGTCCCAGCCCAGATCCGCGATCCTGCCCGCCGCCAGGCGCACCCGCAGCGTGACCTCGTCGCCGCACGTCGGGTTGACGTGGTGCACCTCGGCGTCGAAATGTTCGGGCAGCGCCTTGTGTTGGGGATGCTTGTAGTGGTCGAGGATGATCTGCTGGTACAGGCTGCCTGCTGCACCCGACGTTGGCCCCGTCACGAGAACATCACCTTTACCGCCGAGACGCCCTCCACCAGCGCGTCGATCTCCTCGGTGGTCGTGTAGACGCCGAAGGAGGCCCGCGTCGTCGCCGGGATCCCGTAGCGGACGCAGACCGGCCGCGCGCAGTGGTGGCCGGCGCGCACGGCGATGCCGTACTCGTCGAGCAGCTGGGCGACGTCGTGCGGGTGGATGCCGGGCATCGTGAACGAGATCGCCGCGCCGCGGTCGAGCGCACTGGCCGGACCGATGATGCGAACGCCGTCGAGCGTGGCCAGGCCCTCGAGCGCGTAGCGGACGAGCTCGTGCTCGCGTGCCGCGACGTTGTCCATGCCCAACGCGGACAGATAGTCGATCGCCGCGCCTAGCCCCACCGCCTGCGCGATCATGGGCGTGCCTGCCTCGAAGCGGTGCGGCGGCGGCGCGAAGGTCGAGCCCGACATGTCGACGGTTTCGATCATCTCACCGCCCCCCAGGAACGGCGGCAGCTCGGCGAGCAGCTCGTAGCGTCCCCACAGCACGCCGACGCCGGTCGGGCCGTACATCTTGTGGCCGGTGAAGGCGACGAAGTCGGCGCCGAGCGCCTGCACGTCCAGCGGCAGGTGCGGTGCCGACTGGGCGGCATCGACGATCGACAGCGCGCCGACCGCCCGGGCTCGGGCGACGATGCGAGTCACCGGATTGATGGTGCCGAGGGCGTTGGACTGGTGGACGAATGCGACCACCTTCGTCCGTTCGTTGATCACCTCGTCGATCGCGGATTCCACCAGCCGGCCGTCCTCGTCGATGGGCAGCCAGCGGAACGTCGCTCCGGTCCGCTGTGCGAGCAACTGCCAGGGGACGATGTTGCTGTGGTGCTCCATCTCGGTGACCACGATCTCGTCGCCGGGGCCGATCCTGAATCTCTCGGCACCGGGGGTCGTGTTCGCGTTGGACATCGTGTACGCCAGCAGGTTCAGCGACTCGGAGATGTTCTTGGTGAAGATCACCTCGTCGCGGCGGGGTGCATTGATGAACGCGGCCACCTTGTCGCGAGCCCCCTCGAAGGCGTCGGTCGCCTCCGAGCCCAGGGTGTGCACGGCACGGGCCACGTTGGCGTTGTGCCGCGCGTAGAACTCGGCGAGGGTGTCGAGCACCACCTGCGGCTTCTGCGAGGTGTTCGCGCTGTCGAGATAGACGAGCGGGACACCATGCACCTCGCGCGCCAGGATCGGGAAGTCCTTGCGGATGCTCTCCACGTCCCAGTGCTGAAGGCTGTCCGCGCGGGTGGGTAGCTCGCGCGTGCGGGGAACGCTCATCGCAGCCGCCGCCCTGCTCGTGCCGCACGCAGCACCGCGCTGCTCCCTGCGAACACCATCAGGCCGAGGCCGTCTCGTTGACGCCGAAGCGGTGGTAGCCCTCGGCCTCGAGACGGTCCGCCAGTTCCGGGCCGCCGGACTCGACGATGCGGCCGTCGAAGAACACGTGCACGAAATCCGGCTGGATGTAGCGCAGGATCCGCGTGTAGTGCGTGATCAGCAGCGTGCCGATACCCTTCGCGCGCACCCGGTTCACCCCGTCGCTGACCACGCGCAGCGCGTCGACGTCGAGGCCGGAATCGGTCTCGTCGAGGATCGCGATCTTGGGATTGAGGAGTTCCAGCTGCAGGATCTCGTGGCGCTTCTTCTCACCGCCGGAGAACCCCTCGTTCAGGCTGCGCTCGGCGAAGGCCTTGTCCATGTCCAGTGCGCTCATCGCGCCGTTGACCTCCTTGACCCAGGTGCGCAGCTTCGGGGCCTCGCCGCGGATCGCCGTCGCGGCGCTGCGGAGGAAGTTCGACACGGACACGCCCGGCACCTCGACGGGGTACTGCATCGCGAGGAACAAGCCGGCCCGCGCGCGCTGGTCGACGCTCATCGCCAGGACGTCCGCGCCGTCCAGGTGCACCGTCCCGCCCGTCACGGTGTACTTGGGATGGCCGGCGATCGAGTAGGCCAGCGTCGACTTGCCGGAGCCGTTCGGGCCCATGATCGCGTGCGTCTCGCCCGAGGACACCGTGAGGTCGACGCCGCGCAGGATCTCGGTGCCCTCCACTACTCCCCCACCTGCGACGCCCGCCTTGGCGTCGGCACCCCCAGCGCCGACGGACACGCGCAGGTCGCGGATCTCCAGGGTGCTCATGCGGACTCCAGTTCTGCCTCGAGGGGCGCGAAGCCCAACCGGGCCTCGATCGCGGACATGATGTTGCGCTGCAGCGTCGGCACGCCGATCCGGTCGACGACATCGGCGAAGAAGCCCCGCACAACGAGCCGTTGCGCCTCGTCGGCGGGAATGCCGCGCGACTGCAGGTAGAACAGTTGCAGGTCGTCGAATCGGCCCGTCGCGCTGGCGTGCCCGGCCCCGGCGATGTCGCCGGTCTCGATCTCCAGGTTCGGCACGGAGTCGGCGCGCGCGCCGTCGGACAGCAACAGGTTCCGGTTCATCTCATACGTGCTCGTACCGATGGCCTGCGGACGGATCCGGACGTCGCCGATCCAGACGGTGCGGGCCGACTCGCCGAGCAGCGCGTTCTTGTAGAGGACGTCCGAGCGGCACTGCGCGGCGGAATGCTCGACGTAGAGCCGCGACTCCAGGTGCTGGGCGTTGCCGGCGAAGCAGACCCCGAAACACTCGGCACTGCCACCGGGCCCGGCGAAGCGGACGGTCGGGCAGATGCGCACCACGGCACCGCCGAGGTTGACCACCATGTGCTTGAGCTGCGCGTCGCGGCCGAGCTGCAGCGCGTGGGCGCTCAGGTGCACCGCGTCGGCGTTCCAGTCCTGCACGCTGACGTACTCGAGCCGGGCACCGTCGCCGACGATGATCTCGACGTTCTCGGCGATCAGCGCGCCCCCGGAGTAGTCGACGACGACCGTTGCCCGCGAGTTCGCGCCTGCCTCGATCACCATGTGCTCGTAGGCCTGCCCGGCATTGACGCTGGCGTGTACCAGGACGGGCTCGTCGAACTCGCGATCGGCCGGGATCTGCAGCACGAATGTCTGCGGCGCGTGCGCGAAGGCCAGCGCGCTCACCCGGTCGGCCGGTTGCAGCACGCGTCCGACGCGCTCGTCGGCGCGGGGCACGATCGCCCAGGTGACGCCGTCGGGCGCCTCGACGGCACCGGTGATCCGGGTGCTCGGCTCGAACACCTCGAACAGCGGACGCACCGCGCGCAGCGGCGTGAACCGCCACGCCTCGTCGTGGCGCCCCGGCTCGGGGAAGTCAGCCGGGTCGCGCGAGGTGAACCGCTCCGGCGGCGAACCGGTGACCGGGCGCTCGTTGACCAGTTGCGTAAGCGTCATCTAGCCGACGGCTCCTTCCATCTGCAGTTCGATCAGCCGGTTCAACTCGAGCGCGTACTCCATCGGCAGCTCGCGCGCGATCGGCTCGACGAAGCCGCGCACGATCATCGCCATCGCCTCGTCCTCGCTCATCCCGCGACTCATCAGGTAGAACAGTTGGCTCTCGCTGACCTTCGACACCGTCGCCTCGTGCCCCATCGACACGTCGTCCTCGCGGACGTCGACGTAGGGGTAGGTGTCCGAGCGGCTGATGTCGTCGACGAGCAGGGCATCGCACTTCACCGTCGACTTGCTGTGGTGGGCGCCCTTGTGGATCTCGACCAGGCCGCGGTAGGAGGTGCGTCCGCCGCCGCGGGCCACCGACTTGGAGATGATCGTCGAGGACGTGTGCGGCGCCAGGTGCAGCATCTTCGCGCCCGCGTCCTGGTGCTGGCCCTCGCCGGAGAACGCGATCGAGAGCACCTCGCCCTTCGCGTACTCGCCCATCAGCCACACCGCGGGGTACTTCATCGTCACCTTCGAGCCGATGTTGCCGTCGACCCACTCCATCGTGGCGCCGGCCTCGGCCTTGGCCCGTTTGGTGACCAGGTTGTACACGTTGTTCGACCAGTTCTGGATCGTCGTGTACCGGCAGCGCCCGCCCCGCTTCACGATGATCTCCACGACGGCCGAGTGCAGGGAATCCGAGCTGTAGATCGGCGCGGTGCAGCCCTCGACGTAGTGCACGTAGGCGTCCTCGTCGACAATGATCAGCGTGCGCTCGAACTGGCCCATGTTCTCGGTGTTGATGCGGAAATAGGCCTGCAGCGGGATGTCGACGTGCACGCCCTTGGGCACGTAGATGAACGAGCCGCCGGACCACACCGCCGAGTTCAGGGCGGAGAACTTGTTGTCCCCGGCCGGGATCACCGAGCCGAAGTACTCGCGGAACAGCTCGGGGTGCTCACGCAGGCCGGTGTCGGTGTCAAGGAAGATGACGCCCTGCTCCTCGAGGTCCTCCCGGATCTTGTGGTAGACGACCTCGGACTCGTACTGCGCGGCCACGCCGGAGACGAGGCGCTGCTTCTCGGCCTCGGGGATCCCGAGCTTGTCGTAGGTGTTCTTGATCTCGGCGGGCAGGTCGTCCCAGGTGGCGGCCTGCTTCTCCGTCGAGCGCACGAAGTACTTGATGTTGTCGAAGTCGATCCCGGACAGGTCCGAACCCCAGTTCGGCATCGGCTTCTTGCCGAAGATCGACAGCGCCTTAATCCGACTCTCGAGCATCCAGGCCGGCTCGTCCTTCTTCGCGGAGATGTCGCGCACGACCGCCTCGGATAGTCCGCGCGTGGCCGCGGCGCCGGCGACGTCGGAGTCGGCCCAGCCGAAGCCGTAACGTCCCAGCGCGTCGATCTGCTCGTCCTGGGTGAGGATCTGCTCGGGTGCAGTGGTCATGGCGGTCAAGTCCTCCTGGACTCAGGTGCTCGTGCGGACTTTCGACGGGACTCCCCCGCCGACGGGTGCATGGCCGGCAGGGGCGGTACCGGGACGTGCGTGGTGCAGACTCCGTCGCCGTGCGCGATCGTCGCCAGCCTCTGTACGTAGGTACCCAGAACGCGCTCGAAGGCGCGCGTCTCGGCCTCGCACAGTTGCGGGAACTCCGCGGCGACGTGCGCGACCGGGCAGTGGTGCTGGCAGACCTGTATGCCGGCGGAGGCGCTCTCGGTCGTGGCAACGTAACCGTGGGACGTGAGCGACTCGGCCAGTGCCACCGTCCGGGTGACCGGCGCCGCAGCCTGGTCGATGTCGGCCCGCAGCGCGCTGGCCAGCGACGCGGCACGGTGCTCGGCGAACTCGACGACGGCGCCCTCCCCGCCGGTGTCGCGCAGGTAGCGCAACGCGGTGGTGGCCAGGTCGTCGTAGCCATGCGGGAAGGCTGCCCGTCCGGCGTCGGTCAGCGCGTACATGCGGGCGGGACGGCCTCTGCCCCGGTGGGCCGCCGGGCGCGCCTCACGCTCGGCGAGCAGACCGTCGGCGACGAGCGCGTCCAGGTGCCGGCGCACCGCGGCCGCGGACAGCCCGAGTAACGCGGCCAATGCGGCCGCGCTCTGCGGTCCGCGCTCGAGCACGATGCGCGCCACCGAGTCACGGGTGCGGTCCGGACCCCCCCGTACCGCGCTGGCTGCGAATTTCACAACACCAGTATGACGTATTTCGTCGGCGGCCGCAGGTGGGGGGCGGCTAGATTGCCGGAGTGCTGTACCGGACGCTCGAACTCACCCTCGCGCCGACGCTGCGGGCCGCGTACCGGCCGCGGATCACCGGCCTGGAGAACGTGCCGCGGGCCGGTGCCGTGATCATCGCGGGCAACCACGTGTCCTTCGCCGACGAGATCTTCACCCCGCTCGCGGCGCGGCGGCAGGTGTTGTACTTCGCCAAAGCCGAGTACTTCACCGGTCCCGGGTTGCTCGGGCGCGCGACCGCGTCGTTCTTCCGCGGCATGGGCCACGTGTCGGTCGAGCGTGGCGACACCCGCTCCGCCGCGGCCGTCGTCAACATCGGCGTCGAGCTGCTGAACGCGGGCAGCGCGCTCGGCATCTACCCGGAGGGCACCCGCTCGCCGGACGGGCGCCTCTACCGGTTCCGCACCGGCGTGGCCCGGCTCGCGCTGCGCTCCGGGGCGCCCGTCGTACCTGTCGGGCTGGTCGGGACCCGGGCGGTGCAGCCGCCGGGCAGCCACCGCTGGCATCGCGCGTCCGTCGAGGTGCACTTCGGCACCCCGCTGCACTTCGGCGAGCGCGCCGGCGAGGAGCGCAGCGCCCGCGTGCTGCGCGAGGTCAGCGACACCGTCCGCCAGGCCGTCCAGAACCTCTCCGGCCAGGACTACGTCGACGCCTTCGCGCCATCCTCCGCCGGCAGGTGACCGCGCTGCCGGCGTCCTGGCCCCGTGGGCGCCTCACCGCCGACGTGCCCAGCCCGCGACGTTCCTAGACTGACGGGGTGTCCGCCGCCCTCAGCCCCGCCGTCGAGGTCCGCGGCCTGGTCAAGAACTATGGCTCGCGGCGCGCCGTCGACGGCCTGACGCTGGACGTCGCGCGCGGATCCGTCCTCGCGCTGCTCGGACCGAACGGCGCGGGCAAGACGACCACCGTGGAGATCTGCGAGGGGTTCCGCCGTCCGGACGCGGGCACGGTCCGCGTTCTCGGACTCGACCCGATCGCTGACGCCGCGGCGCTGCGGCCCCGGGTCGGCGTGATGCTGCAGGACGGCGTCGGCGGCTACACCGCGGCGCACGCGATCGAGATGCTGCGCCTGTTCGCCGCCTATGCCAGGACGCCGCACGATCCGGTGCAGCTGCTCGACGCCGTCGGCCTCACCGAGGTCGCGCACACGCCGGTGAAGCGGCTCTCCGGCGGCCAGCAGCAACGCCTCTCCCTGGCCCTCGCGCTGGTCGGCCGCCCGGAGCTGGTCTTCCTCGACGAGCCGACGGCGGGCATGGATCCCCAGGCCCGGCGGGGAACCTGGGAGTTCATCCGCAAGCTGCGCGCCGACGGCGTGAGCGTGGTGCTCACGACGCACTACCTCGACGAGGCCGAGCAGCTCGCCGACAGCGTCGTCGTGATCGACTGCGGGCATATCGTCGCCGAGGGCACGCCGGCCGAGCTCACGCGAGCCGGCGCGGAGGGCCAGATCCGTTTCCACGCCCAGTCCGGGCTACGCCTCGCGTCCCTCCTGGCCGCCCTGCCGGAAGGGACGAGCGTGGTGGAGGAGGAGCCGGGCCGCTACCTCGTGGCCGGGGACGTCAACCCCCAGTTGCTCGCCACCCTCACCGCGTGGTGCGCCGGGCAGGGCGTGCTCGCCGAGCACCTCAGCGTCGAGCGGCGCACCCTGGAGGACGTGTTCTTCGAGCTCACCGGCCGGGAGTTGCGGACGTGAGCCCCGATCGTGCAACGTTCGGCCGCCCCAGGCGGCCAGAAGTTGCACAATCGGGATTCGTGCCGTCGCCGGGCGCGGCTCCACGGTCACAGATGCTCGCCGCGCACACCACCATGGAGTTCCGCCTGCTGCTGCGCAACGGCGAGCAGGTGGCGCTCACGCTGGTCATCCCGCTGCTGCTGCTGTTCTTCTTCAACCTGCCGCTGCTGTACTCGCTGGGCGTCCAGCGCCGCGTCGAGTTCGTGGTGCCGAGCATCGTCGCGCTCGCGGTGATGTCCGCCGCGTTCACCGGGCTGGCGATCGGCACGGGTTTCGAGCGCAAGTACGCGGTGCTCAAGCGCCTCGGTGCCACCGCGCTACCCCGCTCCGTCCTGATCGGCGCGAAGACGCTGTCGGTACTGCTGCTGGAACTGGTTCAGCTCGCACTGATCTTCGCGCTCGGCTTCGCGCTTGCCTGGCACCCGCACGGCGACGCGCTGCTGGTGCTGCTGCTCGTCGTGCTCGGCACCGCGACCTTCGGCGGACTCGGCCTGCTGCTGGCCGGCACGCTGCGCGCCGAGGTGACCCTCGCCGCGGCGAACCTGATCTGGCTGATCCTGCTGTTCGCCGGCGGTATCGCGATACCGCTGTCGAAGTACCCGCACGGGGTGGCCCAGGTGCTGCAGTACCTGCCCTCCGCAGCGCTCTCGGACGGTCTGCACCGGGTGCTTCAGGACGGCGCCGGCATCCCGGTCCACGATCTGCTCACGCTGGTGGTGTGGGCGGCGCTTGCACTGCCCGCCGCGGCGAGGTGGTTTCGGTGGGAGTGAGCACGCCCGTACGCCTCGACGTGAGTCCCAGTGCCCCTCGCCACGTGCGCTGGCTGCGGCGTTGGCTGCCGCGCCGGTTGCGCACCGCCACGGCGCTGCGCAACTTCGCACTGGCGTCGGTGCTCGCCAACGTCCTGATCGTGGTGAGCGGTGGCGCCGTCCGGCTCACGAACTCCGGACTCGGCTGCCCGACCTGGCCGTCGTGCACCGACTCGTCACTGACGCCGACGAGGGCGTACGCGATCCACGGCGTCATCGAGTTCACCAACCGGCAACTGACCTTCGTGCTCGCCCTCATCGCGGTGGCCACCTGGCTGGTGGCGATGGCGCGCCGCCAGGAACGCACGCTGGCCACGATCGCCGCGCTGAGCATCCCGGCGCAGGCCGTGCTCGGTGGCCTGACCGTGCTCACCCACCTCAACCCCTGGCTGGTGGCGGCGCACTTCCTGTTCTCGATGTCGATCATCTTCGTGACGTTCTGGTTGTGGTGGCGGGTGCGTGACGCAGCGCCCCCCGCGGCGTTGCCGCGTGCCGCGCTGCAGCTGGCCCGGCTCACGGTGCTGAGCGCTGCTGCGGTCCTCGCGCTCGGCACCGTCGTCACCGGCAGCGGGCCGCACGCCGGCGACCTCACCAGCGGCAAGGTCCACCGCACCGGGTTGCAGGTGTCGTCCATGGCCCAGCTGCATGCCGACTCGGTCATGGTGCTCGTCGGCGTGAGCGTGGGCCTGCTCGCCCTGCTCTACGCGGTGCGCGCGAGCCAGGCCGTGCGGCGCGCCAGCTGGATCCTGCTCGGGGTCGAACTGGCCCAGGCGGCGATCGGCTACACGCAGTACTTCCTGCACGTGCCGCCCCTGCTGGTGGCATTGCACATGCTCGGCGCCTGCCTGCTGTGGCTCGCCGCGCTCTACGTCCTGGCCCTGCTCGAACCTCGCGTCAGCCGGATCCCGGCTCCGGCCGGCCGCCCGCTCAGAACAGCTGGCTGAAGGTGTAGATCAACAAGCCGGCCAGCGCGCCGACCACGGTGCCGTTGATCCGGATGAACTGCAGGTCGCGGCCGACCTGCAGTTCCAGGCGACGGCTGGTCTCGGCCGTGTCCCAGCGCTCGACGGTCGCGGAGATGACGCCGGCCAGGTCGTCGGCGTAGTGGGTGAGGACGTGCGCGGTGAGCCGCTGCAGCGCCTCGTCGATCTTGGCCGCCATGGCGGCGTCGTCGCGCAGCACCTCCCCCGCGCGCCTGGTGAGCGACTCGACGGAGCGCCGCAGGTCGGAGTCGGGGTCAGCTGCCCCGTCGACGATGAGCTTCTTCAGGTTCGTCCACAGGGTCGTGAGCCACTCGCGCACGTCGGGACGGTCCAGCAGCTGGAGCTTGGCCCGCTCGACGCGCTCGCGCTGCTCCGCGTCGCTGCGCAGCCGTTCGGCGAAGGCGCGCAGCTGGGCATCGAAGGTGCGCCGCAGCTCGTGGTCGTCGTCCTGTGTCACGTCGACGAGGAAGGACTGCAGCGAGGTGAATCCCCGCGCGAACACGCGATCGTCCACCCAGTCGGGCACCCACTCGGGCGACTCCTCCGCCAGCCGGCGTCGGAACACGCTGCGGTTCTCGTCGAGAAAGCGCATCAGCCCGCGCAGCACGACGGTGAGCGCTGCCTGGTGCTGGCCGGAATCGCACGCCGCCTGCAGCACCCGCGCCAGCAAAGGCGACACGTCCAGGGCCCGCAGCCGCTTGTCCGCGAAGCCGGCCACGGCGTTGCGCAGCTCGTCGTCGCGCAGCACCGAGGCCATCCCGCCGACCGCGTTGCTGAGCTCCTCGGCGATCTGGTGCGCGTGGGCAGGCTCGGCGAGCCACTCGCCGACTCGCCTGGGAACGCGGGCGGCCGCGACGCGCTCGCCGACGATCTCCGGGGTGAGGAAGTATTCGCTGACGAAACCGGCCAGGCCCTCACCGATCTGGTCCTTCTTGCGCGGGATGATCGCGGTGTGCGGGATCGGCAGCCCGAGCGGGTGCCGGAACAGCGCGGTGACGGCGAACCAGTCGGCGAGACCGCCGACCATCGACGCCTCAGCCGTTGCCTGCACGTACCCCCACGCGCCGCTGCCGTTACCCGCCGAACGGCAGATCGCGTACACGATCGCCGCGAGCACCAGCAGGCTGCCGGCGAAGGCCTTCATCCGCCGCAGGGCACGCAGCCGCTCCAGCGGCGGCACCGGGATCGTCATACCCGCTCCGCGATTGCGGCGGCGAACCGGTCGGCCGCAGCGTCGGCGTGCCCGAGGAACAGCGACGGCTCGCTCAGCTCCAGCTCGACGACGACGGGTCCGTCGGGGCCGGGCAACAGGTCGACGCGGGCGTAGAGCAGGTCGCGACCCGTTCGCCCGCGCAGCACCTCCATCAGCTGCTCGCCCAGCGCGTGCTCCGCGGCCGACGGCGGTCGCGCCTGGATGCGTTCCTCGACGTAGAGCGAATGCGAGCGCGCGGGATGCACGACGCCCGGCGGCAGCATCGCGCCCTTGCTCACGGCGTGGCTGAATCGGCCCGCGAGATAGATCAGCGCCGTCTCGCCGTGCGTGTCGACGGCGGGCAGATACGGCTGCACCATCGCCGTGCAGCCGGCGACGTGCAACTCGGCGATGTGCGCCTGCGCGGCGACCGCCTGTCCCGACGCGAAACGCCCGGCGCCGCGCGAGCCCGCGCCCACCGAGGGCTTGACCACGAACTCGTCCGCAGCCGGCAGCTCGAACGGGTCCCCGGGCGCCACCCACGAGGTCGTCACGGTGGGTACGCCCGCGTTCTCTAGGTCGCGCAGGTAGGTCTTGTCGGAGTTCCATTCCACGACCGGGGCGGGGTTCGCCAGCCGCGGCACCCGGCGCGCCCAGTCGAGGAACGCGACGCGGTCGTCGGTGTAGTCCCAGGTGGAGCGCAGCACCACCAGCGCGTCGTCCCACCGCGCGTCGGGATCGTTCCAGGCCTGCCAGCGCGCCTCGACGTGCCGGGCACCCAGGCAGGCGATTAGCACCTCGGCGTCCTCGTCACCCTGGGGCAGCGCAGCACACGTCGCCAGGTACACCGATGCCATGGGCGCTCAGCGCACGAACGTGTCGACGGCGACGGCCAGGAAGACGAAGGCCAAATAGCTGTTGGACAGGTGGAAGAACTGCATCGGCTGCGCGTTGGCGCCCGCCTTCGTGCGCGCCAGCAACCGGTGCGCGCCGGCCAGCAGCACCACCCCGGCAAGGGCCGCGAGCGCGCCGTAGAGCCAGCCGGTGGCCAGCGGCCACAGCGCCAGCGACGCCGCGACGGTGAGCCAGGAGTAGACCGCGATCTCCCGCGCGACCCGAAGTGGCGAGGCGACGACCGGCAGCATCGGCACCCCGGCCCGCGCGTAGTCCTCGCGGTAGCGGGTGGCCAGCGCCCACGTGTGCGGCGGCGTCCAGAAGAAGACGACCGCGAACAGCGCGACCGGCGCCCAGGCCAACCGGCCGGTTACCGCCGTCCAGCCGATCAGCACCGGCATGCACCCGGCGGCACCACCCCACACGACGTTCTGCGCGGTCCGCCGCTTGAGCAGCATCGTGTAGACGAGCACATAGAACGCGATGGCGGCCGCGGTGAGCGCACCGGCGAGCCAGTTCGTGATCAGCCCGATCGCCACGACGGCAACTGTTCCCAGCACGAGGGCGAACACCAGCGCGCCGACCGGCGAAACCTCGTGGCGTGCCAGCGGGCGCCGTCCGGTACGGCGCATGACCGCGTCGATGTCGCGGTCGAGATAGCAGTTCAGCGCGTTCGCGCTGCCGGCCGCGAGGGTGCCGCCGAGCATGGTCGCGACGGCCACCCACCAGCGGGGCAGACCGCCCGCGGCGAGGACCATCGAGGGCAGCGTCGTCACCAGCAGGAGTTCGATGATGCGCGGTTTGGTGAGGGCCACGTAGGCGGCCAGTCGCGAGCGGTGCCCGGCCGAGGGCGTCCCGCCGTGCGGCGCCCGGCGAGCGGGCCGTGGGGACGCCGGAGCGCCGTCCGAACCCGCCGAGACGGGCGCAACCGGCGTCTGCGTCACCGGATCAGCGTAACCGTCGCGCGCCGCCGCTCCGCAGCCAGCCTCAGCCGATATCGCTAGGCTCAGCATGGGAACGACAGCAGCCTAGGGCGACGACGCACGAGGGGAACCGACGACGGTGGCCGACAAGCAGACCGGCAGCGAGCCGGGGATCGTGACGACCCATCCGTCCTGGTGGACCGAGCTCGACACCAAGGCGGTCGACACCGCGCGCCTGCTGGCGGCGGACGCGGTCCAGAAGGTCGGCAACGGCCACCCCGGAACGGCGATGAGCCTGGCGCCGCTGGCCTACCTGCTCTACCAACGGGTGCTGCGCCACGATCCGACCGACCCGAACTGGCTCGGCCGCGACCGGTTCGTGCTGTCCAACGGCCATGCGTCGCTGACCCAGTACTGCCAGCTGTACCTGTCCGGCTACGGCCTGGAACTGTCCGACCTCGAATCGCTGCGGACCTGGGGCTCGCGCACCCCGGGCCACCCCGAGCACGGGCACACAGCCGGGATCGAGACCACCACCGGCCCGCTCGGGCAGGGCATCGGCAACGGCGTCGGCATGGCGATGGCCGCGCGCCGCGAACGGGGGCTGTTCGACCCGGACGCAGCGCCCGGCGAATCGCCCTTCGACCACCACATCTACGTGTTCTGCGGCGACGGCTGCCTGGAGGAGGGAATCTCCGGGGAGGCGTCCTCGCTGGCCGGGCACCAGCAGCTCGGCAACCTCATCCTGTTCTACGACGACAACCACATCTCCATCGAGGACGACACCGCGGTGGCCTTCAGCGAGGACGTCTGCAAGCGGTACGAGTCCTACGGCTGGCACACCCAGCGCGTCGATTCCGGCGAGGACGTCGTCGCGCTGGAGAAGGCGATCCGCAGGGCGCAGCGCGTCACCGACAAGCCGTCGTTCATCGCCGTGCGCACGATCATCGGCTGGCCCGCGCCGACCAAGCAGAACACCGGCGCGGCACACGGCTCCGCGCTCGGAGAAGACGAGATCCGCAAGACCAAGAAGATCCTCGGCTTCGATCCCGGTGCGCACTTCGCCGTCGACGGCGCGGCGCTGGCCCGGGCACGCGAGGTCGTGGAACGCGGCCGCGCGGCACATGCGCAGTGGCAGGAGTCCTTCGACGCGTGGGCCAAGCGCCATCCCGAGCGCTCCGCGCTGCTGGAGCGCGTCATCCGGCGCGAGCTGCCGGGTGGCTGGGCCGACGCGCTGCCCACCTTCCCGACGGAGAAGGACGGGAAGCCGAACTCGATCTCCACGCGCAAGGCGTCCGGAGCCGTGCTCACCGCGCTCGCCGACGTGCTGCCGGAACTGTGGGGCGGTTCGGCCGACCTCGCCGAGAGCAACAACACCACGATGGAGGGCCAGCCGAGCTTCGTCCCGGCCGAGCACCAGACGAAGGCGTGGCCCGGCGGCCCGTACGGACGCACCCTGCACTTCGGCATCCGCGAACACGCAATGGGCTCGATCATGAACGGGATCACGCTGCACGGCGCGACCCGCGTCTACGGCGGCACGTTCCTGGTGTTCAGCGACTACATGCGACCGCCGGTGCGGCTCGCCGCGCTGATGCAGCTTCCGACGATCTACGTCTGGACGCACGACTCGAGCGGGCTCGGCGGCGACGGCCCCACTCACCAGCCGATCGAGCAGCTTGCCGCGCTGCGCGCGATCCCGGGCCTGGACGTCGTCCGTCCCGCCGACGCGAACGAGACCGCGGCCTGCTGGAAGGCGACCCTGGAACACACCGACCGGCCGGCCGGCCTCGCGCTGTCGCGGCAGGATCTCCCGGTGCTCGATCCCGCGAAGGTGCTCGACGCGGCAAAGGGCGGCTACGTGCTCGAGGAGGCCTCCGCCGGGCTGCCGCAGATCATTATCGTGGCGACCGGTTCGGAGGTGTCGCTCGCGTTGACCGCGCGCGAGCGGCTGGAGGCCGAGGGCACGCCCACCCGGGTCGTGTCGATGCCGTGTATCGAGTGGTTTCACGCGCAACCACTGTCCTACCAGCAGCAGGTGCTTCCGCCGGACGTCAAGGGCCGCGTCAGCGTCGAGGCCGGGATCAAGCTGGGTTGGCGAGAGATCGTCGGCGACGCCGGCGAGATCGTCAGCATCGAGCACTTCGGCGCCAGCGCCGAAGGCGGCGTGCTGTTCGAACAGTTCGGCTTCACCCCGGACCGCGTCGTCGCGGCGGCGCACTCCGCACTCGAACGCGCCGGCGCGATCCGCGGCGCGACCACCGGCACCTAGGAGGACGACATGAGCGACGCACTCGCGGACCTGTCCGCACAGGGCGTGTCCATCTGGCTCGACGACATCAGCCGCGAGCGGCTGCGCAGCGGCAACCTGCAGCACCTGATCGACGAGCGCCACGTCGTCGGCGTCACCAGCAACCCCACGATCTTTCAGAAGGCGCTGGAAAAGGGCAACGCCTACGACGACCAGGTCGCCGACCTGCGTACCCGCAAGATCGCCGTCGACGGCGCGATTCGCTACCTGATGGCCTTCGACATCCGGTGGGCCTGCGACGAACTGCGCCCCGTGTTCGACCGCACCGACGGCAAGGACGGCCGCGTCTCGATCGAGGTCGACCCGCGGCTGGCGCACGACACCGAGCGCACCACCGCCGAGGCGAAGGGCCTGTGGTGGCTCGTCGACCGGCCCAACGTGATGGTCAAGATCCCGGCGTCCGTGGAGGGGCTGCCGTCGATCACGTCGGCCACCGCGGCGGGAATCAACGTCAACGTCACGCTGATCTTCGGCCTGGACCGCTACGACAAGGTCATGGACGCCTACCTCAGCGGGCTCGAGCAGGCCAAGGACGCCGGAATCGACCTGTCCACCATCCATTCGGTCGCGTCGTTCTTCGTCTCGCGCGTCGACACCGAGATCGACAAGCGCATCGACAAACTCGGCACCGACGAGGCGAAGGCGTTGCGCGGCAAGGCCGGAATCGCCAATGCCCGGCTGGCCTACGAGCGCTACGAGAAGGTGATCGGCTCCCAGCGCTGGAAGAAGCTCGAACAGGCCGGCGCGCACCGGCAGCGGCCGCTGTGGGCGTCCACCGGTGTCAAGGATCCCGCCTACGACGACACGATGTACGTCGTAGAACTCGTCGCCCCCGAGACGGTGAACACGATGCCCGAGGCGACGCTGGACGCCGTCGCCGACCACGGCCGCATCCACGGGGACACGATCACCGGCGGCTACGACGCGGCGCGCAAGGTCATCGACGATCTCAACGCGATCGGCATCGAGTACGACGACGTCATCGAGGTCCTCGAGGCCGAGGGCGTGCAGAAGTTCGAGGACTCCTACGCGCAGTTGTCCGAGAGCGTGCAGGGACAGCTGGACAACGCCAAGTCATGACCCGCGCCAAGGCGAAGCCGGCCGCCGGTCCGGCGCCCGGGTCGTCCGGGAAGCCGGCCGGTAAGACCGGCGGCAAGGCGCAGAACAAGACGGCCGGTGGGGCGAGCGGCGACGGGGAGGCCAACCCCGAGAGCAGTACGGCCTCACAGCGACCCGCCGCCTCTGCGCCCGCGGGAGGTGGGCCGCTGCGCGCCCCCGCCGGGACGCCTGCGGCAGCTGTCGGCAACCCGCTGCGTGATCCGCGCGACCGGCGCTTGCCGCGGGTACCCGAGCCGTGTGCCCTCGTCGTGTTCGGGGTCACCGGTGACCTGGCCCGCAAGAAGCTGTTGCCGGCGGTCTACGACCTGGCTCATCGTGGGCTGCTGCCGCCGGACTTCGTGCTGCTCGGCTTCGCGCGCCGCGACTGGGGCGACGGCGACTTCGAGGAAGTCGCCAAGCGGGCCGCGCAGGAGCATGCGCGCACCAGCTGGGACGACGAGGTGTGGGAGCGGCTCTCGGGCGACATCATGTTCGTCCCTGGTTCCTTCGACGACGACGAGGGGTTCGACAGGCTGGCGACGACGCTCACCGACCTGTGCAAGTCCCACGGCATCAAGGGCAACGCTGCCTTCTACCTATCCATCCCGCCGAACATGTTCGCCACCGTGCTGCAGCAGATGCAGCGCACCCGGATGGCCGACAACGAGCACTCCGGTGGCTGGCGGCGCGTCGTGGTCGAGAAGCCGTTCGGGCACGACCTGCAGAGCGCCCTGGAACTCAACGCCCTGGTCGACGACGTCTTCGGCGCCAGTGACGTCTTTCGCATCGACCACTACCTCGGCAAGGAAACCGTCCAGAACCTGATGGCGCTGCGCTTCGCCAACCAGCTGTTCGAGCCGGTGTGGAACGCCAACTTCGTCGACTCCGTGCAGATCACCATGGCCGAGGACGTCGGTATCGGCGGCCGCGCCGCGTTCTACGACGCGACCGGAGCGGCGCGAGACGTCCTGCAGAACCACCTGCTCCAGCTGCTGGCGCTCACCGCGATGGAGGAGCCCGTCGAATTCACCGCCGAGGCGATCCAGACCGAGAAGCTCAAGGTGCTACGGGCGATCACGTTGCCCGACGACCTCGCCGAGGGTGCCGTGCGCGGACAGTACGACCAAGGTTGGCAGGCCGGCGAGCGTGTCGTCGCCTACACCGGCGAGAAGGACATCCCGAAGGACTCGACGACCGAGACCTACGCCGCCGTCCGCCTCGGCATCGACACCCGCCGCTGGGCCGGCGTCCCGTTCTACCTGCGCACCGGCAAGCGGCTGCCCCGCCGCGTGACCGAGATCGCGGTGCTGTTCAAGAAGGCGCCGCACCTGCCGTTCAGCCAGACCGACACCGAGGAACTCGGGCACAACCAGCTCGTCATCCGCGTCCAGCCCGACGAGGGTGTCACGCTGAAGTTCGGCTCCAAGGTGCCCGGCTCGATGATGGAGGTCCGCGACGTCTCGATGGACTTCCTCTACGGCGAGTCGTTCACCGAGTCCTCCCCGGAGGCCTACGAGCGGCTGATCCTCGACGTACTGCTGGGCGATTCGACGCTGTTTCCCCGCAACGCCGAGGTGGAGGCGTCCTGGCGGGTGATCGACCCGCTCGAGGAGTTCTGGGCCGAGCGCAAGCCCGAGCTCTACCGCGCCGGGGAGTGGGGGCCCAAGGCCGCCGACGAGATGCTCGCCCGCAACGGACGCAGCTGGCGGCGGCCGTGACGACGTTGTGGGACACGACGGGCAGCGCCGTGCTCAAGGCGCTGGCCACCGAACGGCGCTCCGGCGGCGGTGTGACCAGCGGGCTGGCGCTGACGCTGGTCGTGGTGATGGACGAACGCAACAGCGGCGACGTCGAGGCCGCGGTGAGCGTCGCGGCGGCACACCACCCGATGCGGGTGCTCACCGTGATCCGGCGCCAGATCGACGCGCCGGTGCCGCGGCTGGACGCCGAGGTCGAGGTCGGCGGTCGCTACGGCCCGGTCGAATCGGTCGTGCTGCGGATGTACGGGCGCCTGGCGCTACACGCCGAGTCGGTCACGTTGCCGCTGCTGGCACCGGACGCGCCCGTCGTGACGTGGTGGTACTCCGAGACGCCGGAGATCATCGCCTACGATCCGCTCGGCGTGTCCGCTGACCGCCGCATCACCAACGTCATCCGCGACGCCGATCCGCTGGCCGCGCTGCAGCAACGCGGCGAGGACTACGCGCCCGGCGACACCGACCTGACCTGGACCGCCATCACCCCGTGGCGCGCGGCACTCGCGTCGGCCTTCGACACCGCACCCGGACCGGCTCGCACCGTCGTCGTCCGCGGCAACCCCGTCGACCCGTCCGCGCAGCTGCTGGCCGGCTGGCTGTCGAGCCGGCTGCACCTCCCGGTGCCGGTGGAGGCCGCCGAAGGCAAGTACGTCTCCTCGGTGAGCGTCGGCTTCGGCGACGACTACGAGATGTCGCTGCGCAACGAGGGCTACAAGCTGGTGATGACCCGACCCGGGCAGCTGGACTCGATCGCGCCGTTCCCCGCCCGCAGCACCGGGGACCTGCTGGCCGAGGAGCTACGCCGCCTGGATGCCGACCAGCCGTACGCGCTGGCCCTCGGTGCCGTCACCGGCCACGACGACCTGACCGAGCGGCCCGCGGTGCGCACGCACATCTGGCACGACCCCGCGCTGGCCGCTCAGGAGGGTTGATGGCAGCCGCGCCGGAGATCGTCGTCGAACCCTCGGCCGACGTGCTCGCCGAGAACGCCGCAGGCCGCCTGGTCGCGACGCTGGTTTCGGCGCTGCGCGTGCGTCCGCGAGCCCATCTGGTGTTGACCGGCGGCGCGATCCTGGAGCAGGTGATGCGCGCCCTGCGCGAATTGCCCGCCCGCGACTCCGTCGACTGGCGGCGGGTGCACGTCTGGTGGGCCGACGAGCGCTACGTCCCCGCGGGGTCCGAGCAGCGCAACGACCGCGCGGCGTTCGCGGCGCTGCTCGGCGCACTGCCGCTGGACGAGGCCCGCGTGCACCGGATGCCGGCAGCCGACGGCCGCTTCGGTACCGACGTGGACGCGGCCGCCGAGGCGTACGCCGGTGAGCTCGCCGAGGCCGTCGACCCCGAGCAGGGCGAGGACGATCTGCCGCACTTCGACGTGGCGTTGCTCGGTATCGGTCCCGACGGGCACTGCGCGTCGCTGTTTCCCGAACATCCCGCCGTCTACGAGCAGGACGCGGCCGTCGTCGGGGTGCGCAACTCCCCCAAGCCCCCGCCGAACCGGCTGTCGCTGACGTTCCGGGCGCTCGACGCGGTGAACGACGTCTGCTTCCTCGCCTCCGGCGCGGCCAAGGCGCGGGCGGTGGCAATGGCGCTCGGCGGTGCCGGGCGGGTGCAGGTTCCCTCGGCCGGCCCGCGGGGCCGCCATCGCACGCTGTGGCTCGTCGACCGGGCGGCCGCAGCCGAGCTGCCACGTAACCTCTACAAGCCGCCGGTGGGCTGAGTGAGCGGCGAGGAGGTGCAACGCGGATGGGGATGAGCGGGCCGTTCGACCTGCCCGATCTGCTCGCGCGCCGCGGCGACGAGCGGTACGAGCTGCACCGGCGCCACCTGAACCCGCAACTACCGCGGATGCTGCACGCCATCGGTTTCGACAAGGTGTACACCCGTGCCGAAGGCGCATACCTCTACGACGCGGACGGCCACGACTACCTGGACATGCTCGCGGGCTTCGGGGTCTTCGCGCTGGGCCGGCATCATCCCGTCGTTCGGCAGGCGATCCACGACGCGCTCGACGCGGGCCTCGCCGACCTCACCCAGTTCGACGCGCCGCCGCTGGCCGGCCCGCTCGCCGAGTCGCTGCTGGAGCGGGCACCGCACCTCGATCGGGTCTACTTCGGCAACAGCGGCACGGAGGCCGTCGAGGCGGCGTTGAAGTTCGCCCGCTTCGCCACCGGCCGCGGCCGGATCGTGTACTGCGAGCATGCCTTCCACGGGCTGACCGCCGGGTCACTGTCGGTCAACGGGGAGCGTGACTTCCGCCGGGGTTTCGGCCCGCTGCTACCGGACACACCGGTCCCGTTCGGCGACCTCGGCGCGTTGGAGCGGGAGCTACGCCGCGGCGACGTCGCCGCATTCCTGGTCGAGCCCATCCAGGGCAAGGGCGTGACGGTCGCCCCGCCCGGGTACCTTCCCGCCGTCCAGGACCTGCTCCGCAGCCACCGGGCCCTGCTGGTCGCCGACGAGGTGCAGTGCGGGATCGGGCGCACCGGTGACTTCTTCGCCTTCCAGCACGAGAGCGGCGTGGAGCCGGACCTGGTCGCCTGCGCCAAGGCGCTGTCCGGCGGCTACATTCCCGTCGGCGCGACCCTCGGTCGGGACTGGATCTTCGCCAAGGTCTACTCCTCGATGGATCGCGTCCTCGTCCACGACTCGACGTTCGGCTCGAACGCCCAGGCGATGGCCGCAGGTCTGGCCACGCTGCACGTCCTCGAGCAGGACGGCGTCACCGAGAACGCCCGCAAGATCGGCGAGCTGTTGCAGGCCCGCCTCGCCGAGCTTGTCGGACGTTACGAGTTGCTGAGCGAGGTCCGGGGGCGTGGGCTCATGATCGGCATCGAGTTCGGCCGTCCCACGTCGTTAAAGTTGCGCGCACCGTGGACGGCACTGCAGGCCGCCCGCAAGGGCCTGTTCGCCCAGACGATCGTGCACGCCCTGTTCCACCGGCACCGCATCCTCACCCAGGTCTCGGGCGATCACCTCGAGGTGATCAAGCTGATCCCGCCGCTGATCATCGGCGAGCGGGAGGTCGATCGGTTCGTCGAGGCGTTCATCGACGTGATGGACGACGCGCACCGCGGCTCAGGCCTGGTGTGGAACTTCGCCAAGACGCTGATCAAGCAGAACCGGACGGCGTAGCCGACTGCGCGTTCGGCTCGCTCAGGCCTCGCCGCGCCGGGCCTTGAGCTTCTGCAGGGCCTCCTCCAGGATCGCGGCGCCGTCCTCCTCGGTGCGCCGTTCCTTCACGTAGGCCAGGTGCGTCTTGTACGGCTCGTTGCGCGGCGCGTTCGGCGGCGCGTCGGACTGGCGTCCGGCGGGGTTGCCGCACTTCGGGCAGTCCCAGGTGTCGGGCAGGACGGCGTCGACCGCGAACGCGGGCCGGACCTCGTGCCCGTTCGAACAGAAGAACGACACCCGCTGGCGGGGCGCGGACTCGCCGCGTTCCTTCTCCCCCATCGGCCCGGCGCCGACCCGGCTGCCGCGGATGGCACTGCCACCTGACACGTTCCGCTCCCTGTCGTCGATGCCGCTGCGATGTGCGCTTGCTGATCTGTGTTGCGCTGCTCGGCCGTCGTTGCTTCGTCAGCCGGTGTTGCCGGTCAGCCGGTGTTGCTGGTCAGCCGGTGTTGCTGGTCAGCCGGTGTTCTTGTACAGCAGGCCGAGGCCGATGATGCAGATCGCCCAGACGACGCCGGCGATGACGGTGAGGCGGTCGAGGTTGCGCTCGACGACGGAGGAGCCGGAGAGGTTCGAGTAGAACGACCCACCGAGCATCGAGGACAGCCCACCACCCTTGCCGCGGTGCAGCAGCACCAGCACCACGAGCAGCAGGCTCGTGGCGATCAGCACTACCGACAACGTCAAGATCATGGTGGCTGCCTCAGCTACAGACGGGGTGGTGGGCGTCGCCGCACAAGACTACCCGGGGGCGTCAGGCCCGGCCTGCGGGCTCAGCGGCAACCGCGCAGATCGCGGCGAATTCCGCGCCATCCAGGCTCGCGCCGCCGACCAGCGCGCCGTCGATGTCCGGGCGTCCCAGGATCTGCGTCGCGTTCTCCGACTTGACCGACCCGCCGTAGAGCACCCGCACCCCGTCGGCCAGCGACGCCGAGTACCGCTTGCCCAGGCAGGCTCGGATCGCCGCGCACACCTCCTGCGCGTCCTCAGGCGTCGCGACCTTGCCGGTGCCGATCGCCCAGACCGGCTCGTAGGCGAGCACGATCGACTCGGCGTGCTCGGCAGGAAGTTGCGTGAGCGCGGCCTCGAGCTGAGCGGTGCAGTGGCGCAGGTACTCATCCGCCTCGCGGACCTCGACGGTCTCCCCGACGCACAGGATCGGCGTGAGGCCGTTGCGGTACGCGGCGGCCAGCTTGGCGGCGACGATGGTGTCGTCCTCCTCGTGGTAGGTGCGCCGCTCGGAGTGGCCGACGACGACGTAGGTGCAGCCGAGCTTGGCCAGCATCGGGCCGCCGATGTCGCCGGTGTAGGCCCCGCAGTCGTGCGGGGAGAGGTCCTGCGCTCCGTAGCGCAGATGCCAGCCGTCACCGTCGACGAGGGTCTGCACGCTGCGCAGGTCGACGTAAGGCGGCAGCACGGCGACGTCGACCCGGTCGAGCTGCTCCTCGCTCAGGCTGAAGGCGATCTTCTGCACCAGCGCGATCGCCTCGAGGTGGTTGAGGTTCATCTTCCAGTTGCCGGCGATCAGGGGTTTGCGCACCTCAGGCCCCCTCCAGCACGGCGACGCCGGGTAGCGTCTTGCCCTCCAGGTACTCCAGCGACGCGCCACCGCCGGTGGAGATGTGCCCGAAGGCGCTGGCGTCGAGCCCGAGGGCGCGCACCGCGGCAGCCGAGTCGCCGCCCCCGACCACCGACGACCCGTCGACGGCGGCGACTGCCTCGGCGACGCCGCGGGTACCCGCGGCGAACGGTGCGACCTCGAACACGCCCATCGGCCCGTTCCAGAAGACCGTCTTCGCCGCGGCGAGAACGTCGACGAACGCGCGCACCGTGTCGGGACCGATGTCCAGCCCCTTGCCGCCGGGCGGGATCGCGTCGACGCCGACCACCTGCGCCGGAGAGTCCTCAGCGGCCTCCGCGGCGACCACGACGTCGGTGGGCAGCACGATCTTGGGCGCTCCGTCGGCGCCCCTGGTCGCCAGCAGCTTGCGGCACGCCTCGATCCGGTCGGGCTCCAACAGCGAGTCGCCCACCTCGTGCCCCTGTGCGGCGAGGAAGGTGAAGCACATCCCCCCGCCGACGAGCAGCGTGTCGAGCTTGGGCAGCAGCGAGGAGATCACCGCGAGCTTGTCACTCACCTTCGAGCCACCCAGCACCACGACGTACGGCCGCTTCGCCGCCGCGCCCAGCTCGTCGAGCATCGCCAGCTCCGCGCGGACCAGATCGCCGCAGTAGTGCGGCAGCAGGGTCGCGACGTCGTACACGGAGGCGTGCTTGCGATGCACAGCGCCGAACGCGTCCTCGACGAAGGCGCCGCCGTCGTCCTCGCCGCCGGTGAGCTGGGCGAGCGCGCGCGCGAAGGCGAGGCGCTCGGCGTCGTCCTCGCTCGTCTCGCCGGCGTTGAAGCGGACGTTCTCCAGCAGGAGGAGCTCGCCGTCGCGCAGCCCGTCGGCCAGCAGTCGGGCGCTCTCGCCGACGGTGTCGAGCGCGAACTCGACGGGACGCCCGAGCAGCTGGGCGAGGCGGTCCGCGACCGGACGCAGCGAGTACGCCGCCTCGGGCGCGCCGCCGGGGCGGCCGAGGTGCGCGGTGACGATGACCCGCGCGCCGTGGTCGAGCAGCCGGGTGAGTACCGGCAGCGACGCACGGATCCGGCCGTCGTCGGTGACCGCCGGGGACACCGCCATGGACAGCGGCACGTTGAGATCGGAGCGGACCAGCACGCGGCGCCCCTTGACCCCGAGCTTGAGCAGGTCGTCCAGTGTGCGCATCGCCGGGCGCCTACAGCGACGAGCCGACGAGCCGGACCACGTCGGCGAGCCGGTTGGAGTAGCCCCACTCGTTGTCGTACCAGCCGACCACCTTCACCTGGTTGCCGACGACCTTCGTCAGACCGGCGTCGAAGATGCACGACGCCGGGTCGGTGACTATGTCGGAGCTGACGATCGGGTCCTCGGTGTAGGTCAGGACGCCCTTGAGCGGGCCCTCGGCCGCGCTTTGGTAGGCGGCCTTGACCTCCTCGACGGTGGCGTCGCGGCCGGTGACGACGGTGAGGTCCGTGGCCGAACCGGTCGGGACGGGCACCCGCAGCGCGTAGCCGTCCAGCTTGCCCTTCAGCTTCGGCAACACCAGGCCGATCGCCTTCGCGGCCCCGGTGCTCGTCGGGACGATGTTGATCGCCGCCGCCCGCGCGCGGCGGAGGTCCTTGTGCGGCGCGTCCTGCAGGTTCTGGTCCTGCGTGTAGGCGTGGATCGTCGTCATCAGGCCGTGCTCGATGCCGAAGGAGTCGTCGAGCACCTTGGCCAGCGGGCCGAGGCAGTTCGTGGTGCACGACGCGTTGGAGATGATCGTGTGCCTGGCCGGGTCGTAGTCGCCGTCGTTAACGCCCATGACGATCGTGACGTCCTCGTCGCTCGCGGGGGCGGAGATGATGACCTTCCGGGCGCCCGCCTCGACGTGTTTTCGGGCGTCGACAGCTTTGGTGAACAAGCCGGTGGACTCGATGACCACCTCGACGCCGAGCTCACCCCAGGGCAGCTGCGCCGGGTCGCGTTCGGCGAGGATCTTGATCGTGTGCTCGCCGACGCGGATCCCGTCGCCGGCCATCTCGACCGGGTGCGGGAAGCGGCCGAGCACGCTGTCGTACTTGAGCAGATGCGCCATGGTCGCGACGTCACCGAGATCGTTGGCGGCGACGAGCTCGATGTCGGCACCGGACGCGGTGACGGCGCGGAAGAAGTTGCGCCCGATGCGGCCGAAGCCGTTGATGCCCACGCGGATGGTCAAGGCGGTAGCTCCTCGGCAGCGGTACTCGGCGACGGACGTGCCGCGGCGCGGTCGGCGATGCTGCGACACTCCGGCAAACCCTATCCGGTGCTGTCGGGGGCACAATGGGGCATGGCTGTCGGCAACCGCTTCGGCGGCACGCCGCGGGTGCAGCGGCGGACGGCCACGCGGTTGCGTACCGGGCTCGTCAGTGTCCTGCTCGTCATCGTCGGCGGTACGGCCGGCTACATGGGGTTCGGCTACGGCCTGCTCGACGCCTTGTTCCAGACCGTCATCACGGTGACCACGGTCGGCTTCGGGGAGGTCGGACACTTCGGCACGGGTGCGAAGATCTTTACCATCGTGCTGATCTTCGCCGGGGTCGGCACGGCCGGTTACACCTTCACCGTGCTGATCGAGACGCTGGTCGAGGGCCATCTGGCAGACATCTTCGGGAGGCGGCGGATGGAACAGCGGATCCAGGCGATGCACGATCACGTGATCGTCTGCGGCTGGGGGCGCGTCGGGCGCTCGATCGCGCGCTACCTGCGCACGGCGCAGGCCGAGATCGTGGTGATCGACTCCTCGGCGGAGCGGATCGCGACCGTGATCGGGCCCTTCGTCCTCGGCGACGCGGCCGACGAGGACGTCCTGCGCGCTGCCGGCATCGACCGGGCGAAGGTGCTCGTCACCGCGCTCAGCGCCGATGCCGACAACCTCTACGTGACCCTCACGGCGCGAGCGATGCGTCCGGAGCTGCTCGTGGTCGCCCGCTCGGCGAGCGAACCGGCGGTCGCAAAGCTGCTGCAGGCAGGCGCCGACCGGGTGGTCAACCCGCAGGACCTGGGCGGGGCGCGGATGGCCGCACTGGCGGTTCAGCCGCACGTAGCGGAGTTCCTGGACGTCGTCATGCACGACGGCAGCCTGGAGTTCCGCCTAGAGCAGATCGAGGTGCGCGCCGGCTCCTCGCTGGCCGGCCAGACACTGCGCAGCGCGCGGGTGCACGCCCAGACCGGAACCCTGGTGCTGGCAATGCGCCACCCCGGCGGCCGTTTCCACACCAACCCGCCGCCGGAGGCCCAGATCACCACCGGCGACGTGCTCATCGTGATCGGCGACGCCGGGCAGGTCCAGGCGCTGCGCGCGCTCGCGGCGCCCGCCGAAGCGTGACGCGCGATCGGGTCAACACCCGGTGGCGGCCAGAAGAACGCGGCACGCGTCCTGCATCCGCGCGGGCGACAACCCGGTGATCCGACGGCGGAACACGTCTTTGGCAAGGGTGTGCAGGTTGTCGAAGTTGGCGACGCACAGACTGGGCACGCCGTCGTCAGGCGTGAGCTCGAGTTCGGAAACGAGCCCGCGCACCGTGCGGGTCAACGCCGCGACGACTACCGAGCCGATTCGATCGGCCACCGGATCGCGCGTGAGGACGAGGACCGGCCGGTCCCCGCCGGGGGTCGCGGCGAACCAGATCTCACCGCGCTGCATCGGCCCAGTCGGCCCATTCCTCGGCGGGGCCCCAATCCTCGATGGCGGTGAGCGACTGTTCGCCGGTGGTGAGCGGGCTCTGCCGCCACGCCTGCACATCTCGCTCGCTCGCCAGTCGCACCAGCTGTCGGCGCAGGGCGTCTCGAAGCAGCTCGGACCTGTCCATCCCGAGCCGCTCCGCCCATGCCTGCGCCGCTCGGGCGTCGGGCTCGGCGACGCGAAAGCTCAACATCGTCATACAGAAACGGTACTCCGTCATACGCTCTGCTCGCTCCGCCGATCGCGGCACGAGCGCCTCGTGACGCCGCGGGTGCCGGGGTCAGGAGCCGAGCATGTCGGGGGTGACGGCCGATTCGGTGTCAGGGATGCCGAGGTCGGCGGCGCGCTTGTCGGCCATCGCCAGCAGGCGACGGATCCGGCCGGCGACGGCGTCCTTCGTCATCACCGGGTCGGACAGCGCGCCGAGCTCCTCGAGGGATGCCTGCTTGTGCTGCAGGCGCAGTCGGCCGGCCTGCAGCAGGTGCTCCGGAGCCTCGACGGCGAGGATCTCCAGTGCCCGCTCCACGCGGGCGCCGGCGGCCACCGCGGCCCGCGCCGAGCGCCGCAGGTTCGCGTCGTCGAAATTCGCGAGCCGGTTCGCCGTCGCCCGCACCTCGCGGCGCATCCGGCGCTCCTCCCAGGCCATGACCGCCTCGTGGGCGCCGATCCGGGTGAGCAGCGCACCGATCATGTCGCCGTCGCGCACCACGACCCGGTCGCTGCCGCGCACCTCGCGGGCCTTCGCCGAGACGCCCAGCCGCCGTCCCACGCCGACGAGGGCGAGCGCCGCTTCGGCCGACGGGCAGCTCACCTCCAGCGAACAGGCCCGTCCCGGCTCGGTGAGCGAGCCGTGTGCCAGGAAAGCCCCGCGCCAGGCGGCCTCGGCATCGGCCATACCGCCGGCCACCACGTGATGCGGCAATCCCTTCACCGGCCGTCCGCGCAGGTCCACCAGCCCGGCCTGCCGCGCCAGCCCCTCACCGTCCTTGGTCACCCGGACGAGGTACCGGCTGCTCTTGCGTAGCCCGCCGGCAGCGACGATCTGCACCTCCGAGCCGTGCCCGTAGATCTCGGCGATCTCCTTGCGCAGTCGGCGCGCCACCGACCCGGTGTCGAGCTCGGCCTCGATGACGATGTGGCCGCCGATCAGGTGCAGGGCCCCGGCGAAGCGCAGCGTCGTCGCGAGTTCGGACTTGCGGGCCGAGAGTTTCGACACGGTAACCCGGCTCAGCTCGTCCTTCACCGATGCCGTCATCGCCATGCGTCCACCCCTTCGGTTGCCACCGGGTCGACGAGCGCCTGCCGGTAGGCCGCGCTGAGTCGCTTCGGGTCGTGCCGCTCCGCGCTGTCGTCCGCGGCGAGCCTTGACAGTACGAGACGCGCGCCCATCGCGCGCGTGAAGTCCGACAACTCCTTGCGATCGGGTACGGAGTGCTGGTCGGCGACCACCGCGTCGACGCGCAGGCCACCGGTGGGCTCGGTGTGCTCGACGAGCAGTCGCAGCAGGTCGGCCGGGGAGTAGTCGTCGGTCTCGCCCGCCTGCGGGACGAGGTTCAGGGTGACGAGCACCGCGGCCCGCGTGGTGGCCAGCGCGCGGCCCAGCTCGCGCAGCAGCAGATGTGGGATGACGCTGGTGAACCAGGATCCGGGGCCCAGCACGACGACGTCCGCCTCGCGCACCGCGTCCACGGCCGCGGCGCACGCCGGAGCGCCGGGCGGCAGCAGCCGTACCGAGCGAACGCGTCCGGGCGTTGCCGCGATCGACGACTGGCCGCGGATCTCGCGCAGGCGGTGCGGATCCTCCGGGTCGAACCGGTCGGCCTCGGCAACCAGGTCCAGCGGCCGCGGGCTCATCGGAAGCACCCGTCCCACGGCGCCGACCAGGCCGCCCAGCAGGTGCAGGGCGGCGAGCGGGTCGTCGTGCCGCTCGAGCAGTCCGGTGAGCATGAGGTTGCCGACGGGGTGCCCAGCGAGCACGCCCGTCCCGCCCAGGCGGTGCTGCAACAGCTCCGCCCAGCCCTGGTGCCCGGGGTCGGCTCCGGCCAGTGCCGCCAGAGCCATGCGCAGATCACCGGGCGGCAGCACCCGCAGCTCCCGGCGAATACGCCCGGACGAGCCGCCGTCGTCGGCCACCGTGACCACGGCGGTGAGATCCGTCGTGATCATCCGCAGCGCGGACAGCGACGCGTGCAAGCCGTGGCCGCCGCAGAGCGCGACGGCTCGTAGCGGGTCGCCCGGGCGAGCGGGCACCGGCCCGCGCTCGTCACTCACGGCCGAGATCCCGGTGCACCACGCTCGCCCGCACACCCGAGGCCGCGAGGCGCTCGGCGAGCTGCTGGGCCATCACGACCGAACGGTGCTTGCCGCCGGTGCAGCCCACCGCGAGGGTCAGGTAACGCTTGCTCTCCCGCCGGTAACCCGCCCCGATGATCTCCAGGATGCCGGCGTAGCTGTCGAGGAACGCGGCGGCCTCCTGCTGCCCCAGCACGTAGTCGCGCACCTCCTCGTCGCGTCCGGTCAGATCGCGCAGCTCGGGGATCCAATACGGGTTGGGCAAGAAGCGCACGTCGACGACCAGGTCGGCGTCCACCGGCAGGCCGTACTTGTAGCCGAACGAGACGACCGTCGCCCGCAGGTCAGGGCGCCCGTCCAGCGTTGCGTCGGCGACGAAGGCCGCCTCGATCGCGTGGCGCAGCTCGTGGACGGAGCGCTCACTCGTGTCGAGCACCAGGTCGGCCTCGTCGCGCAGACCCGACAGCAGCTCCCGCTCCGCGCTGATGCCTTCGACGAGACGGCCGTTGCCCTGCATCGGGTGTACCCGCCGCACGTTCTCGAAGCGGCGCACGAGGACCTCGTCGCTCGCCTCGAGGAAGAGCACGCGCGCGCGCATCCCCCGCTCGGCGAGGTCGCGGATGACGCCGCGCAGGTCGGAGGAGAACGCCCGGCTGCGGACGTCCATCACCACGACGAGGCGGGTGATCGCGCCCTGGCTGCGGCTGCCGAGCTCGACCAGGGTGGCGATGAGCTCCGGCGGCAGGTTGTCGACGACGAAGTACCCGAGGTCCTCGAAACACTTGGCCGCGGTGCTGCGCCCGGCGCCGGACAGCCCCGTCACGACGACGGTCTCCAGCGCCCCGCGGTTGCTCTCGGGCACTTCACTCATCGATGTTCCTCCGCTGCGTCGCCTCCATCTTGGCCCGGCGGTGGCGTGCTGTCGTCGAGGATCTCGCCGGTCGTGACGTTGACCGCCGCCGGCGGGGCGTCGTTGCTCAGTGCCAGGGCGATCGAGGCGGCCGTGTGCGGCCCGATTCCGGGAACCTCGGCGAGCTGCGCCACGCTCGCGGCACGTAGCCGCTTGAGCGAGCCGAAGCGAGCGAGCAGCGCCTTGCGCCGGGTCTCCCCGAGACCGGGGATCTCGTCTAGCGCGGAGCTCGTCATCGACTTCGAGCGCTTCTGCCGGTGGTAGGTGATGGCGAAGCGGTGCGCCTCGTCGCGGACCCGCTGCAGCAGGTACAGGCCTTCGGACGAGCGGGGCAGGATCGTCGGGTAGCTCTCCCCCGGCACCCAGACCTCCTCCAGCCGCTCGGCCAGCCCGACGAGCGCGACGTCCTCGATGCCCAGCTCGGCGAACACTGCGTGCGCTGCGGCCACCTGCGGCGCGCCGCCGTCGACGACGAGCAGGTTCGGCGGGTAGGCGAACCGGCGCGGACGCCCGGTACCGGGATCGATGCCCGGCCGGGAACCCTCGGCGCCCTCGGCAATCGGGCCGGAGTCGGCATCCGCGCCGGATTCCACCTGCTCGTCGAGATAGCGGGCGAAGCGGCGGCGCACCACCTCGGCGATCCAGTCGGTGTCGCCGGTGCCTTCCCGCATGGCGAAGCGGCGGTACTCGGCCTTGCGTGCCAGGCCGTCCTCGAAGACGACCATGCTGGCGACCACGTTGGTGCCCTGGACGTGGCTGATGTCGAAGCATTCGATGCGCAACGGCGCGGAGGGCAGGTCGAGGGCCTCCTGCAGCTCGGCGAGCGCGCGGGACCGGGCACTCAGGTCCGAGGCTCGTTTGAGCTTGTGCTGGGCGAGCGAGTGCGCCGCGTTGCGGGCGACCGTCTGCATCAACGCCCGCTTGTCGCCGCGCTGCGGGATGCGCAGGCTGACCCGCGACCCGCGCCGCTCGCACAGCCACTCGCCGAGCGCGTCAGCGCCGTCGGGCAGCACCGGCACCAGCACCTCGCGCGGGACGGACTCCGAAGCCGCGCCGTAGAACTGCATCACGAACTGCTCCACCAGCTCACCGGTGGCGGTGTCGTCGAGCTTGTCGACGACCCAGCCGCGCTGGCCGCGCACCCGCCCGCCACGTACATGGAAGACCTGCACGGCTGCTTCGAGGTCGTCCTCGGCGAAGGCCACGACGTCGGCGTCGGTGCCGTCACCGAAGACCACGGCCTGTTTCTCCATGGCGCGCCGCAGCGCCTCGAGGTCGTCGCGCAACCTGGCCGCCAACTCGAAGTGCAGCTCGGCACTGGCCTGCGCCATGCGGCGCTCCAGGCGCCTGATCATGGCGTCGGTCTTGCCCGCCATGAAGTCGCAGAAGTCATCGACGATCTGCCGGTGTTCCTCGGCGCTGACCCGCCCGACGCATGGCGCGCTGCACTTGCCGATGTAGCCGAGCAGGCACGGGCGCCCGATCTGGCCGGCTCGCTTGAACACCCCCGCCGAGCACGTGCGCGCCGGGAAGACGCGCAGGACGAGGTCGAGCGTCTCGCGGATCGCCCAGGCATGCGAGTACGGCCCGAAGTACCGCACGCCCTTGCGCTTGGGACCACGCATCACCTGCAGGCGCGGGTATTCCTCGAACAGGGTGGCTGCGAGTGACGGGTAGGACTTGTCGTCGCGGTAGCGGACGTTGAAGCGCGGGTCGAACTCCTTGATCCAGGTGTATTCCAGTTGCAGCGCCTCGACCTCGGTGCGCACGAGCGTCCACTCGACGGCTGCCGCGCTGGTGACCATCTGCCGGGTACGCGGGTGCAGCGCGGACACGTCGGCGAAGTAGGAGTTCAGCCGTTGCCGCAGGCTCTTCGCCTTGCCGACGTAGATCACCCGGCCGCGTTCGTCGCGGAACCGGTAGACGCCCGGACCGAGCGGGATCGTGCCCGGCGCCGGCCGGTAGGTCGAGGGATCGGGCACGATTCGAGCCTAGCCAGCAGCTGCGACCGTGCTCGATGAGCTCGACAACGAGCAGTCGTTGAACTGCCCGGAGCCCGTCCCCAAGGCGTTCCACGCAGGCAGCGGTGCCCGCGTGAGATCGCCCTTCGCCGTTCGGAACAGGTGAGACGCCCTTACCCGGGGCCCAGCACGTAGGCGTCGATCTCGGCGAGCAGCGCCGCCTTGCCGGCGTCATCGAGGAACGATGCGTCGACTGCGGCGCGGGACAGGTCGGCGACACCGGCGCAGTCCAGGCCGAGCAAGCCTGCGGCCAGCGCGTACTCGTGATTGAGGGTCGTGGAGAACATCGGCGGGTCGTCGGAGTTGATGCTGACCCGAACGCCGGCCGCGACCAAGGCCGGCAGCGGATGCGCGGCGAGCGAGGCCACGGCACGGGTACGCAGGTTGGACGTCGGGCAGATCTCGAGGGGGATCCCGCGCTCGCGCAGGTACCCGAGCAGTCGCTCGTCCTGCGCAGCGGCGATACCGTGCCCGATGCGCTCGGCGCCGAGGTGGGTGATCGCGTCCCAGACGCTCTGCGGACCGCTCGACTCCCACGCGTGCGGAACGCTGTGCAGGCCGGCCGCGCGCGCCTGCGCGAAGTGCGCGGCGAATAGTCCGCGGGGCACTCCGCGCTCCGGACCGCCGAGGCCGAAACTGACCAAACCATCCGGTCGATGTCTCAAGGCCACGTCGAGGGTGAGATCGGCTGCGGCCATTCCGGCCTCCCCGGGAATGTCGAAGCACCACCGCAAGTGCACGCCATGATCGAGTGCTGCTCGGCGCCGGGCGTCCTCCACCGCCTCGCAGTAGGCCTCGGCGGCTATCCCGCGCACGATCGAGGAGTATGGCGTCAGCGTCAGCTCGGCGTAGCGCACCTGCTGCACCGCCAGCTCCCGGGCGATTTCGTAGGTGAGCGTCCAGATGTCAGCCGCGTCGCGGATCAGGTCGACGACCGACAGGTACACCGTGACGAAGTGCGCGAAGTCGCTGAACGTGAAGTAGGCGCTCAGCAGATCCGGATCGGCGGGCACGGGCGTGGAGCCGGCATGCCGGGCGGCGAGTTCGGCGACGATCCGCGGCGACGCCGAACCCACGTGGTGCACGTGCAGCTCCGCCTTCGGCAGTCCGGCGATGAAGGAGTCGAGCTCGACGCCGCTCACGCCCCGCACAGCCCGCTCGGCGACGCTATAGCCTGGTGCGCGATCACCGCGCTGCCTTGGCGCGGGCCCGCTTGGCGGGCGCCTTCGGTGCCGGTTTCCCGGGAGCGTCGAGCACGTGGCGCAGAAACTGGCCGGTGTGTGACGCGGCGATCTGCACGAGCTCCTCGGGTGTGCCCTCGGCCACCACGATCCCGCCGCCGGAGCCACCCTCGGGACCCAGGTCCACGATCCAGTCCGCCGTCTTGATCACGTCGAGGTTGTGCTCGATGACAATCACCGTGTTGCCCCGGTCGACCAGGGAGTGCAGCACGCCGAGCAGCTTGGCGACGTCCTCGAAGTGCAGGCCGGTCGTCGGCTCGTCCAGGACGTAGATCGTGCGCCCGGTCGAGCGCTTCTGGAGCTCGGAGGCGAGCTTGACGCGCTGTGCCTCCCCGCCGGACAGCGTCGGCGCCGGCTGGCCCAGGCGCACGTAACCGAGCCCGACGTCGACGAGCGTGTCGAGGTGCCGCGCGATCTTGCTGATCGGCGCGAAGAAGACCGCTGCCTGTTCGATCGGCATCTCAAGGACTTCGCTGATCGTCTTGCCCTTGTAGTGCACCTCGAGCGTCTCCCGGTTGTAGCGGGCGCCCTTGCAGACCTCGCACGGCACGTACACGTCCGGGAGGAAGTTCATCTCGATCTTGATGGTGCCATCGCCGGCGCAGTTCTCGCAGCGGCCGCCCTTGACGTTGAAAGAGAACCGACCCTGTTGGTAGCCACGGATCTTGGCCTCGGTGGTCTCGCTGAACAGCTTGCGGATGTGGTCGAACACGCCGGTGTAGGTGGCCGGGTTGGACCGCGGCGTGCGCCCGATCGGTGACTGGTCGACGCCGACGACCTTGTCCAGCTGTTGCACGCCGCGCACGCGCCGGTGCCTGCCCGGCGGCAGCTTCGCACCGTTGATCTTGTTCGCCAGCGACGCGTAGAGGATGTCGTTGACCAGCGTGGACTTGCCCGAGCCGCTCACGCCGGTGACGGCGACGAAGCAGCCGAGCGGGAAGGCGACGTCGACGTTGCGCAGGTTGTGCTCACGCGCCCCCTCGACGACCACCTCCCGGCCGAGCTGCCTCGGCCGCCGCATTGCCGGGACGTCGATCGCCATGCGGCCGGACAGGTACGCGCCGGTGATCGACGTCGGGGATGCCAGCAGGTCGTCGACGGTGCCGCTGACCACGATGTGACCGCCGTGCTCACCGGCCCGCGGGCCGATGTCGACGACCCAGTCGGCGGTGCGGATGGTGTCCTCGTCGTGCTCGACCACGATGAGCGTGTTGCCGAGCGTCTTGAGCCGCACGAGCGTCTCGATCAGGCGGTGGTTGTCGCGCTGGTGCAGGCCGATGGACGGCTCGTCCAGCACGTACAGCACCCCCACCAGGCCGGAACCGATCTGCGTCGCCAGCCGGATGCGCTGCGCCTCACCGCCCGCCAGCGTCGCCGCCGCGCGGTCGAGGGACAGGTAGTGCAGCCCGACGTCGACGAGGAAGCCGAGGCGCGCGTTGATCTCCTTGAGCACGCGTTCGCCGATCAGCTGCTCGCGCTCGGTGAGCCCGAGCTCGCGCAGCCAAGCGGCTGCCTCGCCGATCGACATCGCCGAGAGCTCGGCGATCGACGTGCCGTCCACCGTCACCGCGAGGATCTCCGGTTTCAGGCGGGTGCCCTGGCACGTGGGGCACGGGACCTCGCGCATGAACCCCTCGTACTTCTCGCGCGAGTAGTCGCTCTCGGTCTCGGCGTAGCGGCGCTCGATCCACGGCACGACGCCCTCGTAGTTGGCGTAGTAGGCCCGCTTGCGGCCGTAACGATTGGTGTAGCTGACGTGCACCTGCTCCCCGGTGCCATGCAGCACCGCCTTCTGCGCCCGGGCGGGCAGGCGCTCCCAGCGGGTGTCGAGGTCGAAGCCCTCGGCGTCGGCGACGCCCTGCAGCAGGCGAAGGAAGTACTCGCTGGTCTGCCCCGAGGCCCACGGCGCGATCGCGCCCTCGCCGAGGCTGCGTTCTGGGTCGGGGACGACGAGTTCCGGGTCGACCTCCTTGCGGGTGCCGAGCCCGGTGCAGACCGGGCAGGCGCCGAACGGGGCGTTGAAGGAGAACGAGCGCGGCTCGAGCTCGTCGATCGCGAGCGGGTGGTCGTTGGGGCACGCCAGCCGCTCGGAGTAACGCCGTTCGCGATGGGGATCGTCCTCGGGAAGGTCGGAGAAATCGAGGATGATCATGCCGCCGGCCAGGCCGAGCGCTGTCTCGACCGAATCGGTGATGCGCTGCTTGCTCGACGGCTTGGCCGAGAGCCGGTCGACGACCGCCTCGATGGTGTGCTTCTCCTGTTTCTTCAGCGCCGGCGGGTCGGTGAGCGAGTGGACCACGCCGTCGACGCGCACCCGGGCGAAACCCTTGGTCTGCAGGTCGGCGAACAGGTCGACGTACTCGCCCTTGCGCTCGCGGATCACCGGTGCCAGCACCTGAAAGCGCGTCCCCTCGGGCATCTCGAGAACCCGGTCGACGATCTGCTGCGGCGTCTGCCGGGTGATCGGCTCACCGCAGATCGGGCAGTGTGGGCGGCCGATGCGCGCGTAGAGCAGGCGCAGGTAGTCGTACACCTCGGTGATCGTGCCGACCGTCGAGCGTGGGTTCTTCGAGGTGGACTTCTGGTCGATCGAGACGGCCGGGGACAGGCCCTCGATGAAGTCGACGTCGGGTTTGTCCATCTGGCCGAGGAACTGGCGGGCGTACGCCGACAGCGACTCGACGTAGCGCCGCTGTCCCTCCGCGAAGATCGTGTCGAAGGCGAGGCTGGACTTGCCGGAGCCGGACAGACCGGTGAACACGATCAGCGCGTCGCGGGGCAGATCGAGGCTGACGTCCTTGAGGTTGTGCTCGCGGGCGCCACGGACTATCAGTCGGTCGTTCACGCAGTGGTTCTCTCGGTCGAGGTGGGGGCTGCTGTCAGGGTAACGAGCCGCCCCGACAACGCGCGTCGATCACGACCGGCCTCAGGCGAGGTTCCAGTCGACGGGTGCGGCGTTCTGCTCGACCAGCAGCGCGTTCGCCCGGCTGAACGGACGCGAGCCGAAGAAGCCGCGATCGGCCGACATCGGGCTCGGGTGGGCCGACTCGATGCGCGCGCTGGCGCCGAGCACCGGCGCGAGCGTCTGCGCGTCGCGTCCCCACAAGATCGCGACGAGTGGTTCGTCGCGCGCCACGAGCGCGCGGATGGCCTGGTCGGTGACGATCTCCCAGCCCTTGCCGCGGTGCGCGGCCGAGGCGCCTGGCCGCACGGTGAGCACCCGGTTGAGCAGCAGCACGCCGTGCTCGGACCACGAGGTGAGGTCGCCGTGCTCGGGCGTCTGGATGCCCAGATCGGCGCGCAACTCCGTGTAGATGTTGCGCAGGCTCGCCGGGATCGGCCGCACGTCGCGCTCGACCGAGAACGACAGCCCGACCGGATGCCCTGGTGTCGGGTACGGGTCCTGGCCGACGATCAGCACCCGCACGCCGGCGAAGGGCTGCCGGAAGGCGCGCAGCACGTTCGCGCCGGCGGGCAGGTACGAGCGTCCGGCCGCGATCTCCGCGCGCAGGAACTCCCCCATCGCGGCGATCTGCCCGGCGACCGGCGCCAGCGCGTCGGCCCAACCGGCCTCGACGAGTTCGCCAAGCGGACGCGCAGTCACGGCCGCCACAACTGCAGCACCGGGATGCCCGGCGGCTCGAATCCGAAGACCTGGCCGTAGAAGGACAGCTCGGCCTCGCGCGCGTCCACGATCGTCTCGGCCTTGCGGAATCCGTGCGACTCGCCCGCGTAGGCGCGGTAGGCGTGCGGGATCCCCTTGGCCAGCAGCGCGTCGCGAAAGCGTTCGGCCTGCGCCGGCGGCACGATGGGATCGTCGAGTCCCTGCAGGAGCAGCACCGGACAGGACAGGCCGTCGACGTTGTTCAGCGGCGCCCTGCTCTCGTAGCGTTCCCGGGCTTCGGGCAGCGGGCCGATCAGCCCGTCGAGGTAGCGGGACTCGAAGTCGTGGGTCTCGGCCGCGAATTCCAGGAGCTCGGCCACCCCGAAGTACGAGACGCCGCAGGCAAAAGTTCGGCCCGCTCGACCGGCGGCCACGTCGTCGCCGGCGACGGCTCCACCGCCGGTCAGGGCGCTGAGCACCGTCCAGCCGCCCGCCGACCCGCCCTCGATCGCGAGGCGGGCCGGGTCGGCGAGGCCGGCGTCGGCGAGGCCGCGTACGGCGGCGACGGTGTCCTCGACGTCGACCACGCCCCAATGCAGGCGCAGGCGTTCGCGGTATTCGCGGCCGTGGCCGGTCGAGCCGCCGTAGTTGACGTCGACGACACCGATCCCGCGGCTGGTGAAGTACGCGTGGAGCACGGACAGGGCAGGCCCGACGTGCGAGGTGGGGCCGCCGTGGACGAACGCGACGTAGGGCGGCAGCTCACCGTCTGGTGCGACGAAGTCGGCGTTGTGCGGCGGATACACGACCGCGTGTACCGCGCGGCCACCGGGGCCCGCGAAGCTCATCAGGCGCACCGGCGGTAGGTATTCCCGGGGCGGCACGTGCTCGTCGGAGAGGCGCACGTCGGTCGTCGTCGCGCTTGTCAGTTGCAGCACCCGCAACCCGGTGGGCACTGCGGCACTGCCGGTGACCAGCAGCGCACGATCGCCGTGCACCGGGCCGAGTGCCGTGCGGCCGATCTCGCCCAGGCCCGGGTCGAGGTCGCTCAGCTCACCGGTGCCGGGATCGAGCACCGCGAGGACGTCGGTGCCCCGGGTCCGCACCGTGAGCAGGCGGCCGTCGTCCAGCACCCGGTACCAGGCCGAGCCAAGCGTCCACAGCGGGCCGCCGAAATCCGCATCGCGCGGGCACAGCGGTTCCGGGTCGCCGCCGGTAGCGGCTACGCGGTACAGGTTCCAGAAACCGCTGCGATCGCTGATCACGAACAGCGAAGCGTCGTCGGCCCACTCCGGTTGCAGCACCGACTCGGCCGGCGAGCCGAGCAGCGTCCGGGGCGCGCCACACCGGCCGTCTGCTGCGATGTCGGCCACGCGCAGCTCGGTGCCGTCCCACGGCAGCTGCGGGTGTTCCCAGGCGATCCAGGCCAGCTGCTTGCCGTCCGGCGATACCCGCGCGCCGGCCAGGAAGTGGGAGCCGGACACCACGGACCGGATCGCGTCCTCGTCCCGTGCTACGGCTCCGGACAGCGGGACGGCCGCGATGTCGCGGTGGACGCCGGCGGTGTCGTGACGCTCGCGCACGCACCACACCTCGGCGCCGTCGGCGCTGAGCTGCAGCTCCGCGTAGCGCCACGCGCCGCGCTCTGGCGGCTCCGGGGTGAGCGCGACCGGGTCGCTCGCGCCCGCGTCCAGGCGGTAGATCCGCTGGTCGGCGAACTCGACGAAGACCAGTGCAGCGTCTGGCGTCGCCGTCCACGCGCCGCCGCCGTATTCGTGCACGCGGGTGCGGGCGTTCCATGGCGGAGGCAGCACGTCGAGCGGCGCGCCGTCGGCGCCGGCACGGCGGACCGCGTACCTTCCCGCCTCGGCGGGACGCAGTTCCGACCACCAGATCTGGCCTGCTACGAACGCGCCCCCCTCCACCGGGTGGCCGCCCTCGGCGAGTGCCGCGGCCGAGATCGGCGAGACCCAGGAGCCGTAGGGCGCGACGGCGGGCATCAGCCACACACCCCGGCGATCGTGTCCACTGCGTCGTCGATCGCGACGTCACGCCGAGCGTCGCTGCGGCGATCGCGCAGCTCGACGACGCCGTCGGCGAGTCCCCGCCCCACGACCACGATCGTCGGCACCCCGAGCAGCTCCGCGTCCTTGAACTTCACCCCCGGCGACACGCCGCGCCGGTCGTCGTAGAGCACGCGCACGCCCCGCGCGTCCAGCGCGTCGGCGATGCCGGACGCGGCGTCGAACACGGTGTCGTCCTTGCCGGTCGCGACCAGATGGACGTCGGCCGGCGCGACCTCCCGCGGCCAGCACAGGCCCTTCTCGTCGTGCGTCTGCTCGGCGAGCGCAGCCACCGCCCTGGTGATGCCGACACCGTAGGAACCCATCGTCACCGTCACCGGTTTGCCGTCCGGGCCGAGAGCGGTGAGCCCGAACGCGTCGGCGAACTTGCGACCCAGCTGGAAGACGTGCCCCAGCTCGATGCCCCGCGCTATCCGCAGCGGCCCGCCGCACCGCGCGCACCGGTCGCCGTCGCGGATCTCCACGGCCCCGATCTCGCCGTCGGGCTCGAAGTCGCGGCCACGCACGACGAACGCCGCGTGCCGGCCCACCTCGTTGGCGCCGGTGACCCAGGAGCTGCCCTGGACGACGAGCGGGTCGACTAGGTAGCGCACCTTCGCGTCGGCCAGTACCTGCGGGCCGATGTAGCCCTTCACCAACCGCGGCTCACGGGCCAGGTCGTCCGGGCCGGCCTGTTCCACCACCACCGGCTCCAGCTGGCCGCCGATGCGCTTGAGATCCAAGTCGCGGTCGCCGGGTACGCCGACGACGAGCAGTTCCCAGTCCGGTGAACCCGGTGCGCGCGTTCGCAGCACCACGTTCTTCAACGTATCGGCCGCCGTGAAACTGCGTCCCAGCTCGAGGGTGTTCAGCCGCTCGACGAGCGTCTGGATCGTCGGCGTGTCCGGGGTGTCGAGTACCTGCTGCGGCTGGTGATCGGCAACGGCTGTTGCTGGGTTCGCCTGCGGTGGCAACGCGATCTGCACCGCCTCGGTGTTGGCCGCGTAATCGCAGTTCGTGCACTGGACGAAGGTGTCCTCGCCGGACGCGGTCGGCGCCAGAAACTCCTCCGACGCCGAGCCGCCCATCGCCCCGGAGACGGCGAACACGATCCGGTAGTCGAAGCCGAGGCGGGTGAAGATCCGTTCGTACGCGTCGCGGTGCGCGCGGTAGGACGCGTCCAGGCCGGCGTCGGACAGGTCGAAGGAGTACGAGTCCTTCATCACGAACTCGCGCCCGCGCAGGATGCCGGCGCGGGGACGGGCTTCGTCGCGATACTTGGTCTGGATCTGGAACAGCGCGAGCGGGTAGTCCTTGTACGACGCGTACTCGCCCTTGACCAGCAGCGTGAACAGCTCCTCGTGCGTCGGGCCGAGCAGGTAGTTAGCGCCCTTGCGGTCCTGCAGCGTGAACAGCGTGTCGCCGTAGTCGGCCCACCGGCCGCTGGCCTCGAAGATCTCCTTCGGGATCAGGGCCGGGAAGTGCACCTCCTGCGCGCCGATCGCGGTCATCTCCTCGCGCACCACCCGCTCGACGTTGGCGAGAACCACCAAACCGAGCGGAAGCCACGAGTAGATGCCCGGGGCCAGGCGACGGACGTAACCGGCGCGCACCAGCAGCCGGTGGCTCGGCACCTCCGCATCGGCCGGGTCGTCGCGCAGGGTCCGCAGGAACAGGGTGGACAGTCGCAGCACGGCACCAGGCTATCGACGGGCGAAACCCGGTTGCGCCGCTGCATGGCAGCGCCCACCCTGGACGCCATCGCGCCACCGGGGTGCGCAGGGAGCGAGGAGGTGTGCCGCATGACGACTGCCGTCCGGGTGAGCACCGCTCTCCCCCGTCCCCGCTCGCGCTGATCACCCGGCTTCCGGGTGGGCGCGTACCTACCTCAGGAGCCCTACCGTGTTTGACGATTCCCCCTCGTACTCCAGCTGGGACGGTGCCACGCACGGCCCCGAACCCCGTCCCGGTTGGGTGATCACCGAGCTGTCCGCGCTGGACTCCGAACTCGGCGTGCTCAAGACCGGCAAGGAGGCCGACGTCCACCTGATGCTGCGCGCGGCACCCGACGGTCGCGAAGTGCTCCTGGCTGCCAAGCGCTACCGCACCGCCGAGCATCGGATGTTCACCCGGGACGCCGCGTACACCGACGGCCGCCGGGTGCGGCGCAGCCGGGAGAACCGTGCGATGGCGCGCCGCACGGAGTTCGGCCGCGAGCTGCTCGCCGGGCAGTGGGCCGCCGCGGAGTTCGCGGCGCTCGGGCAGCTGTGGCAGCTCGGCGCTCCCGTCCCGTACCCCGTGCAGCTGACCGGAACCGAGCTGCTGCTGGAGTTCATCGGCGACCGGGACGGCACTGCCGCGCCACGCCTCGCGCAGCTGCGGCCACCGCCCGGCGAGCTGGGCGAGCTGTACGAGCAGTGCGTCACGGCGATGCGCCTGCTCGCCCGGGCCGGTTACGCGCACGGCGACCTGTCTGCGTACAACCTGCTCGTGCACCAGTCGCGGCTGGTGATGATCGACCTGCCGCAGATCGTCGATCTCGCGGCCAACCCGCAGGGCGCGCAGTTCCTGCACCGTGACTGCGAGAACGTCTGCGCCTGGTTCGCGCGGCGCGGGCTGCCCACCGTGGAGTTCGAGCATCTCTTCGGCGACCTGATGGCCGAGACGGTCGGCACCTGGTGACGTTATCGTCGCGGTCATGCCGCACTACGACCTTGCGATCATCGGTTCCGGATCGGGGAACTCGCTGGCCGGACCGCAGTTCGACGACTGGCAGATCGCGGTCGTGGAGGAGTCGACGTTCGGGGGCACCTGCCTCAACGTCGGGTGCATCCCCACCAAGATGTTCGTCTACCCCGCGGACGTCGCCGAGGCGGTCCGTGGCGCCGGACGTCTCGGTGTGGACGCCGAGGTGCTCGACGTCCGGTGGGCCGACATCCGCGACCGGGTCTTCGGCCGCATCGATCCGATCTCGGCCGACGGCCGGGCGTACCGGGCCCACGGCTCGAACACCACGCTCTACGAGGCGCACGCGGCGTTCACCGCTCCCCGCACGCTGCAGCTGTCCACCGGCGAGACGATCACCGCCGACCGGGTGGTGCTGGCTACCGGTTCGCGGCCCGTCGTCCCGGCGGTCGTGACCGCGTGCGACGTGCCGTTCCACACCTCGGACACGGTAATGCGCATCGACGAGCTGCCGGCTCGCGTCGCGATCCTCGGCGGCGGCTACATCGCCGCGGAGTTCGCGCACGTCTTCGCGGCGTTCGGGTCGCGGACCACGGTGATAGCCCGCAGCACGCCGCTGTTGCGCCACCTCGACCTGGAGATCGCGCGCGCGTTCACCGCCGTCGCCTGCGACCGGTGGGACGTCCGCCTCGACGCCTCGGTGAGCTCGATCGAACGCGCCGGTGACGGTGTGCGCCTCGACCTGCTGGACGGCTCGGTGGTCGAGGCGGACCTACTGCTCGTCGCGACCGGACGACGGCCGAACTCCGACAAGCTGAACCTGGCTGCTGCCGGGGTGGCTACCCATCCGGACGGCCGCATCGTCGCCGACTGCTATCAGCGCGCGACCGCGCCAGACGTCTGGGTGCTCGGCGATGTCAGCTCGCCGCACCAGCTCAAGCACGTCGCCAACCACGAGGCGCGGGTGGTGGCGCACAACCTGGCGCACCCCGACGCCCTGATCGAGTCGGACCACCGGTTCGTGCCCGCCGCCGTGTTCACCCACCCGCAACTGGCGACCGTGGGGCTCAGCGAACAGGAGGCGATCGAGACCGGACGGCCCTACGTGACGGCGGTTCAGGACTACGGCGGCACGGCCTACGGCTGGGCGATGGAGGACACCGCCAGCGTGTGCAAGCTCATCGCGGACCCGTCGAGCGGGCAGCTTCTCGGTGCGCACCTGATGGGCGAGCAAGCCTCGGTCCTGATCCAGCCGCTGATCCAGGCCATGAGCTTCGGTCTCGGCGTGCGGGAGATGGCACGCGGTCAGTACTGGATCCATCCGGCGCTGAGCGAGGTGGTCGAGAACGCGCTGCTGGCCCTGGACCTCGACTGCGGCGCGTCGCGCTAGGTTTCCCCCATGAGCGACACCTACACGGGCGAGGTCGAGGTCGGCGGCGCGATCGACGTCCGCCGCCTGCCGGCGTTGACGATCGCCAAGCTCGCCGTCGGGCCGATGTCCAACAACGCCTACCTGCTGCGGTGCACCCGGACCGGGGAGGGGCTGCTGATCGACGCGGCAAACGAGGCCGAGCGGTTGCGCGAACTGGTCCGTCTTGACGGCCCACCGGTCGCGGCGATCCTGACCACGCACAGCCATCCGGACCACTGGCAGGCGCTGGCCGAGATCGCGGCCGACGCCGACGCCGCGATCTACGCCGGCGAACCCGACGCCGACGACCTGCCGGTCGCCGTCGACGAGCGGTTGCACCACGGCGACACGATCGCCGTCGGCGACCTGAGCCTGGAGATCATCGCCCTGCGCGGGCACACTCCGGGTTCGATCGCGGTGCTGTACCGCGATCCCGAGGTCGGCTCGCACCTGTTCACCGGTGACTCGCTGTTCCCCGGTGGTGTCGGGAAGACGACCTCATCGGCGGCGTTCAGCTCGCTCGTCGAGGACGTCACCACCCGGGTGTTCGACGTCCTCGACGACGAGACGTGGTTCTATCCCGGCCACGGCAGCGATTCGACGGTGGGCGCCGAGCGCCCGCAGGTCGCCGAATGGCGCGCGCGCGGCTGGTAATCGCAGGGTTCGGCGGTCACCAACCCCAGTAAGTTCGGCTGCGGCGAACATCCCGGCGTCCGGGCGTCATAGCGGCTATCGTCGCAGCGTGACGACGCGCACCCGATTCGTCCTGTCGAGCCTGGCGACCGGCCTGCTCGCGGCAAGCGTGCTGTCCGGTTGCAGCCAGTCGAACGCTGCCGGTCCCACCACGACCGCGACGCCCCGAGCCTCGACGAGCCCGACGCAGACACGGCCCACACAGTCGGTGTCGTCGCGGACGTCCACTGCCTCGCCCGCCACCAGCCGCACGGATCCCGCGCCCGCCGTGTCGCGCTCGACCCTGCCTCGCGGCGGGCGAACCATCCTCGGCACGTATCGGATCGTCGCCTACTACGGCGGACCGGACGGACCCGCGCTCGGCGTGCTCGGCAGCCAAGCGCCCGAGCAGATCGCTGCGACCATCGCCGACCGAGCTGAAGAGTACGCAAGCTTCGGCAAGAAGCTGCAGCCGGCGATGGAGCTCATCGCCAGCGTGGCGCAAGGCGGTCCAGGGCCTGACGGCCGCTACTCCGAGACCATCCCGGTCGCGGACGTGCAGCGCTATCTCGACGTGGCGCACGAGCACAAGATGCTGCTCATCCTCGACTTCCAGCCCGGCCGCGGCGAGTTCCTGCCGCAGGTGCAGTACTTCGAGCGTTTCCTGCGTGACCCGAGCGTGTCCGTCGCGCTCGACCCGGAATGGAAGATGGGTCCGGGCGAGGTACCCGGGACGGTGATCGGATCGTCGTCGGCGAGCAGCATCAACGCGGTCGGGCGTTACCTGGCCGGCATCGTCGCCGCGCAGCACCTCCCGGACAAGCTGATGATCGTCCACCAGTTCCGGCTGCTCATGCTGCCCGACCGCGACCAGATCTCGCAGCAGAAGGGGATCGAGCTCGTCTTCCACGCCGACGGCTTCGGCAGCCAGTCGGAAAAGCTGGCGACCTGGCACGCACTCGCCTTCCCCGGACGCCCGGACGGCGCCGGCTTCAAGTTGTTCCTGCGGCAGGACACCGACCTGATGACGCCCGCCCAGGTGATGGCGCTGCGACCGCAACCGGACGTCGTCACCTACCAGTGACAGCTCAGCCCAACGCGCTCGGATCGGCGGGGACGTCGACGGCGTGGTGGCGCAGCAGTTCGAGCGGCACGTCCTCGAGTACCCGCGCGTGCGTGGCGGCCAGCACGACCGGCGCTGCGACGCCGTCCTGCTGCGCCTGCAACCAGCGCACCGCGACGACGCACCAGCGATCGCCGGGCCGCAGCCCGGGGAAGCGGTACTCGGGCACCGGGGTGCTGAGATCGTTACCGACCCGTCGCTGGTGCTCGAGGAACTCGCGGGTAGCCACCACGCACACCGTGTGGTTGCCGACGTCCTCAGGGCCGGTGTTGCAGCAGCCGTCGCGGAAGAAGCCGGTCAGCGGGTCCGTCCCGCACGGCTCGAGCACCCCGCCGAGCACGTTGAGCGACTCATCCATCAGCCGAGTCTCGCACCACGCGCCGGGACGAGCAGGATGAGGACGTGACCCAGCTGTCGTTGCGAGCGCCGGCCAACCTCGTCAGCCCACGGGCGAAGGTCTACTGGATCGTGCGCGCCCTGACCGGATGGCTCGTCGTCGGCGTGGTGGAACTGATTGCCTGCCTCGCCTCCGGCGTGTCGATCGCCTCGGTCGTGGTGCTGATCGTGACAGCCCTGCTCGCGACCGGGCATCTGATCGTCATGCCGCAGTGGCGCTACCGGGTGCACCGGTGGGAAGCGAGCACCACCGCCGTCTACACCCAGTCGGGATGGTTCAGCCAGGAACGCCGGATCGCGCCGGTGGCCCGCATCCAGACCGTCGACACCCAACGCGGCCCGTTCGAGCAGATCTTCGGACTGGCCAACGTCACGATCACCACCGCCTCTGCCGCGGGACCGCTCAAGATCCACGGGCTGGACCGCGACGTAGCGGACTCGCTCGTCGAGGATCTGACGGTGCGCACCCAGGCCGCGGGCGGAGACGCCACGTGACGCAGCTGCTCGCCCCGGCCGCGGTCGGCGAATGGCGCCGGCTGAGCCCCCGGATGCTGCTCGTGCATCCGGTCGTCGAGCTGGGAAGAGCCCTACCAGCCCTGGCCGGCGCGTTCCTCGCCGGTCGCAGCAGCGGCGGCAACAGCGGCACCTGGTGGAGCCTGGGCCTCGGCGGTGTCGTGATCGTCTTCGCGCTGCTCCGGTGGTTCACCACGAGCTTTCGCATCACTGCGGAGCAGATCCAGCTTCGGCACGGGTTGCTGCGGCGAAGGACGGTCGCCGCGCCGGTGGACCGGGTGCGCACCGTCGACGTCACCGCGCACCTGCTGCACCGGCTGCTCGGACTGGCGAAGGTCGCGATCGGCACCGGGACCTCGGATCGCAAGGGCCGCAACGGCCTGGTGCTCGACGGCCTGGGCGCTGACGCCGCCGCGGCCCTGCGCGCCGAGCTGCTGCACCGGCGCCCCGACGTTCGATCGGGCGTCCCCTTCCGATCAGACGCCGGGACCGAGGCCACCACCGGCACGCAAGCGCCCGAACTGGTACTCGCCCGGCTCGACCGGGCGTGGATCAGGTACGCCCCGTTCACGCTGTCCGGCGCACTGACCGGCCTGGCATTGCTGGGTGTCGGCTCGCGCATCGTCAACGAGGGCCGCATCAACCTGAGCCGGGTCGGCCCGCTGCGGACCGTTGCGGAGCACTTCGCCCGCTGGCCGCTGGCCGTCAGCGTCGCCGTCGTCGCAGTCTGCGCGCTCGTGTTCGTCGCGGTCGCGTCCACGCTCGGCTACGTGCTCGCGTTCTGGAACTTCCGGCTCACCAGGCACAGCGGCGGCACGCTGCACGTGACCCGCGGCCTACTCACCTCGCGCGCGACGAGCATCGAACGACGCCGCCTGCGCGGGGCAGAGCTGTCCGAGCCGCTGTTGCTGCGCGCCGCGGGCGGTGCGCGCTGCCTGGCGATCGCGACCGGGCTGCGCGTGGGACGCGGCGCCGAACGCGGTGGCGAGATCCTGCTGCCTCCGGCGCCGCGCGCCGTGGCGTTGCGGGTCGGCGCGGACGTGCTCGAACAGCCCGGCCCGCTCTCGGCGCTCCTGCAGCCGCACCCGCCGGCTGCGCTGCGACGGCGGCTGGTGCGCGCCGTCGGCGCGGCGCTCGTCGTCGTCGCCGTGATCGCGGTCATCGACCGGGTCGCCGGTTGGCCGCTGTGGGCGGTGCCGGCATCGGGGGTCCTGATCGTGCTGGCGATCGCGCTCGGCATCGACCGCTATCGCAGCCTCGGCCACGCGTACGTGGACGGTTTCGTGGTGAGCCGGCTCGGTTCGCTGGTGCGTCGGCGCAGCGCGGTGATCTCCGACGGTGTGATTGGCTGGAACCTGCGCAGCACGTTCTTCCAGCGCCGCATCGGCCTGGTCACGCTCACCGCCACCGCCGCGGCGGGGCGGCAGCGCTACCGGATCGTGGACCTCGCTGCCGCCGAGTCCGCCGACTTCGCCGACCGGGCGGTGCCGGGGTTGCTTGCGGAGTTCCTCGGGTGACGGCCTCCGTCGCGGTCCTGGAGGTCGGCGGGACGCACGTCAGCGGCGCTCGCGTCGACACCGGCGACTGGAGCGTCGGGCCGGGGCCGGTGCGCCGCCGGCTCGACAGCGACGCCGACGCGGAGACGATCCTGGCGACCGTCGCCGCCGCCGGCGCGATCGAGGCAGCCGCCGGTGCACGCTGGGCTGTCGCGATGCCCGACCCCTTCGACTACGAGCGCGGCATCGGCCGGTTCCACGGCGTCGGCAAGTTCGAGTCGCTCAACGGCGTCGACGTTCGCCGCGAGCTCATGACACGTCTCGCGAACCGGCCCGGGCACATCGCGTTCTGCAACGACGCGGACGCGTTCGCCCTCGGTGAGTGGGTCTGCGGCGCCGCCGCCGGAACCGAACGCTGCGTCGGCGTGACGCTGGGCACCGGCGTCGGCAGCGGTTGGATCGCGGGTGGCGCGATCGCCACGGACGACGTCGCGGGCGTGCCGCCGGGTGGACGGGCGCATCGGCTCAGCGTGCGCGGTGAGTCGCTCGAGGACGTCATGTCCGCCCGGTCGATCCGCAGGCGCTACACCGCCCGCACGGGCGACGCCGCCACGGACGTGCGCGGCATCGCCGAGCGCGCCCGCGCCGGTGACACCGCGGCGCGCGAGGTGCTCGCATTCGCGCTCCGCGGGCTGGGTGAGGCGCTGGACCCGGGCCTGGCGGCCTTCGGTGCGCAGGTCATCGTCGTCGGCGGTTCGATGGCGGCGTCGTGGGACCTGTTCGAGGACTGGTTCCGCGAGGGCGCGCCGAGCGCGACCGTGATCCGGCACAGCCGCGACGGCGAGATCTCCGCGCTGCGCGGCGCCGCCTACGCGACCGGACTGCAGTAGCCCAGTGCCGCCCGGCGGCGAGCGGCTGATCAGGGGTCTCCTTAGCAGCGGAGCGAATCTGGTCCCTTCCTCCCTCAGGTCCAGATGGTTCTCAGGCGGCCGGTGAACGGAGTGGCCGGTGTCCTTCGCGGCGCAGCTCGGTCTCGTCGTCGAAGGAGTAGGTGTAGGTGCCGTAGAAGTTGATGTGGTCGTGCTGGGCAGGATCCTTCATCAGGACGGCTGTCTGCCATCAGCAAGAGCGGCGCCGACCGGCGTCCCTATCGGTAGATGTCGCTGCGGCGATGGATGTGCACGATCTCAATTCGGCGCGTGTCCTCAACGATGGCGTAGACGACCCGGTAGTCGCCGCGGCGAGCAGAGTGCAGGCCAACCAACTCATCACGGAGCGGTTTGCCAACCCGGCGCGGGTTCTCGACGAGCGGGCCGAAGATGAACTCGACGCAGGCCGTCGCGATCCTTTCCGGCAGCCGCTGTAGATCGCGGCCAGCACGAGCGGTGATCTGGACCCGATAGGGCTCGATCACGCAACCCCGTAGCCGGCCTTGATCTTGTTGTTGTCGGCGAAACGTTCAGCTGCGGCGTCTGCCTGGCCTTCCCGGATCGCCCGCACGGCGCCGGGGGTTCCGAGGATCTCCAACGTTTCCTCGAGCGAGGCGAGGTCATCGGCGGAGATCAGTACGGCGGCTGGGTGGCCATGTCGCGTGATCGTGACCCGTTCGTGGGTGCGCTCAACGTCGGTCACGTACTCCGACAGCCGATCGCGGGCCTCACCTAGTGGTACAGCAGTCATAGCGGCAGTGTAGCCAAAACTACGGGCAAAGAATACCTCCCGGCCCCAGTGCCATAGGTCAACGAACCTCCGCGTCTACATTTCATCTACACTATGGATATGACGACAGACACGACGACCGTCCGGGTCCGTCGCCCGGACTCCGAGCGCCTCCAGTCGCTGGCGAAGGACCGTCAGATTGGGGTGATTGACGTCGTGCACGAGGCCATCGACGCCCTGGAGCGACGCGAGTTCCTGCGCGGGCTCAACGAGGACTACCAGCGCCTGCGCCACGACCCCGAACGGTGGCAGCAGTACCTGGCCGAGCGCGCGGAGTGGGACGCGCTGGCTTGATCTGGCGAGGAGAGGTCTACTACGTCGACCTCGGCAGGCCGGTCGGCCACGAACCGGCGTTCCGGCGCCCAGCGGTCGTCGTGTCCGTCGACATCATCAACAACGGCGCAGGTGGGCTGGTCGTCGTCGTTCCGGTTACGACCACGGGGTACGGGCTGCGTAGCCATGTCGAGCTGGAGCGCGATGACAGCGGACTTGACCACACCACCTATGCCCGCTGCGACCAACTGCGGGTCGTCTCGACCGAACGCCTCGCGGCCCGCCAAGGGATGATCGGACCCAGCGCCATGCGGGCGATCGACCAAGCGTTACGGTTCGTCCTCGACCTCTGATGGGCTGCCTTCCAACCGATCCACCGTCAGGACTCCGTCGGGCCGATGGTGCTGGGGCCAGCAGGCGCAGCACGTCAGCTGCCATGAGCTGGAATAAGTAGCTGCCCCACCGAGGACCGCGTGGTGGATGTCGACCATCAACCGAAACCTAGTACTCCACATCGACGCGAGGTCCCTTGAAGGAACCTCGGAGGGTGTCGACCGGAGGTTTAGCGAGCGGTAGTACGCGATGATCAAGCTCGACTCGCAAGCGGTGGTCCGATCACGGGGCGCCGTCTCACATGGATCCGCCAGCGAGACGCTGGGTGGCACATGACGGGCGGGACAGGTTTCGGAGCGCTCGTGGTGGTCATCCTGGGCGATGCCGCCTCGCCGTGACGGGTTTTGGACGGAATACTGACGGACGAACCTATGCTCGAGCCATGTCCCGCGCGTTCGCCGACGAGGCGGTCCGGATTCACCGCGCAGCACGACTGTCCGACCGCGTGATCGGAGAGGCGGTCGGCGCGCAGCCGAGCACGGTGCGCGACTGGCTCCGCGGCCGCACGTCACCGACCGGTCTGCGGGCACGTCGACTTGCCGAACTGGCCGAGATCACCGACCGGCTGGCCAGGGTGATGGACGCTGGCTACATCCCGGTCTGGATGGTCAAACCGGTCGAGGCCCTTGACGATCGCACCCCGTTGGAATTGATTGCGGCCGGCAAGGCCCGCGCTGTGGCGCGGCTCATCAGCGCCCTTGAGTCACCCGGCGCCGCCTGATCGGTGGTGGCGCTCGACGTCGACGCGACCAGCGTGGCCGGCTCATGGTATCGACATGTGCCGGCCCGGATCGACCCCACGCAACGCCCGCAGCCCGTTAGCGACAACCGCTGGCAACGCGGCCGGGTTGTCGATGCGATCTACGTGGCCGACAGCGTTGCCTGTGCCCTGGGCCGAGTGGTATCGCCACCTGGCCGAGGCCGGTGTGCCGCCCAACGTCGCGATGCCACGCGACCTGTGGCGCTACGAGGTCGCGCCGCCGCTGCAGGTAGCTGACCTATCCAGCGCCGATCGGCTCGCTCGCGCGTTGGCCTCCCGCTGCCGCGTCCAGGCCGGCGGGTTGGCGCGTCTTCCAGGGGGTGGGCGAGCAGCTGCACCGCGAGGGCTGGCTCGGTCTCCTCACCCCCAGCGCGGCACGTCCGGCCAGCCAGGTCGTCGCCATCTTTCTGCGCGACGCCATTGCCCCGCCTGAGCTCACAGCCGTCGAGCGACACACGTGACCCAACCACCGGCCCCACCGAGTGGGATGCGAACGTGACGCACGGCCACCTTCGTGTCCCAGTCGACGATCGGTCAGTGACACGCGCGTGGCGATCACAGCTCGGCGACGGGTGCACAGCGTGGCCGCCAGCGCTCCGACCTCGTTGCCGGCGGGGTCAGTCGACTGCGGCGACGAACATCCGTGATCCTGGCGGCGCAATTTGCTGGTAGTCGGCAGCAGTGGCCTTACCCTGGTCCGAGCCCAGAGCGGCTTCCAGAGCGGCTTGGTCGCTGAAGTACAGCTCAGCCATGCGGAAGTAGGTGAGCTCGCCGCCGTCGGCCGCGGCCACGACGCGAGCGCCTTCCCACCGTTCCAGCCCCGGAACCGTATCCACGAGTGGGCCGTGCTCGCCGAGGTAGTGCTTGTCGAAGGCGTCGGCGTCGGAGGGCTGGGTATACAGGACTACGAGTTTGACAGTCATAACGGCACCGTAACTGAGCCGCGGGGCATCCGGCGGAATGTCGGCGACGGTACGGGTTCGGTCGGCTTCAGCGCGCGTCGCACACGGTCCGCGTTCCGGTCGAGGATCGCTTCTCGGACGGTCGCGCATCCGGCGCGGCCGGCCCCAATGCCGAGTTGATCATTCCGAAACCCGGCTGCGAGGCTCGGGGTGGACGGGCATGGCCCGCAGCATTTGGGCAGGACAACCAACGGCGCTACACCGTGCGATGCTGGACGGATGGTGTTCAACATGAACGTAGGCGGCGGCCAGTCGATCTTCACTCAGGCCTCCCCACGGGTGAACGAGCTCGATGCAGGGTTGCGCGACAAGCACACTGGCAAACCTGCGGAGGACATCAAGCCACTCGCCATCCTCGCGCTCCGGCGGATCGGCGTCAGCCTGTCTGACGCGGAGCTGGTCGCGTACGCGGACGCGGTCTCCCGCGGGGAGAAGTTTCAGTTCCACCTCTGCTGACGCACGCTCACGCATTGAATCCCGGGCGCCCGGAACGGCCGCTGCCCAGTGCATGCCGTGAACGAACGGCGTACGAAGCAGTCTGGGGGCTCTCCGCCATGGCTCCCAAAAGATCATTTTGGGTGTCGCAACCGCCGACGCCGGCGAGCGGCCCCAAGCGGTCAGCACCGCGGCGATCGTCGAGGACATCGCCGCCCATCCAGACAGCTGCATCGGCGACGTCGCCGAACGCACCGGCCCGGCGCAGAGCCTGGTTTCCACCACGGTGGCCCGGCTGAAGGACCGCGGGATCTTCAGCGCCGCGCCAGACCTCGCCGATCGGCGGCGCACCGTGGTCTCCGTACGACCAGAGACCGCCACGGCGTTCAGTCAACGCGGCGCCCGACCCATCACCACCCCGCTCGCCCGGTCCCTTCCTGACGCCCCCGCAGACCAGCTGCAAAGCATCGAGGCCGCCCTCACGCAGCTGGCACAGCAACTGCTCCCCCCAACCGCTCGTAACCGCAGCCGGCGGTGACCAAGCACACGCAGCGGCCAGCGGTCCGCGCAAGGATCTCTCAGCGCGTCCCGCGCAAGGAAACCTGAACGACGTCTTGCCGCAAGAGAGCTGGTGTATTCGGCTGCGTCGGGCACGGGGTAGGATGAATGTCTGAAAGTACGAATATCAGAGGAGCGTTGATGGCTCGAGCGGTGGTCAGGAGCAGGGGGCAGATCACGCTGCCCCGAGAGGTCCGGGAGGCCTTGCACATCGAGGAGGGCGACGACGTCGCGTTCGTTGTTGAGGCCGACCAGGTGACGATGCGGGGACTGAAGTCGATCCCTGCCGAGCAGTCATGGTTCTGGACCAGCCCGTGGCAGACGGGGGAACGTGAGGCCAGCGAGCAGATCGCCGCCGGCGAAGGAACCGTCTTCGACACAGGCGACGCGTTTCTTGACTCGCTCCGATAGGTGCCGACTTACCAGCGGCTTCCTCGATTCGATCAAGACTGGCGATCGCTCGGCTCTGTCGAGCAGCAGCGTTTTCGTACCGCGGTCGCCCGGTTCATCGAGGACCTGGAAGCGGGTCGTCGGTTCCGACCCGGCCTCCGCGTGAAGGGCGTGCAGGGGGCCGCCGACATCCTGGAGATGACGTTTGCCCCCGACGGTCGGGCTACCTGGCAGTTCGGTGCTGAGGTTAAGGCTGGCCAGGCGCATGTCATCTGGCGCCGAATCGGCACCCATGACATCTTCCGTTCCCCATAGCACCCCCCATAACGCGGTCCAGCCTGGGCGACCCGAGCGCGCAGCCACCATCGCCCGAACGCATCGAGCCTGGCCACCGTCGCCCGGTCAACGATCCCGTGTGCGGACAGTCAAGCCACAGCCACGCTGACGGACGCTTGCGTTATCGCGATGGAGCCGCGCAGAACGGCAGAACCCGGGATCACAGAAGCTTGGTCGCCTGCGCGTCGTACTCCGTCGGGAGCGACGGGTCGGTGAACAGGTGTCCGGTACCGGGATAGTCGAAGATCTCGATGGAGGCTCCAGCTGAGCGCACCTGCGCGGCGACGGCCTCGACCCAGGCCTGATTTCGGTAGGGGTCTGCCGTTGTGTAGTGGACCTGAGCCGGTACCCCGGCCGGCCAGGCGTCGACCCCCACCATGGCCAGGTCAAGGGCGCCGGAGAGGATGAGGACTCCACGAACCGGTCGCACCGTCGCCACGAATTCGGTCATGCCGCCGCCGTTGGAGAACCCTGTGGCGATGAACCCGTCGGGCAGACGTTCCACGGCCTTGGCGGCGTGCGCCATCAGCGTCGGATAGCCAATCGATTTGGCGAACTCGTCGGCCTCGCCGTAGTCGTCGAAGACCCGTCCGTCGTATTGATCCACAATTAGAACGTCGTGGCCCTCAGACCGGAGGCGATCAGCAGCTTCGCCGATGCCGGGCCGGACGCCGAGGACCGAGTGAAACAATGCGATGTCTGTCATGCCCGGCAGTTTGCCCTCAGGCGCCGACATCGCAAGAACATGGCCCGGTGGCGGATCCTCCTGGGGTCACTCCGGGGTGTCGCCCCCACGAGGTTGAACCGCGTGGACGGCACGCGCTGATGCTGACTATCGTGCGGCGAATCGCCAGAGACGTTTCCGGGCGCGAAACCGCGGCTCACGCATCAGCTGGAAGATCGCATGACGCCACGGTTGCGGGCAGCGGATCTCGACGATGCCGAGAACGTTGCGCTGCTGCACGCCGATAGTTGGCGGCGACACCATCGCGGGGCCTACTCCGGTTCGTACCTGGACGGCGACATCGTCACCGACAGATTGGCGGTGTGGTCTGCCCGGCTCGCCGCGCCAGCGGCCAGTAGGACGATCCTCGCTGAGGACGACACCGGCCTCGTGGGCTTTGTGCATGTCGTCTTCGACGACGATGCCCGATGGGGCAGCCTCATTGACAACCTGCACGTCACCCGCGACCGTCTGCGCACCGGTATCGGCACTCAACTGATCGCCTGCGCCGCAGGACACGTGGTCAAGCAGGCGACGAGCAAGTCGATCTATCTGTGGGTCCAGGAGCAGAACCTCGCCGCTCAACAGTTCTACCGAGCGGCCGGCGCTACCTGCGTCGACAGAGCACCGATTTCAGCCGGCGGCGCATCAGCTGACGCCGATGAGGATGCGGGGATGATCGGCGGGGCGGAGCCAGCGCATCAGCCGCACGAGATCCCCCGCCGCGATCGAGACGCAGCCCTGGGTCGGCGCCCCGACCGTCACGTGCAGGAAGAACGCGCTGCCCGCCCCCTGTACCACCGGCGCCCGGTTGTAGTCGATCACCACCGCGTAGTCGTAGTACGGCGTTTCGTAGTAGAGGTGCTCGTTCGGACTGCCCTGGGTGAAGGAACACTGCGACACACACTGTTGCAGCGTGTTGTACAACGGTCCGGGCTGGCTGATCCACCAGTCCTGCGGCGTGGTGCGCAGGTAGGGCAGCGCCGTCCCCGGATCGGCCTCGCGTCCGAACGCCTGGGTGAGCGTGAAGCTGCCCATCGGCGTCGCGGTGCTCGACTCGCTGGGGTGCGTAGACATGCCGTCCGTGCCGAGGAACGCGGTTGACGCGCCGCCGACGCGCGCCCAGCCCGCTCCGGAACGCTGCCAGGCCTGCAGCGTCGCCGTGGTGCTCGCGGTCGTCGGTGCCACGACCGTGACCACCTGGCTGGCGCCGCCGGCCGCATAGCCCAGAGGCAACGCGAGGCTAGCCGGCGACGGAAAGGACGAACGCAAAGCCGGAGATCGCGAAGGCGGCGGGAGGCTCGGCCGACTGGTCGGCGTGGATGGTGGGGTCGGCGTGGATCGTGGGGTCGACGTGGTACGGCGGGCGGTGGCCGGCGGTGGCCGCAACGCCGGCGCCGTGCTCGGAGTCCGGACCACCTGGGTCGTGACGTGGCGCGCTGGCACCGCTGCCGTGCACGCAGTTGTCGACGCCAGCACTGCTGCGAGCAGGCCGGTGAGGCGGAACCGGATTCGCACTCGTTCAGGGTGTCACGCGATGCCGATCAGGATCCGCGGGTGGGTGGCCGGACTGAGCCAGCGCATGATCGGCACCAGGTCTGACTGCGGGATCGCGACGCATCCGGCCGTCGGTGAACCGTCCGTGACGTGCAGGAAGAACGCACTGCCCGCCCCCTGGACCACCGGCGCCCGGTTGTAGTCGATCACCACGGCATAGTCGTAGAACGGCGTCTCGGCGCGCAGGTGCTCGTTCGGACTGCCCTGCGTGAACGGGCACGATCCCGAGCAGCGCTGGTGGGTGTTGTACAGCGCGCCCGGCTGACTGATCCACCAGTCCGAGTCGGTGGTCTGGAAGTACGGCAATCCGGTGCCCGGGTCTGGGTAGTAACCGAAGGCCTGGGTCAGGCCGAAGCTGCCGATCGGCGTGGCCGAGCGCGATTCGCTGGGCGCCGTGCTCAGGCCGTCGGCGCCGACGTGTGCGGTGACGGCAGGACCGACCGCGAACCACCCGCCACCCGCGGCCCGGTCCCACGCCTGCAGCATGGCCGTGGTGCTGCCCGACCAGCCGGCGACCACCGTGATCACCCTGGTGGCCGAACCCGTGGCGAACGGCAGCGGCAGCGCGCGGCCGCCGGGGACGGGTGCCGACTGGGGTGTCGGACGCCCGGCGGGCCGGCTGGCGGGGTCGTTGGCGGGGTCGTTGGTGGGGTCACTGCCGGGCGGACGAGCGGCGGACGCAGGCGAGGTCACCGGAGCGCGGGCGGTGGCCGCGGTGGCCGCGGTGGGCGCGGTGGCCGCTCGTCCTGGTGCGGAGGGACATGGACGGGCGGCAAGCGTGGGCAGTGCGGACCGGCTCGCGGAGGTCGCGGGCAGTGCGGACCGGCTCGCGGTGGGCGCCGGTAGCGGCTGGCTCGCCGGATGGGATCGACACGCCCGTGCGACAGCTGTGGACGCCGGCGCGGCGCTCGCCGCGGTCGTCGCAGCAGGCGTTACAGCAGGCGCCGACTGGGCAATTCGGGCGATCGGTGCGACGAGCGGCGTCGGGGCAGGCGCGTTCGGTACGCGGCTCATCGCGACGGCGACCAGCGCGCAGCCGAGGACGGCCGCCGCGGCGGCGGCCGAGGACAGCACGCGTCCCAAGCGCATGTGGTCAGTGTGACAGATGTGACAGATGGGATCCAGCAGTCGCGGGTACCTGCCGCAGCGGGCAGTCGATCTGCCAGGCTCGGCGCATGGTTCTCGAGATCGCCGACCTCCAGATCGCCACCGGCGCCGAAGACGATTTCGTCGCCGCCTACCGCGGCGCGCGCGACGTCCTCGCCGGCACGCCGGGTTGCCGCTCGGTCCAGCTGACCCGAAGCATCGAGACACCGTCCCGCTTCGTGCTGCTGGTCGAATGGGACTCCGTGGCCGCCCATGAGCAGAACTTTCGCGCCACCGAACGCTTCGGCACCTGGCGCGCGGCGATCGGCCCGTTCTTCGCAGCGCCGCCACACGTCGAGCACGTCGAGCTAGTCGAGCACGTCCGGCACGTCACCGATGGCTGAGCTACTCCGGCGACACCGCCTCGATCAGGTTCGCGTCGGGATCGTGGACCATCGCGTGGAACGCGCCGCGACGGTAGAGCGCCCACCGCCGTGGTGCGTCGTGGCTGCGTCCCCCGTGCTGCACCGCAGCCCGGTGGAACGCCTCGACCTCGCCGCGAGAGGACGCCCGCAGGCAGAGATGCGCGCCGTGGGTGGGCTCGCTCCCGGCGACCAGCCAGAGCACTGCGTGCCCGTCGGCGCCCCATCCCGCGGCTTCGAGCGCAGCGCCGCCGTCCTCCTCGTCGCCGAACTCGACGATCCTGCGCAGCCCGATCGCGCCGAGCGCGGCGTCGTAGAAGGCGAGGCTCGCCGCGAAGTCGGTGGCACTGATCGTCAGGTGGTCGAAGCGGGCGGGCACCGCATCATGATTGCTGATACGGAGCGGTCAGAGCGGCCAGCTCTCGCGCCGCCACGCCGCGTCCCAGAACATCCACTCGTAGCGTGCGGTCGTCGCGAAGTGCCGTTGCGCACCCTCGCGTTCGGATGCTGACAGCTCGGGACCGATGCGGTCGGCCAGCGCCAGCACCTCGGCGACGGCGACGGCGAACGCGTCGCCGGCGTACGTGTCGATCCAGCGCTGGTAGCGGGGGTCGGGTGAGCCCTGCTCGAGCAGCTCGGCGCCGACGCGCTGATAGATCCAGTAGCATGGCAGGACGGCAGCCAGGCCTTGCGCGAACGTCGCGCCGTACGCGGTGGCGAGCAGGTAGCTGGTGTAGGCCGTCGTGGTCGGCGAGGCCGGGATGTCCGACAGCGCCGCGGGATCGAGACCGACCTGCGGCAACAGGGTCTCGTGCAGGGCGAGCTCGACCGCGACCGTGTCGGCCGCGTGCTGAGCGAGCAGCCCGACGTCGGCGTGAGCCGGCGCCTTGGCACCGACGATCGCCAGCGTGCGGGCGTACTCGCGCAGGTAGAGCGCGTCCTGGGCCAGGTAGTACCCGAAGCACGTCTCGTCGAGGGTGCCGGTCCGCAGGCCGCGCAAAAACGGGTGCGCGAGGATCGCGCGGTAGGTGCTGTCCGCCCCGGCCCACAACCGCGACGTCCACTGCTCGCTCACGGTCCCCCTTCGTTCGCAATACTGTCGCGGTGATCCAGCAGCCGCCGACCGCGCTCACCATCGCAGGTTCGGACTCCGGCGGCGGCGCCGGAGTGCAGGCAGACCTGAAGACCTTTCTTGCCTGCCGGGTCCACGGGATGTCGGCGATCACCGCGGTGACGGTGCAGAACTCCCTCGGCGTCAGCGGATTCTACGAGCTGCCGCCGCACGCGGTGGCCGAGCAGATCGAGTCCGTCGCCGCCGACATCGGGGTCGGTGCCGCCAAGACCGGCATGCTGGCCTCGGCCGCGATCATGGAAGCGGTCGCGTCGGTGGTGCGGCGGCTACGGATTGCGCCGCTCGTCGTCGACCCGGTCGCCGCGTCCCAGCACGGTGACCCGCTGCTGCGCCCCGATGCCGTCGAGGCGTTGCGCGAGCTGATCGTCCCGCTCGCCACGCTGCTCACGCCGAACCTCGGCGAGGTGCGGCTGCTGAGCGGCATCGAGGTCCGCACCCGCGCCGACCTGCAGGCAGCCGCTCGGGCCGTGCACGCGCTGGGCCCGCGCTACGTGCTCGTCAAGGGCGGTCACCTGCCGGCCGGGGACGCCGTCGACCTGCTCTTCGACGGGACGGACTTCGTCGAGTTCGCCGCCCCGCGCGCAGCGACCCGGCACACCCACGGCTCTGGCGACACCCTGGCTGCCTCGATCACCGCCGGCCTGGCGCGCGGCCTCGACGTCGGTGCCGCGGTCGAGGAGGGGAAACGGTTCGTCACCGGTGCCATCCGGGGCTCGTTCCCCCTCGGGAGCGGGCTCGGCCCGGTCGGGCACTTCTGGCGCGTGCGCGACTGGCCCGAGCGTTGAACGCGTCTCGAAGCACGCGGCTCGTGGCTAACCCGACACCGCGGCGGCGGCGAGCCGGTCGGCGAACGCACGTGCCGCGGCGCCCGGATCGTCGGCCTCGGTGAGCGCCCGGACCACGACCACCCGGCGCGCACCCGCTGCGAGGACCTCGTCGAGGCGCTGCGGCGATTCGATCCCGCCGATCGCGAACCACGGCCGGGCGTCCTGGCGGGCGGCGGCGTGGCGGACGAGCTCGAGTCCCGCCGCGGCGCGTCCCGGCTTGGTGGGCGTCGGCCACGCCGGCCCGGTGCAGTAGTAGGCGACGTCGGTCTCGATGCGGGCGGCGTCGGCCTGTGCCGGCGTATGGGTGGAGCGGCCGAGCAGCACGCCGTCGCCGACGATCTCCCGGGCAAGCGCCACGGGCAGGTCGTCCTGCCCCAGATGCAGCACCGGTGCCCGCACCGCGCGCGCCACGTCCGCGCGGTCATTGACCGCGAACAGCGCGCCGTGCCGCTCGGTGGCCGCCGCGAACGTCTCCAACAGCCGGATCTCCTGCCGTGCCTCCAGGCCCTTCTCACGCAGCTGGACGACGTCGACGCCGGCGGCGAGGACCGTGTCCAGGAACTGCTCGAGATCCCCGGTGCGGGACCGCGAATCGGTGCACAGGTACAGGCGGGCAGCGGCCAGAGCCTCGCGCGGCGCGGTCATCCGGCGAGCGTAATGTGGACGGCGCACGGGAGCCTGAAACCGGGATGCGCCGCCACGCGGCGGGCGTCTCCGGCGGACGGCTGAGAGGGCGCAACCCGCCGACCGTCGAACCTGATCCGGGTAATGCCGGCGCGAGGGAGCAATGACCAGCAGCAGCGACGTGATCGTGATCGGTGCCGGGGCGATCGGGGCCGCGGTGGCCTGGCGCTGCGCGCAGCGCGGCATGGCCGTCACCGTCGTCGACCCCGAGCCGCATCGCGGCGCGTGGCACACGGCTGCCGGAATGCTCGCCCCGGTCACCGAGCTGCACTACACGGAGGCGCCGTTGCTGCGGCTGAACCTCGAATCGCTGCGCCGGTATCCGGATTTCGCCGCCGAGTTGAGCAGCGTCACCGGGCTGAAGACCGGCTACCAGGAATGCGGCACGGTGTCCGTGGCGTGGGACGGCGCGGACCTGGCCGCGCTGCGCGACCTGCACGAGTTCGGCCGCGAACTGGGGCTGGCGTCGCGGCTGCTCACCGGACGCGAACTGCGCGAGTTGGAACCTGCGCTCGCCGCCGGCCTACCCGGCGGCCTGCTGGCCGAGGACGACCACCAGATCGAGCCGCGCCTGCTGCACGCGGCATTGCTGGCCGCGGCCGAGGCGTGCGGCGTGCAGACGGTGCGCGCGACAGCGGCCCTCGAGCTGTCCGGCGACCGCGCGGTGGGGGTGCGCCTCGACGACGGCACCCGCCTGGGCTCCGGGACCGTCGTGCTCGCGGCGGGCGCGTGGTCGGCGGGCGTCGCGGGTTTGCCGCTCGCGGCCGTGCCGTCGGTGCGCCCGGTGAAGGGACAGACCCTGCGGCTGCGACTGGCCGGCGACGACCGGCTGAAGCGCGTCGTGCGCGGCACGGTGAAGGGATCGCCGATCTACCTCGTCCCCCGCGCGGACGGACGGCTCGCGGTCGGCGCCTCCTCGGAGGAGGCCGGCTTCGACCAGGCGCCGCGCGCGGGCGCGGTCTACGAACTGCTGCGCGACGCGCAGTCGATCTTTCCCGAGCTCAGTGAGGCCGTCCTCGAAGAGGTGTGCACCGGGCTACGACCCGCGTCCCCCGACAACGCGCCGCTGGTCGGCCCGTCCGGACTCGACGGGCTGCTGCATGCGAGCGGTCACTACCGCAACGGAATCCTGCTCGCGCCGGTCACCGCCGACGGCGTCGCGGAGCTGATCGCCACCGGCGCGCTGCCCGACGTCCTCGCGCCGTTCACACCGGCCAGGTTCGCCGCGGCGGTGCCCGCGTGAGGATCGAGGTGAACGGGCGCGCGTACGAGACCGCCGCGACGACGCTGCTCGTTCTGCTCGACGCGGTCAGCGGCACGACCCTCGGCAGCGCCGCGGCGGTCGACGGCGCCGTCGTGCCCCGTGGCGAGTGGGCGACCTACGAGTTGCGTCCCGGGCAGTCCGTCGAGGTGCTCACCGCGGTGCAGGGCGGCTGATCGTGGTGACTCCGCCCGAGGTCGCGAGCCCGGACCCGTTCGTCATCGCCGGCGTTTCGCTGCCGTCGCGGCTGGTGCTCGGCACCGGCGGCGCGCCGAGTTCGCAGACGGTCGAGGCGTGCCTGGCCGCCTCCGGTGCAGCGATGTGCACGGTAGCAATGCGGCGCGCCGATCCCGCCGCGCGCGGTTCGATCCTGGACGTGCTCGACCGCCGCGGCACCCGGGTGCTGCCGAACACCGCGGGGTGCCGCACCGCGCGCGAGGCGGTACGCACGGCCGAACTGGCGCGCGAGGCACTGCAGACGGACTGGGTGAAGCTCGAGGTGATCGCCGACGAGCGCACCCTGCTGCCCGACCCTGTCGAGCTGCTCGACGCCGCGCAGGCACTCGTCGCCCTCGGTTTCACCGTGCTGCCCTATACCAACGACGGCCCGACCCTCTCGCGCCGCCTGCAGCAGGCGGGCTGCGCCGCGGTCATGCCGCTCGGTTCACCCATCGGGACGGGACTGGGAATCGGCAACCCGCACAACATCGAGCTGATCGTCAGCGAGGCCGCCGTCCCGGTGATCCTCGACGCCGGCATCGGCACCGCGTCCGACGCCGCGCTCGCGATGGAGCTCGGCTGCGACGGCGTGCTGCTCGCCTCGGCCGTCACCAGGGCGCAGAATCCGGCGCTGATGGCCGCCGCAATGGCCGCCGCCGTCGTCGCCGGGCGCCTGGCCCGCCTGGCCGGGCGCATCCCGCGCCGCCACCACGCCCGGGCGTCCTCTCCGACGGAGGGGATGGCGGTGCTGTAACAGCGAGCGAGGACGCACACCACAACCGACGCGCGGGAGCTCGCGAGGGCTGAGAGGGCGGCACCGAATCCGGGCCCGCCGACCGCCGGACCCGCCGGGTAATGCCGGCGCAGGGAGAACCGATGAGCCAGACCTGCCGAACGCACAAGGGAAATCCTCGATGAGCGCCACCGCCGAACGCGACACCGCCCGGCGCACGCGCGTCCCCGACAACGAGGTCGGTCCGACGCTGGCCGACCCGTCACCGCGCACCCTCGGCTTCTGGGACATCGTCGCGCTGTGGGGAAATCTCGGCGTGAGCCTGCTCGGACCGGTCGCCGCGCTGTTCGTCCTCGCGCCCACCGGCACCAGGATGTCGCTGTTCGCCGCCACGGTGGCCGTGCTGGTCGGCAGCATCATCGGACTGCTACCGGTGGGCTACTGCGCGCTGGCCGGTGCGCGGTCCGGGCAGCCGGCGATGGTGCTGCTGCGCGGGCTGTTCGGTTCGCGGTTGTCGTGGCTGCCGACGGCGCTGAACATCCTGCAATGCCTCGGCTGGGGAGTCTTCGAACTGGTCGTGATCGCCAGTGCGGCGCAGCAACTGCTGCCGTGGGACACCCGCTGGGTTTACGTGCTGGTCGGCGGGGTGCTGACGACGCTGATGGCGCTGCGGCCGTTGGGCGTCGTACGCCTGCTGCGGCGTTACGCGGTGGTCGCCGTGTCGCTGTCGATGCTCTACTTCCTCGTCCAGTTCGCCCGTGAGCCGCTGCCGGGCTTCACCCACGGCGGGTGGACGGGATTCTGGGTGGCGGTCGACGCGGTGATTGCGGTGTCGATCTCGTGGGTGCCGCTTGCCGCGGACTACACGCGCCACGCGCGCACCGACCGCGGCGCGTTCTCGGGCACGATGGCCGGCTACTCGATCACCCAGATCGCATGCTACGTCCTCGGCCTGCTCGCCTACTCCACCGTCGTGCACGGCTCCGCCGACTCCGCGCTGTTCACCGCGTTCATCGCGGTGCCGTTCGGCTGGCTGCCGTTCGCGATCTTCGTGCTGCGCGAGCTGGACGAGTCGTTCACCAACGTCTACTCCACGGTGGTGTCGGTACAGAACCTGCGCCCGCTGTGGGACCGCCGGGTGCTCGCGGTCGTGGTCGGCACGATCACCACCCTCGGCGCGCTCGCGCTGCACATCGACGACTACCAGAACTTCCTCTACCTGATCGGGTCGGTGTTCATCCCGATGTCGGCGGTGTTCATCGTCGACTTCTTCCTGTTCGGACGCGCGCGCGGCTGGGACGTCTCTGCCGGCGCGCCGACGCGCTGGATGATGGTGCTGCCGTGGGCGCTGGGGTTCTGCGCCTACCAACTGATCAACCCGGGCCAGGTCGATCCGAGCAAGCCAGGGTTCATCGACTGGTGGGTGCACTCCTGGACCGGCCTGCAGAGCTGGCTGCACTTCACGCCGCAGGGCTGGATGAGCGCGTCGGTGATCTCCTTCGTCGTTGCGGCCGTCGCGACGCTGCCGGCCGGCCTAAACCGACGCCGGCGCCGCGAATCCTGCTGAAGCTCATGGAGCGACCGCCGGTGCCCGGCGATCTTCGGTGCCCGCCGATCTTCGGTGCTCAGCGATCTTCATGGTCCGGTGCGGTCCTGGGTGCACGCGGCCATGAAGATCGGCGGGCCGGAGGCGGATCGGACGCCGTGCCCGGCGATCTTCATGGTCCAGTGCGGTGCTGGGTGCACGCGACCATGAAGATCGGCGGATCGGAGGCGGGCCGGACGCGGCAGGCGGACGGCGGGCCTGACGCGGACGGGACTATCCGAGCCGGGGCGCGCGGCGCCGGTACAGCCCGGGTGCTACCGCGCGGACCGCGGGCGCGATCGCCAGCCACCGCGGGACGACGCGCGCGCCGTCTCCGCGTTCGATGTCGCGAACGAGCAGCTCGCCGACCCGCTGCGCCGAGATCAGCCGCGGGCAGCGCCGCCCGTAGGCCGCGCCGCGCGTCGTCCAGAAATCGGTGTCGACTGCACCCGGCGCGATCGAGGAGACCGTCACTCCGGTGCCCGCCAGTTCGGCGGCGAGCGCGTCGGCGAAGATCGCGAGGCCGCCCTTGGCAGCCGAATACACCGCCTCGTGGGCCACGCCGCTGAGCCCGGCAATCGAGGTGACGAACGCGACGTGCCCGCGACCGGCTTCGACCATCGCGGGCAGCAACGCGCGGGTCAGCTCCAGCGGGGCGCGCAGGTTGACCGTGAGCAGCCGGTCCACGTCCTTGCCGCTCATCTGCCTCAGCGATCCGCGCCACCCGACGCCGGCACTGTGCACCAGGATGTCGACCGGCCCGGCGTGCGCCGCGAGCGTGGCCGGACCCGACGGGTCGAGCAGGTCGACGGTATGGGCCACAGCGTCCAGCTCGGCCGCCAGGGCGCGCAGCCGGTCGCCGTCGCGGCCGTGCAGCACCACTCGCGCGCCACGCGCCGCGAGCGCGCGCGCCACCGCCGCGCCGATTCCGCGGCTCGACCCGGTGACCAGGGCGCTCGCGTCAGCCAGCCGCATGGGCGCCCCAGTGCTCGGCGAGCGGCCCGACCTGCCAGCCCCGGGCGCGCCAACGAGCGACCAGCGGCGCCAGGGCGCCCAGGGCCGAGCGCCACGAGCCCGGGGCGGACATGGTGTCGGCGTCGTGCAGCAGTACCGTCCCGCCGCCGCGCAGCAACGACTCGACGCGCGCCTGCACGCTCGCCGCGGTGGCCTCGGCCTGCCAGTCGCGCCCGTCCGCAGTCCACAGCACCGCGCGCAACCCGAGGTGTCTGGCCGCCCACAGCGACGTGCCAGTCGGGATACCGTGCGGCGGGCGCCAATGCCGCGGCGCCGCGCCGGTCACAGATGCGATGCAGTCGACGGCCCGGTCCAGGTCGGCGCGGATCGTCCACGGCGTCCGGAGCAGGTGGACCCGATGCGACCAGCCGTGGACGGCGACCTCATGGCCGCCGGCCACGAGCTGCCTGCCGAGTCGCGGGTGCGCCGCGAGGTGCGCCCCCAGCACGAAGAACGTGGCGCGGACGTCCAGGCGCGCCAACTCGTCCAGGAACCGAGGCGTGGACTCCGGCGCCGGCCCATCATCGAACGTCAGTGCGATATGACGGTCGCGGCCGCGGCCGGCCAGGCCCGGCAGCACTGCCCGCCGCAGCGTGCCTATCGCGGCCACGCTCGGCACGAGGTGCGCGGCCGCCGTGGTCGCGGCGCCGTACCCCAGCACCGTCATGCCCCTGCCGCGAGTGCGAGCACGTGCTCGACCGCATCGCTGCCGGCGAAGTGCGCCGGGGCCGGCTGCCTGCCCGGGCCCAGCTGCGCCAGCGCGGCCTGCAGCTGTGCGGGCGAGTGCACCCAGCGTGCCAGCCCGGCACGGTCGAGCGCCTCGGCGTTGAGGCGGCCGTGACCTGGCAGCGGGTGGTAGACGAGCACCGGCACGCCGCAGCTCAACGCCTCCCAGCAGGTCTGGCCGCCGGCATTGTCGACGACGGCGTCCGCGGCCGCCAGGTAGGTCGCGACGTCTGCGGTCCACCCCACCGCGCGCGTGCCGATCCGGGTCGCGAGCCGGGCTCGGACGGCCTCGTTGCGGCCGCAGAGCACGACGGGCAGCACGCCGTCGATGCGCTCCACCACGTCGAGGGTGCTGTCGAGGTTGCCTGCTGCCCACGACCCGGCGTTGAGGAGTACGACCCCCGCTGCGTCCGCGAGTGCCAGGCGTGCCCGTGCGACCGGGCGCGCCACCGGGCTGGCGAACTCCGGGCGCAGCACCGGCGGGCTGACCCCGACCCGGCGCGCTCCGAAGCGGGCCAGTTGGGCCGCGGTGGCCGGCATCGCGGCCAGGTGCAGCTCGACGAACTCGCTGACCCAGTACGGGTGCGCGCCGGGGTCGATGACGAAGGTGACGATGGGGGCACGCACCTGCCCACGCCGCGCCAGGCGCCCCAGGCTCTGGCTGGCGAGGTTGTACGTGGAGATGACGACGTCGGGCTCGAAGCGCCCGATCTCCCGCCGAAGAGCCTCGTCGAACGGTTTGGCGCCCGCGGCGGTGAGTGCCTGCATGGCGCGTGGGCAGCGTGCCCAGAACCGCATCGACGCGTCGTAGAGCCAGGCGGCGTGCGCGAGCAGCAGCCGGTAGGTGCGCTGCAGGCGTGCCCCGGCGGCGCCGGCCAGTTCGAGCAGGTCGACCACACGCGGCTGCGCGCCGGCGAGATCGAGACGGCGGGCGAGTTCCCGGGCCACCTCGGTGTGCCCGGCGCCCATACCCGCCCCGACGACGAGCACCCGCGGCGCGCTCATCCGGGCGGCACTGCTGCGCGATATCGCCCGAGCGCGCTGAGCGGGAACACGTGCCGGTACATCTCGTAGTTGATGTAGAAGTCGCCGGGGAAGCCGGTGCCGGTGTAGAGCTCCTCGTCCCACCCGCCGTCGGGCTGCTGCGCGTCAAGCAGCCAGCGCACCCCCCGCTCGACGGCCGCGGTGCCGGGATCGACGGCGAGCAGCGCCAGCAGCGCCCACGCGGTCTGCGACGGGGTCGAGGCGCCGCGACCACGCCAGGCGGGCTCGGTGTAGGAGCGCATGTCCTCGCCCCACCCGCCGTCGGCGTTCTGGTGCTCCTCCAGCCAGCGCACCGCGCGCCGCAGCGGATCCGAGCGTCCGGACCAGCCCGCCGCGACCAGCGCCGGGACGGCGGCGCCGGTGCCGTACACGTAGTTGCACCCCCACCGGCCGAACCAAGAGCCGTCCGGCTCCTGCGCGTCCAGCAGCCAGCGCACCCCGCGGGCGCACTGCTCGGTGCCGGTCAGGCCCTGGTGGGCGAGCATCTCGACCACGTGCGCCGTGACGTCCGCCGACGGCGGGTCGATCACCGCGCCGAAGTCGCAGAACGGCAGTTTCTCGACCAGCCGGCGGGTGTTGTCGGCGTCGAAGGCGCCCCACCCGCCGCCGCGCGACTGCATCCCCAGCGTCCAGCGCAGCCCGCGCTCGAGAGCCGCCGAAACACCGGGCGTCACGTGCTCCGGGATCCGCCGCAGCGCGAGGACGACCTCTGCCGTGTCGTCGACGTCCGGGTACTGGTCATTGGCAAACTCGAACGCCCAGCCGCCCGGTTCCAGCGCGGGGCGCTTGACCCTCCAGTCGCCGGGCACGCGGATCTCCTCGGCGAGCAGCCACCGCACCGCCCGCACTACATCGGAGTCGTCGGCCGCGACACCCGCGTCGAGCAGCGCGACGACGGCAAGGCAGGTGTCCCAGACCGGCGACTGGCAGGCCTCCAGGCGGCGGACCGGGCCCGCCGGCGTGTCCTCGTGGACGAGGAATCCGTCCAGCCCGCGCAGGGCGGCGCTGAGCACTGGATGGTCGTCGGCGTAGCCCAGCAGGTGCAGGGCGAGCACCGAGTACACCCACGGCGGCTGGATGCCGCCCCAGCCACCGTCGGCCTCCTGCCGGGCGATGATCCACTCGCCGGCCCGGCGAAGGGCGAGGCGACGGCCGGGCTTGACCGGCGAGCGCTGGTAGGCCTTGAGCACCTTGTCCAGCAGGGCGAACGCCGTCGCGATCACGCCGCGCCGGCCTCGGTCGGGACGCCGCCCGGTGCGCAGCTCGTGCAGGCCGAAGGGCAGCGGCCGGCACGGCCGCAGCGAGGCCACCACCGTGATCGGCACGACCGTCTGCCGCGCCCAGCACGCCCAGTCGTAGACGTTCAAAGGCACCCAGGACGGCAGCAGCACCAGCTCGGCGGGCATCTCGGGTAGCTCGTCCCAGGACCATTCGCCGAACAGCGCCAGCCAGATCCGCGTGAAGACCCGGCTCGCCTCGATGCCGCCCTGCGCGAGCACGAACTCGCGCGCTGCGCTCAGGTGCGGCGCGTCGGCGTCGTCGCCGGCCAGGCGCAGCGCAGCGTAGGCCTCGATCGTCGTCGACAGGTCGCCGGGGCCGCCGGCGAAGTTCGCCCAGGTGCCGTCGGCGCGCTGCTGCGAGCGGATCCAGCGGGCAGCCCGCTCGGTCTGCTCCGGTTCCAGGATGCCGAGGAACGCCCGCATCAGCAGGTCCTCGGCGTCCATCGTCACGTTCGTGCGCAGCTCGCCCTTCCACCATCCCGCCGGGTCCTGGCGGCCGAGCAGGTAACTGCGCGCGCGGGCGAGTGCGTCGTCGACGGCGACGGTCGCTCCGGCTGAGCGGGCGTCCTGCAGTGCGGTCACGCCTGTTCCCTTCTATCGGTCGCGGTTGACGACGTAACGGCCCAATGCGGCGAGATCGCGGGCCGCCGCCTCGGGCAGTTCGACGCTGTCCAGCCGTGCGAGCGCGCCGTCGAGGTAGGCGTCGGCTTGCTGCGAGGCCCACTCGATGCCGCCGGCGTCCTCGATGAGCTTGGCGGCCAGCGCCACGTCCTCGTCCTCGCGCACCGGACCGGTGGCCAGCAGGTCCGCCAGCCGTGCGGACGCGTCGGTTCCGGCGCCGATCGCCGCGACGATCGGCGCCGAGCGCTTGCCGGCCCGCACGTCGCTGGAGGCCGACTTCCCGGTGACGGCCGGGTCGCCGACGATGCCCAGGACGTCGTCGACGAGCTGGAAGGCCATGCCGAGGTCGTGGCCGTACCCGTCCAGCGCCTCGACGACTGCCGGTGCAGCTCCCACCGCCCGGGCGCCGATGGACGCGGCGCAGGCCAGCAGCGCGGCGGTCTTGCCGGCCTCCATCCGCAGCACCGCATCGAGGTCCACGTCCTCGGCGTTCTCCAGCACCAGGTCGTCGGACTGACCGCTGATCAGTCGCTGCGTCGCGCCGAGCAGGCACGGCAGCGTGTTCGTTCCGCCGTCGGGTGCGCGCAGCAGCGCCTCGTTCGCGGCGGTCAGCATGGCGGTGCCACCGAGGATGGCTGCCGCCGTACCGAACGCGACCCACCCGGTGGGACGGTGCCGGCGCTCTTCGTCGCGGTCCATGACGTCGTCGTGCAGCAGCGAGAAGTTGTGCACCAGTTCGACGGCGACGGCCGGCGAGACGCCGCCGGACGCTTCGCCCCCGCCGGCCTCGGCCGACACCACGGCGAGCGTGGCCCGCATGCCCTTGCCGCCGCTGGCCGAGACGCGTTTGCCGTCCGCATCGCACCAGCCCAGCTGGTAGGACGCGACCAGGCGCATCCGCTCGTCCTCGATGGCTTCGACGGCGGCGTGCAGGGCCGGTTGCACCAGGCGCGCGGCGCGCGCGATCGCCTGCGGGGGTTCGTCTCTCATGCAGCTGCCTCCTGTCCGACCCGGGTGGAACTCGATGCGAGGACGGCCTGCGCGGCGGTGTCGCCGCTGCGCACGGCGCCTTCCATGGTGTCCGGCCAGCCGGTCGCGGTCCACGACCCGGCCAGCCACACGCGCGGCACACCGGACTCGCAGGACGGGCGCAGCGCCGCGCTTCCCGGCGCCTGCCGGAACGTGGCGCGGCGCTCGCGGGTGACGAAAACATCGAGCACCCGGGCCGAGGCGGCCGTCGGCAGCAACGCGGCCAACGCGGCGACGAACTGCTCCTGCAGCACCCGGGTGGGGGTGGCGACGATGTCGTCGGCCGCCGACACGGTGACGGCGAGGTATTGCTGTCCCGGGTGCTGCCCGGCCAGCCCGGCGGGCACCGTGCGGTCGAAGAACCACTGCACCGGGGATGCCACCGCGGCGGCGAACGGCAGGTCGGTGACCCGCCGGTCGTAGATCACGTGGACGTTGACGATCGCGGTCGCACCCAGCCCCGCCGCGGCGCGCGCGGGCGTGCCGGTGAGCGACGGCAGCACCGCGAAGGCGTCGCGGGGCGGCACGGCCAGCACGACCGCACCGGCATGCCAGGCCCGCGCGGTGCCCCCGTTCTCGCTTCGCGCGCGGACCACGACGCCGCTCCCGCCGGGTTCGACCGCCTCGACCCGGCTGGACGCCAGCACCTCGACGCCGGCGCGCTCCAGTTCGCTGCGCGCGCGCACCGAATGCAGCTCCCCGAGGGGGACGGCCGCAACGCCCACGTCCGCGGCGCCGGCTCGGTCGAGCAGGCCGGTGCGGAACACCTTGGCGGCCAGCGCCAGGGACGCGTCGTCCGGCCGCAGGTTCAGCGTCGCGGTGCCGACGATGGACCACAACGCCTCGATGGTCGCGTCGTTCTGGCCGTGGGCGCGCAGGAACTCGCCGAGGCTACGGCGGTCGAGCGCCGCGTCGGCCGGGTCGAGGCGCCGCAGTGCGAGCGCGCCGCGCACCGCACGGGCGCGATCGGTGGGCGAGAGCAGGCCGTAGCGGCCCAGCGACAGGGCCAGGTGGGCCGGCGCCGGCGTCCGCGGGGTGCGCCCGAGCCGGGCCAGCCGCCCGTCCGGGTGCAGCACCGGGATGTCGAGGCGGGGTTGCAGCGCCACCGAGCCGGTCGCACCCAGGCGCGCCAGCAGCGCGCGGTAGTGCTCGCAGCAGCGCAGGAACACGTGCTGGCCGTTGTCGATCGTCAGCGCGCCGCGCCGGAAGGAGAACGCCGCCCCGCCCAGCCGCGGCCGTCCCTCCAGCAGCACGACGGACTGCCCGGCGTCGGCCAGACGGAGCGCGGCTGTGATCCCGGCGAGGCCGCCGCCCACCACGACGGTCTCAGCCACGGCTCATACCCGCCAGTGCGCGTCCCGCGACCCGGGCCTTCTGCCGGGCAGGCAGCGACAGCCGTCCGCGCATCACGACTCCCGGGTCGGTGGCGATCATGCTCAACAGCTGCCGGTAGATGCCGGCCATCGCCGCGCAGCAGGCCGCGCTGCGCCGGTCTAGCAGCGGGAGCAGACGCAGCCCCCGGTCGTACCAGCCCCAGGCCCGCGCCGCCTCGAAGCGGATCAGCTCGGCCAGCGCGCCGTCCTGCGGGTCGAGGGTGCCGTCGGGCAGCTCGCGCAGCTCGCAGTCGAACAGCTTGCGGTCACGGGCCGGCAGGTACACCCGCCCGTTGCGCAGATCCTCGCGGATGTCGCGCAGGATGTTGGTCAGCTGCAACGCGACGCCGAGGGCGTCGGCCAGCTGCGCAGCCTCGGCGCGGGCGGCGCCGGTCACCGGCGGGTCGAACACGCCCAGCGACAGCCGCCCCACCGAGCCGGCCACGCACCGGCAGTACCCGACCAGCTCGCCGAGCTCGTCGTAGCCGCGACCGCAGACGTCCATCTCGCAGCCGTCGACCAGCTCGCCGAACGCGGCCAGCGGGATGGGCAGCCCACGCGCCGCGTCGGTGAGGGCGACGAGCACCGCGTCGGACGGATGGGCAGCCGGGTCGGTGAGCGAGGCGCGGACGGCGGCGAGCTGACGCAGCTTCTCCTCGGCCGGCAAGGTGCCGTCGCCGATGTCGTCGATGCGGCGCGCCAAGGCGTAGACCGCCGAGAGTGCCCGGCGCTTGCGCGGCGGCAGGAGCCGGATGCCCCACGCGAAGTTGCGGGCCTGCGCGCGGGTGATCCGCTCGCATTGCCGGTAGGCATCCGCGACCTCCGGCGTGCTCATACCGGCCGGCCCGCCAGCGGGCGTCCCGCGACCAGCCGGGCCGCGTGCCACACGGTGCGCGCCCGCGACGGGCGCACCGGGCGGCTCAGCACGTCATAGCCGCAGCGGTGCAGCGCGTCGGCCGTGGCCAGTCCCCCGGCGACGTAACCGGCTACCGCGACCCGCGCCCAGCCGTGCAGCCGGGCCACCAGCCCGGCGCCGGGGCGCAGCAGATCCACCGCCCGGGTGACCTGGACGGCGATCACCTCTCGCAGCGCCGGGCTCGTGCTGCCGGCGTGCAGCTGCTCCTCGCCCACCCCGGCTCGGGCGAGCTCGAGGGCGGGCAAATACACGCGGCCGGCCCGAGCGTCCTCGCCCACGTCCTGGCAGTGCTCGAGCACCTGCAGGCCGGCGCACACCTGATCCGCGGCGCCGAGGTTCGCGCCGTCCGCCGCCCCGGCGATGTACAGCACGATCCGCCCGACCGGCGCGGCGCTGAGCCGGCAGTACCCGAGCAGGTCCTCGAAGCTCGAATAGGACGTCACGCTCTGGTCCACCCGGTTGGCCTCGACGAGGTCCAACAACGGATCGAGCGGGACGTGGCATCCGGTGACGAGCGGACGCAGCGCGGCGACGACGGGCAGCCGCCCGGACCCGTCGGGCAGCTCGCGCACCGCCTTCTCGACGAGATCCAGCAGCTGCATCCGGTCTCCCGCCGCCTCATCGCCCACGTCGTCGACGAAGCGAGCGTAGGCGTAGAGGCGGCCGAGCAGCTCGCGCGGCCGGCGTGGCAGCACGCGCAGGGAAACCGGAAAGTTCTCGCCGCCCTGCTGGGCGGTAGCGCCGTCGGCGAGTGCGCGGAGGTAGGCGTACGGATCGCGTGACGCCGCCGCGCGATCGAGCACCGTGTCTCCCGCTGCACCTCCGCCGGCCCGCTGGTTTCGGGTGCGGCGACAAAAGAGAACATGCCCAGCGTGTGAATCGATCAAACACGGATAGGCCGTCCGCGGGCCCGGGTAGGGCCCAGTCATGGGTGGGATTCTCGCACGGGTGCAGCGGCCGTCCGAGCTGCGGGACCTCTCGCCTGCGGAGCTCGCCGAGCTGTGCAGCGAGATCCGCGAGCTGCTGATCCACACGCTCGCGCAGACCGGCGGCCACCTCGGACCGAACCTCGGGGCGGTCGAGCTGACCGTCGCACTGCACCGCGTGTTCGACTCGCCCCGCGAGCCCATCCTGTTCGACGTCGGCCACCAGGCCTACGTCCACAAGATCCTTACCGGACGCGCCGGGCAGCTGGCGTCGCTGCGTCAGACCGGCGGCCTGTCGGGCTACCCGAACCGCGCCGAGAGCCCGCACGACTGGATCGAGAACTCGCACGCCTCCACCGCGCTGTCCTACGCCGACGGGCTGGCCAAGGCCTACGAGCTGCGGGGGGAGCCGCGCGCGGTCGTCGCTGTCGTGGGTGACGGAGCGCTCACCGGGGGGATGTGCTGGGAGGCGCTGAACAACATCGCCGCCGCCGAGCGCCAGGTCGTGATCGTGATCAACGACAACGGCCGCTCCTACGCGCCCACGATCGGCGGCCTCGCGCGCCGGCTGGCCGGGCTGCGGCTGCGAAACGGCTACGAGCAGGTGCTCGGCACCGTGAAGGGGGCGCTCAGCCGGGCGCCGCTCGCCGGCCCGCAGCTCTATGACGTCCTGCACGGCATGAAGCGGGGACTGAAGGATCTCGTCACGCCGCAGGGCATGTTCGAGGACCTCGGCCTGAAGTACGTCGGGCCGGTCGACGGGCACGACATCGCCGCATTGGAGCATGCCCTCGTCCTCGCACGGGGCTTCGACGGGCCGGTCATCGTTCACTGCGTGACCCGCAAGGGCAACGGGTACCTGCCCGCCGAGCAGCACGACGGCGACCAGATGCACCAGTCCACGCCCTTCGATCGCAACACCGGCCGGCCGCTGGCCGTCCCCGTACCGCGCTGGACCGGGGTGTTCGCCGATGAGCTGCTTCGCATCGCCGACGAGCGCGAGGACATCGTGGCGATCACCGCGGCGATGTGCGACCCCACCGGACTGCACGCATTCGCCGAACGCTACCCGAAGCGCTGTTTCGACGTGGGCATTGCTGAGCAGCACGCCCTGACCTCCGCAGCCGGTCTCGCACTCGGTGGCCTGCACCCGGTAGTTGCCGTGTACGCCACCTTCCTCAACCGCGCCTTCGACCAACTGCTGATGGACGTGGCCCTGCACCGGCTCCCGGTCACCGTCGTGCTCGACCGCGCCGGGCTGACTGGTGACGACGGTCCGAGCCACAACGGGATGTGGGATCTGGCCGTTCTCGGCGTGGTGCCCGGCCTGCGCATCGCGGCACCGCGCGACGGCGCGACGCTGCGTGCCGAGCTACGCGAAGCGGTCGCGCATCACGGTCCCACGGTGGTGCGCTTCCCGAAGTCGCCCCTCGGCGACGACCTGCCGGCGTGTCGCACCTGCGGCGACGTCGACGTCCTCGCCGAGACCGGCGAGGACGTCGTGGACGTGCTGGTCGTCGCCGTGGGGGCGTGTGCGAGCGACGTGCTCGCGGCCGCTGCCACGATCGACCGGGCCGGGTACTCCTACCGCGTTGTGGACCCGCGCTGGGTGACGCCCGTCGATCCCGCGCTGATCAGCCTGGCGCGCGAGGCGTCGCTCGTGGTGACGGTCGAGGACGGCGTCGTCGACGGCGGCGTCGGCGCGCGGATCGCTCAGACGCTGCGGGCCGCGGGAGTGGACGTGGCGACGCGCGAGATCGGGGTGCCGGCCGAATTCCTCGCCCACGGCCGGCTGGCCGACGTGCGGGCGGCCGTGGGTCTGACTCCGCAGCACATCGGCCGACGTATCGTCGAGTGGTCGGCCATGGCAAGCCGGCCGCAGAGCGAGGACGGCGACACCGTGACCGAGCCACGCCGCGCCACCGCAACCGACTGACCGGACGGAGGTGCGGCGATGACCGCGATCGCCTGATGGCCGCTGTGAGTCTCGCGCTCGCAGCGGTCGCGGCGGGCTGTAATGCCACCTCGAGCGTCCTGCAGCGCAAAGCCAATCGGGAGGACTCTCCCGACCTGCCGTTCGGCCTGCGGCTGCTGGTGGACCTGGTGCGCCGCCCGATCTGGTTGCTCGGCGGGCTGGCCATGCTCGCCTCGTTCCTGTTGCAGGCAGCCGCGCTCGGCCTCGGCACGCTGTCCTCGGTCGAGCCGGTTCTCGCGCTGGAGCTGCCGCTGACCCTGATGATCGGTTCGGCCGTCTTCCACCATCCGCTGCGGGTCCGCGACTGGATGAGCGCGGCGGCGCTGGGGGCGGGATTGGGCATGTTCATCGGAGCGCTGTCGCCCAGTGGAGGCGACGCGGCCCAGATCCGCCCAGCCGTGGCCGCATTGGCGAGCGGGGGGACGGTCGTCGGCGTCGTCGCCCTGGCCCTGTTCGCGCATTTCGGGCCGGCCCGCAGCCGCGCGGCCCTGTACGGAGCCGCCGCGGGCAGCGGCTTCGGCCTGACCGCGTCGATGATCAAGGTGTCCGTCTCCAAGCTGTCCACGGACGGCGCCGCGGGACTGTTCAGCGCATGGGAGACCTACGGCGTGGCGGTCGCCGGTGTCGGCTCGCTCGTGCTCGTGCAGGCCGCGCTGCACTTCGGCACGCTGATCGCCGTGCAGCCCGGCCTGACCCTGATGGATCCGCTGGTCTCGCTGCTGTGGGGCACCGTCGTGCTCGGCGAGACGACGCGCACCGGGCCCATCCTGCTCGTGGCCGCGGCCGGCGCCGCGGTGATCGCCGTCGCCGTGGTCGTGCTCGCCCGCTCGTCGGCCGCCGCCGACAACGCCGAGTCCGGTCGCGAGACCTGCAGCGCTGCCGCGGTGACGGAGGGCACGGCCTGATGGTCTTTCTCGCCGGAGTGGCGGCCGCCTTCGCACTGGGCCTCGGCTGGGTGCTCCAGCAGCGCGTCGCCGCGCACGCAGCGCTGTCCGAGCTGCTCTCGTTCCGGCTGTTGCTGCACCTCATGGGCAAGCGGGTGTGGTGGCTGGGCATCGCGGCGATGATCGCCGGGCAGGCGCTGGGCGGCTGGGCCTTCGAACTCGGCTCGGTGGCACTGATCGAACCGTTGCTGTCGACGAACCTGCTGTTCGCGTTCGTGATCGCAGCGTGCCTGAACCGGAAACGGATCCGGTGGCGCGAGGTGTGTGGCGCCCTGCTGCTGAGCGCCGCACTCGGGGTGTTCATCGCGATCGGCAACCCGCGCGCGGCTCACAACTTCACCCCGCCGTTCGCGACGGTGCTGCTCGCGGTCTCCATCGTGGGCGCCGTAGTGGCCGTCATCGTCGCCGTGGGCAAGGGGCGCGGGCTGGTGACCGAGTCGGTGCTGTTCGCGACGGCCGCCGGCGTGCTCTACGGCCTGCAGGACGTCGGTACCCGTGCCGCCTTGCTGACCGTCGAGCGCCACGGGCTCATCGGCCTGCTCAGCGCGCCGTGGGCCTACCTGGTGTTCGGGTCGGCCGTCCTGGGCCTGCTGCTGTCGCAGAGCGCGTTTCGCGCCGCGCGCCTGGACTACTCACTGCCGCCCACCGCCGCGGCCGAACCGATCGTGGGCATCGCCCTCGGGGTGACGGTTCTCGGCGACATCGTCTCGGTGAGTGACACCGGGCTGGCCGTCGAGTTCGCTTGCCTGGCCGCGATGGTCGCCGGCGTGGTGCTCATCGGACGATCGGGAACGCTGGCGCACCACGTCAGCCACCACATGCAGCGCATCGGTCACTGACGCAGGGCCGGACCACCCTGCTCGCGCATCGCCCGCAGGCTCTGCTTCAGCGATCCCACCGTTGCCAGCACCGCTGTCGGCTCGTAGCCGCAGTGCGCCATGCAGTTGTTGCAGCGCGCATCCCTGCCGCGGCCGTACTTCGACCAGTCGGTCGTTTCGACGAGGTCGCGGTAGGTCTTGGCGTAGCCGTCGGCCATCAGGTAGCACGGCCGCTGCCAGCCGAGCAGTGAGTAGGACGGGATGCCCCAGGCGGTGCACTCGAAATCCACCTTGCCCTCGAGGAAGTCGAGGAACAGTGGTGAGTGGTTCAACCGCCAGCGCCGCCGGTTGCCGCCCGCGAAGGCCTTCGTGAACAACTCGCGCGTCTCCGTCACGCCCAGGAAGTGGTCTTGGTCGGGCGCCTTCTCGTAGGCGTAGGCCGGCGAGATCATCATCTGGTCGACCTTGACCTCGTCGTTGAGGAAGTCCAGCACGTCGATGATCGTCTGCGGCGTGTCGGTGTTGAAGAACGTCGAGTTGGTGGTGACGCGGAAGCCCTTCTCCTTCAGGAATCGGATCGCGGCGACGGCCTCGTCGAACACGCCCTCCTTGGAAACGGACTCGTCGTGCCGCTCGCGCAAACCGTCGACGTGCACCGCGAAGGAGAAGTACCGCGACGGCTGGAAGTCGAAGCGGTCGAAGCGCTTGCGCACCAGTTCGGCGTTGGTGCACAGGTACACGTACTTCTTGCGCCGGACCAGTTCGTTGACCATCTCGTCGATCTGCGGGTGCATCAGCGGCTCGCCGCCGGCGATCGAGACCATCGGCGCGCCGCACTCCTCGATGGCTGCCACGGCACGCTCCACCGGCATCCGCTGCCGCAGCAGGTCGTGCGGATGCTGGATCTTGCCGCAGCCGTTGCACTTGAGGTTGCACGCGAACAGCGGCTCCAGCTCCACGATCAGCGGGAACTTGCTGCGGCGCTTGAGCTTCTGGGCCAGCAGATACGAACCGATACGTGCGCTCTGCCGCAATGGGACGGGCATCTAGTCGGCAACCTCCTTCGGCAGGGCGAAGTGGATGTCCTCTCGGGCCACCTCGCGTTCGACGATCTCGACCGGTCCCAGCGCCTGCAGGGTGCCGATCACCTCGTCCACCAGGTACGGCGGGGCGGACGCCCCGGCGGTGAGGCCGACACTGCGCGCGTCCTGCAACCACTCGGGCAGCAGGTCGCTCGCGTCGTCGGCCAGGTAGGCCGGGGTACCGCAGCGCTCGGACACCTCGACGAGGCGCCGCGAGTTGGACGAGTTCGCGGAGCCGAGGACGACGAGCACGTCGCACTCGGCAGCGACGACACGCACCGCATCCTGGCGGTTGGTCGTCGCGTAGCAGATGTCGTCGGTCGGCGGGGACTCGATCATCGGGAACCGGCGCCGCAGCACCCGTGCCACGTCTTCGGCCTCGTCGACGGCCAGCGTCGTCTGGGTGAGCATCGCGACGCGGGTGGGATCCGCGGCGGCTACCCGCTCGGCCTCGTGCGTGTTCTGGACGAGACGGATCTGCCCCGGTGCCTCGCCGAGCGTGCCCTCGGTCTCGTCGTGGCCGTCGTGCCCGATGAACAGCACAGTGTCGCCGCGGGCCGCGAAGCGCCGGGCCTCGGCGTGGACCTTGCCGACCAGCGGGCAGGTGGCGTCGACGACGGTCAGCTCGCGTCGCGCCGCCTCGGCCCGCACGCTCGGCGCCACGCCGTGCGCGGACAGCACGACGGTGGTGCCGTCGGGCACCTCGTCCAGCTCGTCGACGAACACCGCGCCGCGGCATTCGAGATCGCGGACCACATGTGCGTTGTGCACGATCTGGCGGCGCACGTACACCGGGTGCGGATAGCGCCGCAGCGCCCGCTCGACGACGTCGATGGCGCGTTCGACTCCGGCGCAGAAGGAGCGCGGCCCGGCGAGCACGACGCGGCGCGGTCCGGCGAGATCGGCCCAGCGCCGCAGGGCGGGACCGATCTCGCGGAGGATGAGCAGTGCCCGGATGCCGTTGGGCACCGTCGCGGGATGCACCACCGGGGTGTGTGCCGTGTCGACCACCACGCGCACGACGGCGGTCGGGACCTGCCGCCCCGCAGCCCGCACGATCGCGGCGGACTCCATGTCGACGGCCAAGGCGCCACTCGCGCGTAGCCGGGCGCGGTGTTCCCCGCCGGCGATGTGCTCGCAGCTGACAAGCGGCCCAGTGTGCACCCGCATCCCCATGCGCCGCAGCTCGGCAGCCAGCGGCGCGGCGCCGCGCAGCACGGTGCGGCCGTGGGCGTCGCGCACCTCGGTGGCGACCACGATGTCGCCGGTGTTCAGTTCCGGATCCAGGCCACCGGCCACGCCGGCGACCGCGAGCGCACCAGGCCGCAGCTCGTCCAGGCGCGGCAGCCACTTCTCGCCCTTGGCCGGGCCCATGCCGCATCGTTCGAGCGTGGCACCCGGAACCTGTCCGCGCAGCGCAAGGTACTCGCTGCGCAACGCGGTCACGACGACCAGATGCGGCGGCGGCATCGATACATCCTCATCGTGGAAGGGCGAGATGGGTTTTGCTCACCCATGTTCTACCGTACCGACGTGCCGGCTCGGCAGACTCGCTCACTCACACCGCTGTGTACCGCGCCGCCGGCATTTCCAAACATCCGGCCCGGCCGCAGCGACGGCCTCGACCCGCGGGTGGCGCCGGACAGGAAGTCCCGGTGTCCGCTCAGTCGACCCGGCAGGCGAATTGCGTCACCACCGGCCGGTAGCCGTGCTGCGACCAGAACGGGATCGACAACGGGTTGTAGGCGCTGTAATGCAGTGCGCTCACCCTGACGCCCGTCGCGAGGTGATGCCGATGCACGCCGCCCACCAGCGCCGAGCCCACCCCGCTGCCCCTCGCGCGGACGGTCGTCGAAGCCATCGCGAGGTAGCTGACCGGTGCCACCGTGAGACGCTCACCCGCCCAGCTGGAGGCCGCCGCAGACTCGGCGACGACGGCCGCGACGATCTCGCCGGCCACCTGCGCGACGAGGATGACGCCATCGCCCTCGATCCGCGCCGGGATGCTCGCGGCGACGGACGCCTTGATCGCCGGTGACACCCGCATGGTCCCTACCCGCGCTTCGTAGTCCGCCTGCTCGCACCACAGTCCGGCGATCGCATCGGCGTCCGACGCAACGGCCGGACGCACGATCACGCGGGCGTCGCTTCGCTCGACGCCGGCGCCGTGCCTGACCCCGGCTCGTAACTCGGCTGCGGCGAGGACGGAACGTGGCCACATCCCGTGCTGCCGCGCGACGCGGCCGTGATCTACGGCCCGGCTCGCCAGACTTACCGAGGCATCCGTGGGGCGATCAGCCAGCTCAGCGGCGAATGCGAGGAACTCGCTCAGCGCCGCACCGAGCTGATCAGCTGGTGAGTCGTCGGTGATCACGAGAGCGACGCAGCGGTCCTGCATCCACTGGGCGTCGACGCAGTTGGGATCGGTGTCAGTGACGATCACGGCGCAGTTCAGTTTGCCGAACGTTCGTTGCGCGGCGTCAACCGGAAGTTCGGTGCGCGGACGATACAACCGATCTGCGAACGGCACGGACATGGCCTCAGCCGGTGACGAGGTACGGCGTCACGTCGACATCGGCGACGAGCACCGGACCGGTCCCTGCGCCTCAGTGGTCCCGCGCCGCGCGACCAGCACTGCTGGCACCGCCGGCTGCGCGGTCATCTGCCCACCCCGGCGGCGTCCATGCCCCGCAGCTCCTTCTTCAGCTCGGTTACCTCGTCGCGCAGCCGCGCCGCGACCTCGAACTGCAACTCGCGGGCGGCCGAGAGCATCTGCTGGTTGAGCTGCTGGATGAGATCGGCCAGTTCCGCGCGCGGCATCTCCGCGATGTCCAGGCCGCCGCCGGCATGCGCGCCCACGCCGACCACACCCGGCGAGACGCCCCGCGTCGCTTGGGCACCTGCACCACGGCCGCCGCGGCCCGGCACCGCGGACTTGCCGCGCGACTGCGACCGCCCCGAGCCACCGACCGGCGTGGACAGCAGCTGCTCGGTGTCAGCTGCCTCGCGGGCGAGCAGGTCTGTGATGTCGGCGATGCGCTTGCGCAGCGGCTGCGGGTCGACGCCCCGCTCGAGGTTGTACGCGACCTGCTTGTCCCTGCGCCGGTTGGTCTCCTCGATCGCCTTGGCCATCGACGGCGTAATCGTGTCGGCGTACATGTGTACCTGCCCGGACACGTTGCGTGCCGCCCGTCCGATCGTCTGGATCAGTGACGTGCCGGAGCGCAGGAAGCCCTCTTTGTCGGCGTCCAGGATCGACACCAACGACACCTCGGGCAGGTCGAGCCCCTCCCGCAACAGGTTGATGCCCACCAGCACGTCGTACTCGCCCATCCGCAGCTCGCGTAGCAGCTCGACGCGGCGCAGAGTGTCTACTTCGGAGTGCAGGTAGCGCACCCGGACGCCCAGTTCCAGCAGGTAGTCGGTGAGGTCCTCGGCCATCTTCTTCGTCAGCGTGGTGACGAGCACCCGTTCGTTGCGCTCGGCGCGTTCCCGGATCTCGTGCACCAGGTCGTCGATCTGGCCCTTGGTGGGCTTGACCACCACTTCCGGGTCGACCAGGCCGGTGGGACGGATCACCTGCTCGACGAACTCGCCCTTCGTGCGGCCCATCTCGTAGTTGCCCGGCGTGGCGGACAGGTACACCGTCTGCCCGATGCGCTCGACGAACTCCTCGAACTTCAGTGGACGGTTGTCCATCGCCGACGGCAGCCGGAAGCCGTGCTCGACGAGCATCCGCTTGCGGGACATGTCCCCCTCGTACATCCCGCCGGTCTGCGGCACCGTCACGTGCGACTCGTCGACGACCAGCAGGAAGTCCTCAGGGAAGTAGTCCAGCAGGCAGTTCGGGGCGCTGCCGGGCTGGCGGCCGTCGATGTGCAGCGAGTAGTTCTCGATGCCGGAGCAGAAGCCGACCTGGCGCATCATCTCGATGTCGTACGCGGTGCGCATCCGCAGGCGCTGTGCCTCCAGCAGCTTGCCCTGGCCATCGAGCTCGGCCAGCCGCGCCGCCAGCTCGGCCTCGATGCCGCGGATCGCGCGCTCCATCCGCTCCGGGCCGGCGGCGTAGTGCGTGGCCGGGAAGACGAACACCTCCTCGACCTCGCGCACCACCTCGCCGGTGAGCGGATGCAGGTAGTACAGCCGCTCGATCTCGTCGCCGAACATCTCGACGCGGATCGCGAGCTCCTCGTACATCGGAAAGATCTCGACGGTGTCGCCACGCACCCGGAACGTGCCGCGGGTGAAGGACAGGTCGTTGCGGGTGTACTGCACGTCGACCAGGCCGCGCAAGATCTTCTCCCGCTCGACCTGCTGTCCCATCCGCAGCCGCACCGAGCGGTCGACGTACTCCTGCGGGGTGCCCAGGCCGTAGATGCACGACACCGTCGCCACCACCACGACGTCACGACGAGTCAGCAGCGACATCGTCGCCGAGTGCCGCAGCCGCTCGACCTCGGAGTTCACCGTGGAGTCCTTCTCGATATAGGTGTCGGTCTGCGGGACGTAGGCCTCGGGCTGGTAGTAGTCGTAGTAGCTGACGAAGTACTCGACCGCGTTGTTCGGCAGCATCTCCCGCAGCTCGTTGGCCAGCTGGGCGGCGAGCGTCTTGTTCGGCGCCATGATCAGCGTCGGCCGCTGCAGCCGCTCGATCAGCCACGCCGCCGTCGCCGACTTGCCGGTTCCGGTGGCGCCGAGCAGCACGACGTCCTTCTCGCCCGCCTCGATCCGGCGATCGAGCTCGGCGATCGCCTCGGGCTGGTCACCGGACGGCTCGAAGTCCGCGATGACCTCGAACCTGCCGGTCGTGGGGACGATGTCACTCAGCACGCGCATGACACCACGGTACGAGAACCCACTGACAACAACCGGCTCGCGGTACGGTCATGGCATGATCATTACCATTGACAAGACAGGGCGTGTGGTAATTCCGATGCCACTGCGGAACCGGCTTGGACTCACTCCCGGCACCGAACTCGAGGTGGACGAGGTCGATGGCGGCGTCGTGCTCCGGCCGGTGAGCAAGGTGCGCGTCGGGATCGGCGGCGACGGCCTGCCGCTCCTGCGGGCGCCGGAAGGAACCCCGAAGATGACGACCGACGAGCTGCTCTCCGTCCTCGACGAGGTACGCGCGTGGCCGCGCAGTTGACCGCGGACACTACCGTCGTCGTCTCCGCCCTGAGCGACTGGCACGAGGCACACGACGCGTGCCGACGCCGGCTCGAGCACGTCGACTGGTTTCCCGCGCACGCGCTCGCGGAATCGGTCTCGGTCCTCAGCCGGCTGCCCCGCGGCTTCGCCGTCCCCCTCGATGCCGCTGTCGAGGCGGTCCGCGGGCTCTGCGCGAACGCCCGCCAGCTTCGCGCCGACCGCTACCTGCCGGTCTTGGCGTCGCTCGGCCGGGCCGGGCTCGGCGGCGCGGCGGTTTACGACGCGATCATCTGCGCAACCGCGCTTGACCACGGCGCCACCCTGCTGAGCCTCGATCGGCGTGCCCAGCGCACCTACGCGGCACTCGGCGCCCGCTACGAATTGCTCGACGAGGCCCGCTGAGCGCGCACGGCGCGTGAGCGCGCGGACGGTCCGCTGAGCGCGCACGGCGCGTGAGCACGCAGCCAGCTGACACGGAACGCGCCCGCCTGCGTCTGGCAGGCTGTGCCGAATGGAGATCTGGCCCGGAACCCCCTACCCGCTGGGTGCCACCTACGACGGCTCCGGCACCAACTTCGCCCTGTTCAGCGAGATCGCCGAGCGCGTCGAGCTGTGCCTGTTCGGCAGTCCGGGAGGTCCTGCCGGTAGTGACGGCGCCGGAGTGGAGACCCGCATCGACCTGCCGGAGGTCGACGGTTTCGTCTGGCACGCGTTCCTGCCGGGGATCGAACCGGGCCAGCACTACGGCTACCGGGTGCACGGCCCCTACGACCCGGCGAAGGGACAGCGGTGCAACCCGAACAAGCTGCTGCTCGACCCGTATGCCAAGGCGATCGACGGCCGGATCGAGTGGCACGAGTCGCTGTTCGGCTACCACTTCGACGATCCGGCCCGCCGCAACGACGACGACTCGGCTGCCCACATGCCCAAGTGCGTCGTCATCAGCCCGTTCTTCGACTGGGGCGTCGACCGCCCACCGCGACACCAGTACGCGGACTCGGTCATCTACGAGGCGCACGTCAAGGGCATGACCGAGCTGCATCCCGAGGTGCCCGAGGCGATGCGCGGCACCTATGCCGGCATCGCCCACCCCGTGATCGTCGAGCACCTCAAGGAGCTCGGCGTGACGGCGATCGAGCTGATGCCGGTGCACCACTTCGTCAACGACTCGTTCCTGGTCGACAAGGGGCTCGTCAACTACTGGGGCTACAACACGATCGCGTTCCTGGCCCCGGACTTCAAGTACGCCGCCAGCGTCAACCCGGGCAGCCAGGTGCAGGAGTTCAAGGCCATGGTGCGCGCGCTGCACGAGGCCGGCATCGAGGTCATCCTCGACGTGGTCTACAACCACACCGGCGAGGGCAACCACCTCGGCCCCACGCTGTCGTTCCGCGGTATCGACAACGCCGCGTACTACCGGCTCGTCGAGGACGACCAGCAGCACTACATGGCCTACACCGGCACCGGGAACACCCTGAACGTGCGCAGTCCGCACACCCTGCAGCTGATCATGGACTCGCTGCGGTACTGGGTCACCGAGATGCACGTCGACGGTTTCCGCTTCGATCTCGCGGCGACCCTCGCCCGCGAGTTCTACGACGTCGACCGGCTGTCGAGCTTCTTCGAGCTCGTACAGCAGGACCCGGTCGTCAGCCAGGTCAAGCTCATCGCCGAGCCGTGGGACGTCGGCCCGGGCGGTTACCAGGTCGGCAACTTCCCCCCGCAGTGGACGGAGTGGAACGGCAAGTACCGCGACACGGTACGGGATTTCTGGCGCGGCGAGCCGTCCACGATCGGCGAGTTCGCCGCCCGCATCACCGGCTCGGCCGACCTGTACGAGTCCTCCGGGCGCCGCCCGGTCGCGAGCATCAACTTCGTCACCGCGCACGACGGGTTCACCCTGCGGGACCTCGTGTCCTACAACGACAAGCACAACGAGGCCAACGAGGACGGCAACAACGACGGCGAGAGTCACAACCGCTCCTGGAACTGCGGGGTCGAGGGTGCGACCGAGGACGAGGCGATCATCGAGCTGCGGGCCCAGCAGCGCCGCAACTTCCTGGCCACCCTGTTCCTGTCGCAGGGCGTGCCGATGATCTGCCACGGTGACGAGCTGGGCCGTACCCAGCAGGGGAACAACAACGGCTACTGCCAGGACAACGAGCTCACCTGGATGGACTGGGGGCACGTCGACGCCGACCTGTTGGCGTTCACCAGGCGCTTATCCGAACTGCGCCGCGCGCACCCCGTTTTTCGCCGCCGCCGGTTCTTCGACGGCCGCCCGGTGCGCCGCCGCGGCGAGCAGCGGCTGCCCGACATCGAGTGGTTCACCCCCGAGGGTGCCGAGATGACCGAGGAGGACTGGGACTCCGGCTTCGGCAGGGCGATCGGCGCATACCTCAACGGGCAGGGCATCCCGACCACCGACGTGCGGGGCCAGCGCATCGTCGACGACTCCTTCCTGATGTACTTCAGCGCGCACCACGAGCCGATCGAGTTCCGCCTCCCCGGCACGGACTACGCGCCCGCCTGGCAGGTAGTGATCGACACCATGCGTCCTGACGGCGCCGAGGACAAGATGCTCGACGCGGACGCCTACGTGACGGTCGGGCCGCGGGCGCTCGTCGTGCTGAAGCGGGCCGACTGACGTGGCGGTGCCGAGCTCCACGTACCGCCTGCAGATCCGCCCGTCCTTCGACCTGCACGCTGCCGCCGACGTCTGCGACTACGTCGCAACCCTCGGTGCCGGCGCGGTGTACCTGTCACCGCTGCTGCCCTCCGCGCCGGGCTCCGAGCACGGCTACGACGTGATCGGTTTCGACCGGGTCGACCCGGCGCGCGGCGGCGCCGACGGCTGGACCCGGCTCGTCGCCGCTGCTCGCTCCCGCGGCCTGAAGATCGTCGTGGACATCGTCCCCAACCACACCGGCGTCGCCAGCCCGCCCGACAACCCGGCGTGGTGGGACGTGCTGCGCCTGGGCGCCGCCTCGCCGTTCGCCGCGTGGTTCGACATCGAGTGGACCCGCGGCCGGCTGCTGCTGCCCGTCCTCGGCGACGACTTCGACCCGTCGCAACTGCAGGTGATCGACGGAGAGTTGCGGTACTTCGAGCACCGGTTTCCGATCGCGCCGGGCACAGGCCCGGCGGCCGGAAGCGGTCCCGCTGCGGACGCGGGCGGCGCCGCCGATCCCGGCGATGCCGCCGATCCCGGCGGAGTCGGCAGGACCAACGGGGACAGCGGCGAGACCGCGGCCGACGTACACGACCGCCAGCACTACGAGCTGGTCAACTTCCGGCGGGCGGCCACCGAGCAGAACTACCGGCGCTTCTTCGCGGTGGTGACGCTGGCCGGATTGCGGGTGGAGGACGACGCCGTCTTCGACGGCACCCATGCCGAGATCGGCCGCTGGCTGCGCGGCAGCGGGGCGCCCACCATCACCGGCGGCACAGCAGGCGGGGACGGCATCGACGGCGTGCGGGTGGACCATCCCGACGGGCTGGCCGACCCGCTTGCGTACTTGTCGCGGCTGCGCGAGCTGGCCGGTCCGGACGTGTGGATCACCGTCGAGAAGATCCTCGAACCAGGCGAGTCGCTGCCGACGGAGTGGCCGGTCGACGGGACCACCGGCTACGACGCACTGGCCGAGGTGGACGGCCTGTTCGTCGACCCCGCCGCCGAGTCCGCGCTCGATGAGACCTACCGCGAACTCACCGGAGACGACCGCGACTACGCCGAGCACGTCGCGGCGGGCAAGCGCAACGCCGTGGACACGATCCTGCGGGCGGAGGTGTCGCGGCTGGCGCGCCTGGCGCCGGGCGTGGAGCACGCCGAGGAGGCCCTTGCCGAACTGCTCGTGGCGTTCCCGGTCTACCGTTCCTACCTCCCGACAGGTGCCGAATACCTGGCAAGCGCGATCGAGCAAGCACGCTCGAACCGACCCGAGCTCGGCGACGCGATCGGGATGCTGGCGACGCGCCTGGGCGACCCGGCCGACGAGCTCTGCTCACGTTTCCAGCAGACCTCCGGCGCGGTCATGGCCAAAGGCGTCGAGGACACCGCCTACTATTGCTACACCCGCTTCATCGCCGGCAACGAGGTCGGCAGTGACCCGGCGCGATTCGGGTTGTCGCCCGCGGCGTTCCACGAGGCTCAGCGTCGGCGCCAGCGCGAGGCACCGCGCAGCATGACCACCCTGTCGACGCACGACACCAAGCGTGGTGAGGACGTCCGCGCGCGCCTGGCCGTGCTCAGCGAGTTGCCCGGGGAGTGGACGTCGCTCGCGCGCGGGCTGATGAAGGCGGCGCCGCTGCCCGACCGCGGGTTCGCCTACCTGCTGTGGCAGACCTTCGTCGGTAGTGGAGGCATCTCCGCGGGTGACGGCGTAGCCGGCGATGGACGCCTGATCGATCGCGATCGCATGCACGCCTACGCGGAGAAGGCGATGCGCGAGGCGGCGGTGAGCACGAACTGGATCGACCCCGACACCAGGTTCGAAGCGGCCGTGCACTCGCTGGTAGATCGTGCCTACGACGACCCGGCCGTCCGCGACCCGCTGGCCGCGTTCACGCAGCGGATCACTCCTTACGGCTGGACGAACTCCCTGTCGCAGAAGCTGGTCCAGCTCACGATGCCGGGCGTCCCGGACGTCTACCAGGGCACCGCCCGCTGGGGCGACTCGCTGGTCGACCCGGACAACCGCCGTCCCGTCGACTTCGACGCGGCCCGCGCCCGGCTGGACGAGCTGGACGCCGACGTGCACCCACCGCCGATCGATGCGTCCGGCGCGGCGAAGCTCTGGCTGGTGTCGCGCACGCTGCGGCTGCGCCGCGACTGGCCCGAACTGTTCGACAGCTACACGCCGCTGCAGGCACGCGGCGCGGCGTCCGAGCACGTCGTCGCGTTCGACCGCGGCCGGGTGCTCACCGTCGCCACCAGGCTGCCGGTCGGGCTGGAGCGGGCCGGCGGCTGGCGGGACACGACCCTCGATCTCGAGGCGCGCGCGACCGACGCGATCAGCGGCACGTCCTTCGACGCCGGTCCGATCGCGCTGGCCGAGCTGCTCGCGACCTACCCGGTCGCCCTGTTGCTGCACTGATCGCGGTGTCGCCCGCACTCGGCCACAGCGCGACCGCGCTCGAATCAGCACCGTCGTCTGGCAGGCTGGGGCGGGTGAGCGAGCTGCGGGTATGGGCGCCGAATGTCGGGCGGATGCGGCTGCTCGCCGGCGGCGAGCAACGCCCGTTGGTGGCGCAGAAAGGCGGTTGGTGGTCCACGGCCGCCCTGCCTGCCGGGACCGATTATGCGTTCCTGCTGGACGACTCGGACGAGCCCGTGCCGGATCCCGCCTCGCGCTGGCAACCGCACGGTGTGCACGGCGCGAGCCGGGTGTACGACCAGTCCGCCTATCGCTGGGCAGACTCGGCGTGGAAGGGACGTGACCTGGCCGGTGCGGTGATCTACGAACTGCACGTCGGCACGTTCACTCCCGGCGCGAGCTTCGGCTCGGCGATCGAACGGCTCGAGCACCTCGCGGCACTGGGCATCACCCATGTCGAGCTGCTACCGGTGAACGCGGTCAACGGCGTGTGGAACTGGGGTTATGACGGCGTCGCCTGGTACGCGGTGCACGAACCGCTCGGCGGCCCCGATGGCCTCAAGCGCTTCGTCGACGCCTGCCACGCACGCGGGCTGGCCGTGGTGCTCGACGTCGTCTACAACCACCTCGGGCCCAGCGGCAACTACCTGCCGCGCTTCGGTCCGTACCTCAAGAGCGGGCGCAACACCTGGGGCGATCTCGTCAACGTCGAGGAGCCTGCAGTGCGCCGCTTCGTGATCGACAACGCGCTGATGTGGTTGCGCGATTACCACGTCGATGCGCTGCGCCTGGATGCCGTGCACGCGCTGCAGGACCGCTCCCCCATCCACATCCTCGCCGAGCTGTCCGCGGAGGTCGATGCGCTGGCCAGCTCGCTCGGGCGCCGGCTCACGCTGATCGCCGAGTCGGACCTCAACGACCCGGTGATGATCACACCAACCGCGGCTACCCCGCCAGCGCAGTCCGGCTACGGGCTCGACGCGCAGTGGGACGACGACGTGCACCACGCGCTGCACGCCGCGCTCACCGGCGAGACCCAGGGCTACTACTGCGACTTCGGCTCGCTGTCAGTGCTGGCCAAGGTGCTCACGTCCGCCTTTTGGCACGACGGGACGTACTCGACGTTTCGTGGGCGAAACCACGGCAAGCCCGTCGACCGGGCGACGACGCCGGGCTGGCGCTTCGTCGTGTGCCTGCAGAACCACGACCAGGTGGGCAACCGCGCCGTCGGTGACCGGCTCCCCGAGCTCACGTCGCCGGGTCTGCTGCGCGTCGGCGCGGTGCTGCTGCTGACGACGCCGTTCACGCCGATGCTCTGGATGGGCGAGGAGTGGGCCGCGTCCACCCGCTGGCCGTTCTTCACCTCCCATCCCGAGCCGGAACTGGCCGAGGCGACCGGCAGGGGTCGCGTCGAGGAGTTCTCTCGGCACGGGTGGGACGTGGACCAGATGATCGATCCGCAGGACCCCGAGGCGTACCGCAGCGCGATCCTGGACTGGTCCGAGGTGGGTGAAGGCGCCCACGCCGACGTGCTCGCGCTCTACCGCCGGCTCATCGCGTTGCGCAGCGCCGAGCCGGACCTTCGCGATGCGGATCTCACCCGCGTGCGAGTCGACTACGACGAGCACGAGCGCTGGCTGGTGATGCACCGCGGCGCGTTTCGGGTCGTGGCGAACCTGTCGCCGCAGCCGCACGCGCTCGCGCTCGACGCGCGGGAGGTCGTCCTGGCCACCGCGGCCGTCGAGATCGAGGTCGGCCGGGTGTCGGTGGCCGCCGAATCCGCCGCGATCCTGCGCGTCTGAGCGAGGAGGGCGTCCGGTGAAGCTCAAGCTGGACCTGCACGACATCTACAACAGCGGTGGGCAGATCGAGGCCGCGCTGCAGGCGATCATCGCCGAGGCGGTCGCCAAGAAGGCGCCGCTCGTGGAGATCATTCCAGGCAAGGGGTCCGGACAGCTGAAGAAGCGGGTGCTGCGCTTCCTGGACCGCAAGGAGATCAAGGCGCAGTACCACCGCGTCGAGAAGGACTCGGACAACTTCGGCCGGGTGTTCGTCCACTTCCGCTGGAAGTAGCCACCGAAGAAGGTCAGGACACCTCCTGCTTGCGTACCCACACTTCGCGCACCAGCAGCAACACCGCGGCAGCGATCGGAAGCGCGAGCAGCGCTCCCACCACCCCGGCCAGCGAGCCGCCGACCAGCACCGCGATGATGGTGACGAACTCCGGCACGTCGACCGAGGAGCGCATCACCCGCGGGTAGATGACGTATCCCTCCAGCGGCTCGTAGATCAGGTAGAAGATCAGGCACGCCAGGCCGACGTGCAGCGAGGTCGCCAGGCCGATGATCGTCACCGTCCCCGCGCCGAGGATCGAACCGACCAGCGGCACCAGGTCCAGGACCGCGACCAGAAGCGCCAGCGGCAAGGCGTACTGGCCGAGCCCGACGCTCAGCAGCAGGAAGAACGACACCGTGCCCGCGAGCATCCCCACCAGCACCGCGCCGACGACGTATCCCCCGACGCGCCGCAGGATCTCGTCACCGAGGCTGGCCACCCGGGCGCGCCGCGAGGCAGGCACCAGCGAGTAACCGGCGTGCTTGATCTTCGGCAGCGCGGCCAGGAAGTAGAGCGTCAGCACGAAGACCACCACCGTGTTCACCACGGCACCGAGCACGGTGAGGCCGATGTTGAAGACGCCGCCGAACGCGTTGCGCAGCAGCTGCGGGTCCTTGAGCTTCGTTTCCAGGCTGGACAGGAAGTGGTACTTCTGGTCCAGCCGGTTGATGCTCTTGTGCTTGCGGATGTCCTGGATGAGGTGCGGCGCATCGTCGATGAAGGTCTCCACCTGGTTGCGCAACGCGCCGACGAGCACGACGACGATCAGCACCACGATGCCCAGCGCGAGCACCGCCACGATCAGCACCGCCCAGCGGCGCCGCAGCCCTCTGCGGATCATGAACTCGACTATCGGGTTCAGCCCGACTGCGAGGAAGATCGCGATCAGCACGAGGATGAGGACGGACTCGACCTCGCGCAGCGCGTACCCGAGGGCGAGCGCCACGAGGACCCCCACCGCGCCCACGAAGCCGCGGTAGAACGCGGAACTGCGCGACATGGGACGCCCTGGCCGGCCGAACGGGTTGTCCCCGTCGGCGCCGGCATCGACGGGCTCGTACAGCGAGTCGGCGACTGCCTCGGCCGTCTCGACGTCGACCCCGGCGTCGTGGGCTGCCTGCTCGATGCCCTCGCGGCGCGAGCTGGCCTGCGGACCACCGTCCTTCGGGTCGGCCATCGGGCTCCTCACGCGTCGCCCGGGAGGGTCCCGGGGCGCTAAGAGCCTAAGGCTCTGCGGCACGGCTCCTGGCAGCGCGGACTCGACGCGCGCGGGCGTCCGGTCCCTGCGCACCCGAGCGCACGACGGCGAGAGGCCTCACCGAAGCTCTCGTGGCGGCGGCCCGACGTCGACCACGCGCGGCGAGAAGCGCCGCGGCGGCGGCCCGAACGCGCGGCGGCCCGCCGAGATCGCCGATCTCGCCAACGCCGCGTTCCCGGCCGCACCGATGCCGGCGCCGATCCCGAGCGGCAGCGCGCGGCCGAACAGCAACGCGCCCTGGCGCGCGCCGAAGCGCGTCACGAGCAGGTGCGCCAGGCGACCGTTGACGCCGGAGATCTTGTCGTGTGAGTTCGAGCGGCCGATGACCTGTGCCCAGTGCGCGCCCTCGACCGAGGCGCCCTCGACCGATGCGCCCGCGACCGCGGCGGCCCCACCCTCGCCGACCAGGACAGCCAGGACGAGCGCGCGCCGGACCTCCGGGTCGCTTACCGGCACGCCGTGGATCTCGGCGACTGCCAGCACGTACATCGCCGTCGCCGACACGAAGGCGGTGATCTCCGCCGCGCCGGCCGCCAGCGACCCGGCCGTCCCCACGCCAGGAACAGCGGCAGCACCGCCCGAGGCGGCGCCGATGCCGATGACCGCCGTCCGATAGCGATGTTCGAGCTGGCCGATCACCTGCGCCGGACTGGCGTCCGGCCGCTTGGCCCGCACCCGGTCCAGGTAGGACAGCACCGCCGGGCGCTGGATGGCGAGCGCCTTGTCCAGTGCGACGTCCAGTACCCGCTCGACCGATCCCGGTACCCGCACCTTGCGCTTACCCATCGCCAACCCCCGTCCGGTCCATCCCACCAGTCTGCGTGTCGCCCGCCGATGCCCGGTGCGCCACCCCGCCGGCGAACGCGCAGGCGTGCTGAGATGGTGCCCATGCGTGCCCTGCTCCCCGTTGCGTCCGAGGACGCCGACATCCACTCGTCCTACGCGCGGGACTGGCTTGAGCCCGGCGGCGTACGGATGAACTTCGTCTGCAGCGCGGACGGAGCGGCGACCGACGACGGCCTGTCCCGCGGCCTGCAGACGCCAGGTGACAACCGGGTGTTCGCCGCGCTCCGCGACCTCGCCGACGTGGTCCTGGTCGGCGCCGGGACGGTCCGCGCCGAGGGTTACGGCCGCATCACGCTTTCAGAACGACGCCGAGGCGTGCGCCGCGAGCACGGGCTGAGCGAGGACCTGCCGATCGCCGTCGTCAGCCGCGCGCTGCGCCTCGACCCGGACGCGGCCCTGTTCACCGACGCTTCGCGGCAAGCGCGCACGGTCGTCCTCACCTGCGCCGACACCGACGCCGCGCTCCGGTCCCGGCTCGGCAAGGTCGCCGACGTGGTGGTGTGCGGAGCGGATCGCGTCGATTTCGTCGCCGCTCGCGCAGCGCTGACCGAGCGCGGCTACTCGCGGATCCTCGGCGAGGGTGGCCCGACGCTGTTCGCCCAGATGGCCCGCGCTGGTGCCGTCGACGAGCTGTGCCTGAGCGTCTCCCCGCTCCTGGCCGGCCCCGGGGCGCGACGAATCGTGGCCGGGCAGCTGTGGTCCGGGGACCCGGTCGGGCTCAGCCTCACCGGCCTGCTCGAGGAGGACGGCGCCCTGTTCTGCCGCTACCGCGTCGCGAGCACATGACGGTAGTGGCAGTCGCCCAGACGTCTCGACGCGGCAGCGAACGAGGCGTCCGGCATCACCGGCCGGACCGTGCACCCGGGCCGGGAGGATGTCCTCGAGCTCAGCCAAACGTCGCTGCACCGCTACGCCGCCGGCGACCGGGACGCTGGTGTCGCTGCTGCACATCGTCCCGGGCAAGACCGACGTCGAGCGACTCGTCCCGATGACCTTGGAGCTGGTGCGAGTTCTCCGTCGCGGGCGAACCGATGAAACACTGAGCCGATGAAGCTGCCTGTGATGCCTCCGGTCGCGCCGATGCTGGCGAAGTCGGTGCCGACGATCCCGTCCGGGGCGTCATATGAGCCGAAATGGGATGGATTTAGATCTCTCATCTTCCGGGACGGCGACGAGGTCGAGTTCGGCAGCCGTAGCGAGAAGCCGATGACGCGCTACTTTCCCGAGCTGGTCGAGGCAGTGAAGGCGGAGCTGCCCGAACGGTGCGTCATCGACGGTGAGATCGTCATCGCCACGGACGACGGTCTGGACTTCGAGGCGCTGCAGCAGCGCATCCACCCCGCCGTCTCACGAGTGACGATGCTGTCGGAGAAGACGCCGGCATCGTTCATCGCCTTCGACCTGCTCGCCCTCGGCGACGAGGACTACACCGGACGCCCGTTCGCCGAACGCCGTGCTGCTCTCGAGCGCGCGTTGGAAGGCGCGAAGGCGCCGATCCACCTCACCCCGACCACGACAGACCTCGAGGTCGCCAACCGCTGGTTCGTCGAGCTCGAGGGCGCGCATCTCGACGGCGTGATCGCCAAGCCGCTCGAGGGCAGCTATCAGCAGGACAAGCGCGTGATGTTCAAGATCAAGCACGTCCGCACCGCCGACTGCGTGCTGGCCGGCTTCCGCTGGCACAAGACCTCGACCGAGGACAAGCCGCTCGTCGGCTCGCTGCTCCTGGGTCTGTCCAACGACGAGGGCAAGCTGCAGCACGTCGGTGTCGTCGGTGCGTTCACCGCCAAGCGACGCGCCGAACTCGTCGACGAGCTCGAAACGCTCCTGCTCGATGACGGGGAGGATCACCCATGGCAGGAGTGGGCCAGCGCCGAGGCGCATCAGGGTCAGCGGCTGCCCGGCAACGTCAGTCGGTGGAATGCGACGAAGGACCTGTCGTTCGTGCCGCTGCGACCGGAGCGGGTGCTGGAGGTCAAGTACGAACACATGGAAGGCACCCGGTTCCGGCACCTGGCCCACTTCGTGCGCTGGCGCGTCGACCGCACACCCGAGTCCTGCACCTACGAGCAGCTCGAACAACCGCTCACGTTTGCGCTGGCCGACATCGTTCCTGGCCTCGGCGGATGAACGAGCCGCTCATCGGCAGACTCGCGGGCGAGACGCTCTCATCGGGCACGACGTCGAAGCCGCTCACGATCGGTCGGACTGCGGGATCGTGCTCGAATTCGCGACCGGATCCATCGTCATCAACCCCGAGGCGTCCGACCTGTCCGGCCCCGAGATCGCCGTGCTCAGCGGGTTCGTCGATGACTTCAGCTCGAACATCTGGCGACCGGGAGAGGGCACCTTTGCCGGACGCGACTGGTCGTAAGCATTTGTCCAGCCGGACACGCGACAACCGTGCGCTCCCAGTGTCGCGCTAGGGAGGTCGCTTGCCGGATGCCGTGATTCAGCTGGGCGTCCTTCCCGGACCCACGGACCGCGGCCTACCTGCGCCCAGCCCTTGCGCGGCTGGTCGCTCACGCCAGTCCGGGCGACGCGCGGGGACGCAGCCCCAGGCGCGGTCGGTAGCGTGCACGTCGTGCCTGCACACCGCGCCCGCGCAAGGACCGCGCTGCTCATGACCGCCGCAGCTGCCCTCGTCCTGTCCGCATGCGCGCAGACCGTGCCCGGCCACGGCAACCACGCCAGCGGCGCGCCCTCGAGCTCGGCCACGGCCAGTCCCGCGCCAAGTAGTAGCACCAGCGCGTCGGGACCCACCCAGCAGCCAGTCACGTTCAGCGACTGCAGCAACATCCTCAACGTCGCGCTGATCCCCGTGCCGTCGGCACTGACGGGCAAGATCACCTTCGGCTGCGCACGACTGACCGTGCCGCTCGACTACGCCCAGCCCACCGGCAAGACGATCACTCTCGAGCTGGTGAAGGTGCACGACAGCGACAACCACGGTGGCCTCGGCTCGTTGCTCGTCAACCCTGGCGGTCCCGGTGGTTCCGGCGTCGAACTCGCGCTCGGGCTCGTAGGCCAGATTCCCGCCGTGGTGCTCACCCACTTCGACCTGATCGGTTTCGACCCGCGCGGGGTGGGGCTGTCCAGTCCCGTCTCCTGCATCAGCAATGCGGAGAAGGACCGCCTCGACGCGGCCTCCCCCGACGTCCTCACTCCAGCCGGGTTCCAGCAAGCAAAGGTCGAGGCCAGCAGTGTCGCGCAAGGGTGCAGCGCCAAGTACGGGCCGGCGCTGGCCGACATCAACACCGTCAACACCGCCAAGGACATGGACCTCATCCGCCAGGCCGTCGGCGATCAGCAGATGAACTACCTCGGTTTCTCCTACGGGACCGAACTCGGCTCGGTGTACGCCCACCTCTTTCCCGACAAGATCCGCGTCGCCGTCCTCGACGGTGCCGTCGATCCGCTGACCGGCGACATCGCCTCCTTCGCCGACCAGCTGCGCGGCTTCGAGGGCGCCTTCGACCAGTTCGCCGCCGACTGCGTCACCCACAGCCCCTGCAGCGCGCTGCGCGACCCACGAAAGACCGTCTACGCCATCGTGACCAAGGCGGACGCGGCCCCGTTGGCAACCGGCCAGTCGCGGCGGCTGACCAGCTCGCTCGCGCTCACCGGCGTGCTGCAGGCGCTTTACTCGCGCTCGGACTGGCCGACGCTCGCCGGCGCGTTGATCGCGGCCGCCAAGGGCGACGGCAAGGGGCTGCTCGCGCTGGCCGACCAGTACAACCAGCGGCTGCCCAACGGCACGTACACCAACATCATGGACGCCAACACCACCATCAGCTGCAACGACTCCAAACCGGGGCCCAGTGACCCGACGATCCACGCGACCGCCGCAGCATGGGTCAAGCAGTTCCCGATGTTCGGCAGGTGGGCGGCCATCTCGCTGTTCAGTTGCCAGCAGTGGCAACCGGTGCGCACCCCGCCGCCGCTGCCGACCGCGCCGACCCCGACGAAGGCGCTGGTCATCGGCAACCTGCACGACCCGGCGACGCCGTATCAGGGAGCGAAGGACCTCGCCAAGACGATGGGAAATGCGGAGCTGCTGAGCTGGGACGGAGAGGGCCACACCTCCTACCTGCAGGGCAGTTCGTGCGTCGACAACTACGTCGACGCGTACCTGGTCGACCAGAAGCTGCCGCCCGTGAACCTGACCTGCCCCCGATGACGGGCACGCCACACCTGCACGTGCACGAGCCGCACGGAGCGGTAGGCGCCGTCGCGCTCGTCCTGCACGGCGGCCGGTCCAACAGCACGCGGCGGGTGCGGGCCAGCCAGCTGGCGGTGCTGCGGATGCTGCCGTTCGCTGCGTCGCTGCGCCGCGCCGGCGTCCGGCAAGGACTGGCCGTAGCTCAGCTGCGCTTCACCGTGCGTGGCTGGAACGGCGCGCAGCGCTCACCGGTCGCCGACGCGCAGTGGGCGCTGGGTGAGCTGCGGCGCCGGTTCCCCGACGCGCCGGTCGCGCTCGTCGGGCACTCCATGGGCGGACGCGCGGCGGTGTACGCCGCGGGATTCCCCACCGTCCGCGCGGTCGTCGGGCTCGCACCGTGGATCGAGGACGGCGACCCGGTCGAGCAACTGGCCGGCCGGCGCATCCTGTTCGCCCACGGCGAGCACGACCGGATGACCAGCCCCCGCGCCTCGGCCGCCTTCGCGCAGCGCGCAGCGCGCGTTGCCGAATCCGTCAGCTACGTCAGCGTCGAGGCCGAGCGCCACGCCATGCTGCGGCGGGCCCGCGTCTGGCACGAACTGGTCACCGGATTCGTGCTCGGCGTGCTTTGCGGTACGGCCCCCGAGGGAACCGCGGAGGACGCGACGACGAACGTGGTGGGGAAGGCACTTGCCGGTCAGGCGGCACTCGTCGTCTGATGGGATGAATCCGTTCGGCGGCCGGAGAACGCGGAGGAGTTGCGCATGACACTCGTGGAGACGGGCCGAAGTGCCGCGCAGTCCCGAGGCATCGACCCGCAGCTGTGGCCGGAGGTGGCCACCGTTCCGCACTCGCCGCTGCGCTCGGCGATCGCGAAGCGGATCTTCCGGCGCGCCGCGGGTCGCCTGCCCCTTCGGGTCGTCGAGGCCGGCAGTGCCAGCTACGGCGGGGGCACGCCGGATGCCCCGGTGTTACGGCTCGTCCATCCGGACTCGTTCTTCCACCGCATCGGCGCCACCGGCACGATCGGCTTCGGCGAGGCGTACATGGCCGGCGACTGGACGGCCGACGATCTCGCCGGCGTGCTGTCGGCCTTCGCTGCCAACATGCGCGACCTGGTGCCGGAGATGTTTCACAAGCTGCGTCACGCCGTGCTCAGCCGCATGCCGGACAGCCACGACAACACCGTCGAGGGCGCGCGACAGAACATCCACCACCACTACGACCTGTCCAACGAGCTGTTCACGACCTTCCTCGACGACACGATGACCTACTCCAGCGCGGTGTTCGACGGTGAGCCCTATGGTGCCGGCGAGGCGCTCGCCGACGCCCAGCGACGCAAGGTCGACCGGCTGCTGGACTGTGCTGCCGTCCGCGCGGGCAGCCGGGTGCTCGAGATCGGGACGGGCTGGGGCGAGTTGGCAATTCGCGCAGCCGGCCGCGGCGCGACCGTGACCACCGTGACGATCTCCGTCGAGCAGGCCGAACTCGCGCGCGAGCGCATTGCCGCAGCCGGACTCACCGAGCGCGCCACGGTGCTGCTGCAGGACTACCGCGAGGTCCGCGGTCAGTACGACGCCATCGTCAGCGTCGAGATGATCGAGGCGGTGGGCGCGAACCACTGGGACGAGTACTTCGGGACGATCGACCGGCTGCTCGCGCCGGGCGGGCGGGTCGGTCTGCAGGCCATCCTGCAGGAGGACTACACCGTCCTGGCCACTCGCGACACCTACACGTGGATCCGCAAGTACATCTTCCCGGGCGGGCAGATCGCCTCGGTCGAGGCAATCGAGCGCACGCTGCGAGCCGGGACGTCCCTTCGCGTCGCCGACCGCTTCGCGTTCGGACGGCACTACGCCGAGACGCTGCGCCGCTGGCGGGAGCGCTTCGAAGCGCACGCCGATCGCGTCGAGGCGCTCGGGTTCGACGAGACCTTCCGCCGGATGTGGTCGCTGTACCTGGCCTATTCCGAGGCGGGTTTTCGCACCGGCTACCTCGACGTCGCGCAGCTCACCCTGACCAAGCCGGTGCGCTGAGCGACTCGTAGCGCCCCGCTACCGTGGGGCGTGGTCGTACTGCTCGGGCTAGCCGCCGCCGCCGCGTATGGCATCGGCGACTTCGTCGGTGCCTTCGCCTCACGGCGCCACGGCGCCCTCACGGTGCTGCTGCACAGCTACCCGATCGGTGCTGTGCTGATGCTGGCGATGTTGCCGATCTTTCCGGGCCAGGTCACCGGGCGCACGGTGTGGTTCGGCATCGCCGGCGGGATCGCCGGCCTGGTCGGCGTGGTGATCATGTACAGCTTGATGGTGGTCGCCCCGATGAACGTCATCTCACCGGTGACGGCCGTGCTGGCGGCGATCGTGCCGGTGGTGTTCGGCGTCGCGGTCGGCGAGCGCCCCCACCTCGCGGCCTGGTTCGGCATCGCGCTCGGCGTCGGCGCGGTCGTGCTGGTCAGCCGAACCACGGAGGACCATCCGCACGGCAGGATCGCGCTGCGGGTGATCGCGCTGGCCTTCGTCTCGGGCCTGGGCTTCGGTTTCTACTTCATCTTCCTCGCACGTGCCGGAGACAACTCGGGCCTGTGGCCGCTGGTCATCTCGCGTATCGCCTCCGCGGCGCTGATCGTGCCGCTCGCCCGGCAGCGGCGGGCGTTCACGGCGATCCACGGCCGGATGCTCGGCGTCACCGTGGCAGCGGGCGCGTTCGACGCATTCGCCAACATGTTCTTCCTGCTCGCGACCCGGCACGGCTTGCTGTCGCTGGCCAGCGTGCTGACGTCGCTGTATCCGGCGTTCACGGTGATCCTCGCGGTGGGCCTGCTGCACGAGCACACCAGCCGGGTGCAGCGGGCCGGGCTCGTGCTGGCCGCCGCCGCCATCGTCCTGATCACCGCATAGCTGCCGTCGCGGGCGGGTGCGCATCGCCAAGGCTGCCGCCCCTGCGGATTCCGCTACATCCGCATCGACCGAAAGGTGCCGCAGTCATGACGACCATTGACTACAACGCCAGCGTCCAGGAGGCCCCCGGCGTTGGCCGGTTCAATGCCCGATGCGCAGCGGGCGGCGGCGGGACGCGAAGTTAGCTGACGCGGCGATAGCGGACGTGGGTGGTCAGCGGTGAGTGAAGAACTTCGGCAGGCTCGAAGTCGAAGGACTGAACCCCGTCGAAGATGCGCTCGCCCGAACCGAGCAGGACGGGCGCGATGTCGAGGGTGAGCTCGTCGATCACCCCGGCCGCCAGTGCCTGCCGGACTGTCGAGGCCCCACCGGCGATGTCCACCCCGTTGTCGCCGGCGGCCTCACCCGCAGCGGCGTAGGCCGCGTCGAAGCCTTCGGTGACGAAGTGGAAGGTCGTCCCCCCGTCCATCTGGATCGGATCATGGCGGTGATGGGTCAGCACGAACACCGGCGCGTGATACGGCGGTTCAGGGCCCCACCAGCCCGACCAGTCCTCACCCCAGTCCCCGCGGATCGGGCCGAACATATTCCGCCCCATCACATACGCACCGCGGGGGCGCATGAGCCACTCGTTCGCGGTCTTGTCAGCGCCGTTGGCCCGCGGATCGCCGATGTGCCAGCCGTGCAGCTCCCGTCCCCGCTTGCCCAGGGGGTCCTCCAGGCTCTGATCCGGCCCGGCGACGAAGCCGTCCAACGAGATCGACATGTGGCAGGTGGTGTCCGGCACCGCGAACCTCCTGGATGGTTGCGACGTGCGAGCGGTTGCGCGGCTCGTGGGCGCAAGACCGCATCGTGCGCGCCGCTCTCACCTGACAATGACGACAGACTGCACGGGAACTGCCTAGCAACCGGGCGCCCGGCCCCATTGGGCGGCCGTGGAGTCTACGTCGGACGCTCCGACGCTACAGGTAGCGCTCCCGCGATCTTTGCCGCACTGAGTTTGCGCCAGAGCCGTCGTTCGGCGCCGCTCGGCGCAGTGCGGCAGGCACGCCGACCGGTCAGTATGGCGGGACGGGAACTTGGTGATCGCATGCCACGGATCGTGGCTCAATCCTCGGGAGACCGCGCCTCACCTGGCGAGGTCTGTGATGAGCTTGTCCAGCGCCTCGCGCCACGTCATCGACGAGCTGACATAACTCGTCCTCCCGCCGGCGGTGACCGTCCATGCCTCCGCTCCCAGCCGGTAGGGATCGTTCTGTCCGAGCGGATCGACGCGGATATCCAGCGTGGCGTCTTTCCGGTCGACAGCCTCGCGTGCCAAGTCGGCGATGTCCGAGTCGTGAAGGCTCATCTCAAAATTTCACCACTTCGCGCGCGGTTCGCACACCAGTGCCTCCCCCGCGAACGCTTACCCGTCGATCTGGCGCGGTCAGTCGACCTGTTGCGATTCGACGTCCCCGCCCACCGCCGGTTCGCCGGCCCAGTTCGCCTTGTTCATGCGCGACGGCGCAACGCGCGGCGGTTCGCCATCCTGCTTGGGGAAGTTCGGCGGATACGGCGCATCACCCAAACCACGGTCGCGCTCATCGCGATCAGCCCATTCCAGCAAGGGCTCGATCGACCACACCGCATCATCGATCCTCGCCCACACGTCGCCCAACGCGGCGAAGCGCGCCGGCATGGTCGCGATCGTGAAGTCGCGCATCTCCACATCCGGGAGCTCCTCCCAGGTCAGCGGAGCCGACACCGGAGCCCACGGAAAGCCGCGCACCGAGTACGCAGCAGCGATCGTGCGGTCCTTGGCGTTCTGGTTGTAGTCGAGGAAGATCTGCGCGCCGCGCTCCTCCTTCCACCACGCGGTCGTCACCTGCGCGGGTACGCGCCGCTCGACCTCACGGGCGAAAGCCAGCGCCGCCCGGCGCACCTCGCGGAAGCCGAAGTGGGCTTCGATACGCACGTAGACGTGGATGCCGCGCGAGCCGGACGTCTTCGGCCAACCCACGGCACCGAGCTCCTCGAGCACCTCGCGCACCACTGCCGCGACCTGCTTGGCCTCCTCCATCCCGGTGCCCGGCTGCGGGTCGAGGTCGATGCGCAGCTCGTCGGGACGCTCCACGTCGGCGCGGCGGGTGTGCCACGGATGGAACTCGACCGTCGACATCTGCACCGCCCACGCAACCGCGGCCAGTTCCGTGACGCACAGCTCGTCGGCCGTACGCCCGGACGGAAACTGGACCTCGGCCGTCTCGACCCAGTCGGGAGCGCCTTTGGGCAGTCGCTTCTGGTAGATCTTCTCCCCGTCGACGCCCTCGGGATAGCGGTGCAGCATGCAGGGCCGCTCCCACAGCGCGCGCACGATCCCGTCACCGACGGACAGGTAGTAGTGGACGAGATCGAGCTTGGTCTCGCCCCGCGCGCTGAAATAGACCCGGTCGGGATTGCTGATGCGGACGCTGCGCGATCCGACCTCGACCTCGACGCTCGGCGACGGCACCCTCGACACGCTAGCGCGAGTGACGAGCTCGGTGGGCGAATCCCGGCTCGCCGCACGAACTCCCGTCCCGCTACGGCGCGAACGAGCCGTGCACAGCCCGGCGGCCTACTCTGGCGACGTGCACGTCGACGAACGGTACGAGGACGAGGATCCTGTGGACCCGAGCTGGGCGTCGGCCTACGTCGACGGCGCGTGGCACCGCACCGCCAACCCGAACACCGTCGACGGCGAGTTGCAGAACCTGGCCGCATTCGGCTCCGGCTTGGCCCGACTGACCGGCCCGCGCCGGACTGCCGCCCGGATCGTCGTCTGGCTGATCCTGATCGGCACCGCGCTGACGCTCGTCTACGGCATTCTCGGCATCCTCGGCAGCTGGTGACCCGCGGCGGCCCTTGGGTAGCCTCGAAGACATGAAGCGCACCGAAGAGCTCCCCGCCCCCGCCGTCACAAAGTCCGATGAGGACTGGCGCCAGCAGCTCACGCCGGACGAGTACGCGGTGCTGCGCCGAGCCGGCACCGAACCCGCCTTCGTCGGCGAGTACACCGACAACCACCAGGTCGGCAGCTACCGCTGCCGAGCCTGCGGCACGAAACTGTTCCGCAGCGAGCACAAGTTCGACTCGCACTGCGGCTGGCCGAGTTTCTTCACCCCGCTCGCTGGCGAGCGCGTCATCGAACGCACCGACCGCGGCCTGGGCATGAAGCGCACAGAGGTCCTCTGCGCCGCCTGCCACAGCCATCTTGGTCACGTCTTCGCCGGCGAGGGGTACGACACTCCCACCGACCAGCGCTACTGCATCAACTCCATCTCGCTCACCTTCGAACCCGCCCCGCAGTAGCCGTCGCCCGACGCGGGTAGGCACCGCGCACACCGATTCGCCCGCGGAAGGGGTCAAGGCATGTCCGAGCCGACGCAGGTCAGCGAGAAGCAAGCGCGTGAGGTCGCCGAGGCGGCCCGGGAGTCGGACTGGACGAAGCCGTCCTTCTGCAAGGAGCTGTTCCTCGGCCAGTTCCGCCTCGACCTGATCCACCCGCACCCCCGTGCCGCCGCCGAGGCGGACGCGCGCGGCACGCGCCTGCTCGACGAACTGCGCGCGTACTGCCAAACCCTCGACGGCGCCGTGATCGAGCGTGAGTCCCGGATCCCGGACGAATACGTCAAGGGCCTGGCCGACCTCGGCTGCTTCGGCATCAAGATCTCGCCCGAGTACGGCGGCCTTGGCCTGTCGCAGGTCACCTACGGGCGCGCGCTCAGCCTGGTCGGCTCGGTGCACCCCAGCCTCGGCGTGCTGCTCTCCGCGCACCAGTCGATCGGCGCGCCCGAGCCCCTGAAGCTGGCCGGCACCCCCGAGCAGAAGAAGGCGTTCCTGCCGCGGTGCGCCCGCGGCGCGGTGAGCGCCTTCCTGCTCACCGAACCCGACGTGGGTTCCGATCCGGCCCGGCTGCGCAGCTCCGCCACCCCCGCCGAGGATGGCGCGGCGTACCTGATCGACGGATTGAAGCTCTGGACGACCAACGGTGTCGTCGCCGAATTGCTCGTCGTCATGGCCCGGGTGCCGAAGAGCGACGGCCACCGTGGCGGCATCTCGGCCTTCGTGGTGGAAGCGGACTCTCCCGGCGTCGTCGTCGAGCACCGCAACGCGTTCATGGGGTTGCGCGGTATCGAGAACGGCGTGACGCACTTCCACCAGGTCCGCGTGCCGGCCGAGAACCTCATCGGCAGGGAGGGCGACGGCCTGCGGATCGCGCTGGCCACCCTCAACACCGGCCGTCTGTCGCTGCCCGCGATGTGCGTCGCGGCCAGCAAGTGGAGCCTGAAGATCGCCCGCGAGTGGTCGGCCGAGCGGGTGCAGTGGGGCAGGCCGGTCGGAGAGCACGCCGCCGTCTCGAACAAGATCGCATTCATGGCAGCCACCACGTTCGCGATGGAGGCCGTGCTGGACCTGTCCGGCCAGCTCAGCGACGAGGGTCGCAAGGACATCCGGATCGAGGCCGCCGTCGCGAAGCTCTGGGCCAGCGAGATGGGCTGCCTGATCGCCGACGAGCTGGTGCAGATCCGCGGTGGCCGCGGTTACGAGACGGCCGAGTCGCTGGCCGCGCGCGGCGAGCGGGCCGTCGGGGCCGAGCAGTCGTTGCGGGACATGCGGATCAACCGGATCTTCGAGGGCTCCAGCGAGATCATGCAGCTGCTCATCGCGCGCGAGGCCGTCGACACGCACCTGAAGGCGGCCGGCGAGCTGGCCGACGCGGACGCGGACCTGTCTCACAAGGCACGAGCCGCCGTGAAGGCGAGCGGATTCTACGCGCGGTGGCTGCCGCAGCTCGTCACCGGCGCCGGTCAGCTGCCGACGTCCTTCCGCGACTTCGGCACGCTCGCCCCGCACCTGCGCTTCGCCGAACGCTGCACCCGCAAGCTGTCGCGATCCACGTTCTACGGCATGGCCCGCTGGCAGGCGGGCCTCGAGAAGCGTCAGGGGTTCCTCGGGCGCATCGTCGACATCGGTGCCGAGCTGTTCGCGATCAGCGCCTCGTGCGTGCGCGCCGAGATGCTACGGGCGGAGGATCCGGGGCAGGGCGAAGCGGCCTACGAACTCGCCGACGCGTTCTGCCGCCAGTCCCGGCTGCGCATCGCGCGGCTGTTCGACGGGTTGTGGGCCAACACCGACGACGGCGACACGGGCCTCGCACGGCGGGTGCTCGACGGTCGCTACAGCTGGCTCGAGGCCGGCGTGCTCGACCCGAGCGAGGGCACCGGGCCGTGGATCGCACCGTGGCACGAGGGTCCGACGCCGACCGAGTCACTCGCGCGCCGATACCTGCCGTCCACCCGCGACCAGTAGCCGATTGTGCAACTTTCACCGCAGTGAAGGAGGTGAAAGTTGCGCAATCGGCAGGTCAGGGCA
>JBPCOI010000005.1:0-30446 GCA_051000395.1 Jatrophihabitantaceae bacterium
GCCCGGTGGGTGTAGCCCGCTGCGCTGCCGCGCGAACCAGCTCGGCGCCGGCCTCCAGCTGCGGGCGGCGTCCCGGGCCGGGCTGCCCGGGCACCGGGCCGAGGGGATCGACCGGCCACCGGCCCGCGCGCACCGCAGCGGTGAGCGGATTGGGGGCGCCGGCCTCGGGCTCGAACCACTCGTCCGGCTCGGCGAACTCGCGCAGCTCGAGCAGGTACGGCGACGGGACGCGCGGCGTCTTGGTGCTGTCCCAGCAGTAGCCACTCGCGAGCAGCAGGTGGCGCGCGCGGGTGAGCGCGACGTAGGCGAGGCGGCGCTCCTCCTGCTGGTGGCGCTCGATCAGCAGCTCGTGATGTCGCACCAACCGGTCGCGCACCTGCTTGCGGTCGCTCGCGCCGGCGAGGGTGAACACGGGCAGGTCGTCGGCGTCGCCACGCAGCGGGCCGGGCAGCTCGTGGCGCGCCTTGGTCCAGTTCACGCTCTTCGGCTCGGCGGGGAACACCTTCTCGACGAGGCCAGGCACCGCGACGACGTCCCACTCCAGTCCCTTCGCGCCGTGCACCGTCAGGATCTGCACGCGTTCGGCCTCGACGACGACCTCGCCGGCCTCGAGGCCGTTCTCCTCCTCCTCCGCCGCGTCGAGGTAGGCGAGGAACGCACGAAGGCTCGCGCTGCCGGCATCCTCGGCGTCGCTGGCGAAGCGCGCCGCCTCGTCGAGGAACCGGTCCAGGTGCGCGCGGCCGACTGCGGCCCGATCGGCACGGGAGGCGACCTCGATGTCGACGCCGGTGACGCGTTCGACGTCGGCCACCAGCTCGGCCAGCGGCGCCGAAACCCGTCGCCGCAGCCCCCGCAGCTCACCGCAGAGTTGGGCAAGACGCTGGTGCCCCGCGAGGGAGTAGCGCTCGGGAGGGCCGAGGTCGTCGAGCGCCTCGACGAGGCTGAGCTGCTCGCGTTCGGCTGCGGGGGCCTCGGCGTCGGTGCGCACCAGCCACGCGGCCCGGTCGCGCAGCGCGGCCAGGTCGTGCGCACCCAGGCGCCAGCGCGCGCCGGTCAGCAGGCGCACCAGCGAGCGGTTCGGCGTGTGCTCGGCGAGCACCCGCAGGGTGGCCACCACGTCGAGCACCTCCGGCGTGGTGAGCAGGCCGCCGAGACCGACCACCTCCACCGGCAGCCCGGCCGCCTGCAGGGCCTCTGCCAGCAGCGGGATCTGCGCCCGGCGCCGGACCAGCACCGCAGCGGTACGCGCATCACCGGGCAGCGCGTCCCACGCCCCGCGCAGCAGGCGAGCGAGCCAGCCCGCCTCGTCCTCGACGGTCTCGGTGCAGGCCAGCGCGATCGTGCCGGCGTCGGCGCCCGGGCTGGCGCGTAGCTCGACGGTGACGTGGCCGGTGCGCAGCGGAGCGGCGAGCGCGTTGGCCGCGTCGAGCACCAACCGGTCGTTGCGAAAGCTCGTGGCGAGGGGGAACACGGCGGCCGGCGAACCGTCCGCGCGCCGGAACGTGCGGTCGAACGCGCCGATGTTGCCGGCGCCGGCGCCGCGCCAGCCGTAGATGGACTGGAACGGGTCGCCCACCGCGGTGACCGGATGCCCGTCGCCGAACAGTCCGTGCAGCATCGCGACCTGCGCGTAGCCGGTGTCCTGGTACTCGTCGAGCAGCACCGCGCGAAAGCGCGAGCGCTCCACCTCACGTACCGCCGCGATGCCGGCCAGCCGCGCGGACAGGCTCATCTGGTCGCCGAAGTCGACGCCCGGGAGCTCGGACTTCGCGACCGCGAGCGCCCGCACCAGCGGCAGCAGCGCGCAGCGGTGCTCGAGCGCGCGGAGGAACTCGTCGGTGGGTTTGGGACGGTCCGAGCGGATGCCCGCGCCACGCGGCAGCGACTCGAACAGGGCGATCGCGTCGCGGCAGTACCGCTCCACGGCATCGGGCGTGACGAGGTGGTCGGCGAACTGGCCGGCCATCGCAAGCACGTAGCCGACGAGCGAGACCGGCACCCCGATGTCGCGTGGCAGCGGCTGGGTGTGCCGGCGCACGACGCGATCGGCCAGCTGCCAGGCCAGCGCCGGTGACAGCAGCCGCGCATCCGGCTCCGCGCCGAGCCGGGCCGCCTGGTCGCCGACGAGACGCCCGGCATAGGCGGCGTAGGTGGACACCGTGGGCTCGCCGGCCCGCAACTCGGCAAGGTGCTCCTGGTCGTCGGGATTCTCACGTTCGACGACGTATCGCCACTGGACCAGCCGCCGGCGGATCCGCCTACCGAGCTCCGCGGCCGCCTTGCGGGTGAACGTCAGCCCCAGGACGGCATCGGGGGCGACCACACGGTTGGCGACCAGCCAGACGACCCGGGCGGCCATCGTCTCGGTCTTGCCGGAACCCGCTCCGGCAATGACGACGGCCGGCTGCAGGTCCGACTCGATTACCGCCGCCTGCTCGTCGGTCGGCGGCAGCAGGCCGAGAAGCGCTGCCAGCTCGCCCGCTCCGATCGTGGCGGTGCGGCTCACGTCGTCACCTGGCGGCCGTCGCTCTGCAGCGGGCAGCAGGCCCGCACGTCGCAGCGACGGCAGTCCGGGCCGATGGTGACCCCGAACTCGCTGCCGCGCATGCGTGCCGCCACTGCGGCGATCTGCTCGGCGATCCAGTCCGGATCCTCCGCCTGGTCCAGCGCGCCCTGCCGCTGTTCGACGTGCGTGCCACCGGCGGCCAGCTGGACGAGCAGCGCACCGCCCGGGCGCTCGCCGGCACCGAACCCGCCGTGCTCCACCGCGAGCTGGTAGGCCGCCAGCTGCGGGTGGGTGGGCAGCTCCTCGGGCTTCGGCTTGTTCTTGCCGGTCTTGAGGTCGACGACGACCAGTCGTCCGTCGCGAGCACGTTCCAGGCGATCGACGCGGCCCTTGAGCAATGCGTCGCCCACCTCGATGCGGAAGCCTTCTTCCGCAGCCACCAGCTCCAGCTCCGCGCGGCTGTCGCGCAGCCACACGACGAGGTTGGCGAGCAGTCCGCTCGCCCGGGCCCGCTCGTTCGCGGCGAACCACGCGGCGCCGAAGTCCAGTTCCGCCCACCGCTCGTCCAGCAGCCGCTCGAACTCTGCGATCTCGGTGCCCGGCGGCGCGCTCGCCGCGAGGTCGTGGATCAAGGTGCCGAGCGACGCGGACACCTGGTCGCCGTCGCGCGCTCCGAGCTCGGTGAGCAACGAGCGAAGCTCGCAGCGCAGGAAGCTCTCCAGCCGCGACGGGCTGACCGGAACGGGTCGGTCCGGGTCCGCCACCGGCTCGTCACTGGACAGCGCAAGTAACCCCCACCAGCGGCCGGGATCCGCGCCGGGGACCCCGGCGCCCGCCAGACGCGCCAGCTGAGCCGCGGCGCCGGCCCGGTCGCCCTCGCCGGCGTCCGGGTCGCTGAGCACGGCCCGTAGCTCGGCCACCAACCCGGGCAGGTGCACCCCGCGCTGCGCAGGCGTCAGCCCCCGCGGCATCGCGTCCAGCGGAAGGGGATCGAGTTCGTCGAGGAACCGCGACGGCTGGTCCTCCTCGCCCGCGACGGCAGTGACCACCACTCGCTGCCGCGCCCGGGTCACCGCGACGTAGAACAGCCGGCGTTCCTCGGCCAGTTGCGGCGCCAGCGTGCTCATGATCGCCGCGGTGTGCCCGGCCAGGACGTCGACGAACAGCTCGGAGCCGAGCAGTGAGCCGCGCCGGCGCAGATCGGGCCAGACGCCCTCCTGCACGTTGGCGATGCAGACCAGGTCCCACTCCAGTCCCTTGCTGGCGTGGGCAGTCAGGATCGTCACCGCCTCGGGGGACGCGGTAGCCGAGGCCAGCGTGTCGCCGGGGATCTCCTGCGCGGCGAGGTGCTCGGCGAACTGGCCAGCGTCGGCGCCCGGCAGCCGGTCGGTGAACCGGGCCGCGGCGCTGAACAGTTCGACGACGGCGTCGAGATCCCGCTCGGCTGCCGCCCCGCTCGCGCCGCCGGCCCGGCTGGCTGCCTCCCAGCGGTGCGCGAGCCCGGAGGCCGCCCACACCGCCCAGAGGACATCCTCCGGGGAGCCACCGGCCGCGACAGCCTCGAGCCCGGCCGCGAGCGCACCGGCCACCCGCTGCACCGGCCATCGCACGTGAGCCGGCAGCACCGGCGCGCAGAGCGGGTCGAGGAGGGCAGCTGTCAGCAGGCGCGCATCGTCGGCGGCGCCGACGAGCTGCCGCAGCACTCGGCGCAACCGCCGCAGGTACACCGTGTCCCCGCCGCCGATCGGACCGAGCAGCAGCCGCTCGGCGGCGTCCTCGTCCAACAGCTCGCCGTGACGCACGCACGCGAGCACCTCGAGCAGCATCGCGACCGCGGGCTGCTGCGCGAGCGGCAGATCCTCGCCGCGCACCGACACCGGCACCCCTGCCGTGCTCAGGGCGCGGCGCAGCACGCCGAGTGCGCGCGTGGTCGAGCGGACGAGCACCGCCATTCGCGACCACGCCAGCCCGTCGAGGTGCGCGCGGCGCAGCACACCGGCGACGTAGGCGGCCTCCTCGCTGGCCGAGCGGAACAGCGCCACCTCGGCGCTGCCCCGCGGCAGCCCCTCGGCGGGGATCAGCCGGCGCTGCTCGGCGCGGCCCGGCAGCCGCTCGGCGATGCGCCGGGACGCGGCCAGCAGCACGGCACCCGAACGCAGACACCGGGTCAACGCGACGACCGGCACCGGCCCGCCGCGGCCGAAACGCGCGTCGACCTCGCGGATCGCGGACTCATCGGCACCGCGGAACGCGTAGATCGACTGGTCGGGGTCGCCGACCAGGATCAGCTCCTCGGCGCCCTGCGCGAGCAGGGCGAGCAGCTCGGCCTGGGCCGGATCGGTGTCCTGGTACTCGTCGACGAGGAGGTGCCGGCGCGCAGCGCGTTCCCGCGCCAGCAGCACGGCGTCCTCGCGCAGCGCGCCGAGTGCCGATCGGATCAGCTCGGCGGGGTCGTAGCCGCCGGGATTCTGCAGAACCGTGACGTCCTGGTACTCGCTCAGCAATTCCCCCGCCGAGACCCAGTCCGGGCGGCCCGCCCGCCGGCCGAGCGCGGCGAGTGCCGGGCCGTCCAAGCCGCGTTCGACGGCACGCATGAGCAGGTCGCGCAGCTCGCCGGCAAAGGCCCTCGTGCGCAACGCCGGCCGCAACGATTCCGGCCAGCGCTCGGGCGGGTTGCCGGCAACCAGCTCGCGCAGCACGACGTCTTGTTCGGGCCCGGACAGCAGCCGCGGTGCGGGCAGCCCGCGGGCGAGCGCCGCCATGCGCAGCACCCCGAACGCGTAGGAGTGCAGGGTGCGGGCGATCGGCTCGCGCACGGTGCGGTCGAGGCGTGCGGTGACGCGGTCGCGCAGCTCGCCGGCAGCACGGCGGCTGAAGCTCAGCATCAGGATCTGCTCGACGGGCACGCCTGCCTCGACCCGGGCCACGGCCGTCTCGACGAGGGTGGTGGTCTTGCCCGTGCCGGGGCCGGCGAGCACGAGCAGCGGCCCGCCGCCGTGCTGGACGACCCGCCGCTGGGCCGCGTCCAGCACCGGCGCGGGCGTGGCGGCGCGCTCGGGACGCACGAGGCGGTAGCCGGGCGGCGCGGGGCGGGTCATGCCAGTCATCCCAGCACGCCGCCCCGACAGTTCCCGCGCGTGCCCTACCCCGGGGAGCATCGGGGCCGCCCGCCTGCCCGGCACGCGATAGCGTCGCACGATCATGCCTGCGCCGGACCGTGCCGTGCCGTTGTGGCTACTCGACGTCGACGGCGTGGTCAACGTGCTGTCCACCGGCGCGGACGGCCTCCCGTGGCCGTCCGAACAGTGGATCCAGCGGGTGGTGTACGCGCCGATCGAAGGCCGTGGCCTGATGACGCTGCCGATCCTGGCCGCCCGCCCGGTTCTCGAGTTCATCACGCGCGTCCACGAGTCCGCCGCCGCCGAAATCCGCTGGCACAGCACGTGGCGGGGCGCCGCAGCCACGCATCTCGGGCCGGTACTCGGCTTGCCGCCGCTGCCGTTCTCGGTCGCGCCGGAATGGCTGGACGAATCCGACGTGCTGTGGTGGAAGCTGCCGGGCGCGCAGCGCGCCGTCGCCGCGGGACGATGCCTGGTGTGGACCGACGACGACCTCGACACCTATGCCAGGCACGCCGACCCGCACACCTCGGGGGCCCTCGCCACGGTGGCGGCCCGCCAGGACACCCTGCTCATCTGCCCGAGACGCGACCGTGGCCTCGGCCCCGAGGACCTCGACGCGATCGCCGCATTCCTCGCGGCTGCGGGTCCGGGATAGGCCTTGTCCCGCTACCTGTCGAGGTGAGAATCACCACCGGCGACCCGCCTCGCGGGGGGCATCATCGGCCGTCCCAGCGGCAGGACGCGAGATCGACGCGGTCGCCGACGAAGCGCACGCCCTCGCTGAGCAGGCGTTGCCGCTGCTCGGTGTACAGGTGCTCGGCGCAGGTGCCGTCCGCTCGCAGCACCCGGTGCCACGGCACCGTGTCCGCGTCCTCGGACAGCACTCGTCCCACCATTCGCACGGCCCGGGTGCCGACGAACTCGGCGACGTCGCCGTAGGTCATCACGCGCCCCGGCGGGATCTGCTCGACGCAGGCGAGGATCCGGCCCGCGAGCGCCACCACGTCCCCCGGCGGCCGCAGGCATGGCCGGCGTTCAGCGGGGCTGGCGGCCGGTGGCAGCGACGAGCTTGTCGATGGTCGCCGCGTCGTCGGGCACCTCCACCGCCTTGCCGAACAACCCGGACGAGGACAGGTCGCCGCGCTCGGAGACCCAGGCGTAGACGGGAGAAACCAGGTCCTCGGGAAGCTCCCCGCGGTAGCCGATCGCCGTGCCCAGGTCCCACGAGTGCACGACCAAATCGACGATCATCTCCTGGATGTAGTCCCGCGCCGGGGTCGCGCCGCGGGAGAGCGCGACGCTGCGCTCGAGGGCGTCGGCGTCGGAGAACGCGTTCGCGGAGGTGGTCGCGGCCTCGTCCCACGACTCGGCCAGGTTCGCGCCCACACCGCCGTCGACCGGCAGGTCGCGGGTGCCCTCGACGACCTTGCCCGCCGACTCCAGGTCCTGCCCGTGGATCAGCGGCGCGGCCCAGCGGTGCTCGTCGACCAGATGCGCGACGAGGTCGGCGACCGACCATTCGGTGTCGGGCGTGGCCGCGGACCACTGGTCCTCGCGTACGGCGTGCACGCGCTCGCCGAATTCGCGCTGGGCGTTCAGGAACATCGTCAGCAGATCGTCCATGGCCATCGGTCTACCCCGCGCGAGCCGGCAGGCAAACCTCAGTAGGCCGGCAGGCTGGGATCGACCTGGCTTACCCACGCGGTGACGCCACCCTGGACGTGCACCGCGTCGGCGAAGCCGGCGTTCTTCACCGCGGCCAGCGTCTCGGCCGAACGCACCCCGGTCTTGCAGTACATGACGACCTGCCGGTCCTGCGGCAACGAGGCGAGCGCGTCGCCGCGCAGGATCTCGTCCTTGGGGATCAGCGTCGCTCCCGGGATCGAGACGATCTCGAACTCGGCCGGCTCGCGGACGTCGACGAGGTAGATCGCCTTGCCGGAGTCGATCAGGTCCTTGAGCTCGGGGGCGGTGATCGTCGAGCCGACGGCCGCCTGCTGCGCCTCCTCGGACACGGCGCCGCAGAACGCCTCGTAGTCGATGAGCTCGGTGACGGTGGGGTGCTCGCCACAGACGGCACAGTTCGGGTCCTTGCGCACCCTGATCTTGCGGTACTCCATCTCCAGCGCGTCGTAGATCATCAGCGAGCCCACCAGCGGCTCTCCGATGCCGGTGATCAGCTTGATCGCCTCGTTGACCTGCAGGGCGCCGATCGCGCCGCACAGCACGCCGAGCACCCCGCCCTCGGCGCACGAGGGCACCATGCCCGGTGGCGGCGGCTCGGGATACAGGCAGCGGTAGCAGGGCCCGTGGTCTGCCCAGAACACGCTCGCCTGCCCGTCGAAGCGGTAGATCGAGCCCCACACGTACGGCTTGTGCAGCAGCACGCAGGCGTCGTTGACGAGGTAGCGGGTGGCGAAGTTGTCGGTGCCGTCGACGATGACGTCGTAGGGCTCGAAGATCTCCATGACGTTGGACGAGTCCAGCCGCTGCTCGTGCACGTTCACCGTGATCAGGGGATTGATCTCGCGTACCGAGTTGCGCGCGGACTGCGCCTTGGAACGGCCGATGTCGCTCTGGCCGTGGATGATCTGACGCTGCAGGTTCGACTCGTCGACGACGTCGAAGTCGATGACGCCGAGCGTGCCCACCCCGGCGGCCGCCAGGTACATCAGCGCAGGTGAGCCAAGGCCGCCGGCGCCGATGCATAGCACCTTGGCGTTCTTGAGGCGCTTCTGCCCGGCCATGGCGACGTCGGGGATGATCAGATGACGGCTGTAGCGCCGGACCTCCTCGATCGACAGCGACTCGGCGGGTTCCACGAGCGGCGGCAGCGACACGGGACGATCCTCACTCATCGGCTGATCGGACGTGGGAGCAACGGCACGACCGGGCATCGCATTCCCGGCCGGGGCGTTGCCGGGGACACGGCAACGCGCCGCGTCGGCGCGCCGCTCAGCCGCCGTCGTTCAGGCCGAACTCGCTGTTCTGCGGCGTGTCCGGCTGCTCGGCGCCAGGAGCGCCCGTCGCGCCCGGTGGGTACGGCCAGGGGTTCGCCTGGCACAGCTGGCCGGTGGTCGCTGACTTGAGCCCGATCGTCTGCTGCATCATCACGGGAGCCAGCCCACCCGGCAGGCACTGGTGCGCGTGCTCGTGGCCGATCGCGTGGCCGTCCTCGTGGTTGATCATGTAGATGCGGTACGCGGTGACGTCGCCGAGGTAGGCCGCGTCGCCCCGGACCCAGCGGGCGTCGTTGATGACGACCCGGTTGATCGTCGCGCCGGTGACGGGGTCGGTGGCCGCATAGCACGACGTCTCGACCGGGATGTCGTAGCCGCACAGCCGCCGCACCGTCATCGAGGACACGAGCGAGACGTGGAAGTCGGCCTGCGTGCTGTCGACGCGCTGCAGTGCGACGTCGCCGTGCCCGGCCCAGCTGCGTCGGTCCGCGAGCACGCTCTGCACCAGGTCCGCGTATTGCTTCAGGTCGATCCCGGTGATGCCGTTCTCGACCTCGACGCTGTAGCGGAACAGCTTGCCCTTGCCCACGACCGCAGAGCTTCCCTTGAGCACGCGGAACGTCCCGGTGCCGCTTACCGTGTACGGCGCCCCGGCAGGCAGTTGGCCCGCCTTGAGCGCGTTGTTGTGCGAGCCCGCACTCGGCTGATCGGACTTGACGGACGTGCTCGCGGCAGCCGGCGGCGCGGTGGGCTGCGCGGAGTGCCCGGGCTGCACGGTCTGGGCGGGCGGCGTGCCGTGCGCGACGTCCTTGTGTGACGGGGCGTTTCCCGCGCTCAGCAGGGCGAGGACGGTGATGACGGCAAGTGCCGGCAGCGCGTAGGCGCGCCATCCGTAGCGGCGCACGAACCCGCGCAGTCCCTGTGTCGCGCGACGGTCACTGCGGTAGTCACCGAAGGTCGCAGCCCGGCGCCGAGTGGCCACCACGTCGTGCTCGCGACGACCGTCCTGCTCGCTACCGAGAGTGCGCGCGGACCGCTTCCGCGGTTCGTCCTCCCACTGCGCCACGAGTCCAGGTTGCCACAGGATGGCCCGGTTGCCCGTCAACCGCGCGTCGAAGGCTCAGCTTCGCGTCTGCTGCGGGTTGTCCTCCAGCAGTGCGAGGAAGGCCCGGGCGGAGGTCTGCGGATCCTCCATCATCGCGGTGTGCCCGATGTCGTCGAGGACGAGCAGCCGCGAGTCTGCGATCGCGCCCGCGACATGCGGGGCGAGATCAGGAGCGACCAGCCGGTCGGTGTCGCCCCACAGCACCAGGGTGGGCGCGGTGATCTGACGCATCGCCGTCCACGCCGCGCGCCCCTGCATGAACTGCGAGCGGACCAAACCGCGTACCGAGCGCAGGAACGCCACGTTGGCCCACGGCATCGCCATCCGCTCGCGCGCCTCCTCGGCCGCCTCGGCCAGGCGCTGCGGAGGGTAGCGCGTGGGGTCCGCGAAGCACAGCGCGATGGTGGCCCTGACTCGCTTCTCGACCGCGACGCGACCCATCCGGCGAAGCGCGAGGCCACCGATGCCAGGGACGACGATCAAGGCCATCCGCGGATCGTGACGCAGCGGGTGCAGCCGCAACCGGATGTCCGGCACGGCAGGTGAGACCAGGCTCAGCGTGCGGACCAGGTCGGGCCGCTGTGCGGCGACCATGATGCAGATCGCGCCCCCCATCGAGTTGCCCACCAGATGCACCGGTCCGCGCTGGGACTGCTCCAGGTAGCCGATGACCGTGCGGGCGTGCGCGGGCAGCGAATAGTCGTTGCCCACCGCCGCGCCGGAACCTCCGAAGCCCGGCAGGTCGATCGCCTCGGAGTCGACACGGTCGCGGATCAGGGCGGCGAAATCGGTCCAGTTCGTCGCCGCACCCCCGAGGCCGTGAACCAGCAGCGCGGGTTCGGCGCCGTCGGCCTGCGCCGGGGTGTGCCGCACGTTGAGTTCCACGCCCCCGACGGAGACGCTGTGCGCGGGCCACGGACCGGCGTCGAGGTCGAGCGCGGGCAGGGTCTCGTCGGACAGGCGGGCAGCCGGCGCGATGCGGGCAGGCGATCTGGGCACGGCGGCGACCTTACGCGGTGGCCTGTCGGCTCAGGCCGACTTGCGCGCGGCCTTGCGCGCCGGGCTGTCCTTGTCCGCTACCTTCTTCGCGGTCGACGACCTTCCGGAACCCTTCTTGGCCGGCGCCGTCGTCGCCTTCTTCGCACCTGCCGCCTTCGACGCGGCCTTCTTGGCCGGCGCCGTCGGCGCCTTCTTCGCACCTGCCGCCTTCTCCGCCGGCGCGTTTGCGGCCGAGGCCGGACTGGCCGGCGGCTTGCGCGCCGACGCCTGCTCGGATGCGGCACCCGGCTCGCCGCGCCCGCGCTTGGCCGCCTCGACTGAGGCCCGCAGCGCGGACATCAGGTCGACGACGTTGCTCGCGGTGGGCAGGGCCTGCTCGGGCTCGAGCACCTCGCGTCCCTCGATCTTCGCGTCGATCACCTGCTGCAGCGCGTCGCGGTAGTCGTCGGTGTACGCCGCCGGGTCGAAGTCGCCGGACATGCTCGACACCAGCGACTCGGCCATCTGCCGCTCCTGAGCGCGCAAGGACACGTCCTGGTCCTGGAACGCGAACTGCGGCGAGCGGACCTCGTCCGGCCAGATCATGGTCTCCAGCACGATCACGCCGTCGCGAACCCGCAACGTCGCGAGCTGCTCGCGGTTGCGGATCGCGACCTTCACCAGGCCGGCCATCTCGCTGGAGCTCAGCGCGTCCCGCAGCAACACGTAGGGCTTCACGGCGTTCTGTTCCGGCTCGAGGTAGTAACTCTTGTTGAAGTAGATGGGATCGATCTGCGCGAGCGGTACGAACTGCAGCACGTCGACCACCCGCGCGCTGGGCAACGGCAGGTCCGCGAAGTCCTCGTCGCTCAGCACGACCGTTTCGCCGTTGGGCAGTTGGTAGCCCTTCGCGATGTCGCCGTAGGAGACCTCCTCGCCGTCGACCTCGGCCACGCGCTTGTAACGGATCCGCGAGCCGTCGGTGCGCCGCACCTGGTGGAAACTGACGTCGCGCTCCTCGGTCGCCGTGTAGAGCTTGACGCCGATGCTGACCAGCCCGAAGGAAACCGTGCCCTTCCAGATCGAGCGCATCGCAACCTCGTCCCGTGTCGGTGTGCCGGTGTCGCTTTCATCTACCCACAATGGGACCCGTGAAGCCAATGCTCGCCAGCGCTGTCGAGGCGCTGCCGCGCGGGGCGGGCTGGGCCTTCGAGTTCAAGTGGGACGGCGTGCGCGCGCTGCTCGACGTGTCCGAGGAGGGCGTGAACGTCCGTAGTCGCAACGGCAACGAGGTCGCCGGCGCCTATCCCGAGATCCTCGCGCTGGCCGCGGACGCCGGGGATGTCCTGCTCGACGGGGAGATCGTGGCCTTCCGTGACGGGCGGCCGTCCTTCGAGCTCCTGCAGCGGCGGATGCACGTGCGCTCCCCCGCGCAGGCAGCGATGCTGGCAGCGCAGCTGCCGGTCACGTTCGTGGTCTTCGACTTGCTGCGCCGCTTCGGCGTCGACCTCACACCCCGCGCGTACATCGAACGCCGCGCGACGCTGGAACGCTGGGTCGAGGACCATCCGCAGTGGACGCTGAGCCCGTTCTTCGACGACGGTGCGGCGACCGAAACAGCGGCCAGGCAGCACGGGCTCGAAGGGGTGGTAGCCAAGCGGCTGGCCTCCCCGTACCGCCCGGGGGTACGCGGCCCGGACTGGCGCAAGCTGCGCTTCGTGCGAGTGGGCGATTTCGTCGTGCTGGGCTGGGAGTCCGCGCTGACGCGTCCGGACGAGCTCAGCTCGCTCGTGCTCGGCTGCTACACCGGCACCGAGGTGAGCTACGTCGGCAAGGTCGGCAGCGGGCTCACCGCACGGGAGGCAGACACGCTGCGCGCGCGGCTGTCCGCGCCCGCCGAGTGCGTGCTGCCCGAGGTCCCCCCCGCCGATCGCGGACGTGCCGTGCACTGGGTGCGGCCGGACCTCGTCGTCGAGGTCGGCTTCACCCTGTGGACCGACGACGGCCGGCTGCGCCACCCGGTGTTCCGGCGAGTGCGCACGGACAAGGTTGCCGAGGAGGCGTGCGGGGATGCCTGAGCGGATCACGGTGGAGGTGGAGGGCAGGCAGTTGCAGCTGTCCAACCTGGACAAGGTGCTCTATCCCGAGGACGGCTTCACCAAGGGCGAAGTGCTCGATTACTACACGAGGATCGCCCCGGTGCTGCTGCCACACCTGGCCGATCGCCCGCTCACCGTCAAGCGGTATCCGAGCGGCGTGGACGGGTCGTTCTTCTTCGAGAAGAACGTGGCGCGCGGCACGCCGGACTGGGTCCGCACCGTGAACCTGCCGGCACCCGGTTCGACGAAGGATCGCGAAACCATCGACTACGTCGTCGTCGAGGGGCTGCCGACCCTGGTGCGGCTGGCGAATCTGGCCGCGCTGGAGCTGCACGTCCCGCAGTGGCGGGTGCCCCGATCCCGCGCCCGGGGGCACGCCCGGCCGAGTACCGACAGCCTGGTCTTCGACCTCGATCCGGGCGCCCCGGCGACGATCACCGAGTGCTGCGAGGTCGCCTTGCTGCTGCGCGACGCGCTCGCCGAGGACGGACTCACCCTGTTCGCGAAGACGTCAGGTTCGAAAGGGATGCAGGTCAGTGCACCGGTCTCGGTGGACGATCCCGAGCGGACGTCGGCGTTCGCGCACGCCGTCGCGCAGCGGCTCGAGGCGCAGCGTCCTGAGCTGATCGTCTCCCGGATGACCAAGTCGCTGCGGCCGGGCAAGGTCCTCGTCGACTGGAGCCAGAACAACCCGGCCAAGACGACCGTCGCGCCGTACTCGCTGCGGGCGCGGGCACACCCGAGCGTGTCGACCCCCCTGGAGTGGGACGAGGTCGCGGCTGGTGGCTCGCCGAGGTTCACCGCGCCGGATGTGCTTGCCCGCGTGGCCAAGACGGGCGACCTGTTCGCCGGTGTCCTCGACGACCGGCTGCGGGTGCGGATCACCGCGGCGATGGCTACCCGCGGGTAGAGTCTGGCCGTCCGATCCCCGAGCGTGCCAGGAGAGACCGCAATGTCCAGCGCTGCCGGCGCCGGCCGGGCCGAGCTGTCGCGCGGCGCCCGGTTGCCCCGCTCGGCACGTCGCAAGCAGCTACTCGCCGCGGCGCAGCAGGTTTTCGTCGCAAACGGCTACCACGCCGCCGCGATGGACGACATCGCGGAGCGCGCCGGCGTGTCGAAACCCGTGCTGTACCAGCACTTTCCCGGCAAGCTGGAGCTCTATCTCGCGCTGCTCGACACCCAGGCCGAGGCGCTCTCGGCTGCGGTGCGCGATTCGCTCGAGGCGACCGACGACAACCGGCTGCGCATCCACGGCGTGCTGAGTGCGTACTTCGCCTTTGTGGACCGCGACAACGGCGACGGCGCCTTCCGGCTGATCTTCGAGACGGACCTGGGCAACGAACCGGCGGTGCGCGAGCGCGTCGAGGCGGTCGCGCAGAAGACGATGCAGATGGTGGCGGACACCGTCGCCGGGGACACCGGCCTGGACCGCGCCCGCGCCGAGCTGCTGTCGACGGCGCTCACCGGGGCGGCGCAGGTTGCCGCGCGCTGGTGGCTGGCCAGCGACCGCCCCCTGGCGCAGGCCGACGCCGTCCGGTTGCTGGAATCGCTGCTGTGGCGGGGGATCTCCAACTTTCCGAGGCAGGGCGACGGCGCTCCGTGAGCTCCCGCGCGGCGTTCGCTGCCAGCGCAGCGGGCACGGCGGCGGCGCAGATCGCCCTCGGCTAGCGTGGATGCCACCGAGCAGGCGACCAGCAGGAGGACCGCGTGGAGGTCAAGATCGGCGTGCTGCACACGCCGCGCGAGATCGTGCTGGACAGCACGCAGACCCCGGCGGAGGTAGAGGAACTCGTCGCGACCGCGCTCAAGAGCGTCGACGGGCAGCTGTCGCTGACCGACGAGAAGGGCCGGCGCGTCATCGTCCCGGCCAACCTGATCGCCTACATCGAGATCGCCCATGCCGACATGCGACGCGTGGGGTTCGGCGCCAGCTGACCCGGCCCGTGCCGCAGCCTCTGCCGCTGCCTCAGCCGGGGATGTCCGGTTCGGCCGCGGTCATCGACTCGACGGCAGCACGACGCTGGACCGTCGCGTCGAGAGCTGTGACGTTGTCGATCCATTGATCGACTGAGCCTACGAGCGGCAGTTGCCGTAGGCCTGCGTCGACGATGCGCGCGCGCAGTGCGGCACTGAAGCGCTCGGCGTGCAGCACCTGAAAGGGCCGGTCGTGGTAGCGACGGGTACCGGGATCGACGGACGGCGCGAGTGCGAGGCGGTTCTGCGCCGACGCGACGTGCTGGTAGGCGACGGCAAGCGCGGCTTCGCGCTCGAGCCAGGCGCGCGCGGTGAGCGCGTCGCTCAGCGTGCCCGTCAGCGCAGCTGCGTCCGTCGACCGGGCGAACTCCGCGCCGAGCCACTTGTCGTAGGGCGGGTACCGGCGCTGTTGGAGCAGGCACAGGCGCATGAGCTCGCGGACGAGTTGCGCGGCGACGACCGCCGAGCCGAGTTCGTCGCCGACCTCGCCGCAGCGGCCGACGAATGCTTCACGCTCCGCGACGCGCTGCCACTGGCAGGCCAGCACGTAGCGCCAGACGTCCGTCGGGTACCAGCTCAGATTTCTGCGCGCGAGCGTGAGCTCGCCGAGGTCGTCGTGGAAGACGGCGCCGCCGGTCACGCCGGCGAGCAGCTGGGTGGGCGTCGCCAGCCAGTCGCGCGTGGTGGGTCGGCGGCGCGCATCGAAGCCGAGCGTGCGCGCGAACCAGGCGTCCAAGTCGGTGACGTCGACCTGGTGCGAGATCGGGCAGTCGGTCGCCTCGCGGTGGCGGACGCCGGTGCCACGGGTGACGAAGTGGGTCGCGAAGCCGAGAAAGGTCTTCGGCAGGCAGTCGGACAGCAGTGCCACGACGTCCTCGGCGTATCGCTGCGCATCGCCGGAACGCAGGAAGATCGCAACGCGCGGGCCCCAGTCGTGGTCGGCGGATCTGGCGGTGTCGAAGCCGAGCACCTCCGATCCGTCGCCGAGCAGCGCGGCCGCGTGAGCGAGCCCGCGGAAGTGGTCTGCGAGCAGCGGCCCGACGCAGTCGAGGTAGAACCGGCGCGACAGTTCCAGGCCGGGCACGAACCGATCCACCACGCTGACATCCTGCCCGCAACCGCGCCCGCAGCGGGGCGCGATTGCAGCGTCGGCTCGCCGGCATCCCGTCGGTGCGGCCGGCACCCGCGCCGGTAAAGGCAGTCTGGGCACGTGATTGCCCAGCTCGGCGATGGTCGGTCCCGCGACCGCTCTGCTCGTCGTGCGGTCCGCGCAGGGTGCATTGCCGCCGTCGTGAGCGGGCTCCCGTCCACTGCGTGGGCGATCGCCCGGGCCGGCGACGTGACCGCATCGACGCGGGCGGCGGGATCGTTGCTGCTGCCCGGCGAGCAGCGCCAGGCACGGCTGGTCGCGGCCGGGGCCGTCGTGCATGTGACGCTGTCGCTAGCGTGGGCCGCTGCTCTCGCGACGCTCCCCCGCAGGGCCGACGGCCCGATCGGGGCGACCGCGCGCGGCGCGGTGGCCGGGCTCGGCATAGCCGTCGTCGATCTTGGCCTCGCACACGTCAGCTCGCTACCGCGTTTGGCCGGCGTGCGGAGCCTGCCGCTCGCACCGCAGTTCGCCGACCACGTCGCCTACGGCATCGTCGCCATGCTGTGCGCTCCGCACGCCTGCTCACGTCTGGGAGCACGTCACGGCTGGCGCGCTCAGCTGCTCAGGCCGAGGGCCTTCATCCGCTGCTCATGGCGGTCGGTGATGCGCCCGATCAGGCCAGCCAGGCCGGTGAGGTCGCCGGAACCCTCGACGAGCAGCATCATCAGCGCGTCGCGGTCGGCGAGCACATGCTGGGTCTGGCTGATCGCCTCGCCGACCAGCCTCCGCGCCCACAGCGCCAGCCGTCCCGACAGGCGCGGTTCCGCGCCCACGGCTGCGTGCACCTCGCGCACCGCGAATTCGGCGCGGCCGGCGTCGCTCATCACGTCGTAGATCAGCGCCCGCGTCGGCTCGTCGACGAAGGCCGCGACCTCGCGGTAGAAGTCCGCGGCCATCCCGTCGCCCACGTAGGCCTTGACCACGCCCTCCAGCCAGGTCGACGGCTCGGTCAGCGAGTGGTAGGTCTCCAGCGCCGCGACGAACGGCTCCATCGCCTGCTCCGGCGCGACACCCAGCTCCACCAGCCGCGCCGCCAAGCGCTGGTAATGGCTCAGCTCGACGGCCGCCATCGCCGACATCTCGGCGCGTCCCACCAAGGTCGGCGCCATCCGCGCGTCGTCGGCCAGCCGGTCGAACGCGCTCAGTTCGCCGTAGGCCAGCCCGCCCAGCAGGTCGACAAGAGCATCCGCAGAAGGCACCTGGGCAGGGTATCGGCCGCCCGCCCGCTACAGTGGACGCACGAGAGCAAGACGAATCTGCGCGTTGACCGCGGTCACCCAGGCGCCTCCCTCCGACTTCGGCCGCAGGCGCCACCGTCACCACAGCCACGATGGAGCCGGTCTGCGCACCTGTACGCGAGGACGCACATGACCGAAGACTCCAGCACCGCGCTGCCCGCGATCGACGCCGACGCCGAGGTAGAACCCCTCGCTGCGCGCGCCCCGGTCGGCAGCGACAGCCCCGCGTTCAGCGACTTCGACATCCAGCCCGGCATCGTCGCAGCCCTCGCCGAGGTCGGGATCGTGCGGACGTTCGCGATCCAGGAACTCACCCTGCCGATCGCCCTCGCCGGCAACGACCTCATCGGCCAGGCACGTACCGGCACAGGCAAAACGCTCGGCTTCGGCGTACCCCTGCTCAACCGCATCACCCTTCCCGGCGGGGACGCGGCAGCGCCGCAGGCGCTCGTCATCGCCCCCACCCGTGAGCTCGCCGTCCAGGTCTCCGGCGACATCGCGGCGGCCGGCAGGCACCTCGGCGCCCGGGTGCTGACGATCTACGGCGGGCGGGCCTACGAACCGCAGATCGAGGCGCTGCGCAAGGGAATCGACGTCGTCGTCGGCACGCCCGGACGCCTGCTCGACCTCGCGCAGCAGGGTCAGCTCGTGCTCGGCAACGTGCGCATCCTCGTGCTGGACGAGGCCGACGAGATGCTCGACCTCGGCTTCCTGCCCGACATCGAGAAGCTGATGAAGATGGTGCCGGCGCAGCGGCAGACGATGCTGTTCTCGGCCACGATGCCCGGACCGATCGTCGCCCTCGCTCGGACGTTCCTCAACCAGCCGGTGCAGATCCGCGCCGAGCACGGCACCGAGACGCCCCGCACCGACCACATCGAGCAATTCGTATACCGCGCGCACGCGATGGACAAGATCGAGGTGCTCGCCCGGGTCCTGCAGGCCCGCGAGCGCGGACTGACGTTGATCTTCACCCGTACCAAGCGCACCGCTGCCAAGGTGTCCGAGGCACTCACCGACCGTGGTTTCGCCGCTGCGGCCGTTCACGGTGATCTCGGTCAGGGGGCCCGCGAGCAGGCGCTGCGGGCCTTCCGCTCGGGCAAGGTCGACGTGCTCATCGCGACCGACGTCGCCGCCCGCGGTTGGGATGTCGAGGGGATCACGCACGTGATCAACTATCAGGCGCCGGAGGACGAGATGACCTACGTCCACCGCATCGGCCGCACCGCGCGGGCCGGTGCGACGGGCAAGGCGGTCACCCTCGTGGACTGGGACGACATCCCGCGCTGGAAGCTGATCTGCGACAAGCTGGACCTACCGTTCCACGAGCCGGTCGAGACGTACTCCACGTCCGCCCACCTGTATCTGGAGCTCGACATCCCGACCGGATCCAGCGGCATGCTCCCACGTGCCGAGCGCACCCGAGCCGGGCTCGATGCCGAGCAGCTCGAAGACCTCGGCGGTCGCGAGCCCAGGCGTCCGGCGCCACGCACGGGGGCCGGATCCGCAGGCGGCCCGCGCGAGCGTGACGGGCGGCGCGGCGAGCGCGGTGAGCGAGGCGAGCGGGTGGAGCGGGCCAGCCGTCCCAAGCGCAACCGCAGCCGCACCCGGACGCGAGCCGGCCAGCCGGTCGACGGCACAGCAGCCCCCGTGGCGAGCACCGCTACCGATGGCGCGTCCACCACCGAGCGTCCGCGCCGCCGCCGGCGCCGCCCGAGCGCGTCGGGAACGGCACCCGCGTCGGACTGAGGCCGGGCGCATGGGCCAGGATTGCCCGGTGAGCGTCGACGAGGTGCACGAGCCGTCGACGGCCGAGGCAAGCGCCGAGCGCTCGCGAGCGGCACTGCAGCGCTACGGCGCGCGGTTGCGTCCCTGGCGGATCGGCTACGCGATCGCGCTCGTGCTCGTCGTCGCAGTAGTCGTCGTCGTCGTGCGGATTGCCTACAGTCACGGGGAGATCTCGCACGCGACGCTGCGCACCGTGAAGGCACCACCGCCGTCGGTCGCGCTCAAGACACCGTCGCAGAGCCTCACCCCGCTCTGGCGAAGCGCCGACCGGACTGCGATCGGCACCCCCTACTGGGGCGGCACGGTGATCACCTACGGTGCGCACGGCGTGCGCGGGCGCGACGCGCGGACCGGCGCCGTCACCTGGTCCTACACGCGAAACGACCGCATCGTCTGCCAGGCGGCGCAGCTCCAGGGCGTGACCATCGCGATCTTCCAGGTCAACGGCAACTGCGACGAACTCACCGCCCTCGACTCGAACACCGGCGCGCGGAAGTGGACCCGCACCCTGGACAAGGACGGCCACGAACTCAACGGCACCCCCGCCTACGACGTCACGCCGTACACGCTGATGCTGACGACGCCGTCCGTGATCTACGCCGTCGAGCCGGTCGGCGGGCTGGACCGCTGGGTCTTCGGCCAGCAGGGCTGCACCATCCGCGGCGCGGTGCTCGGTTCCAGCGGTGCGCTGATCAGCCAGAGCTGCACCAGACCCAACTGCACCGACGTCAAGTTCTGCGGACCCGGGCAGCAGTTGCTGCTTCGTGATTCGACGGCGCCCGAGAACACCGACAGCAGCAGCAACAAGGGCAACCCCGACCAGATCAAGTGGAACCTGCTCGGCGACACCCGCCGTGCCGGCACGGCCGACCAGGTGGTCTCGGCGCTCGACTCCGCCGCGGACACGCTGGACGTGCTGGACCCCGCGAAGGGTTCGGCCATCGTCCGGCTGAGCCTCGGCAGCCCGCCGACGGGCATTGCCGTCACGATTCCCACCGCCCAGGGCGACGTGCTGTGGGTCGCCGGCGTTGCGTACGCGATCGACCAAGGAGCGACGGCGTTCACCTGGACGGCCGCGGCCAGCTCGCCGCCGACCGTGACGTCCACGAACAACTCGGTCACGCCTGACCTGCAGGCCTCGGTAATGGCCGTGCCCACCGCCGGCGGCATCGCCCTGCTGGACCCGCGGGACGGGCGCGTGGCACGGACCTTCTCCGTCGCTGCGCCGGCACCGGGCAGCCTCGTCTACCCCCTCGGCACCGGCTTCGTCATCGCGGGCCCGAGCACCACCGTCTACCGGTGAGCGCGCCGGCCCAGCTCGAGCTCGGTTCGGCACGACACGTCACGATCGACACGGCGTCCGCTGCGATCGCCGCGCTGCGTACCGGCGACGAGGATGCCGTACCGGTATTGCTCGTCCCCGGATACACCGGTAGCAAGGAGGACTTCGGGCCGCTGCTCGACCCGCTCGCCGGCCTGGGTTACCGGCCCACGGCGATCGATCTGCCGGGCCAGTTCGAGTCGCCCGGTCCCGGCGACTGTCGTTGCTACACACCTGATCGCCTCGCTGCCACCGTGCTGGACGTGGCCGCCTGCCTCGGGCCGCGTGTCCACCTGCTGGGCCACTCCTTCGGAGGTCTCGTCGCGCGCGCAGCGGCGATCGCGCACCCGGCCGCGTTCTCCTCGCTGGTTCTCATGTCCTCCGGGCCGGCCGCGATCCACGGCGCCCGGCGCAGGTTGATCGAGCACTTGGAGCCGTTGCTGCCGGCCGGTCTCGAGACGATCTACGCGGCCACCACGGCGATCGAAGCGGCCGATCCCGCCTACGTCGCCCCCGATCCGCGGCTGGCCAGGTTCCTGCGCCGCCGCTTCCTGGCGAGCGTGCCCGCCATGCTCAGGGGCATGGGCGACGCGCTGCGCAACGAGCCCGACCGCGTCGCCGAGCTCGCCGAAACGCTCTTGCCGATCCTGGTGCTGTACGGCACCGACGACGACGCGTGGCCGCCGGCTGTTCAGCACGACATGGCACGACGGCTCGGCGCACGCCGGACGGTGATCGAGTCGGCGGCGCACTCCCCCGCCCTGGAGAACACCGCCGCGACCGTCGACGCGCTCGCTGATTTCTGGCGCGGAACCGTCGCGCGTGTGACGCTGGACGGGTGACTGACGTCGGGTACTTCGGCCCCGGCAGCGTCACGTGGCGCATCCACAGCGAGCCGGTCGCGATGGTGGGCGGGCTGCGGGCGCTGCTGTTGCAGGCGCTGCACCCCGGCGCGATGGCGCTGCTCTACGCGAGATCGAACTTCCAGGACGACCCGTGGGCGCGACTGGAGCGGACCGTCTCCTACGTCGCGACGGTATCCTTCGCACCCCGTGCCGAGGTGGACGCGGCGGCCGCGCACGTGCGCGGCGTGCACCGGCGCCTCGGCATCACCGACCCCGAGCAACTGGCGTGGGTGCATGCCTGTCTGCTCGACTCGTTCCTCACCTCCGCACGCGCGGCCGGGTTAGGACTGGGCCGCGCGGAGGCCGACCGCTATGTCGCCGAGCAGGCGCGCTCGGCCGAACTGGTCGGTATGGCGCCCGATCGCATCGTGCACAGCGTCGACGAGCTGACGGCGTTCTTCGGCGCTATCCGGCCGCGGCTGACCGGCTCCCGCGAGGCCCGGGAGGCCGCGAGGTTCGTTCTCGTCCCACCGCTGCCGGTGCCGCGCCGGTTCGTGTTGCCGGCGCGTCTGGGCTGGACGACCGTCTCGTCGCTGGCGGTGGGACTGCTGCCGACCTGGGCGCGGCGGATGTACCGGCTGCCGCCGCTGCCCGGCGCCACCCTGGCCACAGCCACCGGGATGCGGGCGCTGCGCGGTGCGGTGCGCGCCCTACCGGCGCACTACCGCGAGGGTCCGCTCTACCGTCAGGCCAAGGCACGCGCAGCTGCGCTGAGCTGACCGGCGCGACCGCGCGCCTCACTCGCCGGCGAGGCCGGCCCACGGGTCGAGTTCGTCGGAGACGGCCTGCCCGTCCGGGCAGTGCGCGCGGAAGTCGCACCACGCACAACCGGGACCCGGTGCCGGCGCAAAGACCTCGTCCGGCGACGCGCCGGACTCGAGCGTGTCGACGGCGGTCACGATGTCCTGGGCGGTTGCCTCGGCCCGCGCGAGGTGACGGGCGAGGGAGGCCTCGGTGTGCTCGAAGGCAGTGACGCGTCCGCTGGGCAGGTGATGCAGCTCGACGCGCCGGCAGGCGCGCCGCAGGGTCCGCCTGGTGCCCAGCACGTAGAGCGCCAGGGCCAGGGAGCCGCGGGCGTCGTGCTCGCTCGGCTCGTTCCGACCGGTCTTGTAGTCAACGACGACCAGCTCCGCGTCCCGTTCGTCGATGCGGTCGACGCGGCCGCTGAGCGCGAGGCGCCCGGCGGGCACGCCGACGGTGCGTTCCACGCCGGCAGGTTCTCGGTCGGGATCCTGTCCGATCAGGTACTGGCGCACCCACCGGGCGGCCTGCGCACGATGGCGCGCTGCCTGCGTGTCGTCGCGGAACCCGCTCGAGTCCCAGTTGCGCTCGACCAACAGGGCACCCGCCGCGGGCGTCCGGGCAACGCGTGCCAGGCTCCACCAGCGGGCGAGCGCGAGGTGGGCGGCGGCGCCGAGCGAGTTGTGGGCCCAAGGCAGTCCCTTCTGCGCGGCGGGCCGCCGGACGTAGGTGAACCAGTAACGCCGCGGGCAGTCGAACGCCGCGAGCCGCGACGGCGTGCAGGCGAACAGCCGAGCCGGCCTGAGCGCCCGGGGCGCCGTCGGCTCAGCCATCGCGGTGCCCGACGGGCCGCGACGCGGAGGCAAGCGCGAGCAGCTGCTCGAATGCCGCGGGATCGGTGGTGCATTCGCCGAGCCGGGTCGCCTTGTTGGTGCCGTGGTAGTCCGAGGAACCGGTGCCGATCAGGCCCAACTCGCGCGCCAGGCCGGCGACGTGCGCCCGGTCGTCGCGGTCCTGGTCGGGATGATCGACCTCGAGCCCGACGAGGCCGGCCGCGGCCATCGCCGCGATCACGTCGTCGCCGACCACCGGGCCTCGGCGGCGCGCCAGCGGGTGGGCGAAGATCGGTAGGCCGCCCGCCTCGCGGATCAGGGCAACGGCGGTGAAGACGTCCATGTCCGCCTTGCGCACGTAGTACCTCGAGCGGGCGGACAGGATCCCGGCGAAGGCGGCCGATACGTCCGGCACGACGCCTGCCTCGACCAGGGCACGGCCGATGTGCGGGCGTCCGACAGCGCCGCCTTCGGCAAGTCGGCTCACCTGCGCCCAGCTGATCGGCACGCCGTCTGCCTGCATCCCGGCCACGATGGCCTGCCCGCGGGAGAGCCGGCTCGCCCGCTGCCGGGCGCGCTCGGCGCGCAGCCCCTCGTGCGCCGGGTCGAAGAGGTAACCCAGCAGGTGCAGGGTGATCCGGCGTCCCGTTGCATCGTGATGCGCGCACGAGAACTCCGCACCGGGCACGATCGTCAGCGACGGTGGCCGCGCGGCGAGCGCGGCGGTCCACCCGGCCGTCGTGTCGTGGTCGGTGACCGCGAGGACGTCCAGGCCGGCGGCCACCGCGGCCACCACCAGCTGGGCCGGACTGTCGGTGCCGTCAGAGGCCGTGGTGTGGGCGTGCAGGTCGATGCGCATCGGCGATCACCTTACGGGCGATCCCTGTCAGCTTCGCCGCGGTCAGCGGGGCGGTGGCTGGGGCAGGACGGGCAGCGGTGAGGTGTCGAACCCGGCGGGGTCCTCCCACCCGTCGGTGCCGGCGTCCGTGCCGAAGACGACCCGCCGCAGCTGCAGATAGAACTCATGCGGATGCGCGATCGTGCTCAGGGTGCGTAAATCCGTCCGGCCCGGAGCGTCGATCTCGATGCTCCCGTAGTCCAGGATCTTGCCCAGCACGGTTTGCACCAGCACCGCTCCGGAGATCCGTGCCAGTCTCACCGACGCTTCGGTGGAGGTCGTCTCCGGAACGCCCCTCACCCGCACGATGCGCGTGCGGGTGAGGATCATCCGTTCGGCGCGCCAGGTCTGCCAGCGCAGCAGGCCGATGGCGACGACGGTCGCGAGCAGGACGTAGGCCATCGGCACCGGCGCGAGCAGTGCCGCGAGCAGCATGACGAGCAGGGCACCGGCGAGGACAGGGTGCGGACGGCGCAGCAGCACGATCCAGTGGTGACGGGTACTCGCAAGCAACGGCAGCTCGGAGCGGAGAAATGCCGGCACCGGAGCAGTCCGGCTACGAGGAGATCTTGTTGACGAAGCGCCCGAGGCCGTGCGCGAGGCCGACCGCGTCGTGCCAGATGCCGTGCGCGATGTTAGCCGCCTGGTCCGGGGAGGTCATGATGTAGAACAGCAGGAAGGCCCCCACGAGCCCGATGAGCACGAGCTTGACCACGGCCGGGCACCCTTCGCTCGGTTCAGGCCCGCTGATCCAGCGCGCCCAGCATCTTGTTCTACCGCAGGATGCCGGAATCGGGTGAGAGCCGCGCCGCGACGGCGGAAAGGAACTTCCGTGCAGCTTCGGCAGCCGTGCGCGGGCGGAATCGTCTTCGACGCGGCCGGACGGCTGTTGCTGGTCGAGCGCGGCCGCCCGCCGTCGAGTGGCTGCTGGTCAGTGCCGGGGGGCCACTGCCTGCCGGGAGAGACCGCGGCCGCCGCGTGCGTGCGCGAACTCGCCGAGGAGACCGGGCTGCTCGTCCAGGTACTGCGCTCGGCTGGACAGGTCCGGCGCAGCGGTGAAAGCGGGATCGTCTACGACATCGAGGACTTCGTCTGCCGCGCCGTCGGCGGCGCGCTACGGGCAGGCGACGATGCCAGCGAAGTCCGCTGGGTGTCGAGCGCCGAGCTGGCCGAGTTGCCGCTCGTTCCCGGCCTGCTCGAAAGCCTCGCGTCATGGGATCTGTTGCCGCGATAACCGGCAATGAGCCGACGGCTCCCGCGAGACAAGCGGGCGACGTCCGGCAACACGCGGCCTGCCGCTGCATGCGGCCCGCTGCGTGCGGCGGGACCTATCGGGCGCCCCGGCACTGCACGCGCTGCCGCTGCATGCGGCTTTCAGCGAGCAGCCGGCTCCGGACGGCCCGGCTGCTCGCCGCCGCGGGCGTCGAGATACTCCTGGGTGGGCACCATGATCTTGCGACGGAAGATGCACACCACCGTCCCGTCCTGGTTGTAGCCGATCGTCTCGACGTGGACGACGCCACGGTCGGACTTCGACTTGGAGAGCGTCTTGTCGAGCACCGTCGTCTCGCCGTAGATCGTGTCGCCGTGGAAGGTAGGTGCGACATGACGGAGCGACTCGACCTCGAGGTTCGCGATCGCCTTGCCGCTGACGTCGGCGACGGACATTCCCAGCAGCAGCGAGTAGATGTAGTTGCCGACGACGACGTTCTTGGCGAAGTCCGTCGTCTTCCCCGCGTAGTTGGCGTCCAGGTGCAGCGGGTGGTGGTTCATCGTGATGAGGCAGAACAGGTGGTCGTCGTACTCAGTGACGGTCTTGCCGGGCCAGTGCCGATAGGTCGCGCCAACCTCGAACTGCTCGTAGTAGCGGCCGAACTGCACGATGCGCTCCTCAGGTATGCGACTGCGGTTGCTTCGATCCTGCCCTGTCGGCGCGCCGGCGGCAGGCAAGTGTGCGCGATCGCGCTTCCGGCAAGGCCACCGGCACAAGGCCGGACCCCCCGAACACGGCGACGGTCATCGCCCTCCGCGTGCGGATCACCCGAGCGGTACCGCCTTGCGGCCCAGATCGAGCAGGTCCGTACCGTGCTCGACCCACCGCACCTGCAGTGCCGCGCTGCCGTGCACCCGAGCCCAGGCCAATTCCGGCGACGTCGCGGGCAGCACCTGCAGCACCGCCACCTGCCCCGCCGAGGTCTCGATCGGCGCCAACGCGGACTCGGCGATCACCCCACCGGTGCACGCCGAGCGGGCAACGAGGGGGCGTCCGGTGTCGACCGTCATGCCAGGTGTGTGCACGATTGCCTCGACCGCGGGCGCAGCGGCAAGGATTGCCAGTGCTCGCCACACCTCCGCACATGCGTCAGTCTGGTCCCTGATGTGCAGCAGCAACTCAGCGCGCTGTCCCCGCGTAGACACCGCGGTCTCCGTCGCCGCGGTCATCGGCCGGCGCGACATACCCAGACTGAAATACGCACGCTCGCCCGGCGCGGGTTCGAAGCGCAACACCTCGAGCGCCTCGACCCCGAGGAAGGACACCGAGGCGCGCGAGGGTATCTGCCCGTAGCGAGCCGACAGCACGCGTTCGACGGTGCGCAGCGGCTCCGGGCCATTCACGCCTCCCCCTTCCGTCCGCGTGAGCGGCGCCGCCTTCCGCCCTCGCCCCGCTCGGGCACGCCCACAGCGCGTTAGGGGCGCGTCCCCGCCGGTCGCCCGGTTCGCTTCGCAAGCATCGCTGACGGGGCGCAAGCGCCGCTCACGGCACAGACGTTAGTGCGCCAGCCGCCTGCCGCTTGCCGGCGTCAGCGGAAGGACGACGCGATCTGCTGCTCGACCTCCGCATAGGCCGTCCCCGCCCGGCCGAGCAGCTGGCCGATGCCCTCGAGCGCGTCCGACATTCCCTTCGCGTGCTGATCGAACTGGTCGTACAGCGCCGTGAATCGGGCGGCCGCAGTGCCCGACCAATCGGCTCCGAACAGCGGCGCGAGCTGACCCTTGAGGCTCTGATGCTGCCCCCGCACGTCGACGCAGACGCGGGCCACCGCGCCGCTCATCGTTTCCAGCTGACTTGGGGTGACCTTCAGACCGGACATCTTGCGAACTCCTCTCATCGGCCGCAGCACGCGCTGCGGGCGAACCGACGGCACCGAACGTACGCACGATCCGTGCTCCGGGACGCCGGTGCATTTCATCCTGTGGATAACTCAAACACCCGCCGGGTTATCCACAGGACGCGGCACGAGGGGCGCCACCTGTCGGAGCTGTTGTCCAGACTCGGCACCATGCGAATCGAACTCAGCGTGCGCAGCCGCAACGGCCCCGAACGGGACGTCGCGGTGAGCGCTGCCGAGGGCGCCACGCTATGCGAGCTTCGCCACGCGCTCGCCGCCGTCGCCTGCGAAACGGGCGAGATCTTCAGCAACGGCCGGCGCCTTGCAGCGGACGCGAAGCTGGGCGGACCCGGCCTGCGGAGCGGCGATCTGTTGACTCCGGACGGTCGGGAACGACCCGATCCGGGTCAGGGTGCGGTCCTGCGCTTGCACGTCGTCGGCGGCCCGGATGCCGGCCGGATTCTCCCGCTTCCCCGAGGCGCGACGGTCCTCGGCCGCGGTAGCGAGTGCGACCTCGCACTCGACGATCCTGGCGTGTCGCGGCGACACGCGGAAATACGGGTGAGCGGAAACGGCCTCACGCTGCGCGACCTCGGCTCGGCGAACGGCACCCGCGTCGACGGCGCCCGAGTCCCCGCCGGCGAGGTCGCGCTGCCGCCCGGCGCGCTGATTCGCGTCGGCGATTCCTTCGCCTGGGTGGTAGCCGCCGAGGATGAGCCGGCCGCGCTGCGTGACGCTCCGAACGGCATCCGCCTGCTCAACCGCGCACCACGAGCGGCGTCGGCGCTGCCCGAACGCGAGATAGTGATTCCAGCCGGCGCGGCAGGCGGCGCTCCGCAGCGGGTGCAGTGGATCGCCGCGCTGGTGCCTGCGGCCGCTGGCGGTGCGCTCGCGGTATCGCTTCACTCGCCGCAGTTCTTGCTGTTCGCGCTGCTCTCCCCGGTCGTCCTGCTCGCAACCGCACTGGGCGACCGGATCCATTGGCGACGGACCAGACGCCGCGCGGCACTGGATCACCGGCGCGCGGTCGCAACGGCGGAACGGCGGATCGAATCGGCGATTACCGAGGAGGTGCTGCTGCGCCGGGTACGTGACCCGGATCCTGCGGCCGTCCTGCGTCTGGCCGCGATCCCCGGGAGCCGGCTCTGGGAGCGTCGGCGGGACGACTGCGAGCTGCTGCGGGTGCGGATCGGGTTGGGCAACGTGCCGTCATCGGTTCGGTTGCGGCGTGGCGAGGTCACTGGCCCTGCCGCGTGCCTCGAGGACGTGCCGGTCAGTGTCGATCTGCGGGCCGGTCCGCTCGGCGTCGCCGCTCCTGGCCGCGTCGCTGTGGGCGTCGGCCGGTGGCTGCTCGGCCAGCTCGCGACGCTGTGCTCACCAGCCGACGTCGAGTTCGCGTTCCTCCTGTGCGAGGATGCGGCGCCTCGCTGGCATTGGGCACGCTGGCTGCCGCACGTGCGGGCACGCGTAGCGAGCACCCCGGCCGAACGCCAGGTCTTGCTGGCCGAGCTAGGGCAACTCGCCGACCAGCGCGGCGGGATACACCGACGGAATCGAGACACCTGGAACGGCCGCTGGCTAGTGCTCGTCGTGGATCGCGTGGGCGAGCTGAGCGAACTACCGGGTCTGTCCGCGTTGCTCTCGCACGGCGCCGCTGTGGGCATCACCGCGATCTGCCTGGACGAACGGGAAAGCTGCCTGCCGCTCGGCTGCGCCTCGGTTGCCCGATCGGCAGGGGAAACCGGCAGCCGAGCCTCGGTTCGCCAGCCCGGCGTCGACGCAGGAGTAGCGATCCTCGATCAGGTCTCGCCGTCGTGGGCCGAACGGTCGTCGCGCGCGCTCGCCCCGCTTGCCGATCCCGGCACCGACGCCGAGGCAGCGCTTCCGGATTCCTGCCAGCTGGTCGATCTCCTGGGCCTGCGCGGGGCCACACCAGCGGACCTCGCCGCGCGCTGGCTCCGCAGCAACGGCAACCCGTCCACCGTGCTCGGCGTCGGTGTCGACGGACCGGTCGAACTGGACCTGCTGCGCGACGGCCCGCACGCCCTCGTCGCGGGCACGACCGGCGCCGGCAAGTCCGAGCTGCTGCAGACCGTCGTCGCCGGTCTGGCCGTCACCCATCCGCCGGACGCGATCTGCTTCGTGCTGGTCGACTACAAGGGCGGAGCGGCGTTCGCCGACTGTGCGCGGCTGCCGCACACTGCTGGGGTCGTCACCGATCTAGACGCGCACCTGACCCGACGGGCGCTGCAGTCTCTCGACTGCGAGCTGCGCCTCCGCGAAGAGCTCTTCGCGCGCGTCAACGCCAAGGACCTGGCCGGATATCGCGCGCTAGCCGCAGGCGAACCCGTTCCTCGGCTCGTTCTCGTCATCGACGAGTTCGCGGCACTTGCCGAGGAGCTTCCCGACTTTGTGTCCGGCCTCGTTGCGATCGCGCAACGCGGCCGCTCGTTGGGGGTGCACCTCATCCTGGCGACGCAACGCCCGGGCGGGGTGGTCTCCCCGGAGATCCGAGCCAACACCGCGCTGCGCATCGCGCTTCGCGTGACCGATCCAGGCGAATCGAGCGACGTCATCGACTCCCCGGCCGCGGCCGCGATCGACAGACGCCTGGCCGGGCGCGCCTATCTGCGTGCGGGTTCGCCTGCGGCGGCCGTGCAGACGGCACGGGTCGCCGGGCCCGCTGCAACTGCCGAGACCGTGCGCGTGTCCGTTGCGCGCCTAGAGGCGTGGCGGCGGCCGGAGTCAGCACGGTCGCTGTCCGAGGACGGCAGGAGTGACCTGCACCTGCTCGTCGACGCCGCCCGCGAAGCGTGGTTGCACTCGGGCGGTCGCGAGGTGCGGCGCCCGTGGCTGGCTCCCCTTGCCGCCACGCTCCCCATCGACACGCTGCAGGCCAGTGCAGCTTCGCTCGTGCCCGTCGCACTGCTTGACCTGCCGGGGACCCAGGAGCAGGTGACGTTCGGCCTCGACCTGGCGGCCGGTGCATCCCTGCTCGTCGCTGGCGGTCCGCGATCGGGACGCACCTCGGCGTTGGTCACCCTCGCCGGGTCCGCCGCCGCGCGGTGGGGACCGGATCGGCTGCACGTGTACGCGATCGACTGCGCCGGCGGCGCGCTCGGCCCCGTCGGCCGGTTGCCGCACTGCGCCACCGCCGTCGGATGCACCGACTTCGCGACGGTCGAGACGCTGCTCCGCCGCCTGCGCACCGAAGCGTCCCGCCGGCAGGCTTGGCTCGCTCGGCTCGGCATGGGCTCGGCGGCCGAGGCCGCCGCGGCCGGGCAGCGCCTGCCTTTCATGCTGTGCCTCGTCGACGGCTGGGAGGCGCTGTACGCCGCCGCGGAGGAATTCGACGCCGGCCGCAGCCATGACATCCTGCTCGACCTGCTGCGCTCCGGTCCCGCGGTGGGCCTGAGCATCGCATTGAGCGGCGACCGAAGCACGCTGGCCCCGCGATTCGCCGGGGCCGTCACGGAGAAGCTCGTGCTGCGCTTGGCCGATCGGTCCGACTACGGGGCGATCGGCATCGCGCCGCGCGCCGTTGCGGATCCGATGCCGCCGGGGCGCGCGATACGAGCCCGCGACGGCGCCGAACTGCAGTTCGGCCATCTCGGTGGGGCGCCGTCGCGCGCCGAGCAGGAACAGATGCTCGCCGAGCTGGCCGGCCACTGGCCCGACGCCAAGCAGGCTGGCGGTCGACCTGGGGATGATCGACACA
>JBPCOI010000055.1:0-30356 GCA_051000395.1 Jatrophihabitantaceae bacterium
GACGGCGACGGCCAACGCGCCGCCGCTGCGCGCCACGGCGAAGCTCACCAGCGGCGCACCGCCGAGTGCGGCGAACCAGCGCAGCGGTGACTCGGACTGGCTGAACGCGAGCCGACCCCACGGGAAGCCGCCGAAGGGCAGCCGGTCCCGCAGCGCCTCCTGCAACACCCACGCGCAGGCGACCCAGACCGGGGCGAGCGGCAGCCGCTGCACGAGCACCAGCACGGCGCCCAGGCCAGCGCAGAACACCGCCTCGGCTGCGGCCAGCAGCAGCCAGGGTGCGGCGCCCACGAACACACCGGTCCAGCGCAGCAGCGGGACGAAGAACGCCAATCCGTAGAGCAGGCCCAGCCACGCGCCCGAACGCGGGCGGCGACCGTCCACCGCGACGGACAGCCCCGCTACGCTGACGAGCGCCAGCGGCCACATCCCGAAACGCGGGAAGGCCAGCACGCCGAGCAGCCCGGACCCCACTGCCGCCGGCGCGGCCCACCGGGTGCGGAACACCGGGAGGGCGTCGCGGGGGGGCATCGTCCCAGTATCGCCGCGGCCGGCACGCCTCGGGCTGCCCCTCTCAGCCACCGCCGAGACCGCCCGCGTCATAGATCCGCACACCACGCCGGACCGTCGCCATACAGCTCGGCAGTTCGGTGCCGGGCGTGAGGAGCGGAAGTCCCGCAACAGCGGCGCGTGGATCGGCGCTCTCCTCGGGCGCACCCCCATCGCCGGCGTGCCACACCGCGAACGTCGCCGGGGCGCCCTGGACGAGGGTCCCCTCCCCGTCCCGCCGAGCGGCGCGCCACCCGCCGAGGGTGTGCGCCGTGAAGGCCGATCGCAGGCTGATCGCCGCGCCGGCATCGGACGGGTACGCGGCTGCTCGGACCGCGGCCCAGGGTCCGAGCGCGGTGACGGGCGCGTCCGAGCCGAACGCCAGCGGCACGCCTGCCGCAGCCAGCTCGGCGAAACGGTTCAGCTCCCGGGCCCGCGGGGCGCCGAGCCGGTCGGCGTACATCCCCGCCGGACCGCCCCAGGTGGCGTCGAAGACGGGCTGCATCGAGGCGAGCAGCCCGCTTGCGGCAAGGCGGCGCGGGTCGCGGACCAGCTCCGCGTGCTCGAGGCGATGCCCCGCGCCACCGCGCCGTCCGAGCCGCGCGGCAGCGAGCTCGGCGGCCGTGATCACCTGGTCGACCGCTGCGTCCCCGATCGCATGGAAGCCGGCCTGCAGGCCCGCCTCGGCGCACCGCACGACGTGCTCGGCGACGTCGGCGGTGTCGAAGCGCAACGTGCCGCAGCTGTCGCGGCGATCGGCGTACGGCTCACTCAAGGCGGCGGTGTGCGAGCCGAGCGACCCGTCGCAGAACAGATCACCGCCCGCACCGACGGCCCCGAGCTCGCGCGCGGCGTCGATACCGAAAAGCTCGCCCCAGTAGCCGATCACCTCCGGCAGCGGTTCCGCGGCGCCCAGCGCGAGCAGCGTGCGCAGGTCCTCGGCTCCGGAGATCGCCGGGCCGGCCATCTCGTGCACGCAGGCGATCCCGAGGGACGCAGCGTGCCGCAAAGCGAGCCGCTGGGCGTCGCGGATCTGGCCCACGCTGAGCGACGCGTTCGCAGCCGTGCGGACGGCGTCGTGGGCGTCACGGGTGAGCCAGCCGTCGGTTCGGTAGCCCGCCAGCTCGCCGAGCGAGGGCACGGCGGCCATCAGCGCGGAGGACACCACGGCCGAATGCACGTCCACCCGCGCCAGGTACACGGCGCCGCCGTAGCCGGCCCGGTTCAGCTCGGCTGCCGTCGGCGGACGTCGCTCCGGCCAGCCCGTCTCGTCCCACCCGCTGCCGAGAATCGGCCGGCCGCGCCCGGCACGCGCCGCTCGTTCGACGCGCTCGAGCAGCTCGGCGAGGCTGGCCACATCGGACAGACCCAGGCCGCCCAGCGCGAGCCCGGTCGCGGTGGTGTGGACGTGCGCGTCGACGAAGGCCGGTGTCACATAGGCGCCGTCGAGGTCGACGAGCTGCACGCCGGCGGGCGTTGCGGTGCGCTCCTCGTGACCGACCCAGGCGAGACGGCCGTCCTCGACGAGCAGGGCCGTCGCATCCTGATCGGTGCCAGTGAAGATCGCCCCGTTGCGGTAGAGGGTGCGCACGGAGCAGAGTCTGCCAGCGACAGCGGTAGCGTTTACGGCGCTCCCGACCGCAGAGCCGACAAGGCGGGCATGGTCACCAGCATCGAGGACGTCGCGCGGCTGGCCGGGGTATCGATCGCCACGGTCTCGCGAGCGCTGCGCGGGCTGCCCGACGTCGCGCCCGCCACCCGGGACCGGGTTGTCGAGGCCGCTGCCCAGCTCGACTACGTCGCCTCGCCGTTCGCCGCGCGACTGGCCAGTGGCCGCACCGCGACCGTCGGTGTCGTCGTGCCGTTCGTCAACCGCTGGTTCTTCGCGGAGGTCATCGGCACCGTCGAGACCGCGTTGCGCCGGGCTGGCTACGACCTGCTGCTATACAACCTCGGCGACGAAGCGGGCCGGGCCCGGTTCTTCGACGTCATGCCGATGCGCAAGCGCGTCGACGCGGTGCTCGTGGCCAGCCTGGTGCTCAGCGACGAGGAGTTCGACGCCCTGTCGGCGCTGAAGCGGCCGGTCGGTCTGCTCGGGCTGCAGCGGCCCGGCTTCCTGTCCGCCCGCATCGACGACGTCGGCGGCGCGCGGCAGGCCGTGAGCCACCTGCTCGAGTTGGGCCACCGCCGGATCGCACTCATCGGCGGCGACACCGCCGACCCGATGCGCTTCACCCCGCCGCTGCACCGGCGCGACGGCTACCGCGACGCGTTGCGCGCGGCGGGCGTCGAGCCGGACCCCGCCCTCGAGGTGCTCGGCTACTTCACCGTCGACGGCGGAAGCGAGGCGACGCAACGTTTGCTCGCGGTGCCCGAACGTCCCAGTGCGCTGTTCGCCGAGAGCGACGAGATGGCCTATGGGGCGCTGGGCACGCTGCGCCGGGCCGGACTGCGCGTGCCCGAGGACGTCGCGGTCATCGGTTTCGACGACCACGCCAACGCGCAGCTGATGGACCTGTCCACCGTCCGCCAGCCGGTGGCCGAACAGGCGCTGGACATCACCACCCGGCTGCTGAGCGTGGTCGCCGCCGGGGGCGAGGCCGACGGTGTCTCGGTGGTCCTGCCCACGCAGCTGGTCGTGCGTGGCAGCACCGACGCGAGCCGGACGGTGTACCGGCCGTGACGCTGATGCTGGTGGACGCCGCGAACCTCTACTTCCGCGCGTACTACGCCCTGCCGGAGTCGTTGACCGCGCCGGACGGCCGCCCGGTCAACGCGATCCGCGGATACCTGGACATGACTGCGGCGCTGCTCGAGCGGCGGCGACCCACCCGGCACGTCGCCTGCCTGGACGCCGACTGGCGCCCCGCGTTCCGGGTCGAGCTGGTGCCCTCCTACAAGGCGCATCGGGTGGCCGACGACGGCGGCGAGCAGATCCCGGACACCCTCGCGCCGCAGGTCCCGCTACTGCTCGACGTGCTCGCCGCGTTCGGGCTCTGCACGGCCGGGGCGAGCGGGTTCGAGGCCGACGACGTGATCGCCACGCTGGCCTCGCGCGATGCGGACAGCGTCGAGATCGTCAGCGGCGACCGTGACCTGCTGGCCCTGGCCACCGAGCGGATAACCGTCCTCTACACCGGGAAAGGCATCGCCAAGCTTGCCGTGACGGGACCGGACGAGGTCCGCGAACGCTACGGCGTCACTGCCGAGCGCTACCCGGATTTCGCTGTCCTGCGCGGTGATCCCAGCGACGGGCTGCCCGGCGTTCCCGGAGTGGGCGAGAAGACCGCCGCGGCGCTGGTCTCCCGTTTCGGCTCGGTGGAGTCGATCGTCGAAGCGGCATTAGCGGGCGACGACGGCTTCCCCGCCGGTGCTGCCGCCAGGGTGCGGACGGCCCGCGAATACCTCGCCGTGGCACCGGCTGCGGTGCGTGCTCGACTGGACGTGCCCGTCGACGACCTGGACGACGCACTCCCGAGCGCACCGCGCGATCCCGAGGCGCTCGCCACGCTGGTGGACAGCCTCGGCATCGACACCTCGGTACGCCGGCTGCAGGCAGCCGTCGTCGCGGCCCGTTCCGGCCGGTGAGCCGCGCCGACCCGAGCGGCGCGCACGTTCAGCCCTGGCTGACCTGGTAACCGCCGCTGCCGTCGGTCAGCTTCACGGTGAACGTGGCGCCATTGGCGCCGGTGCAGGTGAACGTCTTGCCCTTGGTGATCGTGATGTTCGAGCCGCCGTTGCACGTCACGTTCGACGCCGAGAACTGCGTGGTGATGTAGCGCTCCACCGCGGAGTGGCTCAGGCTCTTGGTGACCAGATAGCCGGGTTTCCACAACAGCACGATGAGCAACGCGGCGATCACCAGCACGCCGACGCCGATCGTGGACAGCAGCAGACCCTTGCCCTTCTTCGGCGGCCGGTCCGTCCCCTGCTCCGCTGCGTACGGCGACTGCTGGCCGTATCCCTGCTGGCCGTACTGCTGCTCGCCGTACTGCTGCCCGTAGCCTTGCCGACCGTATTGCTGCTCGCCGTACTGCTGCCCGTACCCCTGCTGGCCGTACTGGCCGTAACCCTGCTGGGCCCGTTGGTGTTCGCCGTACTGCTGCTGCCCGTAAGCCTGCTGGCCCTGTTGGTGTTCGCCGTACTGCTGCTGTCCGTAGCCCGGCTGTCCGTAGCCCGGCTGCGCGTAGTCCGGCTGACCCGGCTGGCCGTAGCCGGCCTGGCCCGCAGCCGGCGGGTAGGGCGACGGCGCCGGCCGGTAACCCGACGGCGAGGCGTAGCCGGGCGGCTGCGACCAGGGCGTAGCCGAACTCTGGGCCGGGTCCTGCTCATAGCGTCCGGCCTGCTCGCTCGCCGCGGGTACGGCAGGAAACACGCTCGTGTGCTCTGCGTCCTCATGAGCCTGCCGCGGCTCGACCGGCGGGATGTGCGTGGTGGCCCCCTCCGCCCACGAACCGGCGGGCTGACCGGCGACGTTCCACGGATGCGCGGAGCCCTCCTGCGACGGCTCCTGCTCGCCGTAACCCGGGGGCGGCGACCATTGCTGGGTCGCGTCCGGGTCGCTCACGTCCTGCCCCGGTCCCGGTCGTGGCGGCTGCTGGCTGCTGGGCTGTTGCTCGCTCCAGCTCTGCTGGTGCTGGTAATCCTGCGCTGGCGACCACTGTTGCGCCGGTGGCTGCGCGTCGTGTCGCGCCTCCGCGGGGTGGGCGTGTTCCTCTGCGGGGTAGGCGCGCTCCTCCGGCCGCTGCTCGGCGTGCGGTTGCTGCGCGTCCTGCGGCGCCTGTCCACCGTGCTCGTCCTGCTCGCTCATGCGCCACAGGCTACTGCGAAGCGCTGTCCCAGGCAGCACAGCCCACCGCGCACCGCACGCGTCGCCCGCACCCGTTCAGGCCTGCATGCTCTGCGCGACGACGCCCCGGCGGATCGCGGCGGCCGCGGCCCGCGCGCTGGCGACGACGGGCGGGCTTTCTGGGCCGGCGGCCAACGCAAGCGTCAACTGCTCCAGCAGGTCGAGCAGCTGCTTGCACCAGCGGATGAAATCGCCTGCCGAGAGTTCCGCGCCCCCGTCCTCGCCGTCGAGGCAGCTGTCCAGGCGGTCACCGCGAGCCCACCGGAAGGCCGCCCACACGAAGCCCAGCTCCGGCTCGCGGCTCTGCGGCAACCCGAGCGCCTCCTCGGCCGCGACGAGATCGGCCCAGATCATGCTGGTGGCGCGCAACGCGTCGCCGACGGCCACGGACGGCAGGCGGTGCACGGCATGCTCCTCGCGCCGCGGCTCGTAGACGACACCGGAGACCACTGCGGCCAGTTCGGCAGGGCCTAGCCCGTCCCAGATCCCTCCTCGCAGGCACTCCGCGACGAGCAGATCGGACTCCGACCAGATCCGGGCAAGATGTCGACCCGGCGGCGTGGTCTCGTCCGCGGCCAGGTAACCGCGCTCGTCGAGCAGCTCGCAGATTCGGTCGAACGTTCGACCCAGTGAGCCGGTACGGCCGTCGATGCGGCGATGCAGGTCCGCGTTCTCGCGGTGCAGGCGGTGGTAGCGCTCGGCCCACCGCGCGTGTTGCTCGCGCTCCGGGCAGCCGTGACAGGGGTGGGCGCGAAGCGCGGACCGCAGCCGCAGCACCTCGCCGTCCGCACCGCCCCCGCCCCCGCCGGAGCCGGAGCCGGAGTCGCCGCGGTGCCGACGCGGGGCTCCCCCCTGCAGGTCGAGCGCGCGCAGGCTCGCGGCGAGGTCGCGGCGGTCCTGCGGGGAGCGGTGGTTCACCTGCTTGCTCACCCGCACCCTGCCCAGGACGTCCACCGCGATCGGGAAGTCCACCATCGACAGGCGTCCACCCCAGCGGGCCTCGGTGACGACGAGCGGCCGCGGATCCTCGCGCGGGTGCAGCCCGGCATCGAGCACCACGGCGAGGCCGGCCCGGCGGCCGGACGGTACGCGGATCACGTCGCCGGGACGCAACACCTCCAACGACTGCGCGACCCCCGCTCGACGGGCCCGCGCGCCCTCCCGCGAGAGCACCGCTTCGCGCTCGCCGAGGTGGCGCCGCAGTTGGGCGTAGTCGGCGAAGTCGCCGCGTTCGCAGCGCATCTGCAACTGGTAGTCGTGCAGCGTCGTCTCGTTACGCCTGATCTGGCCGACCATGCCGTTCACGCCGCGATCGGTCTGGAACTGCGCGAAGGACGAGTCGAGCAGGCCGCGCGCGGCGACGCGTCCCATCTGCCCGACGAGGTTCACCGCCATGTTGTAGGACGGGCGAAATGACGAGCGCAGCGGATAGGTGCGCGTGGATGCCAGCCCGGCGACGCGCGCCGGGTCGAGTTCCGGACTCCACAGCACTACCGCGTGACCCTCGACGTCGATACCGCGACGCCCGGCGCGGCCGGTGAGCTGGGTGTACTCCCCCGGCGTGATGTCCGCGTGCGTCTCCCCGTTGAACTTGGTCAGTCGCTCGAGCACCACGGTGCGGGCGGGCATGTTGATGCCCAGGGCCAGCGTCTCGGTCGCGAACACCGCGCGCACCAGGCCCCGGACGAACAACTCTTCGACCGTCTGCTTGAAGATCGGCACCATGCCCGCGTGATGCGCGGCGATCCCGCGCCGCAGCCCGTCGCGCCAGTCCCGGTAGCCGAGCACGTCCAGGTCCTCAGCCGCGACGGACGCGACGCGCTGCTCCACCAGCGCCGCGATCTGCTCGCGCTCGTCCTCACTCGTCAGCCACAGCCCGGCGTGCAGGCATTGGCGCACCGCGGCGTCGCAGCCGGCCCTGCTGAAGACGAAGGTGATGGCGGGCAGCAGCCCCTCGCGGTCGAGGCGCTCGATGACGTCCGGGCGGTGCGGCGGACGCCAACCCCGCAGCGGGCGCCCACCGTCGCCGCGGCGAAGCGCACCGGGGTCGAGGTAGCGCATCCGCTCGTCGAGGTGACGGCTGAGCGCCGGATCGATGGTCCGGCCGTCCGCACCGAACAAATCGAACATGCGGCTGCCGACCTGCAGGTGCTGCCACAGTGGCACCGGGCGCTGCTCGTGCACGATCACCTTCGTCTCGCCGCGCACCGAGACCAGCCACGCGCCGAACTCCTCGGCATTGGACACCGTCGCCGACAGCGAGACCAGCCGCACCGAGGCCGGCAGGTGGATGATCACTTCCTCCCAGACGGCACCGCGGAAACGGTCACCGAGGTAGTGCACCTCGTCCATCACCACGTAGCCGAGTCCCGCGGCCGCCGTGCTGCCGACGTAGAGCATGTTGCGCAGCACCTCGGTGGTCATCACCACGACCGACGCGGCGCCGTTGACCGTGTTTTCGCCGGTCAGCAGCCCGACCTGCTCGGCGCCGTGCCGCTGCACGAGATCGTGATACTTCTGGTTCGACAGGGCCTTGATCGGCGTGGTGTAGAAGCACTTCTGTCCCGATGCGAGCGCCAGGTGCACGGCGAACTCGCCGACCACCGTCTTTCCGGCACCGGTCGGCGCACAGACGAGCACCGAGTAGCCGTCCTCGAGCGCGCGGCAGCCGTCGTCCTGGAACGGGTCGAGCGCGAAGGGGTAGCCGGACGCGAACTCGTGCAGGGCCGGATATCGCGGCGGCTGCCGCGCGGCGGCGTACCGCTCGCTCGGCGACGACATACCGCTCAGCGTAGGAGGCCGGCGTCCCCGCGCCTTCGTGGATCACTTTTTCGCGCCTGCTGGCCGGTTGGGCTGTCCGCAACCGGCCACGCGACGCGAAAACGTGGCTCAGCCGGAGGGTTCGACGGGATCGTCCGCGGGCGCGGGGGCCTCCGGCTGGTCGAACTGCACGTCGACCTCCTCGAAGCCCTTCATCCGTTGCGCCTCGGCCTGGCTGGAGTAGGCGCGCCGATCACCGAGAGTGAGGCTGACGTTGTCGGTGAACGGCGTCAGCAGCGACCGCGGGTGCAGCCGCTCCACCCGTACCACGTTGGCCTCGACGCACAGCACCACCGCGGTCGCGGTGAGGTACAGGAACGCGATGAGCCCGAGGACGAGCGCGAAGACGCCGTTGGTGTCGCTTGCGTGCCTGACGACGTGCGCGACGTAGATGACGCCGAAGGACTGCAGCAGCTGCCAGATCACCGCGGCGGCGATCGCCCCCGGCGCCACGTCGTGCACGGACAGGTCCCGCGCGGTGGCGACGCGGAAGGCGAAGACGAACACGACGGCGTTCAGTGCCACCGACGCGACCAGCACCACCACCTTCAACCCCGTGCCGAACGAGCCGGCACCGCTGGTGCCCAGCGTGGACAGCACGGTCGTGCCGATGACGGCGAGCCCGGCGGTGCCGAGCAGGACCAGGCTGCGCCCGCGCGCCTTGAACGGGTTGGGGCGGCTGTTGCGCGGCACCCGCCAGGCCGTGTTCATCGCGTACTGTGCCGCCTGCGCGACACCGAGGCCGCCGTACACAGAGCCCAGGATGCCCACGATGAGTCCGACGGTGCCCGCGCCCACGCGTTTCGGGTCCCCCAGCTGGGTGCCCACGACCGGAAACTGGCGCAGCGCGGAGTTGAGCACCTGGTGTTGCAGTCCCGGGTCACCGGCCAGTGCGAAGCCCAGCACCGTCGAGAGCAGCAGCAACAACGGGAACAGCGAGACGAACCCGTAGTAGGCGATCAAGGCGGCCAGGTAGCCGCCGGAGTCGTCGACGTACTTGTAGATGACCGCCAGGGGGAACGCGACGGAGGGATGACGGCGTTGAAAGCCGTCCAGACGCCCGGAGATACCCATCAGCGCCGCTCAGGTGATGTCGGACCAGGAGTCGGCGCGCAGCGGCTGCGGTATCGCCTCGACCTGCGAGGGCGTCAGGTCGTCGAGCTTGCTCTCCTCGTCGGCCTGCGCCGCCCGGACGGCCTTGCGCTTGTCGTGGACCACCGCGAACACCACCGCGCCCTCGAAGAGCAGCACCATCGGCAGGGCCATCGCGCACATCGTGAACGGGTCGGTGCTCGGCGTCGCGACGGCGGCGAACAGGAAGATCAGGAAGACCGCGATGCGCTGGGACTTCTTCAGCATCTTGCCCGAGACGACACCGGCGACGTTCGCCATCACGACGAGCAGCGGCAGCTCGAAGGCGGCCCCGAACACCACCAGCATCAGCGTGACGAACGATAGGTAACTGTTCACCGTCAGCAGCGCCTGGGTGCCCGCGCCGGCCGCGCCGAGCAGCACGGACAGGCCCTTGGACAGCACCACGTAGGCCAGGGCCATGCCGGTGACGAACAGGATGGTCGACACCGCGATGAACACCAAGGTGTACTTGCGCTCGTTGCGGCGCAGGCCCGGGGTGATGAACGCCCAGATCTGGTAGAGCCACAGCGGTCCAGTGAACACGGTCCCGGCTATCACCGAGACCTTCAGGCGCGTGGTGAACCCGTCCAGGACGCCGGTGTAGATCAGCTCGCAGCCCTTGCCGTCGTTGCCCTGGTAGCGGTGCTGTGGCGGCACCGAGCAGTACGGGTGCTCGAGGAACTTCAGCACCGGGTCGTACAGGACCCAGCCCAGGACGGCGCCGGCCGCGACGAGCACCACCACGATGATCAGCCTGCGGCGCAGCTCGCGCAGGTGGTCGAGCACCGACATCCGGCCGTCGGGATTGCCGCGGCGCCGACGCAGCTTGCGCGCAACTGTGGCCATCGGGAGCTCAGGACACCCCGGCTCGGGCGAGGCGCTGCTGCATCACCGCTGCATCGCCCTGCAACTGCTGCAACTGCGCGGCCAGGCCCTGCAGCCGGGCCAGGTCAGTGCGCAGCCGGCGCGCCTTCCAGTTGAGCTCGTAGGCGCAGAACCCCAGCACCACGACGAGGACGACGAGGGCGGCGAGCCACGCCGCGAGCGGGATCCAGGACACGCGCCGACTCTACTTGCTCCCGTACGCGGCCAGGGCTGTCGCGGCATCGGAGCGGACGGACTCGGCCAGCCAGTCGGGCGAGAGCGCCTCGACCTGACCCGCCGAGCCCAGGACGAGGGCGCGCACCCAGGCCGGCTCCGAGACCCGCAGGCTGATCTGAAGCCCCCGGTCGGTCTCCACGGCGTCCTCGGTCGGGTAGTAGTCGCCCACCCAGGCATACGACGGCGCCAGGCGAAGCACGACGAGCAGGTGCTCGGCGGCCGGTTGGTAGACCCCGTCGGCCAGATCGCGCAGGACGACGTCATCGTGCGGCTGCGCGGGCTCGTCGAGCAGCGCGAGGTGCTCGATGCGGTCGACCCGGAAGACCCGCAACCCCTCCGCGCGCCGGCACCACCCCTCGAGGTAGCTGCGCGCGTCAATCTCGAAGACCCGCAACGGGTCGACGGTGCGCTCGGTGGTCTCGTCGCGCGCCGCCGTGTAGTACCGCAACGTGAGCGCGTGATTCTCGGCGATCGCCCGTTGCAGCAACGGCATCAGCCGGATCGTCTCGTCCGGCTCGACGGCGACGGTGGTGTCGTCGACCTGGCCACCGGCCGCGGTCTCGACCTTCGCCAGCGCCCGTTGCACCGCGTCGGTGTCGGTGAGTCCCGGGGTCTCGGCAAGCGTGCGCAGCGCGACCACGAGCGCCAGCGCCTCCTCCGCGCTGAGCCGCAGCGGACGCGACATCCCGGCATCGAAGATGACTGAGACCGTGTCGCCCTCGTAGGACAGGTCGATCAGGTCCCCCGGGCCGTGCCCGGGCAGCCCGCACATCCACAGCAGGTCCAGATCCTTGCGCAGCTGCTTCTCGGTGATCCCGAAGTCCGCGGCCGCCTCTGCCGCAGCGATACCGGGATGCGCGAGAAAGTAGGGCACGAGTGCCAGCAGCCGCGGCAGGCGCTCCTCGTTGCCGGCCATCAGCTCGCTCCCGCTGCCGCGGACAGCCGTTCCACGACGGCAGCCACCAGCTCCGGCGGGTCGAGGACGCGCGCGCTCGGTCCTGCGCTGGTGATCAACCGCGCCAGCCAGCGCACGTCCGAAAAGTTGATCACAAGCACGCCGTCCTGCTCGGATTCGGCCAGGCGACGCAACTGGCCCGCACCCACCCCGCGGACCTGCACGTGTGCCGCTCGCGCGTCCTCCGGGCCGTTGCCGGCGACCAGCGCAACGAGGTCGACCTGCTCAGGGCGGGCGAAATCCCCCGGCTTGCCGAACACGTCGACCGGGCCGGTGATCCGCGACAGCCGAAAACTGCGGGCCTCGTCGCGGTCGCGGTCATGCCCGGCGACATACCAGCGGCGTCGCCACGACAGCACGCCCCAGGGTTCGAGCGTGCGGCGCTGCGCGGTTGCCGATCCCGCCTTGACGTAGTCGAAGCGCACGGCACGCGAGTGGCGGGCGGCCTCAAGCAGAGCGGGCAGGCTCGGGTCGCCGGCGTCGATGTGCGCGATGGCGGTCGGAGCCGCGCCGGTGCTGACGTCCGTCCCGGCGGCGCGGAGTTTCAGCAGCGCCGAGCGCGCGGCCTCACCGAGCGTGGCCGACTGCCACAGCCGCGCCGCAAGACCGACTGCCGCGGCCTCCCCGGCGTCGAATTCCACCGGCGGCAGTTCGTAGTCGCGGCGGGTGATGCGGTAGCCGTCCTCGGCGTCGAAGTGGCTGGTGCGCCCGGTCTCCAGCGGGATGCCCAGCTCGCGCAGCTCGGCCTTGTCACGCTCGAACATCCGTTTGAACGCCTCGTCGGTCGCCTTGCTGCCATCGGCCCCGTCATAGCCCGGGACGGCGTCGCGAATGCGTTCAGCGGTGAGGTACTGCCGCGTGGAGAGCAGGCAGATCACCAGGTTGACGAGTCGCTCCGCGCGCCGGGCAGCCATGTCCTCGAAACTAATGGCCGTCCGCTTGCCCGGCGCCGCGGCGCGCAGGGCGCCGGTGATGCTCATGGCTGCCATCATCGCGCACCGGCACCGGTGCGGCGCCGCTCAGCACGGGTTCGGTGCCGTCCGGGGTCAGTGCGGGTTCTCCTCGCCCTCGACCCGATTCACGCTGCCGTCGGGCTTGATGCCGATCGGGAAGGCCTGCTTGCCGCGGGCGAGCGCGCTGCGCTGGTCGGGAGGCGTCTCGCGCGTGATCTCTTCGTCGGCTCGCAGTTCCCGCAGGATCCGCTTCTCCTCCTCGCTCAGCATGCTGTCGTCGCTGTAGGTATCGGGCACGACTAGGGCACCTCCATCAGGCTGATGTAGTGGACTCCGCCGACCACGTCATGACCGAGAACACGGAACCGGGTGCCGCGGTCGAAGAGCACCTCATTCTCGTTCGGCACGTTCGAATATCCGGAGACCTCCTTGCCGTTGCTCGAGCGGATCGTGTACTGGGCGTTGCCCGGAAACGGCCGGTCGGTCGACGCACTGGTGAACGCGTCCTCGCGGATCGTCTCGCCCGACCGGTAGTTCGTCAGGACGTCCTCGGGCAGGTTCGTGCCGCGGTAGACGGTCCCCTCGTGCGGCGGCAGTTTGGCCAGCGCGTCGGACACGGCCTGCGAGCGGCGTTCCAGCTGCGTCGCCTCCTGCGGGCTCACCGTGCCGACGCCTCGGTTGTAGTCGTTGAGCTCGACATAGTGGTGCGAAGTGTAGTCGTCGAGGGCGGTACGGTCCGCGGCCGAAAGCTCGCGTCCCCCGGCGGCACCGGCCGCGTCGCGTCCCGCGGTGCGCTCGGCGCCCTTGGCCGCGACGTCCTCCGCGTCCCGCACCCCGGCGCTCTCGACGGCCTTAGCGATGATGTGCTCGGCCTGCTTGCCGGCAACCCGCTCGGCCGCGCCTTCGGCGCCCGTCATCGCGGCTCAGCCCATGACCGCATTGACGGCCTCGTTGATGAGTGCCTGGATGATGCGGCTGGTGACCTCTTTGAATACCGGGATCTCGGCCAGCGAGGCGCCGAAGGTCGGCACGGCGGTCGCGAGAGCCTCGACGATCTCGAACGCCAGGATCGTCAGGTTCACGATCGTGGTGACCTTCAGCGCGAGCACCACCCCGGCGCACAGCTCCAACGCTGCCCCGCCCAGCTGCACGCCGTTGCCCGCGTCGCCGAGCACCTGCGCCGGCGCGTTGTGGCCGGACCACTTCGTCACGAACGCGTCGACCGCTGCGCCCTGGTTGCGCTGGCCCACCTGCTCCGCGACCCGCTGGACGCCCTGCTGGGCCTGGTTCAGCGTGCCGCCGAACTGCATCCACCGCGAACCGAGGTGCAGCAGCTCGCTCTCGTCGACCTCGGGCCAGGTGAATCCGAGGTCGTTGAGGATGGTCTCCAGGGCACCTGGCAGCTCGAGTCCCACAGCTGCGCTCCTCAGCGAGGCGTGAGCAGGGACGTGGTGTGCTCCTCTGCCTGCCGGTAGGTGGCTCCCATCTGCTGCAGGCCACCGGCGTAGCCGGTCAGGGCCTTGGCGGAGGACTTCATGCACGAATCCACCAGCGCGACGGCGCCTTGGATCGAGACCTGGATCAGCGGGCTGATCAGATCGTCGCCGCGGCCGAAGTGCAGTGACTGGCTCTGCTGCAACACCGGCGCCCACGCGGTCTCGAGGTCCGCAGCGCTGTGCCGAAGCTGGTCGGCCAGCGGGCCGAAGCTGTCCGGGTCGACGGTGAACTGGCCCATCGCTTACCTCCCAGTCGCCTTGGCCAAGGCATCGGTGAACGCGGTGCTCAACTGCGCCATGACGGTGACCGACTGCTCCTGCACCGCCTGCAGCTCGGCCAGCAGGGGCCCGGCGTCGGCGCGGCCCGGCTGCGCGTCGAGCGCGGCGTTCACGGCGAGGACCAGCTGCGCGCAGATTTCCTCCAGCGGCAGGCGGAGCAGCCGTGGATCCGCACTCACACGGGACAACCGGCCCTCCGCCGAGGCCTCGGCAGTGATCAGGCCGTCGGCTGCGCTGCCCGTCGTCGGCCCCGGATCGGCGGCGACGACTGCTGCACCGGACATGGCGGCCCTGGCGCGCTCGAGCAGCGCCGTGAGTGATTCGGCCGGATCCACATCCATTCGGGCACCCTATCGGCAACCGGACCGCGCTCACATCGAGGCGATCAACTTCTCCACCCGCTCGTCTACGTTGCGGAACGGGTCCTTGCACAGCACCGTGCGCTGCGCCTGGTCGTTCAGCTTCAGATGCACCCAGTCGACGGTGAAATCGCGCCGCTTCTCCTGCGCACGTTTGATGAAGTCACCGCGAAGCTTGGCCCGGGTGGTCTGCGGCGGCACGCTCTTTGCCTCGAAGACCGAGAGGTCCGTGACGATCCGGTCGACCGCGCCGTGGCGCTGCAGCAGGTAGTACAGGCCACGTGTCCGGGAGATGTCGTGGTAGGCAAGGTCGAGTTGCGCGACCCGCGGCGAGGACAGCGGCAGGTCGTGCTTGGCGCGGTAGCGCTCGATCAGGCGGTACTTGGTGGCCCAGTCGATCTCGCGGTCGATCAGCGAGAGATCCTGGCCCTGCACCGCGTCCAGCGTGCGTCCCCACAGCTCGAGCACCCGCTTGTCGCCCGCGGAAATCGGCGCCGCCGACGGGAGGTCGCCGTCGCTGCCGCGTTCCACGAAGTCGATGGCGCGGCTGTAGTACTCGCGTTGAATCTCCAGTGCCGACGCCGTCCGTCCGGCGGCCAGGCGCACCGGACGGGTGCCAGTGAGATCGTGGCTGATCTCGCGGATCGCGCGGATCGGGTTCTCCAGCGTCAGGTCCCGGAAGGTGACGCCGTGCTCGATCATCCGCAGCACCAGATCCGCCGAACCGACCTTGAGCAGCGTGGTCGCCTCGTTCATGTTCGAATCCCCGACGATGACGTGCAGGCGGCGGTAGCGCTCGGCGTCGGCGTGGGGTTCGTCGCGGGTGTTGATGATCGGACGGCTGCGCGTCGTCGCGGAGGAGACACCCTCCCAGATGTGCTCGGCGCGCTGGCTTACGCAGTAGACCGCGCCGCGCGGGGTCTGCAGCACCTTTCCGGCGCCGCAGATCAGCTGGCGGGTGACCAGGAACGGGATGAGCACGTCGGCCAGGCGGCCGAACTCGCCGTGCCGTCCGACCAGGTAGTTCTCGTGACAGCCGTAGGAGTTGCCGGCCGAGTCGGTGTTGTTCTTGAACAGGTAGATGTCACCGGCGATCCCCTCGTCGTGTAGGCGCCGCTCGGCATCGACGACCAGGCCTTCGAGGATGCGCTCGCCGGCCTTGTCATGGGTGACCAGGGACTGCAGCGAATCGCATTCGGGTGTCGCGTACTCCGGGTGGCTGCCCACATCGAGGTAGAGCCGCGCTCCGTTCTTGAGAAACACGTTGGACGAGCGGCCCCACGACACGACGCGGCGGAACAGGTAGCGCGCCACCTCGTCCGGCGAGAGCCGGCGCTGGCCATGGAAGGTGCACGTGACGCCGTATTCGTTCTCGATGCCGAAGATGCGCGTGTGCACGATCCCACCCTAGATCGTGGACGGCCGGCGGAATCGAAAGAGTCTCCGTACCCTCTTGCGCGTCGCGCTTTACATGTGCGAGCCTTGTGTCAACCAAACGGACGCGTTCGCCGCTGGTGTCAACCGTGGCGTCGAGATCTGCGGAGGTACGCGATGCGCGAAGGTACCCTCTCCGGCCAGGCTGTGCTCGGCGCGGGTGAGCGCCTCGACTGGCGCGACGGCAAGCGCTATCTCTGGCTGCTGGGTGCGGTGGTTCCGCTGTTCCTGTTCGCCGGATGGGGCCTGGTGAATGCGACCGGGCTGGGCCTGTTCTGGTGGATCGGACCGGCCTTCATCTACGTGATCATCCCGACGCTAGACGTGATCTTCGGCAACGACCCGACGAACCCGCCCGACGCGGCGCTCGCCTGGCTGGAGCAGGACCGCTACTACCGCTGGATCACCTACCTGTTCCTGCCGCTGCAGTACGTCGCGATCGTCGTCGGTTTCTGGCTGATCGCCTTCCACGGCGGGCTGGACGTGGCCGACAAGTTCGGGATCGCGTTCACCCTCGGTTCGCTCAACGGAGTCGCGATCAACACCGCCCACGAACTCGGCCACAAGAAGGAGCACCTGGAACGGTGGTTCGCGCGTATCGCGCTGGCGCCGACTGGGTACGGGCACTTCTTCATCGAGCACAACCGTGGCCATCACGTGCGGGTGGCGACTCCGGAGGATCCCGCGTCCAGCCGGCTGGGTGAGTCGTTCTGGGCGTTCTGGCCGCGCACGGTGGGCGGCAGCCTGCGCAACTCGTGGCGCCTGGAACGCACCCGGCTGCGGCGGATGGGGCGGCACACCCTTTCCCTGCGCAACGACGTGCTCAGTGCGTGGGCGATGACGGTGGTGCTGTGGGCGGCGCTGCTCGCCGTGTTCGGACTGCAGATCTGGCCGTACCTGCTCGTGCAGGCCGTGTTCGGATTCAGCCTGCTCGAGGCCGTCAACTACCTCGAGCACTACGGGCTGCTGCGCCAGCAACTGCCGAACGGCCGCTACGAGCGCGTCAATCCGCGGCACAGCTGGAACAACAACAACTTGACGACGAACCTGTTCCTCTACCACCTGCAGCGACACAGCGACCACCACGCCAACCCGACGCGCCGCTACCAGGCGCTGCGGCACTTCGAGGAGTCCCCGCAGCTGCCCGGCGGCTACGCCACGATGATCGTGCTCGCCTACCTCCCGCCGCTGTGGCGGCGGGTGATGGATCCCCGCGTGTTGGCGCACTACGGCGGCGACGTCACGCTGGCCAACCTCGCTCCCGGCAAGCGCGCGAAGCTGCTGGCGCGCTACGGTGCCGTGCAGGTGGACGAGGCCGTGCCGCCGTACGATGCTGTGCCGCCCGGCGACGCTGTGACGCCGGCGGCGTGAGCGGCCAGGCTGGTCGAGGCAGGCGAGCACCCACGTGAGCCGGTACCGGTGCGAGGTCTGCGACTACGTCTACGACGAGGTGCGTGGCGAGCCGCGAGAGGGATTGCCCGCCGGCACCGCATGGACGGAGGTTCCCGATGACTGGTGCTGCCCGGACTGTGGCGTCCGCGAAAAGATCGACTTCCTCGCCGAAGACCGAGCGGGCTCGGACGGCGCGCCGCCGGCCTGAGCCCGCCCCGCGGCCGCCCTATGCCGAGGCGGCACGCGCCCTGCTGCGCGACACGATCATCGACGCCGTCGACTCGCTGACCCGCGCGCGCGGCTGGTCGGCGACGACGATGACCGACGTGGCGACCACGGCGGGGGTGAGCCGGCAGACCGTCTACAACGAGTTCGGTTCGCGTCCGGCGCTGGTGCAGGCCTACGTGCTGCGCGAGGTGGAGTCGCTGGTCGCCGAGGTCGAGGCTGCCGTGCGCGCAGCGGCCGGGGATGCGCGCGGCGCGCTGCAGGCCGCGTTCGGGGTGTTCCTCAAGCTGGCCTCCGACGAGCCGCTCGTGCAGGTGATCGTCGCCGGCGCCGAGGCAGGCGAGCTGGTCCGGCTTCTGACCTGACGCGGCCGCTCGGTGGCCACCGAGCGCATCGGCGCGCTGATCGTCGAGGTCTGGCCGCAGGTTTCGGTGGCCGACGCGGGCCTGCTAGCTGAGTCGCTGGCACGCCTGGCGATCAGCCATGCGATGGTGCCGACGTCGGACCCACAACGCATCGCGGCCGACATCACCCGCATGGTCGGGCCATTCGTCGACGAGATCCTCGCCTGAGCGATCAGGTCGTCGGGTCGCCGTCTTCGGCTGCCTCGGCGCCCGGCCGCGCGGCCGCGCTGGTCGCAGCGTCGTCCTCGTCGTGCGAGGGCGCATCGGCAGGCGCCGGTTCGGCGGCCGGCTCCCCGTGCCCACGCGGCAGCAATGCGCTCAGCGCGGCGCCGGTGATGCGGCGGAACTTGCGCTTGCCGCGGTTACGGTCGAGCACGGCCACCTCCAGCTGGGCGGCCGGAAGCGAGCGCGGCTCATCGCCGGTCGCACCCACCGAGCCCAGCGCCGCGACCGCGACACCGAGCGCCGCGGCGAGGGGCTGACCCGCCGCGAAGGTGCGCTTCACCTCGGCGGTCAGCGCGTCGGCCTGCCCGCCCATGACGAGGAACCCGGGCTCGTCGACGATCGTGCCGTCGTAGGACAGGCGGTAGATCTGATCGTCCGCCGGGCCGCCGCCCACTTCGGCGACGCAGATCTCGACCTCGAACGGCTTCTGCTGCTCGGTGAAGATCGTCCCCAGAGTCTGGGCGTACGCGTTGGCGAGCGCGCGCGCCGTGACGTCGCGCCGGTCGTAGCTGTAGCCGCGCAAATCCGCCAGCCGGATCCCGGCCACGCGCAGGTTCTCGAACTCGTTGTAGCGCCCCGTCGCGGCGAAGCCGATGCGGTCATAGATCTCGCTGACCTTGTGCAGCGCGGAACTGGCGTTCTCGGCGACGAACAACACGCCGTCGGCGTAGGTCAGGACGACGACGCTGCGACCGCGCGCGATGCCCTTGCGGGCGTACTCCGAACGGTCGCGCATGATCTGCTCGGCCGAGGCGTAGAACGGCATGGACATGGTGGCTGTGCCCTTCAGGCGCCGGGACGGGATTCGCGCTCGGTGAGGATCGCCCGGACCACGGTGTCGAGTTCCTCGTCGGCGACCCGGCTGGTGCCCTCGGCCGTGGCCACCATGACGACCGGGAAGATGTGGCGCGTGAGGTCCGGGCCGCCGGTCGCGGAGTCGTCGTCGGCCGCGTCGTAGAGCGCCTCGACCACCACACGCACGACTTCGGCTCGCGTCAGGCCCGGGCGCCACAGCTTCTTCATCGCGCCCCGGGCGAACAGCGACCCGGAGCCGACGGAATGGAAGTACTTCTCGGGGTAGCGTCCGCCGGTGACGTCGAAGCTGTAGATCTTGCCGGCCGTCGATGCATCGGTCTCGTCGAGGTCGTAGCCGGCTAACAGCGGTAGGACGGCCAGGCCCTGCATGGCAGCGCCGAGGTTGCCGCGGATCATGGTGGCCAGCCGGTTTGCCTTGCCGTCCAAGGTGAGCTGGGTGCCTTCGATCTTCTCGTAGTGCTCGAGTTCCACCTGGTACAGCCGCACGATCTCGATCGCCAGCCCGGCAGTTCCGGCTATGCCCACCAGGGAATAGTCGTCCGAAGCGAACACCTTCTCGATGTCACGCTGGGCGATCAGGTTGCCCGCCGTCGCGCGGCGATCGCCGGCCATCACGACGCCGCCGTCGAACGTGGCTGCCAGGATCGTCGTGCCGTGGGGTGCCAGGTGCGCGCCTGCGTTTGCGTTCGGCAGCAGATCCGGCGCGGCGGCGGCGAGGAATTCGGTGAACGACGAGGAGCCGGGTGCGGTCGCGTAGCGCAGGATCCCGTGGACCTGGCCGAGGCCGCCGGCTCGCTCGATGCTCACGTTCGCTCCTGGACATTCGCGTCTGATGGGTGGAGTCCAAACCTACCCACAGCCGCGCACCAGGCCCGACGTCAGGCGGCGACGTCGGCCGTCATCGACACGCCGCCGAGGTCACTCACCGCCTTTCTGGACGAAGGCACGAACGAAGTCTTCCGCGTTCGTCTCCAGGACGTCGTCGATCTCGTCGAGGACGGCGTCGACGTCCTCGCTCAGCTTCTCGTGGCGCTCGGCGACGTCGGTCCTCGACTCGGCGTCGTGCTCGACCTGGTCCTCGTTCTGGCGCTGCGGGCGGGTCTGGCCGCTGTCATGGGTGGGCATCGTCCACTGCCTTTCTCGATCCGGACCTCACCCTAGCTCGCGCAGGTGACGATTTCGCGGCTGCGCGTGTCTCGATCACGCCCGGGCGCAGCCGGTGCAGGTGCCGAACAGCTCCACGGTGTGCTCCACATCGGTGAAGCCGTGCGTGGCGGCAACCGCCGAGGCCCAGTGCTCGATCGCCGGACCCTCGACCTCCTCGGTGCGCCCGCACCGCCGGCAGACGAGGTGGTGGTGATGGCGCTGCCCGCTCACGCCGCAGTAGCGGTAGGTCGTCTCGCCCTCCGGCGTGTGGATCACGTCCACCAGCCCGTCGTCGACAAGGGACTGCAGGTGCCGGTACACCGTCGACAGGCCGACCGGATCGCCCTGCCTACGCAGCCCCGCGTAGACGTCCTGCGCGCTGCAGAATCCGCCCGCTGCCCGCAGTGCGTCCTTGACCGCCCCGCCCTGCCGGGTGCTGCGCGCCATGGCCACCCCTGCAGCCTACCGGGAACGATTACCAGTTACGCGTAGTCGCTCACCGGCGGGCAGGAGCAGATCAGGTTGCGGTCGCCGTACGCCCCGTCGATGCGTCGCACCGGCGCCCAGTACTTGGCGCTCGGATCGACACCGGCCGGGAAGGCCGCCTCGGCGCGCGAGTAGGGATGCGTCCAGTCGCCGGCCAGTCCCGCCGCGGTGTGCGGCGCGTTGGCCAGCGGGTTGTCCTCGCGCGGCCACTCCCCGCCCGCCACGCGTTCGATCTCCGACCTGATCGAGATCATCGCCGCGACGAAACGGTCCAGCTCGCGCAGGTCCTCGGACTCGGTCGGCTCGACCATCAGCGTGCCCGCGACGGGAAAGGACATCGTCGGCGCGTGGAAGCCGTAGTCGATCAGCCGCTTCGCCACGTCCTCGACCGTCACGCCGGTCTCGCGCGTGATCGCCCGCAGGTCGAGGATGCATTCGTGCGCGACGAGGCCGTGCGCGCCGGTGTAGAGCACCGGGTAGTGCTCGTGCAGTCGCCGGGCGACGTAGTTGGCCGACAGGATGGCTGCCCCGGTCGCCGCGGTCAGTCCGTCGCCGCCCATCATCCGGATGTAGGCCCAGCTGATCGGCAGGATCGAGGCCGAGCCCCACGGCGCCGCCGCGATCGCCCCGCTGCCCGTCGCCGGGCCGGCCGCGGGTTGCAACGGGTGGTTGGGCAGGTACGGCGCCAGGTGGGCGCGCACGCCGATCGGTCCGACGCCGGGACCGCCGCCGCCGTGCGGGATGCAGAACGTCTTGTGCAGGTTCAGATGCGACACGTCGGCCCCGAACTTTCCGGGACGGGCCACGCCGAGCATCGCGTTCAGGTTCGCGCCGTCGACGTAGACCTGCCCGCCGGCGTCGTGTACCAGCGCGCACACCTCGCCGATGTGCTCCTCGAAGACACCGTGGGTGGACGGGTAGGTGACCATGACCGCGGCCAGTCGCTGGGCGTGAGCGGCGATCTTCGCCCGCAGGTCGTCGAGGTCGATCTCGCCCTGCTCGCCGCCGGTGCGGACGACGACGACCCGCATCCCGGCCATCACCGCGCTCGCGGCGTTGGTTCCGTGGGCGCTCGCCGGGATCAGGCACACGTCGCGATGCCCGTCGCCGCGGTCCAGGTGGAAATTGCGGATCGCGAGCAGGCCGGCGAACTCGCCCTGCGACCCGGCGTTGGGTTGCAGCGAGACGGCGTCGTAGCCGGTGATCTCGCCCAGCCACCGCTGCAGGTCGTCGAACAGCGCGGTGTAGCCGTCGAACTGATCGGGCGGTGCGAACGGGTGGACGTTCGCGAAACCGGGGTTGGTCACCGGTTCCATCTCGGTCGTCGCGTTGAGCTTCATGGTGCACGAACCGAGCGGGATCATGCCGCGGTCCAACGCGTAGTCACGGTCGGCCAGGCGGCGCAGGTAGCGCAGCATCGCCGTCTCGCTGTGGTGGCGTGAGAAGACCGGATGCGTGAGGTAGCCGGACGTCCTGACCAGCCCGGCCGGCAGCGCGTCGCCGGTGTCGAGGCGGTTCACGTCCTGCTCGTCGAACGAGGTGCCGAACGCGCGCCACACCGCGACGACGTCCGCGCGCCGGGTCGCCTCGTCGCACGCGATACCGACCGTGTCCCCGTCGACGAGGCGCAGGTTGACGCCGGCGGCGCGCGCGGCTCGTACGACCTCGGACGCCCGGCCGGGCACGCGCACGCTCACCGTGTCGAACAGCGGCGCGTCGGCGACGTCGAGGCCTGCCTCACGCAGCCCGGCTGCCAGGATCGCCGCGAGGCGGTGCACCCGCTGCGCGATCGAGCGCAGGCCCTCGGGACCGTGGTAGACGGCGTACATGCCGGCGATCACCGCGAGCAGCACCTGCGCGGTGCAGATGTTGCTGGTCGCCCGCTCGCGGCGGATGTGCTGTTCGCGGGTCTGCAGCGCCAGGCGGTACGCGGGCGAGCCGTCGGCGTCGACGGACACACCGACCAGCCGGCCCGGCAGTTGGCGTTCCAGACCGGAGCGGGTGCACAGGTAGCCGGCGTGCGGACCGCCGAAGCCCAGCGGGACGCCGAAGCGCTGCGTCGTGCCCACCGCGATGTCCGCGCCGTACTCCCCGGGCGGCCGCAGCAGCGTGAGCGCTAGCAGGTCGGCGGCGACGACGACCAGCGCCCCGCGCTCGTGCGCAGCCGTGACGACGGGGCCCAGGTCGCGCACCGCTCCCGACGCTGCGGGGTACTGCGCCAGCACGCCGAAGATCTTCGCTTCGGGCAGCGGTCGATCCAGGTCGTGCACGATCACCTGCAGGCCGAGCGGCTCCGCGCGCGTGCGGACGACGTCGAGGGTCTGCGGAAACACGTCCGCGTCCACGACGAAGACGTCGCCTGCGGCGCGCGAGGCTCGATGGGCCAGCGCCATCGCTTCGGCCGCCGCGCTCGCCTCGTCCAGCACGGAGGCCCCGGCCACGTCCAGGCCGGTGAGGTCCTCGACCATCGTCTGGAAGTTGATCAGAGCTTCCAGTCGTCCCTGGCTGATCTCCGGCTGGTAGGGGGTGTAGGCGGTGTACCACGCCGGATTCTCCAGCACGTTGCGGCGGATCACGCCCGGGGTGATCGTCGCGTAGTACCCGAGTCCGATCATCGAGGTCAGCACCTGGTTGCGCTCGGCCAGGGCCCGCAGCTCCGCGGCGGCCGCGGCCTCGGAGGCCGCCGGCGGCAGCGCGAGCGCGAGCTTCTCCCGGATGCCGGGTGGCACAGCGTCGGCGAGCAGTGCGTCCATCGAGGCGTAGCCGACGACGTCGAGCATGTGCTGCTGGTCCAGCTCGCCGGCGATGCCGATGTGGCGCGCGGTGAACGGGCTGCTCTTCTCGAGTTCGGCCAGGCTGGCCGCGCGGGGCTGGTCAGTCATCGCTCGGTCGCTCCAGGGGCGGGTGCGAGGTCCGGCGCCGGAACGCGGCGGCGAATCCCCCCGTCTGTCGGGCGGCGCCCTTCAGAGCGGCCTGCCCGGCACGGTCCTTGCTGCCTGAGAGGTTCCGGGGAGGTTGCCCCTTCGGCGCCGGCGGTCAGGCCGCCGGACTCTCCCGTGCTGGGTGAATCAGCCAGTACGGACGCTACCAGCCGACAGCAACGGTCGCGGTGTTGGGCATAATCGGCGCTCATGACGCCGCCCGTGTGTGCGCCCGGCCGCTCGTGAAGGTTCTGCTCACCGGGGGGGCGGGCTACATCGGCAGCACGGTGGCCTCGGCCTGCCTGGACGCCGGACACACACCGGTCATCCTCGACGACCTGAGCACCGGGGCCCGGGCGTTCACCGCGGGACGGATCTTCTACCGCGGCGACATCGCTGACGGCGACCTGCTCGCGCGCGTATTCGCGCAGCATCCCGAGATCGCGGCGACGATCCACTGCGCGGCGCACATCGTGGTCCCGGAGTCGGTCGCCGACCCGTTGGGCTACTACCGCAACAACGTGAGCAAGACGGTGGAGCTGATCGGGCAGCTGAGCACGTTGGGGTGCCGGCGGCTGTTGTTCAGCTCCTCGGCGGCGATCTACGCGCCCAGCGACGACTTCGCCGTGGACGAGCATTCGCCGCTCGCGCCGGGCACCCCGTACGCACGGACCAAGGCGATGGTCGAGCAGGTGCTGGCCGACGCCGCCGCCGCAGGACTGATCCGCGGGCTGTCGCTTCGCTACTTCAACCTGGTCGGCGCCGATCCGTCCCTGCGCACCGGGCAGCCGGCGAGCGAGCCGAGCGACGTCCTCGGGCGCATGGTGGGCGCCGGACTGGCGCGGCAACCGTTCACCGTCACCGGGACGGACTGGCCGACCCGCGACGGGACGGGCATCCGCGACTACGTCCACGTCTGGGACCTGGCACGGGCCCACGTCGCGGCGATCGAACGCTTCGACGACGCACTCGATCCGGCGTCCGGGTTCGGCGTCGTCAATGTGGGTACCGGGCGCGGCACGACGGTGCGCGAGTTGGCTCGCGAATTCGAGCAGGCCTGCGGCTCGCGGCTGGAGGTGGTCGACGGACCGAGACGTCCCGGTGACGTGGTCGGTGGGTTCGCGCGCGTGGACCGTGCCGGGGCGGTACTGGGCTGGCGCAGCGAGCTCACGATCACCGAGGCGATCCGGCACGCCCTCGCCTGGGCTGCGGTCCGCGACGACGTCCTGGCCGGGTACGCAGGCGCCCGCTGAGCGTGCTGTCCGGGCTAGTCGCCGCGATAACCGTCGTACTCCGAGCGACTGGGCTCCCGGATGATCAACCGCGCACGGGTGCCCCGGCTACTTCGAAGCCTGAATCCGGTCAGCTCCTTCACGACCGCGAGCGCGAGGATGAGATTGAGCACAAGCAAGACGAAGGCAAGCGACGGGTGCTTGAGCGCCACCAAGCACAACCACCCGTCGAGTACCAGGAGCAGGCAGAGCGCGGCAACCGTCCGCTGAAGCGGCGTTCTACGCCACGCCACCACGAACCAGATCAGGAACCCGGCGGCGGCGAGTGGAAGGCCGACTCCCTGCACGAGGCCCACCCGCGCATCATGCCACCGAGGAGCGATCCGGTGCAGGACGCACTCGCTCGCTGGGCTACGCGGTCGCGCTGCGGCGTTGGCGCCGCTTGGTGAACTCGTCGTCGGCGTGCGACGGCGCGGACTCGTCCACCTGCCCGGCGTCGGCGCGCTCCCCCGGCAGGTGCGCCAACGATCCGACGAGTTCGCGTAGCGCACCGCTCACGGCGATTCCGAAGACACCCTGCCCACCCCGCAGCAGGTCCACGACCTCCTCCGAGGAGGTGCACTCGTAGACGGTGGTTCCGTCGGAGAGCAGCGTGAGGCGCTCCAGGTCTTGGACGCCCCTGGCCCGCAACGCGTCGACGGCGATGCGGATGTTCGGCAGCGAGACGCCGGTGTCCAGCAACCGCTTGACGACCTTGAGGACGAGGATGTCGGTGAAGGAGTACAACCGCTGGCTGCCCGATCCGCTCGCCGATCGGATGGTCGGGACGACGAGTTCGGTGCGCGCCCAGTAGTCCAGTTGCCGGTAGGTGATGCCGGCCGCCGAGCAGGCAATGGGGCCGCGGTAGCCGAGCATCGCATCCGGCGCAGGCGCCGGGTCGGCGAACAGGGTGCCCTGCTCAGGTCGTTGCAGCCGTTCGATCTCGCTGTCCATCTCGCCGCCTCCTGCTCCCGATCACCCGCGGTGACACAGAATGCCACGATGGTGATTCGTGGATGCTCCGACGGTAGGGCCGCGAGCGGAGGCGGTCAATGCGACGCGCCGAGTTCCAGTAAGCCTCACCCAGAGCTTGAGAGTTCCGGCGGGCCGCGCCGGCCGGATCAGCCGCCGCCGGCGGCGAAGTCGTCCGGCGAGATGTTGTCGAGGAACTCGCGGAACCGCTCGACCTCGTCCTCCTGCTCGTCGGGGATCTCGATGCCCGCTGCGTCCAGCACGGCGTCGGCACCGAGGATCTCGACCTCGCAGCGCAGCGCCAGCGCAATTGCGTCCGACGGGCGGGCGCTGACCGTGACGCCGCCGCTGAAGCGCAGTTCGGCGTAGTAGATGTCGTCGCGCATCTCGGTGATGTGCACCGCTTCCAGGCGCACCCCGAGCGAGGTGATCACGTCGCGCAGCAGGTCGTGGGTCAGCGGCCGGACCGTCTGCACACCCTGCTGCTGGAAGGCGATCGCCGACGCCTCGACCGCGCCGATCCAGATCGGCAGGTACCGGACGCCGTCTTCCTCGCGCAGCAGCACGACGGGCTGGTTGCCGGGGAGTTCGACCCGGACCCCGACCACGCGCATCGGATGCACGACCCAACCTCCGTCACTGCGTGTTCGACCCTCTCGCGATGTTCGACGCTACACGCTCGGACGAGCCGGCCGCGGGCGTCGGCGGCGCTTGCGGAACGTGCTCGATCAGCCGCTGACGACCTCGCGCAACCCGATCTGCACGAGCGCGGCGTGCAGGCGCACGGACAGCGCTGCGAGCTCCCGCACGGTCTCCTCCGCACGTGCCTTCGCCTCGCCGCCACGCTGGCGAGACATCGGCCCGACGACCTGCGAGAAGAGTCCCACTTCACGCTCGGCGGCATTGCGGAACGCCCGCAGGTGACGGCCCTCGAGCCCGTAGCGGGCCAGGTCGGCCACGATCTTGCCGACGGCCAGCGCGTCGTCGTCGTAGTGACCGCCCGGCTTCGCGCTGATCAGCCCGAACTGCTCGAGTTCGGCGAGCTGGTCGGCGCGCAGTCCGGCCGCGTTGAGCAGCTCCTCGCGCGAAAGGCGCATTGCCGCCTGTGCCGGGCGAAAGTGCTCGGCGGTGGGGGCGTTGTCCTCGATTGCTGCGATCATGACATGCGGGACCCGCGGGCCACCGCTCGTCGTCCCGGACGGCACCAGGCCGCGGTCGATCGCGTCGAGCTGGTCCTTGATCACCTTCAACGGCAGGTAGTGGTCCTTCTGCTGGCCCAGTACGTAGCGCAGCCGGGAGACGTCGGCCGCGCAGAACTTGCGGTATCCGGACGCGGTGCGCTCGGGACGCACCAGGCCCTGATCCTCCAGGAACCGGATCTTGCTGATCCTCAGGTCGGGGAACTCGGCCTGCAGCTGCCCGAGTACGTCGCCGATGGTGAGGGTTCCCGCCGAGTTCCCCCGTGCTGCGGGGCCGCCGGCTGTCACGCCGGCGCCCCGGCGGCTCCGACTCCGGCACGCACGGCGCCGGTCAGGTAGACGAGACGGAACTTGCCGATCTGCACCTCGTCGCCGCCCGACAGCGTCGTCGCCTCGATGCGCTCCCGGTTGACGTAGGACCCGTTGAGCGAACCGACGTCGTGGACCGCGTAGCCGCTGCCTTCGCGGCGGAACTCGGCATGCCGGCGGGACACGGTCACATCGTCGAGGAAAATGTCGCTGTCCGGGTGGCGACCCGCCGTGGTGACGTCCTGGTCCAGCAGGAACCTACTGCCGGCATTGGGTCCGCGCTTGACCACCAGCAGCGCGGAACCAGGCGTCAGCGCGTCGACCGCGCCCTGGTGGGCTTCGGTCGAGAACTCGGTGTCGACGTCGGGTACGGCACCGGTCGTCGTGATCGTGCTGGTCATGTCGGCCCCGGACGCCGCCGGCGGCAACGCCGCGCCGCAGTTCGCGCAGAAGCGGCTTCCGAGCGCGTTTTCCGTGCCACAAGCAGTGCAGAACACTCGCGTCGCCCTTCGAGTGAGGAACGGAAATGGAGGGTGAACGCCGTCCCGATCGAGTGGATCCGATCGGCCCGCCGAGCCTAGGCCCGCCGCGTCCCGAGGGTCAATCGAAGCTCGCGCTGTAGCCGGTGCCAGCTGTCCCGGGGCGCCGTGGCGTCATCCCGACAGGGTCGCGTAACCGGCGGGATCGAGCAGATCATCGAGTTTCGCGTCCCCTGAAAGCTCAATCTCGAGAACCCAACCGTCACCGTACGGAGCCGAGTTGATCAGCTCCGGGCGCGTCTCGAGTTCCTCGTTGCGCGCGCTGACCGTGCCGGCGACCGGCGCGTAGAGATCCGAGACGCTCTTGGTCGACTCCACCTCACCGACCGCCGCGCCGGCGGCGACCTCGCTTCCGACCTCGGGCAGCGAGACGTACACGACGTCGCCGAGAGCCTGCTGCGCGAAGTCGGTGATGCCGACGCGGACCCGGTTCGACCCCTCGTCGATGCGCACCCATTCGTGCTCGGCGGTGTATCTCAGCTCGTCAGGTACCTCGGGCATGACCTGGCTCTCCTCGTTCGACGGGCGGCGAGCGCCACCGTTTCGACCCTAACGGCTCAGTGACCCGTCGGTGACGCGTACTTCGGTGTCGGCAGCGAATGGGTGACCTTGATCGTGACAGTGGTGCGCTCGGTGGTGCTGAGATTGCCCCCCGCCGCCCGCACCGTCGCCGCGACGCCACCGGGGATGTTGAGTGCGGTGTCCAGCGTCTTCGGGTCGCCGATCGCGACCACCTGGTACGGAGCCGCGAGCTCGGTCCTGTCGACGGCGACGGCTCCGGTCGAGCCGGTGAAGGCGGTGTCCGTGCCGACGCGCACGGGCCCGAACTGGATCGCCTCCGCGCCCGCGCCACGCAGCTCCTCGACGACGTCGAGCAAGTCTTCCGGGCCCAGCTTGTGCTCAGGGTCGGTGACAACGACGATCAGCCCGGGCCCGGTCGCGGGCAGGGTGCCGAGCAGCACACCGAGGGCGTTCGCGTCCTGCTCGGCCTGCTGCCGGGCGACGGCCGAGCGGTCGCCGCTGTCGCGCAACTGGCGCATCGTCTGCTGCAGCTCGGCGATCTGCTGGCGCAGCCGGTCGGCCCTCGCGTTCTGGTTGTCGAGGATGCCGATCAGGTCGTCCTCTCGCAGATTGGACAGGCTGTCGGACTGCGAGTTGGCGTGCACCTGGACCGCGATCGCGAAACCGAGCAGTGCGGTGAGCACGCCGATGAGCGCGCCGGCTCGTACCCGTCCGGCGCGCCGAGCGGTGCGGGTGGTGGCGAGCTCGGGATCGGGTTCGCGCGGGGTGTCCCCGCCGCGTGCCGACTCGCGATCGCGGCGCGGGCCCCCCCGGCCGGGTGGACGGGTCTTTCGGCGCGGCTGTCTTGCCATCTCAGGCCCGGAACAGGTGCCGACGGATCGCGGCGGCGTTGCCGAAGATCCGGATGCCGAGAACGACGACCACTGCGGTGGACAGTTCGCTGCCGACGCCCAGCTTGTCCCCGAGGAAGACGATCAATGCGGCCACGACGACGTTGGAGACGAAGGAGACGACGAAGACCTTCGCATCGAACATGCCGTCGAATCGGGCGCGGAGGCCGCCGAAGACCGCGTCCAATGCGGCGACGACGGCGATCGGGAGGTAGGGCTCTAGCCAGGAGGGCACCGTCGGGCGCAGGACGAGACCGACGACCACGCCGACGACGAGGGCGAGCGCGGGGATCATCGGCCGCCTCCGCCCGGGACCCGGGCGTAACGCGGCGTCACCGGTGCGCTGGCCGGCAGCGACAGCTTGGTCTGCTCGCTGAAGCTGAAGCCGATGTTGTCGGCCCCGGCCAGCGTCTGGTAGCGGCTGGCGACGGCACTCGAGGCGAAACCGGTCGCGAGGTCGTCCCCGTTGCCGACGGCCCGAATCGTGTACGGGGAGGTGATCGGCTGGAAGTCGACCAGCACCGCCTGGCCGGCGAAGCGCACCGCGGATGTCGGGGTCAGCCGGATGTCGTTCACCGACATCGCTTCGGCACCGTCGGCCCACAGCTCGTTGACGACGCTGCGCACATCACGGTCGGTGAGGATATTGCCCGACCCGATCGGCGTGCTGCCGCCGCGCCCGGGCGCGGCAGTCGAGGGCGCCGCCGGCGGGGGCTCACTCAACGTCACTTCCAGACCAGGTCCGGACACCGCAAGCTCCCCCGCGGCGAGCTGGAGGCGCCCTAGCGTCGCGCTGAGCGAGCCGGTGTCGCTGAGCGCCCTATCGCGCAGCGTGCTCAGCTGCGAATCCAGTGAGGCTACCGTCGAGGAGAGCGCGGCGTCCTGCCGCTGCGCGTCGCGCACCCGGGCGACGAGGCTGTCGTGCACCTTCGCCACCTCCGGCGCGTCACGATTTGCGTGCAGGTAGGCGACGACGAGCACGAAGCCGACGAGCAGGCAGCCGAGGGCCGCGGTAGGTCCGTCGTACCAGCGCCGGCCCGGCGGGGCGCGGGGGAAAGAGGGTGCCTTTTCTCGACCCCAGGCCCCCCCGTTTCTCAAACCGTCTTCTCT
>JBPCOI010000062.1:0-4699 GCA_051000395.1 Jatrophihabitantaceae bacterium
CCCCCTCCTGGTTTAGACCCGAGCGACCCGCCTTCTCGGGCGGTGCGCCCCCCTCGTCCTCCCTTCCCGCCCCGCGCCGACAAGCCAGCGGCCGCGGACGAGGCTGATGGCGCGGCTAAGGACGCGACTGATGGCGAGGCTGCCGCGGACGAGCCGCGCCGGCGACGGCTCGACTGGCGTTCGCTGCGCCCGGTCTGGCTGCGCTGGGCGCCGGCGGCCCTCGCCGGGGTGGTGGCCGTGGCGCTCGCCGTCGTCTGTGTCGTCACCAGCCACGGCGTGTGGTGGGCGACGTCGAGCACGAATGTCATCTCCGAGCGCGGTCAGGTGCTCGCCGCAGCCAAGAGCTGCATGGCGACGATGAACACCTACGACTACCGCAAGCTGCCGCAGTCCGAGGCGGCCGGGCTCGCGTGCACCACCGGCAAGCTGACCAGCCAGTACCAGACAGCGATCAACACCGTGATCAAGCCGCAGGCCGTCAAGGTGCAGTTCACCCAGACCGCCCAGGTCAACAACGCCGGTGTCGAATCCGTCAGCCCGGACGGAAAGCAGTGGGTCGTCCTCGTCTTCGGCCAGCTGGCGACCACCAACAGCTCGACCGGCAGCACGACGCCGCGCCCGGACGTCTTCAGTGCCCGGGCCACGATGCAGAAGGTCGGCAGCAAGTGGCTGGTCGCGGCCTATCAGTACGCGCCGAGTAGCTGAGGCGCTGCGGCGCAGCGGGCGCAATCAACGCGAATGCTTGACGTTCGCGCGCCGGGAAGGCAGGCTTTTCCTACACGCCGCGCGCGGCCCGGAGCTCCGGCACCGAATCGCGAATGGTGGGGGTTGGGCGCACCGCAGGGGCACGCCGCAAGCAGGTCGGGCGGTGCCGCGATGGCGGCTTGCTAGCCGTGCCCGCAGTGGCTAGACTGTAACTTTGCGCTGCCCTCCGCCACCCTGCGGCCCGCCTGGCACTTTCCCAGTGGCCTATTTCGTGTTGCCCGGCCTCGACCGGTCGCACGGGGACCAGGATGCCGGCGGCTGCGCGGTTCGGCCCGGGTCAGATAGTCCCCGGTAGGTCCCTGGAAGGGCATGCATCTTGGCAGTCTCCCGCTCCGGTAAGGCAAGTTCCGCAAACGGCAAGCCGTTCGGTATCCCGGGCTCCCCGCCCCGGACGTCCTTCGCCAAGATCCGCGAGCCGCTGGAGGTGCCGAACCTCCTCGCGTTGCAGACCGAGTCCTTCGACTGGCTGGTCGGCAACAGCGCCTGGACGGCGCGACAGCAGCGCGACGGCGTGTCCGCCCCGTCCGGCCTCGAGGAGATCCTCGGCGAGCTGTCCCCGATCGAGGACTTCTCCGGCTCGATGAGCCTGTCCTTCTCCAACCCGCGCTTCGAGGATGTCAAGGCGTCCATCGAGGAGTGCAAGGACAAGGACATGACCTACGCGGCGCCGCTGTTCGTCACCGCCGAGTTCACCAACAACCAGACCGGCGAGATCAAGTCGCAGACGGTGTTCATGGGCGATTTCCCGATGATGACCCGCAAGGGCACCTTCGTGATCAACGGCACCGAGCGCGTCGTCGTCAGCCAGCTGGTCCGCTCTCCCGGTGTCTACTTCGACCGCACGCTGGACAAGACCTCCGACGTCGACGTCTACAGCGTCAAGGTCATCCCCGGCCGCGGCGCGTGGCTGGAGTTCGACGTCGACAAGCGCTCGACCGTCGGTGTGCGCATCGACCGCAAGCGCCGCCAGCCGGTCACCGTGCTGCTCAAGGCGCTCGGCTGGTCGGCCGATCGGATCCGCGAGCACTTCGGGTGGTCCGAGACCCTCATCGCCACGCTCGACAAGGACCACATCGGCTCGACGGACGAGGCGCTGCTCGACATCTACCGCAAGCTGCGCCCGGGCGAGCCGCCGACCCGCGAGTCCGCGCAGGCGCTGCTGGAGAACCTCTTCTTCAACTCCAAGCGCTACGACCTGGCCAAGGTCGGGCGTTACAAGGCGAACAAGAAGCTCGGTGTCGACGTCCCGATCGGTACCGGCACGCTCACCGAGGACGACATCGTCCGCACGATCGAGTACCTCATCCGGCTGCATGCCGGTGAGGACGGCTACGAGACCGACGACATCGACCACTTCGGCAATCGGCGCCTGCGCACGGTCGGCGAGCTGATTCAGAACCAGATCCGCGTCGGCCTGTCCCGCATGGAACGCGTCGTCCGCGAGCGGATGACCACGCAAGACGTCGAGGCGATCACGCCGCAGACACTGATCAACATCAGGCCGGTCGTCGCCTCCATCAAGGAGTTCTTCGGCACCTCGCAGCTGAGCCAGTTCATGGACCAGACCAACCCGCTGGCCGGCCTGACCCACAAGCGCCGGCTGTCGGCGCTCGGGCCGGGCGGCTTGTCCCGCGATCGGGCCGGCATGGACGTCCGCGACGTGCACCCGTCGCACTACGGACGCATGTGCCCGATCGAGACGCCGGAAGGGCCGAACATCGGGCTGATCGGTTCCCTTGCCTCCTACGGCCGGGTCAACGCGTTCGGTTTCATCGAGACGCCCTACCGCAAGGTCACCAAGGGCCGGGTCACCGACCAGATCGACTACCTGTCCGCCGACGAGGAGGACAGGCACGTCATCGCCCAGGCCAACGCGATCATCGACGCGCAGGGCAACTTCACCGAGCCCCGCGTGCTGTGCCGCAAGAAGGGCGGCGAGGTCGACCTGATCGACCCGACCGACGTCGACTACATGGACGTCTCCCCGCGCCAGATGGTCTCGGTGGCCTCCGCGATGATCCCGTTCCTCGAGCACGACGACGCCAACCGGGCGCTGATGGGCGCGAACATGCAACGTCAGGCGGTGCCACTGCTGCGCAGCGAATCGCCGCTGGTCGGCACCGGTATGGAGCTGCGCGCGGCCGTCGACGCGGCCGACGTCGTGACCGCCGAGAAGGCCGGCGTCGTCACCGAGGTGTCCGCCGACTTCATCACCGTGATGGCCGACGACGGCACCCACCAGACCTACCGGCTGGCGAAGTTCGCTCGCTCCAACCAGGGGACCAGCTTCAACCAGAAGCCGATCGTCGACGAGGGCGAGCGGGTCGAGGTCGGGCAGGTCGTCGCCGACGGACCGTCCACGGACAATGCCGAGATGGCGCTGGGCAAGAACCTGCTCGTGGCGTTCATGCCGTGGGAGGGACACAACTACGAGGACGCGATCATCCTCAACCAGCGTCTCGTGCAGGACGACGTCCTCACCTCGATCCACATCGAGGAGCACGAGGTCGACGCCCGCGACACCAAGCTGGGCGCCGAGGAGATCACCCGCGACATCCCGAACGTGTCCGAGGAGGTGCTCGCCGACCTCGACGACCGTGGCATCGTGCGTATCGGCGCCGACGTCGTCCCCGGTGACGTGCTGGTCGGCAAGGTGACGCCGAAGGGCGAGACCGAGCTGACTCCCGAGGAGCGCCTGCTGCGCGCCATCTTCGGTGAGAAGGCCCGCGAGGTCCGGGACACGTCGCTGAAGGTCCCGCACGGCGAGGCCGGCAAGGTGATCGGCGTGCGGGTGTTCAGCCGCGAGGACGGCGACGAGCTGCCTGCCGGCGTGAACGAGCTGGTGCGGGTCTACATCGCCCAGAAGCGCAAGATCCAGGACGGCGACAAGCTGGCCGGCAGGCACGGCAACAAGGGCGTCATCGCGAAGATCCTGCCGCCGGAGGACATGCCGTTCCTCACCGACGGCACGCCGGTCGACATCGTGCTCAACCCGCTCGGCGTGCCGAGCCGCATGAACGTCGGCCAGGTGCTGGAGACGCACCTGGGCTGGGTTGCCAAGACCGGCTGGCAGGTCGAGGGCATGCCCGGCTGGGCGGGACGGCTGCCCGAGGTGGCGCGCGAGGGCACGCCGAACACCAACGTCGCGACGCCGGTGTTCGACGGCGCCCGCGAGGAGGAGATCACCGGCCTGCTCTCGTCCACCCTGCCGACCCGCGACGGGCAGCAGCTGATCGGCGCCACCGGCAAGGCGCGGCTCATGGACGGCCGCTCCGGCGACCCGTTCCCAGAGCCGATCTCGGTGGGCTACGTCTACATCCTCAAGCTGCTGCACCTGGTCGACGACAAGATCCACGCCCGCTCGACCGGCCCGTATTCGATGATCACCCAGCAGCCGCTGGGCGGTAAGGCGCAGTTCGGTGGCCAGCGCTTCGGCGAGATGGAGTGTTGGGCGATGCAGGCTTACGGTGCGGCGTACGCGCTGCAGGAGCTGCTGACGATCAAGTCCGACGACATCCTCGGCCGCGTCAAGGTGTACGAGGCGATCGTCAAGGGCGAGAACATCCCGGAGCCGGGCATCCCCGAGTCGTTCAAGGTGCTGCTGAAGGAACTGCAGTCGCTGTGCCTGAATGTGGAGGTGCTCTCCAGCGACGGGGTGGCCGTAGAGATGCGCGACACCGACGACGACGTCTACCGCGCCGCGGAGGAGCTGGGCATCGACCTGTCCCGGCGCTTCGAGCCGAGCTCCGTCGAGGAAGTCTGATCAACGCACAAACCCGCCGACTTTGACCCCGCAAGTGGCGTGATCCGAGTGAAAACACGTCACTTGGAGGGTCGAGGTCGGGGGATTCGATGCTGGAACCGCACCACCCAGAGAAGGTAGGAACCTTGCTCGACGTCAACGTCTTCGACGAGCTGCGTATCGGCCTGGCCA
>JBPCOI010000092.1:0-19579 GCA_051000395.1 Jatrophihabitantaceae bacterium
CACGGAGAAGGTGCCTTCCTGTGTGGTGATCATGGACTCTCGACAAGCCCATTTTCCCTTACAGGACAGGCACTCTCCTTCATCTACACGCCGACAACACCAAACGATCTTGCAAGATCTGGGCTAAGCACCTGCTGACGGTGCGCGGTCTCGGCTACAAGTTCGACGCCTGAGCGCGGGTGCCCGACGCGGCGGCGGTTGCCGGGTGGACGGCGACCAGGCCCAGCGCGAGCCGCTGCTCGCAGACGCGCGCCAGTTCCGCATACGCCGCCTTGCCGATCAGCGCGACGAGCTCCGGCCCGTAGGACAGGTAGAGCGCCTCGCCGCCGACATGCGCCTGCGGCGATGACGTGCACCACCAGTTCAGGTCGTGACCGCCTTCGCCCCAGCCGCGGCGGTCGAACTCCGAGACCGTCGACACCAGGATCCGCGTGCCGTCCGCCCGGGTCACCCAGTCCTGCTCGCGGCGCACGGGCAGCTGCCAGCACACCTCGGGCTTGGTCTGCAGCGGATGGCGCCCGGTGCGCAACGCCATCGCGTGCAGCGCGCACCCCTCGCCGCCGGGGAAGCCGGGACGGTTCAGGAAGATGCAGGCCCCGTCGACGGTGCGCGTACGCCGGCGATTCTCGTCGTCGCCGATGTTGTCCTTCTCGATGACGTCCAGCTTCTTCTTGCCGGCCCGCACGGCGGCCTCGCGCAGTTGCCACTCGTCGGCGTCCAGCGTTTCGGCGTAGCCGCGCACCCGGCGCTCGTCGTCCTTGTCGGAGAAGAACGCGCCGTGCGAGCAGCAGCCGTCGTCCGGTCGGCCCGGCTCGATGCCGTGGCAGCCGCGGCCGAAGATGCAGGTCCAGCGCGAGCACAGCCAGGTGAGGTCGGCTCGGATCTGATGCGCCGCGTCTGCGGGATCGGCGAACTCGATCCACTCGCGCGCGAAGTCGAGCGGTGTCTCGGCAGCGGGACCGCCCCCCCGCGTGCTCGGCGGCGAGGGCGTGCGGGCAGCGGACACCCGCCGAGCTTACGAGAGCCTGGATAGGCTCGCCCGCATGCGGTTGGGGGTGCTGGATGTCGGCTCGAACACCGTGCACCTGCTCGTCGTTGACGCGCACCGCGGCGCGCAACCGACCCCGCAGCTGTCACACAAGGTGCAGCTGCGCCTGGCCGAACACGTCGACGAGCACGGCAACCTGGCCGAGCGCGGCGCGGACGCGCTGGTCGCCGCCGTGCTCGACGCGCGCCGCCAGGCCAAGGCGTTCTCCTGTGACGAGCTGATCGCTTTCGCCACGTCCGCCGTGCGTGACGCGCGCAACTCGGCGGCGGTGCTCGAGCGCGTCGCCGGGGAGGCCGGGGTCGAGCTGGCGGTGCTCGCCGGCGAGGACGAGGCGCGGTTGACGTTTCTGGCCGTGCGCCGCTGGCTGGGCTGGAGCGCCGGCAACCTGATCTGCCTCGACATCGGCGGTGGCTCCCTCGAGCTCGGCGCCGGCCCGGACGAGGACCCAGCGGTGGCGGTCTCGCTGCCGCTCGGGGCCGCCCGGCTCACTCGCGATCGCCTGCCGGGCGACCCGGCGAGCAAGGCCGATGTCGCCGCGCTGCGCGAGCACGTCGACGAGCAGCTCGCCGGACCGGTCGCACAGCTGCTCGCCGCCGGGGTTCCCGACCGCGTCGTCGCCACCAGCAAGAGCTTCCGGACCCTGGCCCGTCTCGCCGGCGCCGCACCCAGCTCGGCCGGGCCGCGGGTGCGCCGCACGCTGAGCCGAGTCGGACTGGCCCAGGTCACCGCGTTCGTCTCCCGGATGAGCGCGGGCGATCTCGCGGAGCTGGACGGGGTGAGCGAGGGACGCGCCCACCAGACGCTGGCCGGGGCGGTGGTCGCCGCCGCCGCGATGGACGGCCTCGGCGTCGCCGAACTCGAGCTGTGCCCGTGGGCGCTGCGCGAGGGTGTGATCTTGCGCCGGCTGGACTGGCTCGCCGGTAGCTGAGGCACGCGCACCGGCTACCCTCCCGGCCATGAGTCCCGCTAGGCCGCGCGCCCTGCGCGCCTCGCGCGCGAAGGTGGGGCTCTCGACGGCATCGGTCTATCCGGAGGGCACGGCGGCCGCGTTCGAGCTCGCCGCGAAGCTCGGCTACGACGGCGTCGAGGTGATGGTCTGGACGGACCCGACCAGCCAGGATCCGTACGCGCTGCTGCGCCTGAGCGAGCACTACCAGGTGCCGATCCTCGCCATCCACGCTCCGTGCCTGATCATCACCCAGCGGGTCTGGACCACCGACCCGTGGACGAAGCTGCAGAAGGCGCAGTTTGCCGCTGAGCTGCTCGGCGCGCAGACCGTCGTCGTGCACCCGCCCTTCCGGTGGCAGCGCGACTACGCCCGCGGCTTCCAGGACGGCATCAACCGGCTGGCCGAGCAAACCGAGGTCCGCTTCGCCGTCGAGAACATGTTCCCGTTGCGGCTGCGCGGGCGCGAGGTCTCGGCCTACCAGCCCAGCTGGGACGTCGCCTCGGACGAGGAGCCCTACCGCGACTACACCCTGGACCTGTCGCACTCGGCGGTCTCGCAATCCGACGCCATGGTGATGCTCACGGCGATGGGAGAGCGGTTGCGCCACCTGCACATCGCCGACGGCACGGGCCTGACGAAGGACGAGCACCTGATCCCCGGTCGTGGCAACCAGCCCTGCGTCGAGGTGCTAGAGACGGTCGCGGCGCAGGGATTCGGCGGACATGTGATCGTCGAGGTGAACACCCGCCGGGTGCTTGACCGCGCCGAGCGGGAGGCGGAGCTGGCCGAAGCGCTCGCGTTCTGCCGGCTGCACCTGGTGGCCGCTCCGGCGACGACGGACTAGCCGCCGCCACCGAACGTTCGTCCGGCGGCGATCGCGATCTTCATGGTGCTGCCCGGCCATGACCGCACGACACCATGAAGATCACAGCACCGGGCGCGGACGCGGGTGATGTTCTCGACGACGCCGGGATGGATAGCCTGGCGTCCATGCTGCGCACGACGATCCTGGCTGCCTCCCACAACCGCCGGCTCGAACACCTGATCACGAACGCACCGGTGTCGCGCGGGGTCGTCGAGCGCTTCGTTGGCGGCGCGGACACCGCCGCGGCGGTCCACGCGACTGCGGCGCTCGTCGAGCACGGGCTGTGCGTCACGCTGGACCACCTCGGCGAGGACACCGCCGACCGCGCGCAGGCCGACGCCGTCGTCGGCGCGTACCTCGAGCTGCTCGACGCGCTGCGGCGGGCCGGGCTCAGCGAGCGGCTCGGGCCGCTGAGCGCCCGAGCCGAGGTGAGCGTGAAGCTCACGGCAATCGGGCAGGCGTTGCCCGGCGACGGCGAGAAGATCGCGCTCGAGAACGCCCGCCGCATCTGCGCAGCAGCGCGCAGCTTCGGGGCCACCGTCACGCTCGACATGGAGGACCACACCACCACCGACTCGACGCTGGCGATCCTGCACGAGCTGCGCGCCGACTACCCCGACACCGCGGCGGTGCTGCAGGCCTACCTGCGCCGCACCGAGACCGATTGCCGCGAGCTGGCCACGGCGGGCAGCCGGGTGCGGCTGTGCAAGGGCGCCTACCGCGAGCCCGCCTCGGTCGCCTATCAGGACCGGGCCGGCGTCGACCGGTCCTATGTCCGCTGCCTGAACGTCCTGTTCGCCGGCGCCGGTTACCCCATGCTCGCCACCCACGACCCGCGCCTGATCGCGATCGGCGCCGAGCGCGCGAGCCACCACGGCCGCGGCAAGGACGGCTTCGAGTTCCAGATGCTCTACGGCATCCGCCCCGACGAGCAGCGGCGCCTGGCCGCGAACGGCCACACCGTGCGGATCTACATGCCCTACGGTGCGCAGTGGTACGGCTACCTGATTCGCCGCCTGGCCGAGCGCCCCGCCAACCTCGCGTTCTTCGCCCGCGCCCTGCTCTCGAAAGGCTGACCCGGCATGGACGTACTCGCGATCCTGGGCGGCGGCAAGATCGGCGAGGCGTTGCTGTCCGGCCTGCTGCGCGGGGAGCGGACGCCCGAGGATGTCGTGGTCGTGGAGAAGCACCCGGAGCGTGCCGCGTACCTGGCCGCGACGCACGGCGTGCGGACGGTGGACGTCGCGCACGTGGTGGCCGCCGCCACGATCGTTCTCGCCGTCAAGCCGCAGGACATCGACGCGCTGCTCGCCGAACTGCACGACGTCCTCACGGCCGAGCACCTGGTCGTCTCCGTCGCCGCAGGGGTCACCACGGCACATATCGAACGGGCGCTGCCGCCCGGAATCGCCGTGGTGCGGTGCATGCCCAACACGCCGGCCCTGGTGGATCAGGCCATGACCGCGGTCTCGGCGGGTGCCCACGCTTCGCAGGAACATCTCGCGACGGCGGAGTCCCTGCTCGCGGCCGTCGGCAAGGTGGTCCGCGTCCCGGAGTCTCAGCTGGACGCGGTGACTGCGCTGTCCGGATCCGGACCGGCGTACTTCTTCTCCCTCGTCGAGGCAATGATCGACGCCGGCATCCTGCTCGGGCTGCCGCGCGCGCTCGCGGCCGAGTTGATCGTGCAGACCGCGATCGGGTCGGCCGTGATGCTGCGCGACTCCGGCGAGCACCCGGTGCAGCTGCGCGAGGCGGTCACCAGTCCCGGCGGGACGACGATCGCGGCGATCCGCGAACTCGAGGTGCACGGCGTGCGCGCTGCGTTGCTAGCGGCCGTCGAGGCGGCCTGCCGGCGCAGCGAGCAACTCGGCGCGGCGGACTGACCTCGGCCCGAATCCGGCTATAGGCCCGCAATCGCGACATCGGGCCGCCGAACGGACCACCGAGGCGGGGTACAGCTATCGCATCTGCCCCACCGGCACCGCTAGTCTCAGGACAGCACGTGCGTGTCCCGTTCGCCGGTGGGGAAGCCGACGCACTGACACGTGCCGAAGGTGTCGGTGAGTCATGAGCACGTCCAAGCGTGGATCCAGCGAACGCACAGCCGCCCCCGGGGTCCGCCCTGCCGACCCCGCGTTCGCCGAGGTGAAGTTCCTGACCGTCGCCGAGGTGGCCGGCGTGATGCGGGTGTCGAAGATGACGGTGTACCGGATGGTGCACGCCGGCGAGCTGCCCGCGATGCGCGTCGGACGCTCGTTCCGGGTGCCCGAGAAGGCGGTCCACGACTACCTGCGCGCGGCGTTCATCGAGGCCGGCTGAGCACTACCGCCAGCGCTCCGCTGGCCGGTCGCCTCGGCGCCCCCGGTAGACTCGGCCGCGAAAGTTCTGCAGCCCGGCGCTCACCGGCGGGCATCCACCGACGACTGCGCCCGGCACGCCGGGCATCGATGAGGTTTTCATGGGTTCTGTCATCAAGAAGCGGCGCAAGCGGATGGCGAAGAAGAAGCACCGCAAGCTGCTGAAGAAGACGCGCGTCCAGCGGCGCAACAAGAAGTAGCCCGCGTATCGCGGCAGAACCCGGGAGCCGTCCGTGACCAACGTCGTCCTGATCACCGGCGTCAGCCGGTATCTCGGCGCCCGCCTGGCCGCGCACCTGGCCCTCGACCCGTCCGTCGAGCGGATCATCGGCGTGGACGCCGTCCCGCCGCGCCCGGCCGATCTCGCCCGGCTGGGACGCACCGAGTTCATGCGTGCCGACATCCGCAACCCGCTGATCGCCAAGGTGATCGCCCAGGCGCAGGTCGACACCGTCGTGCACGCTTCGGTGCTCGCGCCGCGGGGCGGCGGTGGCGGGCGTGCGACGGCCCAGGACCAGCACGTCACGGGAACGATGCAGCTGCTGGCGGCCTGCCAGAAGAGCGAGTCGGTGCGCCACGTGGTCGTCAAGTCGACGACCGCGGTGTACGGCTGCGGGCCGAGCGACCCGGCCGTGTTCACCGAGCAGATGCAGGCCCTTGGCCGGGCCCGCGGCGGGTATGCCCGCGAGGCGGTCGAGGTCGAGGACTACGTGCGGGGCTTCGGACGGCGCCGCCCGGACATCTCCGTCACCGTGCTGCGCTTCGCGAACCTGATCGGGCCGACGATCGACACCGCGCTGACGCGGTACCTGGCCATGCCGATCGTGCCCACCTCGCTTGGCTTCGACCCGCGGCTGCAGTTGCTGCACGAGTCCGACGCGGTGGCGGTGCTGCGGCAGGCCACCGTCACCCCTGTCCCGGGCGTCGTCAACGTCGCGGGCGAGGGCGTCGTCTCGCTCTCGCAGGCGGTGCGGCGGGTGGGACGGCTCCGGCTGCCGGTCCCGGCACCGGCGATCGCCCTGGTGGGAGGCGCGGTGCGCAATGCCGGGGTCGTGGAGTTCTCCGCCGAACAGGCCAGTTTCCTCAACTTCGGTCGCGTCGTGGACACCACGCGGTTGCGCACACAATTCGGCTACCTGCCCCGCTACACCACCGCGCAAGCGCTGCGGTCCTACGCGGACGACCGGCCGGCTACGCCCCGGCCGGGTGCCTTCGTCGTGCGGCGTGCCGAACGACGGCTGCAGCAGCGCACCGCGCGCATGCTGGCGGCCGCTGAACCGAGCGAGGTGAGCTGAGTGGACGAGGCACGGGTGATCCCGTTGCACGGCGACGAGACGGGCGCGCTCGCCTCTCGAGCGCCGCGCCGTTCGAGCCGGGGCGCCGGCGCCGCGGATCCGTCCGTGGACGCGGACGTCTACGCGTTCACCGGCGCCCCCGACACGGGCGCCGAGGACACGGGCGACGAGGACGCGGGCGACGAGGACACGGGCGCGGCGGACGCTGGCGACGACGCGGGGACCGAGGACAGCTCGGGTAAGGCCTCGGCCAAGGCGCCGGTCGCCGTCCACCGTGTCGCCCACGTGGTCGCCCACGGTGCCGAGCCGGCCGAACCCGCCTGGGAGCGACGCCTGGCCGAAGGGCTCGCCTTCGCGCGCCGCCGCGTCGCCGGCGAGTACGCCGTCGACGAGTACGGCTTCGATCCCGAGCTGACCGAGAACGTCATCCTGCCGCTGCTCAAGCCGCTCTATGACCGCTGGTTCCGCGTCGAGGTGAACGGAGTCGGGCACATCCCGGCCGAGGGCGGCGCGCTGCTCGTCGCCAACCACGCCGGCGGCCTGTGGGCGCTCGACGCCGCCATGACCGCCGTCGCCGTGCACGAGAACACCGCGGGCCGCTACCTGCGGATGCTCGGAGCGGACCTGGTGTTCAGCACTCCGGGCCTGGGCGCGCTGGCCCGCAAGGGCGGCACGACGCTGGCATGCAACCCCGACGCCGAGCGGCTGCTGCGCGCCGGTGAGCTGGTCGGCGTCTGGCCCGAGGGCTTCAAAGGCATCGGCAAGCCGTTCCGGGACCGCTACCAGCTGCAGCGATTCGGTCGCGGCGGATTCGTGCACGCCGCGATCACCGCCGGCGTCCCGATCGTCCCGGTGTCGATCGTCGGCTCCGAGGAGATCCACCCGGTGCTGGCCAACGCGAAGTCGCTCGCGCGAATCCTCAACCTGCCGTACTTCCCGATCACGCCGACGTTCCCGTGGCTCGGCGCGCTCGGGCTCGTCCCGCTGCCGAGCAAGTGGTATCTCGAGTTCGGCGCGCCGATCCACACCGAGCGTTATGCGAATGGCGCGGCGACCGACCCGTCGGTCGTCTTCGATCTCACCGACGAAGTCCGCGAGACAATCCAGTCGACGCTCTACCGCCTGCTCGTGCAGCGACGCTCCGTGTGGCGTTGAGCGCTCCGCTCGGACGGCGGCGCCGCAGCGCCACGCCTGCCGCGATCCCGGCACCGAGGGCACCGAGGCCGAGCGTGGTGGGGATGCCGATGCGTGCCACCTTGCGTCCGGTTCGGAAGTCGCGGACTTCCCAGCCGCGCCGCGCCGCCTCGATGCGCAGCGCCGAGTCGGGGTTGACGGCGACCGCGTGACCGACGAGCGAGAGCATCGGCACGTCGTTGATCGAGTCGGAATACGCGCTGCACCGCTCCAGCTCCAGCCCCTCACGGGCGGCCAGCGCCCGCACCGCGCGCGCCTTGGCGTCACCGTGCAGCACATCGCCGACGAGGCGGCCGGTGTAGCAGCCATCGCGTGACTCGGCGACGGTGCCGAGCGCGCCGGTCAAGCCCAGGCGCTCGGCGATGATCGTCGCGAGTTCGACGGGCGTCGCGGTGACCAGCCAGACGCGCTGGCCGGCGTCCAGGTGCAGCAACGCCAGCGCGCGCGTGCCAGACCAGATCCGGTCGGCCATCTCCTCGTCGTAGATCTCCTCGCCGAGCCGGACGATGTCGCTGACCTGCTTGCCGGCGACGAAGGCCAGCGCCGACTCGCGGGTGGTGTGCAGGTCGCCATGGATCTCGCCGCGCAACCGCAACCGGGCCTGCCGGACGGTGAAGCGCGCCAGGTCACGCCAGGAGAAGAAGTCCCGCGCGGCCATGCCCTTGGCGAAGTGGAAGATCGAGGCGCCGACCATCATCGTGTTGTCGACGTCGAAGAACGCGGCGGCGGCCGGGTCGGGCGGGATGGCCAGTGCCTGTTCGAGCTCGTGAGCGGCAGAGCCGGTCGAGGTCACCGGGCCAGGGTAGCGAGGCCACGACGGTGCGGACCCTCAGATGTGGACGTGCACTCCGCAGGTGCCCAGGCCCGCGCCGACCGGGCCGACCGAGACGCTGACCCCGCAGCTGCCGGTGCCGACGGGCGGTGAGGTCGGTACCGACAGCGAGGGCAGCGGGGGAATGGTGGGCAGGCTCGGCAGGCTCGGCAGCGGGGTGAGGCTCGGCAGCGGCTGGCCACCGGAGCCTCCCGAGGCCGAGCCGGAGCGGCCGGTCTGCCCGGGACCCGTGCGTTCGGACGTTGATCCGGGCGTCCTCGCAGTGCTCGGGACCGATCCGGTGCGCCCACCGGTGCTGCCCGGGGCGGTGCCGCCGTGCGGCGACCGGGTGGGGCTGCATGTGGTGCACGGCAGCGGGCCCAGTGGATCGCTGCGCGCCGGGTCGAGGCAGCCGCACCCCGCCTGCCCGGCCAGTGCCCGGGCCCGCGCCGCCGCCTGCTCGACGAGGCGCAGCGACGTGGTGGCCCGCTGGTGCAGGCCACCGGCGGGAATGCGTGCGGCGATCTCCTGCAGGCGGGCCAGCTGTCCGGGTGCCCAAGTGGTCATGACGGCCAGCGGTGCCGCGGTGTGGCTGCGCACGGCATCGCCGCCGATCAGCTGAGCCGCGCGGCGCACGTCGTCGTCGGCCGAAGCCAGGGTGCTGGTGACCAGCCCGGCCGTCTGGCTGCTGATACCGCCACCGGCCTGCGGACCGTCCCCGCCGGACGCCGCCGTGGACTGCCCGAGCAGAGCCGACACCTCCTCGGCCCGGGTCGTGGCGAAGCCGAGCAGCTCCTTGCTGCGCGCGGTGTCGCCGCTGGTGAGCGCGTACTGCACGCTCTCACTGGCCCGCTTGAGCGCGTAGAGCTCGTCGCCGGGCAGCGCCCGGCGGCTCATCCACACCGCCCCACCGAGCAGCACCAGGAGCACGACGAGCGCCGAGGCGACGACGGCGATCGGGCGACCGAGACGGAGGTGCCGACGGGAAGGGTCGGGGCGCTTGTCGGGTGACGCGGCGGTGGCACGTTCGGGCGCCGGGCGCCGCGTCGGCGGCTCCACCGGGCCCTCCGCGATCAGGCGGGGCGCGACCGCGACCAGCTGTGCGCGCAACTCGGCCCGGAAATGCACGCGGGGCGCGGGCGCTACCGGCAGCCCCGCGAGCGCGCCGACCAGCTCGCGGACGCGCGGGTTGGGGGAGGTAGCCGGATCCGGGTAGCGGCGCGGCGCGCCACGCAGAATGGGCACGCGGTGCTCAGGCATGTCCCACACCCCCCCACGGCGCCACGCTGTACATCCAGATCAACGAGGCAGCGGGCGCGCCGATACTGGGCGGCGCGTGAGAGCGGTCTGCCAACCGTAGTGGCGCGAAGGGGTGGGGATTCACAGCGGCTCATCGCCCACGAGCTCGGCGAGCTTGCGCACGGCTCGGTGCTGCAGTGCCTTGATCGCACCGTCGTTCTTGCCCATGACCGAGGCGGTCTCGCTCACCGAGAATCCCTGGATGAAGCGCAGCAGCACGCACTCGCGCTGCTCGTCACCGAGTTGACGCACTGCCGACATCAGCCGTTCGGACGTCAAGGAGTCGATGACCGACGTCTCGGGGCTGGGGGCGCGGTCGTTTCCCTCCAGCGTGTCGGCGGTGGTGATCTCCAGGCGGTGCCGTGCGGACTTGACGTGGTCCAGGACGATATTGCGGGCAATGGTGATGAACCACGCGCCGATGTCGCGACCTTGGTAGCTGATGGTGCTGATGCGCCGAAGCGCCTGCAGGAAGGTCTCGCTGGTGAAGTCCTCGGCCAGACCGCGGTCGTTGACGCGAAAGTAGACGAAGCGGAACACGATGTCGACGTAGCGGTCGTAGAGCAGGCCGAAGGCCTCGCCGTCGCCGTCCTGCGCGCGGGTGACCAGGCGCCACGTCTCGACGTGCTGCTCGTCGACGTCGGACTCCCCGTCGGCCCCGTCGCTCGCCGGGGGCGGCGGAGCAGGCCTGGGGCGCGGGCGCCGGCTGCGCGGACCCGCGGTACCGGAGACCTCGACGGCCATCGCTGTGACCAGCGCGCCGGCTGGCGCCGGACCCAGGCCCGGACCGGCGAGTGCAGGACGCATACCCAATCCGGCCACTGCCTCGTTGACCATGGCGGTGAGGGCGCGCAGGCCGACGCCCGGGTCGGGCGACCCGGGACGGACGTGCGCGCCTACCGGCATGGGCGTTGAACCTTTCCGCGGTTGCGGTGTACGGCACCGAACAGCTGCGGGGTTGCGTGCGCGTGTGAAGCCCGTGCTAAGGCTACCTCGCATGTGGCGAATCTGAACACGGTGTAGCGGACAATTTTATCCCCCGCGGGCCGTCCCGTGGGGCGGCTTGCGCAGCTGGGTCCCGGCCAGCCACCCTGAGAGCGGCGACCGGCGCCGGCGAACCAGCAACGGGAAGGCAGGGCTGGCCTTGTCCGAACGGGCGTGCCTCGGCATCTCGGATCTGGTGCGCCACGCGGCGCGGGCCTGGCCGGACGGTACGGCGATCGTGGCCGGGGACGTCCGGCTGAGCTGGGCCGAACTGGACGCGCGCGCGAGCCGGGCGGCGGCAGCGCTGCGTGCGTCCGGCGCCGAAGCGGGCGAGCGGGTGAGCCTGAGCCTGCCGAGCGGCGCCCAGTTCGTCATCGGATACCTCGCGGCACTGCGCGCCGGCCTGGTCGCCGTTCCCGTCAACCCGGCGTACTCGCCCACCGAGATCGAGCACATCCTGGCCGACAGCGGCGCCACGATCCACCTGGACGCTGAGCAGGTGCACGCGTTGCTCGTCGGTGCGGGCGATGCGGAAGGCGACGACGGTGCCGATCGCGGTGCCGATCCGGGGGCTGATCCCGGGGCCGATCGCGGCGGCGAGGCGCTCTCGGCGCTGCTCTACACCGGCGGCACCGGCGGGCGTCCGCGGGGCGCGATGCTCTCGGCGCGTGCGCTGCTGGCCAACCTCGACCAGCTCGCCGCTGTGCAGCCACCGCTCCTGAGCGCCGGGGACGTCCTGTTCGTCCCGCTGCCCCTGTCGCACGTCTTCGGGCTCAACGCGGGTCTGGGCATGGCGGCGCGCGTCGGAGCGACCGCAGTCCTGGCAGCGCGTTTCGACCCGGCCGCGACGCTGGCGACGATGGCCGCGGAGCGCGTCAGCGCGGTGCTCGGCGTGCCCGGGCAGTACGCCGCATGGCTGCGCGAGGCCGATGTCGCCGCGGGATTCGCCAGCGTGCGGTTCGCGATGTCCGGCTCCAGCACCCTGCCGCGGGCGGTCGTCGAGGCCTTCGGCGAGCTGGGCGTCGTCCTGCACGACGGATACGGCCTGACCGAGGCCGCGCCGGTCGTCTCGATCAACGCGCTCGGCGCCGGACGCGAGCACCCCACTCCCGGCTCCGTCGGCCACGCGGTGCCGGGCGTGCAGGTCGAACTCCGCGACGCCGACGGTGAGCAGGTCGAGGCGGGGGATCCGGGCCGGCTGTTCGTCCGGGGCGCGAACCTGTTCTCCGGGTACTGGCCCCGCGGCGAGGACGGCCCCGACGGCGACGGCTGGTTCGCGACCGGCGACCTCGCCATCGCCGACGACGCCGGCGAATTGCACCTGCTCGGGCGCAGCGAGGAACTCGTCGTCGTCAACGGCTTCAGCGTCTATCCCACCGAGGTGGAGGCGGTGCTCGCCGCCGAGCCCGGGGTCGCGGAGGTCGCCGTCGTCGGCAGCGCGTCGGCAACCTCGCCCACCGCGCTGCGCGCCTACGTCGTGCCCGTCGCGGGAGCGGTGCTGGACGCAGCGGAACTGCGGGCCGCGGCGCAGCGCTACCTGGCCCGGTTCAAGGTGCCCGAGTCCGTAGAGGTCGTGCCGTGCCTACCGCGCACCGTCGCCGGAAAGATCATGAAGTGGGCGCTGGACCCGGGCGGGACGGGCGATGTCCGCGGGTGAGCACCAGGTCACGCTGATCACCCGGGTCGGCTGCCACCTGTGCCAGGAGGCGGAGCAGGTGTTGCGGCGGTTGTCGGGCGAGCTCGGATTCGGCTATGCCGAACTCGACGTCGACAGCGACGCGGCCCGGCGCGCGGAGTACTCCGACCGGGTGCCGGTGATCCTCATCGACGGCCGCGAACACGGCTACTGGCGCGTCGAGGATGCCCGCTTCCGCACGGCGATCGCCCGCTGAGGGTTGCCTATAACACAGGCCGTCTCGATTTGGGAAAAGATTCACGAGCGGCGTAGCTTCGATCGCGTCCAGCCAGCTTCTACCACACCGGCCGGGCACCGCGTCAGGTGCCTCGCAGCGCCGGTCCCGTCGAGGTGTCGATGTCCGTCGAGCGCAATGTGCCCGGGTCCCGCGTTGCCGGGGGCACCGCCGCGGATGGCGGCACCGACCGCGCCGGTGGTTGCCGCCCGCCCGACGCGCGCACAGTGCCCGACGCCACCGTGGCCCGGCTGGCGACCTACCTGCGGGTCCTTGGCGTGCTCGGCGAACGCTCGGTCAGCACGGTCTCCTCCGAGGAGCTCGCGACCGTCGCGGGCGTCAACTCCGCCAAGCTGCGCAAGGACCTGTCCCACCTCGGCAGCTACGGCGTCCGCGGGGTGGGCTACGACGTCACGACGCTAACCGACGAGATCGCCCGCACCCTGGGCGTCACGGTGCGGCGCTCGGTCGCGCTGATCGGCGTCGGCAATCTCGGCCAGGCGCTGGCCGGCTACGGCGGCTTCGCCTCGCGCGGGTTCCGGATCGCGGCACTCGTCGACGCGGACCCGGCTCGGATCGGCACCACGATCCGCGGTCTGGTGGTGCAGGACGTGGCGGACCTGCCCCGGATCGTCGAGGAGAACGAGGTGGCGATCGCGGTGCTCGCGACGCCCGCGGCGGTGGCTCAGCAGGTGTGTGACCAGGTGGTCGCCGCCGGCGTCACGAGCATCCTCAACTTCGCGCCGGTGGTGCTATCGGTCCCGTCGCACGTCGACCTCCGCAAGGTCGACCTCGCAGCCGAACTGCAGATCCTCTCCTTCCACGAGAGCCGCAAGGCGGCCTCCCTGATCGCCTCGAGCGCCGCGCGATGACGGTGCGCCCGCAGGCTGGAGGGCAGCGCCGGTGAGCGTGCTGGTGGTCGGGCTGTCGCATCGCACCGCGCCCGTCGCGCTGCTCGAGCGCGCGGCCGTCCCGGTCGACGACCTGCGCAAGACGCTCGACGAGCTGTACCGCGCCGAGACGATCAGCGAGGCGCTGCTGCTGTCGACGTGCAACCGCATCGAGGTGTACTGCGACGTCGCCCGCTTCCACCCGGCCGTCGCCGAGATCACGTCCGTGCTGGCGCGGCATGCGGGTCTCGAGGTCGGCAACCTGTCCGAGCATCTCTACGTGCACTTCGCCGAGGCGGCGGTCGAGCACATGCTCTCGGTCGCGTGCGGGCTGGACTCGATGGTGGTCGGCGAGTCGCAGATCCTCGGCCAGCTGCGCTCGGCCTACGCGCTGGGCACCGAGGTCGGCTCGGTGGGCAGCGTGCTGCACGAGCTGGCCCAGACCTCACTGCGGGTGGGCAAACGCGCGCACTCCGAGACCGGCATCGATCAGGCCGGCGCGTCGATCGTGTCGGTGGCGCTGGACCGGGCGGCGGGCGTGCTCGGTCCGCTCGACGGCCTGCGCGCCGTCATCGTGGGCGCGGGATCGATGGGCGCGCTCGCCGGAGCGACCCTGCGGCGGCGCGGGGTCGTGGATCTCGTCGTGGCGAACCGCTCGGCAGAGCGCGCCGAGCGCCTGGCCGGGTCGCTGTCCGCGCGCGCGGCCACACTCGCCGCCCTGCCTGCCGAGATCGCCGCGGCGGACCTGCTCGTCTCCTCCACCGGCGCGAGCGGGCTCGTCGTCGACGTGGACGCGATCGGAACCCGCGCGGCGCGCCCACTCGTCGTGCTCGACCTGGCCCTGCCACGCGACGTGTCCCCGTCCGTCGGTGACGAGCCCGGCGTCACCTACCTCGACCTCGACGCGCTGCGCACGAGCGGCGCCATGGTCAGCGACGAGGACGTCCGCGCGGCGAGCGCGATCGTCGCGCAGGAGCTGGGCAGCTACCTCGCCGAGCAGCAGCAGCTCGCGGTAGCGCCGACCGTCAGTGCGTTGCGCGCTCGGGCGAACCAGGTGATCGACGGCGAGCTGGGACGCTTGGACGGACGCCTGCCCGGCCTGGACGCCCAGGTGCGGCGCGAGGTCGCCGACGCGGTGCGCCGTGCCGTGGAGAAGGTGCTGCACGCGCCGACTGTGCGTGTCAAGGAACTCGCGGCGACGCCCGGCGGCGACCAGTACGCGAGCGCGTTGCGGGAGCTGTTCGACCTCGACCCGGCGACCGCCGAGTCGGTCGCCGCGGTGAAGCAGACGCCGGGCGAGGTGGCGCGATGACGGCCACCCGGACGCTTCGTGTGGGTACCCGCGGCTCCGCCCTTGCGCGGACCCAGACCGGGCTGGTCGTCGACGCCCTTGGCGCGCCGGTCGAGGTCGTCGCGATCGTCACGAGCGGCGATCGCTCGAGCCAGGCGCTGTCGCAGCTCGGCGGCACTGGGGTATTCGTCTCCGCGCTGCGCGAAGCGCTGGTGGCCGGTGACATCGACGTGGCCGTCCACTCGTACAAGGACCTGCCGACCGCAGCGTCCGACGGCGTGGTGATCGGCGCCGTCCCGCCGCGTGAGGACGCCCGCGACGCGCTCGTCGCCCGCGACGGACTCACCCTCGGCGGGCTGCCCCCCGGATCGCGGATCGGCACCGGTTCGCCGCGCCGCGCCGCGCAGCTGCGCGCGCTGGGCCTGGGCGTGCAGGTCGTCGATGTGCGCGGCAACGTCGACACCCGCGTCGGGAAGGTCACCTCCGGCGAGCTGGACGCGGTCCTGCTCGCCTACGCCGGGCTGCTGCGACTGGGACGCGCAGCAGAGGTCACCGAGGTGCTCGATCCGATCCAGGTGCTACCCGCCGCGGCACAGGGCGCGCTCGCGGTGGAGTGCCGCGCGTCCGACGAGCGCGCGCTGACGCTTCTCGCCGCGCTCGATCATGCCGATACCCGCGTGGCGGTCGCCGCCGAGCGGGCGTTGCTGGCCGCGCTGGAGGCGGGCTGCTCCGCTCCGGTCGGTGCTCTGGCCGAGGTCGCCGAAGGCGAGCTCGGCACCGAAGTGTTCCTTCGTGCCTGCGTGACCGCGCTCGACGGCAGTGCTGCCGTCCGGCTCTCCGGCACCGGCGCGACAACCGATGCCGACGGGGTCGGGCGGCGGCTCGCCGCCGACCTGCTCGCCGCCGGCGCAGATCAGATGATGGGGAGCTCGACATGACCCGAGCACGCAAGGCCACTACCCGCGCCCTGGGCCGCGTCACCTTCGTCGGTGCCGGCCCCGGGGACCCGGGCCTGCTCGCGGTGCACGCCGTGGACGCGCTGCGGCGCGCCGACGTCGTCTTCGCCGATGCCTACGTCGCGCCGGTGATCACCGCGCTCGCGAGCACGCCGGCGCGGGCCGTGGACGCGTCGCCGGCCGAGACGGCCAAGCTGCTCCTCGCCGAGGCGCGCAGCGGGCTGGCGGTGGTGCGGCTGGTTGCCGGCGATCCGCTGGCCGACGATGCTGCAGTGAAGGAAGCGCTCGCCGTGGCGAGGTCGGTCGTCCCGTTCGACGTCGTCCCCGGCGTCGCTACCGGCACGGGCGCCGCGACATACGCCGGCGTGCCCTACGGCTCGGTGCGCACCGAGGCCGACCTGCGCACCTTGGATTCCTGCGACTTCGACGCGCTCGCCGCCGGGGCAGGCACGCTGGTGCTGAGCGTCGCGGCCGCGGACGTGCGCCTGCTCGGCGAGCAGCTCGTCGCCAACGGCCGCAAGCCTGACGCCGTCGTCTCGGTGAGTTGCTCGGCCACGACCACGGGCCAGCAGACGATCACCGGCACGCTGGGGGAACTGGAGCTCGCCGCGGTCGGCATGACCGGGACCCTGGTGATCACGGTCGGCAAGGCCGCGGCCCAGCGCGACAAGCTCACCTGGTGGGAGTCACGTCCGCTCTACGGGTGGAAGGTCCTCGTCCCGCGCACCAAGGACCAGGCCGTCGCGATGAGCGAGCGGTTGCGCTCCTTCGGGGCGATGCCGGTCGAGGTGCCGACGATCGCCGTCGAGCCCCCGCGCACTCCGACGCAGATGGAGCGCGCCATCAAGGGCCTGGTGACCGGCCGCTACGAGTGGATCGTGTTCACGTCCACCAACGCGGTGCGGGCGGTGCGGGAGAAGTTCGAGGAGTACGGCCTGGACGCGCGCGCGTTCGCCGGCGTGAAGATCGCCTGCGTGGGCGATGCCACCGCCGAGGCCATCCGCGCCTTCGGCATCACACCGGAGCTGCTGCCCTCGGGAGAGCAGTCCTCCGAGGGCTTGCTCGCCGACTTCCCGCCCTATGACGACGTGCTGGACCCGATCGACCGCGTGTTGCTGCCGCGCGCCGACATCGCCACCGAGACGCTCGCGGCCGGCCTGCGCGAGGCGGGCTGGGAGATCGACGACGTCACCGCGTACCGGACGGTGCGCGCCGCGCCCCCGGCGGCCGAGATCCGCGACGCGATCAAGTCGGGAGGCTTCCAGGCCGTCTGCTTCACCTCCAGTTCCACGGTGCGCAACCTGGTCGGCATCGCCGGCAAGCCGCACTCGCGCACGGTGGTGGCCTGCATCGGGCCGCAGACGGCGGCGACAGCGCGCGAGTTCGGCCTGCGGGTTGACGTGCAGCCCGAGACCGCGTCGGTGCCCGCCCTGGTCGACGCGCTCGCCGAGTTCGCAGCGGTCCGCGCCGAGGCTGACCGCGAGAAGGCGGCGGCCGCCGCCGCGAAGAAGGCCGCGCGTCCGACCCGGCGCGCCTGAGCACGTCAGATCGCGGAGAGTTTGCCGCGCCAGCCGCGGGGAATGCTCCCAGATCTGCGAGAGGAGGAGATCCGTGACGTTGCCCGAGCTGCCGGCGTTCCCGATCTCCCGGCCGCGGCGGTTGCGGCGCACCGCCACACTGCGGGCGCTGGTGTCGGACGTGAACGTGCGCCCGGCTGACCTGGTGCTGCCGATGTTCGTGCGCGAGGGCATCGGCGAGCCGCACCCGATTGCCTCGATGCCCGGCGTCGTCCAGCACACCCAGGACTCCCTGGCCAAGGCGGCGCGAGAGGCCGTCGAGGCAGGTGTCGGCGGGCTGATGTTGTTCGGTATCCCGCTCGGCAAGGACGCCCAGGGCTCCGGCGCCGACGACCCCGACGGTGTGCTAAACGTGGCGCTGCGCCGGGTGCGCGCCGAGGTGGGTGACAGCACGGTGTTGATGGCCGACCTGTGCCTGGACGAGTTCACCGACCACGGCCACTGCGGCGTCCTGACCGGCAGCAGCACCGACGGCCTCGGCTCCCACGGCGGCGCCGAGGGCACCGTCGACAACGACGCGACCTTGCACCGCTATGCCGCAATGGCCCGCGCGCAGGCCGAGGCGGGAGCGCACCTGCTCGGGACGAGCGGGATGATTGACGGGCAGGTCGGCGCGGTACGCGCGGTGCTCGACGCGTCCGGACACCACGACACCGGCATTCTTGCCTATGCGCCGAAGTACGCCTCCGGCTTCTACGGCCCGTTCCGGGAAGCGGTGAACTCCTCGCTCGTCGGCAACCGGGCCGGCTACCAGCAGGACCACACCCGCACCGTCCGCGAGGCGCTGGCCGAGGTCGCGCTCGATATCGCCGAGGGCGCTGACATCGTGATGGTCAAGCCGGCGCTGCCCTACCTCGACGTGCTGCGAGCGGTCGCCGACGCCGCCCCCGTCCCCGTCGCCGCGTATCAGATCAGCGGCGAGTACGCGATGGTCGAGGCCGCCGCCGAACGCGGTTGGCTCGACCGCGAACGGGTGATCGCCGAGACGCTGAGCTGTATCAAGCGGGCGGGGGCGTCGGTCATCCTCACCTACTGGGCGCTCGAGGCGGCATGGCGGCAGCCGGGCCGGTGAACGCCGCCGGCGGTGCCGGGCGCCGCTCCCGTGCCGGCGTCTTCTACCGCGAGCCCGGCCGAAGCTATCTCAGCTCGCTGGTGCTGTTGCTGGTGCTGGGCGCCGGCTTCGCCGCGGACGTCGCGCTCGGCGGCGGACGCGCGCACCTCGCCGGCTGGATCGTGGCGGTCGTCCTCGTCGTCGGGGTGGACCTGCTCGTCACGTACGCGGCCCGCTCGACGCGCTCGCTCACCATCACCGCGGACGAGCTTCGCGTGGGGGAGGCCAGCCTCGTCCGCGACCGGATCGTGGGCTTCGAGCTCGACCTGGACCGCTCCCTCCCGGTGCTGGGCCGCAGCATCGCCGAGGGCCTGCCCCGCGGCGCGAGCGGGTTGGCACTGCACCTGGTGGGCGGTGCCGTGCTGCTGGTGCCGACCAGGCACCCGGATCGGGTCGCGGCAGCACTCGAGGTAGCGCTGGAGCGGCTCGACATCCGCGTCGCCGAGCCGCAGGATCTGCCGCTGCTCGCGGAGATCGACAGTCGCGCCGAGTCGCTGTTTCGCGTCGCCGGCCTCGAGCTGCCCCCGATCCCGTTCCCCGTGGACGAGATGCACGAGGCGCTGGTGGTCTTCGTCGCCGGTCGCCCGCCGGTGGGATTCGTCCGGGTGGACGAGGTGGACGGGCTCGCGCACGTCGAGGAGCTCGCGGTCGTCCCGGGCCGGATGCGGCAGGGGCTCGGGACCGGGCTGCTCGAAGCGGGCTGTGCGTGGGCCGCCGAGCACGGGTACCCGGCGATCACGCTGATCACGTATGCCGACGTACCCTGGAACGCGCCGTTCTACGCCGCGCGCGGGTTCCACGAGGTTCGCGAGCACACTCCGGAGATCGTCGAGCTGCGCGACTGGGAACGTGCAGTCGGCCTGGATGGGCTCGGCTACCGCATCGTCATGCGCCGCGAGCTGCCGTAGCTGCGTGGGCGGGGCGCCCCGGCGGCGGTGACGCGGCGGCGGGTGGCGCGGCGGCGGGTGGCCGGTGGTGGCCGGCGCGTTACGCCTGCTCCGACCGTCCCGGAGCGCGTTATGTGGTTCGGCCAGGCGTAACG
>JBPCOI010000027.1:0-120867 GCA_051000395.1 Jatrophihabitantaceae bacterium
ACGTTGAGCACGAGCTCGATGGCGTTGTCGTAAAGATCGACGATCTCGCGCTACAGCGGCGCCTTGGCTCGACCAGCCGGGCGCCGCGGTGGGCGATCGCCTACAAGTACCCGCCGCAGGAGGTGAACACGAAGCTGCTCGACATCCGGGTCAACGTCGGGCGCACCGGCCGGGTCACCCCGTACGGCGTGATGCAGCCGGTTCGGGTAGCCGGCTCGACGGTGGAGATGGCCACCCTGCACAACGGCTTCGAGGTCGAGCGCAAGGGAGTGCTGATCGGCGACACCGTGGTGCTGCGCAAGGCCGGCGACGTCATCCCGGAGATCGTCGGGCCGGTCGTCGCGCTTCGCGACGGCAGCGAACGGGCATTCGTCATGCCCGCGACATGCCCGGCATGCGGCACCGCGCTACGTCCGGAGCGCGAGGCCGACAAGGACATCCGCTGCCCGAATGCGCGAGCCTGCCCCGCCCAGCTGCGCGAGCGGCTGTTCCACGTCGCGGCGCGCGGGGCGTTCGACATCGAGGCCTTGGGCGAGGAGGGCGCCGTGGCGCTGCTCGACGCGGGCGTGATCACCGACGAGGGTGACCTGTTCGAACTCACCGAGTCGAGCCTCGCCCGGGTCGCGCTGTACACCCGGGCCGCGAAGAGGGCCGACGCGCCGCAGGCGGTCCACGACGGGCGGGTCGTCTCGGCGAATGGGCACAAGCTGCTCGCCAACCTCGAGCAGGCCAAGACCCAGGCGCTGTGGCGGGTGCTCGTCGCGTTGTCGATCCGCCACGTCGGGCCGACGGCTGCGCGGGCACTGGCCACGCAGCTCGGCTCTCTCGCCGCGATCCGCGCCGCGTCAGGCGACGAGCTCGCCGCCGTCGAGGGCGTCGGCCCGGTGATCGCGGAGGCGGTGCGGGAATGGTTCGGCGTCGACTGGCACCTGCAGATCGTGGACAATTGGGCCGCCGCCGGCGTGCGGATGGCCGACGAGAACGACGAGGCCACCCCCAAGACGCTGTCCGGGCTTACTGTCGTGGTCACCGGCTCGCTGCAGAGCCTGTCCCGCGACGAGGCGAAGGAGGCGATCGTGGCGCGCGGGGGTCGGGCGGCCGGGTCGGTATCGCGCAAGACCGACTACGTGGTGGTGGGCGAGAACGCCGGTACCAAAGCGGACAAAGCAGAGCAGTTCGGCGTCGCCCGGTTGGACGAGACAGCGTTTCGGGTACTCCTGCAAGGCGGACCAGCTGCCCTGTGAGCAGGTGTGGCCTTTCTCACACAATGCCGGCCGGACGCCCGGGTTTCGGGGCCTCAGGTATGACGACGGTAAGCGTGACAGCAGGTTCCCACGCGTGGACGGAGAGGATGGCACGATGCCCGACTCGCCTCCGAGCACGCCGGAGCACGAGGTCGCGCACCGGCGCTGGTACTGGGTCGTCGTCGCGCTCACGCTGGGCACCTACGTCGCGTTGACTCTGGCGGTCATGGTCGGCTCGCCGCTGGACACCCTGGACCAGGACGTCCTGCACCTGGATCTGCACGGCCGCGTGCCCGGCCTCTACACCTTCATCGACAGCTACGTGATCCTCGGCCAGCGCGCGCCCTCGACGTTTGCCGCGCTGCCCTGGATCGCCTGGCGCGCATGGCGGCAGCGTTCCATCCGTCCGCTGCTGCGCCTGCTCGTCGCTCTCGTGCTGCTCAACCTCAGCGTCGGCGTGGTGAAGGTGGCCACCGGGCGCATCGGGCCGTTGAAGACCGAACACGCTCGCGCGGTCTTCGACGGGGGGAACATCTTCCCGTCCGGGCACGTGTCCAACGCTGTCGTGCTGTTCGGGATCCTGGCCTGGATGGCGGTCCGGCACCGGCGCGCGATGATCGCGCTCGCGGTCTGGGTCGCGCTCACCGTCGGCCTCGGCACCATCTACCTCGACACGCACTGGGTCACCGACGTGTTCGGCGGCTGGCTGGCCGGCGGCCTCGTACTGCTCGCGCTCCCGCTCGTGATGCCGACCGCGGAGCGCTACGCGGACCTGCTCGGTCGCCGGGTGCTGCGCCTCGTCCGCCGCGGCTCCGCCGTCCGCCGCGGTTCCGCCGCCCGCCGCGGCTCCGCCGTGCGCCGCGGTTCCGCCGCCCGCCCCGTCGCGGCGGTCCCGGCGAGCAACGCCGTGCCGCTCGTGCGGTCAGGGGAAACTGACGCCGGTGAGCTGCTGGGACTGCGCCCACAGCCGCGCCGCGACCGTGGTGTCCTTCGACGCCTTCGTCGAGCCGACCCGGTGCGGATAACCGCGTTGCTCGCTCAGCCCGTCCGGGCCGAAGAACGCTCCGCCGGGCGCGTCGGGCACGGTGGCCGCGTAGAGCGTCGGGAGGGCTCCCATGTCGGCGCTCTGGGCGAGTAGGCGGTTGCCGAGCGCCATCACGAGATCCTGGATCGACTCGGTGTGCGCCTGCAGGTCGGTCGCCGCGTAGCCGGGATGGGCTGCCAGCGACTTCAGCGCCGAGCCGGTGGCGCTCAGGCGCCGTTGCAGCTCGTAGGCGAACATCAGGTTCGCGAGCTTGGCCTGCCCGTACGCAGCCCATCGGCGGTAGCGGCGCCGGTGCCAGTTCAGGTCATCGAGGTCGATGTGCCCGATGCGGTGCGCGCCGCTGGAGACCGTCACGACCCGGTCGCTCAGCTTGGGCAGCAGCAACCCGCTCAGGGCGAAGTGGCCGAGGTGGTTGGTGCCGAGCTGCATCTCGAATCCGTCGGCCGTGCGGCGCTCGGGTATCGCCATCACGCCGGCGTTGTTGATCAGCACGTCGACCCGCTCCACCCCCTCGGCGAAGGCGCGCACCGAGGCGAGGTCGGAGAGATCCAGCGCGCGCACCTCTGCGTCACCGGGCAGCTGCGCGGCGACCGCCTGGCCCTTGGCGACATTGCGACAGGCGAGGACCACCGACGCGCCGTGCGCGGCGAGGGCGCGCGCCGTACTGGCTCCCAGCCCGCTGTTCGCGCCGGTGACGACGAACACGCGCCCGCTCTGGTCGGGGATGTCGGCGGCGGTCCACTTGGGCATACCCGCGAGCTTAGAGCGCCTCAACTCGCCGTCACGCTGGCGGCTATCGCGGCCAGGTGCTGCAGGCGCACCAGCTCCGACGGCAGCCACCGCAGCGCCGGACGGCCGACGAGCAGCGCGCCGTTGCCGAGCCCGGTGACGGCGAGCTCGGTCCCCAACCGGTCCCAGTCCGGTGGCGCCCAGTCTCCGTCACAGGCGATCACGCGGGTGGGGCGCGCGGGCCACCACGGCACCGTCAGCGTGTCGATCTCCGGCGCCGCGCCACCGGACGCGAGGATCCGTGCCTGCGCGCCGCACGGCGCGTCCAGTACGAGCGCCCAGGCGGCGCGGAACAGGCGCGCGACGCCGTCGGCCAGCACGAGCAGCGACTCGCCGGGAAGGGTGGCGAGCTTGTCGAGCAGCTCCAGCTCGCGGTGCGCGTCGATGCGGCCGGCGTAGGGACGGATGGACTCGACCCGGACGCCCTCGACGGTGCTGGCGGCGGTGACCAGCGAATCGGCCAGCCGGTCCGGGGGCAGCTCGACGACCACGTCGTCGGTGGCGCTGCCGGGTGAACGCTCGATGACGTCGAGGCTGAGGATGTCAGCGCCGACCTGGCCGAGCGCCGACGCGACGGCGCCCAGCGCGCCGGGACGGTCCGGCAGCACGATCCGCAGCAGGTAGGACACGGCGCCCAGCCTGCCCGACGGCCGTGTCGGGCGCGTTACGCGGGTGCGTGGCGCCGGCCGGTCGCGCCGCGGTCCGTAGACTCACCGCTCGTGCCGGACACATCTGCCGACGCCGGCGGCCGGATCAGCCGCGCCGACGTCGCCCACCTCGCCAGCCTCGCCCGTCTCGCCGTCACCGACGACGAGCTGGACACGTTCGCCCCGCAGCTGGACGTCATCATCGGCGCGGTGCAGCGGGTCGCCGAGGTCGCCGCCGCGGACATCGCGCCCACCTCGCACGCGGTGGCGATGACGAATGTCTTCCGCCCCGACGAGGTGCGCCCGTCGCTGCCCCGCGATGCCGTGCTCGCGGGCGCGCCGGCGGTCGAGGACGACAAGTTCCGCGTGCCGCGAATCCTGACCGACGAGGCCTAGGCCGAGGCGAGATGAGCACAGTGCAGGCATCCGAGTTGGTCAGACTGACCGCCGCGGAACTCGCCGTCAAGATCGCCGGCGGCGAGGTGAGCGCCGTCGAGGTGGCCCAGGCACACCTGGATCGCATCGCGGACGTCGACGGCGCGCTGCACGCGTTCCTGCACGTCGACGCCGAGGGGGCGCTACGGGCCGCCGGCGCCGTCGACGCGCGGCGCGCAGCAGGCCAGGCGCTGGCACCGCTGGCCGGCGTGCCGCTCGCGATGAAGGACGTGGTGGTCACCGCGGGCCTGCCGACGACCGCCGGATCGAAGATCCTGGAGGGCTGGCGCCCGCCGTACGACGCGACGATCACCGCTCGCGTCCGCCAGGCCGGCATCGTCATGCTCGGCAAGACGAACATGGACGAGTTCGCGATGGGCAGCTCCACGGAGAACTCCGCGTACGGGCCGACCCACAATCCGTGGGACCTGTCGCGGATACCGGGCGGTTCCTCCGGCGGCTCCGCCGCGGCGGTGGCGGGTTGCGAGGCACCGCTCGCGATCGGCACCGACACCGGCGGCTCGATCCGCCAGCCCGCCGCGGTGACCGGCGTCGTCGGCCACAAACCGACCTACGGCGCGGTGTCGCGTTACGGCCTGATCGCGTTCTCGTCCTCGCTGGACCAGGCCGGCCCGTTCGGACGTACGGTGCTGGACGCGGCGCTGCTGCACGAGGTGATCGCCGGGCACGACCCCGCAGACTCGACCTCGATCCCGCAGCCGGCCGCGCCGGTCGTCGCGGCGGTTCGCGAGGGCGCCCGCGGCGAGCTGAGCGGACTGCGGGTGGCGGTGGTGCGCGAGCTCGCCGGCGACTGGTGCCAGCCCGGCGTGCTCGCCTGCTTCGAGGCGGCCCTGCAGACGTTGCGGGACATGGGGGCGACGGTGATCGAGGTGTCGTGCCCGCACTTCGACTACGCGCTGGCCGCCTACTACCTGATCGCGCCGAGCGAGTGCTCGTCCAACCTGGCTCGCTTCGACGCGGTGCGCTACGGGTTGCGCATCGGCGACGACGGTCAGCGCTCGTTGGAGGAGGTCATGTCGCTCACGCGCGAGGCGGGTTTCGGCGCGGAGGTGAAGCGCCGCATCATGATCGGCACGTACGCGCTGTCCTCGGGCTACTACGACGCGTACTACGCGCAGGCGCAGCGGGTGCGCACGCTCATCGCGCGTGATTTCGCGGCCGCGTTCGAGCAGGCGGACGTACTCGTGTCCCCGACGTCACCGTTCGTCGCTTTCGGCATCGGCGAGCGCATCGCGGACCCGATGGCGATGTACGTCAACGACCGCTGCACCCTGCCGGCGTCGCTGGCCGGCACGCCGGCGATCTCGCTGCCGTGCGGGCGATCCGACGGGCTGCCGGTCGGGCTGCAGATCATGGCCCCCGCGCTGGCCGACGCGCGCTGCTACCGCGTCGCCGCCGCGTTCGAGGCGGTGCACGGCACCCTGCCGATTGCGGAGGTGGCTGTCCCGCGATGAGTACCGAATACGAGGCCCTGCTCGCCCGCTACGAGCCGGTGATCGGGCTCGAGACGCACGTCGAGCTCGGGACGGCGTCCAAGATGTTCTGTGGCTGCGACACCGGGTTCGGCGCGGCGCCCAACACGCACACCTGCCCGGTGTGCCTCGGCCTGCCTGGCGCCTTGCCGGTCGCCAACGCGACAGCCATCGAATCGACGATCCGCATCGGCCTGGCGCTGAACTGCTCGGTCGCGACCTGGTGCCGCTTCGCGCGAAAGAACTACTTCTACCCGGACATGCCGAAGAACTTCCAGACCTCTCAGTACGACGAACCCCTTTGTACGGACGGGTATCTGGACGTTGACGTCGAGGGCGAGACCGTGCGCGTGGGCATCGAACGGGTGCACCTGGAGGAGCACACCGGCAAGAACACGCACGTCGGCACGTCCGGGCGCATCCACGGCGCGGACTACTCGCTCGTCGACTACAACCGAGCCGGGATCCCGCTGGTGGAGATCGTGACGCGACCGGTGCCCGGCACGGGTGCACTGGCGCCGCAGACCGCGAAGGTCTACGTCAGCGAGCTGCGTGACATCCTGCGCACACTCGGCGTCAGCGACGTGCGGATGGAGCAGGGTTCGCTGCGTTGCGACGTGAACACCTCGCTGAACCGGCCGGGTGAGCAGTGGGGCACCCGCACCGAGACGAAGAACGTGAACTCGTTGCGCAGCGTCGAGCGCGCGGTGCGCTCGGAGATGCTGCGCCAGGCCGAGCTGCTCGACCGTGGCGAGCGCATCAAGCAGGAGACGCGGCACTTCTCCGAGACGAGCGGTGACACCCGGCCCGGGCGCAGCAAGGAGGAGGCGACCGACTACCGGTACTTCCCCGAGCCGGACCTGGTGCCGATCGCGCCCGACCCGGCGTGGGTGTCCCGGTTGCGCGCCGAGTTGCCCGAACTGCCCGCGGCGCGCCGCACCCGCCTGCGCGCCGCGCTCGGAGTGAACGGGCAGGACATGCAGCAGATGGCGAACGCGGGCGTGGTCGAACTGGTCGGCGCGACGGTGGATGCGGGGGCGCCGGTCGGAGAGGCACGCAACTGGTGGCTCGGTTACCTCGCCCAGCTTGCCAACGCGCGCGAGGTCGAGCCGTCCGAGCTGGCGATTGCACCGCGGCAGGTCGCGCGGCTGGTCGAGCTGGTCGCCGCCGGGACGCTGTCGGTCGCGCTCGCCCGGCAGGCCGTCGACGGCGTGCTCGAAACCGGCGCGGACGTGGACGTCGTCGTCGCCGACCGCGGCTTGGTGGTGGTCTCCGACAGCGGTGCGCTCGAAGCCGCCGCGGACGAGGCGATCGCTGCCAACCCGGACGTCGCCGCCAAGGTGCGCGCCGGCAAGCTGCCCGCGGTCGGCGCGCTGGTCGGCTCGGTGATGAAGGCGACCCGGGGGCAGGCCGACGCGGCGGCCGTGCGCCGGATCCTGCTGCACCGTCTCGGCGTCGGCGAGCAATAGCGGACGGCGGAGCACGCGACGATGCCCGACTGGATCGGCACCGACCAGCTTCCTACCGCTGCGCGCTACCGCGCGATGGCCGAAAGGGAGACTCGCGGGATCTCCGCGAGCTACGAGGCGATCTGCCTGGGCATCGCCGGCGACGCTGCGGTGCTGGCGCGCCTGGACGAGTTGCCGGCGCCGAAGCGGCAACCGAACCTGCTGCTCGGCGCGACGCGATTGCTCGACGGCCCGACCGGGTCGTACCCGCAGTTCCGCGACTGGCTGCTTGCCACGTGGGACGACCTCGCGGCGACGATGCTGGCGCGGCGTACGCAGACCAACGAGCCGAACCGGTGCGCGACACTGCTGCCCGTCCTCGCCACGCTGCCGCAGCCGCTGGCCCTGCTGGAGGTTGGCGCATCGGCCGGGCTGTGCCTGTACCCCGACCGCTACTCCTACCGCTGGCTGATGGGGGACGAGGACGTCGTCGCCGGGATGTCCGAACCGCAGTTCCCCTGTGCGGTGACGGGTCCGGCGCCACTGCCCGGCGCGCCGGTGCAGGTCGTGTGGCGTGCCGGGCTCGACCTCCATCCGCTCGACGTCCGCTCGGAGCAGGACGTGCGGTGGCTGGAGGCGCTCGTCTGGCCGGAGCAGCTCGCGCGGCGCGACCGGCTTCGGGCCGCCGTCTCGCTGGTGCGCCGTGATCCGCCGCGGATCGTCCAGGGAGACCTGCTGAGCCATCTTCCTGCCCTGGCTGCCGAGGCGCCGCCGTCCGCCACGCTCGTGGTGTTTCACTCCGCGGTGCTGGCCTACGTGCCACCGGCCGGACGCGTCGCCTTCACCGCGCAGCTGCGCAGGCTGCTCGCCGAGCGGCGCGCCGCGTGGCTGTCGAACGAGGCACCGGGCGTCCTCGACGGCACCGCGCTGGACACCGGCGGGCGTTCGCGATTCGTGCTGGCCCACGACGGCCGGCCGCTGGCCCTTACCGGCCCGCACGGGCAATCCCTCGACTGGCTGACCTGACGCGCCAGATCTCGGCACCTCGCGGCGATTCGCGGCAGGATCTGAGCCATGTCCGTCGCGACGCACCACTTCGGTACCGGCAGCCTGATCCTCGTCATCATCGCGGGCTTGATCCTGCTGATGATCCTGGCCGCGCTGCTCGGGCATGCCCTCGTGCGCCGGGGATTGCGGGAGCCCTTCGTGGTGCGCCTGATCAACCGCGCGTCCGAGCGCGTCGTGCACGTGATCAAGCGTCCGATCACCATCGCTGTGCTCGACGAGGTGGCCGAGGTGCTGGCGAGCGGCAACTACACCCGCAACATCGCAGCAGCGCTCGAGGAGAACCACGAGGAGATCAAGCAGATGTTCGCGGAGAAGATCAAACACGATCCGACGGGCCGGCACATCGGCCTGGTGCCCTTCCACGATCGGCTGATCAACGAAGCGAGCGAGACGACGCTGCGCGTTATCCTCGACGTGCTCGCCGACCCGCGCACCGACGAGCTGGTCTCGGACATGCTGCGTGACAACATCACCCAGATCCGCCAGGCCGTGCGCCAGCGGCAGGCCGAAGCCTGACGTGTGCGATCAGCCCGGGTAGGTCGCGGCCGCTCCGGCCGGCACGATGCGCAGCACCCGCTCGTCGGCGGCTACCGGCTTGCCGTGCCCGTCGCGATTGGACGTGGTGAGCCACAGTGCACCGTCGTCGGCGGCGACGACAGTGCGCAGCCGCCCGTACTTCTTCTGCAGCGAGGCCGTGAAGTCCCCCACCGCAGTGGTGCTGCCCTGCACGGACAGGCTCGCCGCGAGCAGGGCAGCGCCGTCCAGCGACGTCACGTAGAGCACGCCGCCCTGCACGGCGCACCCGCCGGGGGCGCTGTCTGCCGCCGGCAGGGGCTTGACCGGCGGCTGTACGCCCGCGCGCGGGCCCGTGCCCGTGCTCGGTGACGCGTAGGAGTCGCCGCCGCGCAGGAGGTTCACTTCGGCCCCCGCGCCAGCCGGTTCGACCTCGAGGACGGCGCCGCTCTTCGGATCCAGGCACAGGCCGTCGACGACGTGGTGCCCGCGGGTGAACACCGGCGAGGACGCGCTGGGATTACCCGGCACCGGCCGGCCGATGTCGCTGACCCGCAGCACCTTGCCGGCCAGGCTCCTCGGGTCGGCGGCGAGTGCCGGACGCCCCGCGTCGCCCGTCCCGACGTACAGGCTGCCGTCCGTACCGAACGCGATGCGTCCCGCGTTGTCGGTGACGCCCCTGGGAATCCCCGTGAGCACGGGTGTCACCGGGCCGTGCAGGGTGAAGTCGACGACGCGGTTGTCCGTCACCGTCGTCAGGTAGGCGAAGATCAGGTTGTCCTGTTGGTAGTTCGGCGAGAGGGCAAGATCGAGCAGGCCACCGTCGCCGGCCGGATCGATTCCGGCGATGGTGCGCACCGTCCGCACCGGCTGGCCGGGACGGGGCTGCACCTGCACGATGCGCCCAGTCGTGCGCTCGCCGACGAGAGCGGTGTTGTCCGGCATGATCGTCAGGCCGACCGGTGCGACCAGCCGGGTGGCGACGATGGCAGGGTCCGGTCCGGCCGTGCTGCCTGGCCGCGGGGTCAGCGACGGGCTCGGAGGCGCGGAGGACGTGGACCCCGGTGGCGAGGGCGGGGGGATGCTCGGTAGCGGTCCCTCGCCCTGGAAGGACTGTTTCGGCTTCCAGTCCGGCTCCTGCGCCGTGGCCCCGGCGCTGCACCCGGCCAGGAGGAGCACGGCGGCGAGCGCCAACCCCGGCCGGCCCAGACGATGCATGCCCTCCAGTGTGCCTGCCCGAGCCGCTAGCCTCGACCGGTGAGCACGATCTGCGTCCCCTCCGAAGCCGAACGCGAGCTGCTGGGGGAACTGCCGGAGGGGTCCGCCGTCGTGGTGTGGGACGGCACCGGGCAGGCTCCCGGTTCCCTCGATGCCGTCGAGTTCCTGGTCGGCCGCTACGGCAACGCCCCCATGGCCGCCGAGGGCCTTGCGCGCATGCCCCGGCTGCGCATCATCCAGCTGCTCTCGGCGGGGGTGGAGCCATGGCTGCCGGTCGTGCCGGAAGGCGTGGTGCTGTGCAACGCGCGCGGCGTGCACGGCGCGTCCACCGCGGAGCTCGCCCTCGCCGGATTGCTCTGTGTGCTGCGCGAACTGCCGCGATTCGCAGCCGAGCAGGCCGCGCACAACTGGGTTCGCGTCGACACCGACGGCCTGGACGGAAAGCGGGTCCTGGTGCTGGGAGCCGGAGACATCGGGGCCCGGGTCGCCGCGGCCGTCGAGGTGTTCGACGCGCAGGCCACGCTCGTGGCCCGGACCGCGCGCGGGGAGATCCGCTCGATCGGCGAGGTGCCGGACCTGCTCGGCGAGCACGACGTCGTGGTGATCGCGCTGCCGCACTCGCCGCAGACTCACGGGCTCGTCGACGCGGCCTTCCTCGCCCGCATGCCGGACGGCGCGACGCTCGTCAACGTCGCCCGCGGGGCCATCGTGGATACCGACGCGCTGCTCGCCGAACTCACTGCGCGCCGGCTGCACGCCTTTCTCGACGTCACCGAGCCCGAGCCGCTGCCGCCCGAGCACCCGTTGTGGGACGCGCCGAACCTGGTGCTGACGCCGCACGTGGGGGGCGGCACCCGCGGCTGGAGGCGCCGTGCCTACCAGCTGGTGCGCGCCCAGTTCGAGCGTTTCGTGGCCGGCGAGCAGCTCGTAAACGTCGTCCACGACGGCTACTGACCCGAGCGCGGCGATCAGCGGCGGCGGCGCCGTGCCGGCGCGGATTTCGGGACGGCCTGAGCGACCGGCGGCAGGCGGCCGGCGCTGGCCTGTGCGACCGCGGCGAGATCGGCCACCCGGACGCAGGGCAGGCGCACCGAGCCGTCCCGGCACACGGCGTAGACACTGCGCGCGTCCACCGACAGCCCGCGCAGCTCGTCCCAGCGCAACAACCGGGAGCCCAGCAGCGCACGCACCCGGATACCTGTGTCGTCGACGACGGTGGCAGTGCGGGCGATGAAGAACGCGGCCGCGACCGGGATGATCAGGAGCAGGGCGCGGGGTCCCACGATCGCCTTCGCGCCGTCGCTGCCGTCCGCAGCGAGGGCGAGCGGGATGACGCAGAACAGCAGGAACAGCACCAGCAGATAGGCCGAGCGTGGGAGCCGAAAGGTGCGCGGGGCAGGCGGCGCTGCGGGAGCCGGAGGCACACCGGAACGGTAGCCCGTAGGGTTTGCGACGTGAGCAGCCAACCGCCCCGGGCGCATCGCAAACCGCACAGTGCGACCGTCACCGACGGCCTCGAGCGGGCCGCGGCGCGGGGCATGCTGCGCGCGGTTGGGATGGGCGATGACGACTGGCGCAAGCCGCAGATCGGTATCGCGTCGTCGTGGAACGAGATCACGCCGTGCAACCTGTCGCTGGCCCGGCTGGCGGCGAAGGCCAAGCTCGGCGTGCGCGGGGCGGACGGTTTCCCCCTGGAATTCGGGACGATCTCGGTCTCGGACGGCATCTCGATGGGCCACGACGGCATGCACTACTCGCTGGTGTCGCGAGAGGTGATCGCCGACTCGGTGGAGACGGTGTTCCGCGCCGAGCAGCTCGACGGTGGCGTGCTGCTCGCCGGGTGCGACAAGTCGTTGCCGGGGATGCTGATGGCAGCCGCCCGCCTGGACGTCGCGGCGGTCCTGCTCTACGCGGGATCGACGCTGCCCGGGCACTACCGAGGCCGCGACGTCACCGTCATCGACGCGTTCGAGGCGGTGGGCGCGTGCCTGGCCGGGCGGATCACGCGCGACGAGCTGGGCGAGATCGAGAAGGCGATCTGCCCGGGCGAGGGCGCCTGCGGTGGCATGTACACCGCCAACACGATGGCCTCGGCGGCCGAGGCGCTGGGCCTGTCCTTGCCCGGCTCCGCGGCACCGCCGGCGCCGGACTCGCGCCGCGACCATTACGCCGAACGCTCGGGCGAGGCAGCCGTGCACCTCGTCGATGCGGGCATCACCGCGCGCACGATCCTCACCCGGCACGCCTTCGAGAACGCGATCGCGGTCGTCATGGCGCTGGGCGGCTCCACCAACGCCGTGCTCCACCTCCTCGCGATCGCCAACGAGGCCAAGGTCGAACTGAGCCTCGACGACTTCAACCGCATCGGCGACAAGGTCCCGCACCTCGCCGACGTGAAGCCCTTCGGCCGCTACGTGATGACCGATGTCGACGCGGCGGGCGGCATCCCGGTGGTGATGAAGGCGTTGCTCGACGCCGGGCTGCTGCACGGTGAGGCGCTCACGGTCACCGGCCGGACCGTCGCCGAGAACCTGCACGACGTCGCGCCGCCCGACCCGGACGGCAAGGTCATCCATACGATGAGCGACCCGATCCACCGCACCGGAGGCCTGCTGATCCTGCGCGGCACGCTCGCCCCCGACGGAGCAGTGGTCAAGAGCGCGGGCCTGCAGGCGCAGACCTTCGAGGGAACCGCCCGGGTGTTCGACCGCGAGCAGGCGGCCATGGAAGCCCTCGCCGCCGGGCAGTTGCGGGCCGGCGACGTGGTCGTCATCCGGTGGGAGGGCCCCAAGGGCGGTCCGGGTATGCGCGAGATGCTGGCCATCACCGGCGCGATCAAGGGCGCCGGCCTCGGCAAGGACATCCTGCTGTTGACCGACGGGCGCTTCTCCGGGGGCACCACCGGTCCGTGCATCGGCCATGTCGCACCGGAGGCGGCGCACGGAGGTCCCATCGCGCTCGTCCAGGATGGTGACCGCATCCGGCTGGACATGCGCCGGCGGTCGCTGGACCTCGACGTGGACGACGCGGAAATCGCACGGCGGCGCGCCGAGTGGAAACCGCTGCCGCAGCACTTTGACTACGGCGTGCTGGGCAAGTACGCCAAGCTCGTCGGATCGGCCGCCGCTGGCGCTGTCTGCGGCTGAACCGGACCGCTGTCGTGCCGCGGGAGGTTCAGGTCGTCAGTGCGTCAGGGCCCTTTCGACCGCCAGCGCCAGCAGAGACTGTCCGGCAATGCTCGGGTGCACGCCGCAGCCGCCCGTGGTCAGCTTCGTGAGCAGCCCGGCCGCGCAGGTGTCACCGCCGGACTGCACCGCCGCCCGCTCGAAGGCGCCGTAACCGTCGGCCACCGTGACGTGGTAGAACCTGCCCGCCAGGTCCATCGCGGAGTTCAGCGCCCGGCTGGAGGCGTTGTCGGTCGCCGAGGCGTAGTCGAGCGAGTAGTAGTTGACGATCACGATCTGGCCGTGGTAGCCGGCCTGGAAGCGCAGGTTGGTCAGGATCGTGCGCACGTTCGCGGTGATCTGCCGGAGAGTTGCCTTCAGCTCCGATGCGCAGTGGTCCGAGGTTGTCTCCTCGCACAGGAACGCGTCGTTGGCGCCGATCATCAGGGTGACCAGGTGGGTGGCCGGATGGGTCTGCAGGTAGTGGATCGCGTAGCTCATCTGCGTGCCGCTGTAGCGAACGTGCAGCGGGTAGAACGTGCGGTAGCCGACCGGCCCGGTCGGGCTGTTCTCGCAGCCGTTGCTGGTCACGTGCGTGGCGATGAAGCTCGAGGACGTCTCACCCGGGCAGGACGCGTTGATGACGTGCAGGCCGAGAGCGGCGCCGACGTCCTCCGGGTAGCCGACGAAGCTGTTCGCCTTGGAATAATCGGGCGTCGGCAGATTGGTCGATTCCCGGTAGCCGAAGGCGACCGAATCGCCCAGCGCCAGGTAGTACGAACCGGCGCGGACGGGGGAGGGCGCCGGCGTAGCCGACGCGGAGGCGCTCCCTCCTCCGGCCAGCACTCCGGCAACGGTCAGGGCGGTAGCCGCGAGAGCGCCCGCGAGCGAGCGGCAGCGGAGACGGGATGGGACGCAACGAGCCACGGGCACCTCACCGAGCGGGCGTCGACCGGACGTCGTCATCCGGCTATGGCGCATACCACACTCTGCCTTGCCCGCCGGTCGCTGGCAAGATCCTTGGACAACAAGAGGTGTTCTTGACGCGCTGCTCTGGACCGACTGACAGGGGGCCGAGCATGGCAGCAGTTCTGGTGACGGGCGGGACGGGGCGGCTGGGCAAGCTGCTGGTGCCCGAGCTGGCCGCGCGCGGCCACGACGTGCGGGTGCTGAGCCGCCGTCGTGGCGCGGGGCGGGTGGTGGGTGACCTGGCGACGGGTGCCGGCGTGGACGATGCCGTGCGCGGCGTACAGACGATCGTGCACGCGGCCACGTCGCAGCGGATGAACGCCGTCGACGTCGAGGGAACCGCGCGCCTGGCAGCGGCGGCTCGGGGGGCCGGCGTCGCGCACCTGGTGTACGTCTCGATCGTCGGCGTGGACGCGAATCCGTTCCGGTACTACCGCGCGAAACTCGCTGCCGAACGACGGGTGTCCGCGTCCGGTGTCGAGTTCACCCTTGCCCGCGGGACACAGTTCTTCGACCTGGTCGCCGGCGTGCTCGACCGCCTGCGCCTCGGGCCGCTGCTGTTCGCGCCGGCGGGTTGGCAGCTACAGCCGTGTGACGTCGCGCAGTTCGCGGTGCATCTCGCAGAGCGCGTCGACGCGGGTCCGTCCGCAGGTGTCACCGAGTTCGGCGGTCCGGTGCAGGCGAGCACCGCTCAGCTCGCGGCGGAGTGGCATCGCGCGCACGGGCGGAGCGGCCCGATCCGGCAGCTGCCGGTACCGGGCCGGGCGAGCGCGGCGTTTCGGGCCGGCGCCCAGATCCCCGGGCCGTTCACGAGCCGCGGCACGCGGACCTTCGCGGACTGGCTAGCTACTCGTCCTACATCGTGAGACATAAGTCCCGCAGAGTTGAACGGCACGCGCAGGCGCGTGTAGGCTATGAACCCGTGAGCAGGCTCGTACTCATCGATCGGCGCGTCGCGTAGGGTCCCGACCCCACCGACGCGCCAGCCCTTCGTGCTTCTGCACGAGGGGTTTTTTGTTTCACCAGCGAGCACCCGTCCGAGAAGGGGCCCAGGCATGACGGAGTCGATCACCGGTGCGCAGGCGCTCGTCCGCTCGCTGGAGGCGCTCGGCGTCGACGTCGTCTTCGGGATTCCGGGTGGGGCGATCCTGCCGGCCTACGACCCGCTCTACGACTCCACGAAGCTCCGCCACATCCTGGTCCGCCACGAGCAGGGCGCCGGGCATGCCGCGGAGGGCTACGCGCAGGCGACCGGCAAGGTCGGTGTCTGCATGGCGACGTCCGGCCCAGGAGCCACGAACCTGGTCACCCCGATCGCCGACGCGTACATGGACTCGGTGCCGATCGTCGCGATCACCGGGCAGGTCGGCCGCGCGATGATCGGTACCGACGCGTTCCAGGAGGCCGACATCTCCGGGATCACGCTGCCGATCACCAAGCACAACTTCCTGGTGCAACGGGCCGACGACCTCGCGCAGGCGATTGCGGAGGCGTTCCACCTCGCCGCCACCGGCCGGCCGGGGCCCGTTCTGGTGGACGTGCCCAAGGACGTCCTCCAAGAGCGGACCGACTTCCGCTGGCCGCCGAAGCTCGAACTGCCTGGGTACCGCCCGGTGACCCGCCCGCACGGCAAGCAGATCCGTGAGGCGGCGCGTCTGATCTGCGGTGCGCGCCGACCGGTGCTCTACGTCGGCGGCGGCGTGCTCAAGGCGCGCGCCACCCGCGAGCTGCGCCAGCTCGCCGAACTCACCGGCATCCCGGTCGTGACCACGCTGATGGCGCGCGGCGCCTTCCCCGACAGCCACCGCCAGCACCTGGGCATGCCGGGCATGCACGGCTCGGTCTCGGCGGTGACGGCGCTGCAGAGAGCCGATCTGCTCATCGCCCTGGGCACCCGCTTCGACGACCGTGTCACCGGGCGGCTCGAGACGTTCGCGCCGGGTGCTGCGGTCATCCACGCCGACATCGACCCCGCGGAGATCGGCAAGAACCGCGTCGCCGACGTTCCGATCGTGGGCGACGCGCGCGAGGTGCTGCGCGAGCTCGTCCCCGCAATCGAGGCCGCGTTCGCGAGCAGCGCTCGTGCCGATCTCACCGGCTGGTGGCGCCAGATCGACCAGTGGCGCGAGACCTACCCGCTCGGCTATGACGACCCGGCCGACGGCGCCCTGTCACCGCAGTACGTGATCGAGCGCCTCGGTGCGCTGTCCGGGCCCGAGACGATCTTCGCCGCGGGTGTGGGACAGCATCAGATGTGGGCCGCGCAGTTCATCCGCTACGAGAATCCCTATACCTGGCTGAACTCCGGCGGGGCGGGGACGATGGGGTACGCGGTGCCGGCCGCGATGGGCGCGAAGGTGGGCTGCCCCGACCGGCTGGTGTGGGCGATCGACGGCGACGGCTGCTTCCAGATGACCAACCAGGAGCTGGCCACCTGCGCGGTTGAAGGCATCCCCGTCAAGGTGGCGGTGATCAACAATGGCAACCTGGGCATGGTGCGCCAGTGGCAGGCGCTGTTCTACGCCGAGCGGTACTCGCAGACCGCCCTGGGCACGCACGCGACGCCGGCCTCGGGCAGTCTGGGCATCGCCAAGCAGCGCATCCCCGACTTCGTGAAGCTCGCCGAGGCGCTCGGCTGCCTCGGCCTGCGCTGCGAGACGAGCGCCGACGTCGACGCGACGATCGAGAAGGCGCTGGCGGTCGAGGACCAGCCCGTCGTCGTCGACTTCACGGTCGGCAAGGATGCGATGGTGTGGCCGATGGTCACGGCGGGTGCGAGCAACGACGAGAGCCAGGCCGCCCGCGACGTCCGTCCGGTCTTCGAATGGGACGAGTGATGAGCACCCACACGCTCTCCGTCCTGGTCGAGAACAAGCCCGGTGTGCTGGCGCGCGTGTCGGGGTTGTTCAGCCGCCGCGGCTTCAACATCGAGTCACTGGCCGTCGGGCCGACCGAGCATGCCGAAGTCTCGCGGATCACCATCCTCGTCAGCGTCGAGGGCACCGCGCTCGAGCAGGTGACCAAGCAGCTCAACAAGCTGGTCAACGTCCTCAAGATCGTCGAACTGGAGCAGCCGCAGGCCGTGCAGCGTGAACTGCTGCTGGTGAAGGTGCGTGCCGATGAGGGCAACCGCCGCGATGTGCTGCAGATCGTCGAGCTGTTCAAGGCAAAGGTCGCCGACGTCGGGCCCGAGGTGGTCACCGTCGAGCTGACCGGACGACCGGACAAGCTCGACGCGATGCTCAAGATGCTCGAGCCGTACGGTATCCGCGAGATGGTGCAGTCCGGCATGGTCGCCTTGGGTCGCGGTTCGCGCTCGATGACCCAGGCCGCGCTGCGCACCGTCGATCGCAGCGCCTGAACCCGGACCGAAACAGGAAGAGGACCGCACACCGATGGCAGTGCAGATCTACTACGACGACGACGCCGACCTGTCCCTCGTCCAGCGCCGCCGGGTCGCGGTGCTGGGCTACGGCAGTCAGGGCCACGCTCACGCGCTCTCGCTGCGCGACTCCGGGGTGGACGTGCGCGTCGGTCTGCCTGAGGCCTCCGGCAGTCGCGCCAAGGCCGAGGACGAGGGGCTACGCGTGCTCACGCCGTCCGCGGCCTGCGTCGAAGCCGACCTGATCATGGTGCTGGCACCTGATCCGGCACAGCGCTCCCTGTACGCCGAGGCGATCGAGCCGAACCTCGACGAGGGCGACGCGATCTTCTTCGGGCACGGCTTCAACATCCGCTTCGGCTACATCAAGCCACCGTCCGGCGTGGACGTCGCGATGGTCGCGCCGAAGGGTCCGGGCCACCTGGTGCGGCGCCAGTTCGTCGACGGGAAGGGAGTTCCGGTGCTGGTCGCCGTCGAGCAGGACGCCTCCGGCAGCGCCCTCGCGCTCGCGCTGTCCTACGCGAAGGCCATCGGTGGCACGCGCGCCGGGGCGATCGAGACGAGCTTCACCGAGGAGACTGAGACCGACCTGTTCGGCGAGCAAGCGGTCCTGTGCGGGGGCGCCTCGCAACTGGTGCAATACGGCTTCGAGGTGCTCACCGAAGCCGGCTACGCGCCCGAGATCGCGTACTTCGAGTGCTTGCACGAGCTCAAGTTGATCGTCGACCTGATGTACGAGGGCGGCATCGCCAAGCAGCGCTGGTCTGTGTCGGACACGGCCGAATACGGCGACTACGTGTCGGGCCCGCTGGTGATCGACGCGCACGTCAAGCAGAACATGCAGGCGGTGCTGGACGACATCCGCAGCGGCGCGTTCGCGCAGCGATTCATCGCCGACCAGGACGCCGGCGCCCCGGAGTTCGCTGCCTTGCGCGCGAAGGGTGAGCAGCATCCGATCGAGGAGACCGGTCGCAGGCTGCGCGGGCTGATGAGCTGGGTGGCCTCCGACGACGATTACACCGAGGGCACCGCGGCGCGCTGACCTAGCGGCCCGGGAGTCGGCGCACCGGATGTGCATGAGGATCGGTCAGTGGGTGCTCTTCGCGAGGTACTCGATCGTCAATGTGCCTCCTCGGTCACGACGACGAGAACGGGCCGTTGTATCGCCCGCGCGCAGCCTTCAGCGGCGGTTCGGGTCGGGGTGGATCGCGAGGAACAGCGACCAGGCCGGCGCATTTCGGTCGTCCGGACGCTGCGCGAACTCGTCGAGCAGGTCCTGCATCCGGTCGCGGAACTCGGCCATGTCGGCGGGGGAAAGCCGCAGGCCCAGCCGGGAGCCGTCCAGCTCTGTCGCCGGGACGAGCGCGACCTCCTCGAGAAACGCTTCGAGCATCGTCCGAGCGGCCGCCGGGGTACTCAGCATCCACGACTTTCCCGTTGCCAGGTAAGGGATCTCCCGCGAGCCGCGGACGCCGCGACGAACCGGCTGGGCGACCAGGAAGCCGGTGTCGACCAAGCGTCGGACGTGGTGCAGCGTCGTCGCGGGGTCCCGTCCGACGGTCTCGGCGATCTCCTTGTTGGTGTGACTGTCGGTGTGGCACACGCGCAGGATCCGGATGCGAAGGGTCGACGCGAGTGCCTTTGCCTCCTCGTCGGTCGCCGGTCGGCGTTCAGCCATGACGACACCCTACGATAAGTGATTGACAAAGCTCAATCACTCACCGAAACTGGCCGACGTGAACGATGCGGCAATCGACCCGATCCGCCCACGGCGAGGTGGGCTCTGGCACCACCTGGACTTCAGGCGGCTCTGGATCGGCGAGACGGTCAGCCAGTTCGGTACGGCGATCTCCAATCTCGCACTGCCGCTGGTCGCGATCCTCGTGCTGCACGCCTCGACGTTCCAAGTCGGGCTGCTGGCGACATTCGAGTCGGTCGCGTTCCTGCTCGTGGGGCTGCCCGCCGGCGCGTGGGTCGATCGAATGCGGTTTCGTTGGGTGCTCATCACGAACGATGTCGTCCGCTTCGCAGCGCTCGGTTCCATTCCGCTGGCGCAGCTTCTCGGCGTCCTGACGATCGGCCAGATGTACGCCGTCGCGTTGATCGTCAGCGTCAGCACCGTGTTCTTCGACGTCGCCTACCAGTCCTACCTGCCGGAACTGGTCGATCGTCAGGCGCTCGTCGAAGGCAACGCCAAGCTGCAGGCGAGCGAATCGATAGCGCAGGTAGCGGCGCCGAGCATCGGCGGGGTGCTCATTCAGGTCCTGACCGCGCCCTATGCCGTGCTCATTGACGCTATCAGCTTCATCTGGTCCGCGTCGTGGATCGGCGTCATCAAGGCGCGAGTACCCAAGCCCGAGCGAAAGCCGGACCGCCACCTCGGCCGGGAGATCGCCGAGGGATTACGTTTCGTGCTCGGCAACCGGATGCTGCGAGCGATCTCGATCTGTACCGGATCGGGAAACTTCTTCACGTCGATGGGTTTCGCGGTGTTCTACGTGCTGCTGGCCCGCAACCTGCAGCTGTCCCCGGGCGTCATCGGCGTCATCAGCTCGTTGCCGGCAATCGGCGGACTCATCGGTTCGTTGACCGCCTCACGTATCGCCAAGCGGTTCGGGCAGGGCCCCACGATCTGGATCTCGGCGCTCGTCTTCGGCGTGCCGATGTTCATCTATCCGTATGTCCAGCGGGACTGGACGCTTGTGTTGCTGGGTGCGGGATCGATCGTGATCTGGGGCGCGGGCGTCATCTACAACATCACCCAGGTCAGCTTCCGGCAGGGCCTGTGCCCCCCACATCTGCTCGGGCGGATGAACGCGACGATCCGGTTCATGGTGTGGGGCACGATGCCTCTCGGCGCATTTGCCGGCGGTGCCCTCGGAGCGGCAATCGGCGTGCGGGACACGCTGCTCGTGGCCGCAATCGGGGGGATGTTCCCGTGGCTCTCGGTCTTCCTGTCGCCGCTGCGCCGGATGCGCGAGCTGCCGTCCTACGAGGAGCTCGTCCCGACATCTGAGACGATCAGTTCACCTGTCGAGAGTTGATATCGGGCGCGGATACCCTGGCAGGCATGAGACTCGCGGTCATCCCGGGCGACGGAATCGGTATCGAGGTCACCGAGCAGGCGTTGCGGGTCCTCGAGGCGGCGCTGCCCGGCGTCGAGTCGACGCACTACGACCTCGGCGCCGCGCGGTGGCATCGCACCGGCGAGCTGCTGCCCGATCCGACGCTCGCCGAGATCCGCGAGCACGACGCGATCCTGCTCGGCGCAGTCGGCGACCCCTCCGTTCCGGCGGGTGTGCTCGAGCGCGGCCTGCTTCTGCGCCTGCGCTTCGAACTCGACCACCACGTGAACCTGCGTCCCGCGAAGCTCTACCCCGGTGTGGTCTCGCCGTTGGCCGGGACACCCGCGATCGACCTCGTCGTCGTCCGCGAGGGCACCTAGGGCCCTTACGCGGGCAACGGGGGCGTGCTGCGCAAGGGCACGCCGCACGAGATCGCGACCGAGGTCAGCGTCAACACCGCCTACGGCGTCGAGCGCGTCGTGCGGGATGCGTTCGCCCGTGCGCAGCGCCGTCCGCGCCGGCACCTCACCCTGGTGCACAAGAACAACGTGCTCACCCACGCCGGGGACCTGTGGTTCCGGACGGTGCGCGCCGTCTCGGACGAGTTCCCCGACGTGACCGTCGGCTACCACCACGTCGACGCCGCGACGATCTACCTCGTCACCGATCCGGGCCGTTACGACGTGATCGTCACCGACAACCTCTTCGGCGACATCCTCACCGACCTGGCTGCGGCCGTGAGCGGTGGCATCGGGCTGGCGGCAAGCGGCAACCTCGACGTCAGCGGGAGGAATCCGTCGATGTTCGAGCCGGTGCACGGCTCGGCGCCGGACATCGCCGGCCAGGGCAAGGCCGATCCGAGCGCCGCGGTGCTGTCCGTGGCGATGTTGCTCGCGCACCTGGGACAGGACGCGGACGCCGCGCGCGTCGAGGCGGCCGTGGCCGCCGACCTCGCCACTCGCGATCCGCAGCGTCCGGGATCCACCGCCGAGATCGGCGAGCGCCTCGCCGCCGCCGCCGCGCCCGCCCCCCTGCGACTTTGACCCGCCCCCCTGCGACTTTGACCCGCCCCTTGCGACTTTGACCCGCTATGTGACGCTGTGCCGCCGATTTTGCGTCAGTTGCGGGGTCAAAGTCGGGGAGGCCGGGGGCCGGCCGGGGCGGGACGGACGCGGGGCGGGACGGACGGGCGGGTGTGGCAGACTGGGGGTGTGCAGGTTCGCTTCGGCATTATCAGTTAGCGCGTCGGATCTCGTTCCACCTCCGACGCGCAGACCCTCCGCATCATGCGGGGGGTCTTTTGTTTTGCCCCGCCCACCCACCGCAGGCCCCCGCAGGCTAGGACGAACGCCATGCAGAGCGACGAGTTCGCTGACCGCTTCCACGTCTTCGACACCACGCTGCGCGACGGCGCGCAGCGGGAGGGAATCAGCTACTCGGTGGCCGACAAACTTGCCGTCGCGCGGTTGCTCGACCAGCTCGGAGTCGGCTTCATCGAGGGCGGCTGGCCGGGCGCGATGCCCAAGGACACCGAGTTCTTCGCCCGCGCTGCGGACGGCGAGCTGACACTCGATCACGCCGTGCTGGTTGCCTTCGGCGCCACGCGCAAGGCCGGCACGCGGGTGCAGGACGACCCGCAGGTCCGAGCGTTGCTCGACTCGCGGGCGCCGGTCGTCACGCTCGTCGCGAAGTCCTCGGTGTGGCACGTCGAGCGCGCCCTGCGCACGACGCGCGAGGAGAACCTCGCGATGGTGCGCGAGACGGTGGCATTCCTGCGCGCGGAAGGACGCCGGGTGTTCCTCGACTGCGAGCACTTCTTCGACGGCTACCGCCTCGACCGCGACTACGGGGTGCGTCTGCTAGACGTTGCGGCCGCGGCAGGTGCGGACGTCGGCGTGCTGTGCGACACCAACGGCGGCATGCTGCCGATGGGAGTGGACGAGGTCGTAGCCGAAGTGCGCCGCCGCGCGGGGATCCGGCTCGGGATCCACACCCAGGACGACACGGGCTGCGCGGTGGCCAACACGCTGGCCGCCGTGCACGCCGGCGCGACGCACGTGCAGGGCACGGCCAACGGGTACGGCGAACGCGCTGGCAACGCGAACATCTTCTCGGTGCTGGGCGGCCTGGTCACCAAGATGGGACGCGACGTGCTGCCCGACGGGTGCCTGGCCGAGATGCAGCGGGTCTCGCATGCCATCGCCGAGATCGCCAACCTCGCCCCGGACGCGCACGCGCCCTACGTCGGGGCGGCCGCGTTCGCGCACAAGGCCGGCCTGCATGCGTCCGCGATCAAGGTGGCTCCGGAGATGTACAACCACCTCGACCCCGCCGTCGTCGGCAATGACCAGCGCATCCTGGTCACCGAGATGGCCGGACGCGCCTCGGTGGAACTCAAGTCGCTCGAGCTCGGCATCGACGTCACGTCGCGTCCCGAGGTCGTCGGCAACGTCGTCGAGCGGGTCAAGGAACGCGAGGCGCAGGGCTGGTCCTACGAGGCCGCCGACGCATCCTTCGAGCTGCTGCTGCGCGACGAGCTGGAAGATGAGGCAGGACGAGCCGCGCCGGAGCCCTTCAGCGTGGAGTCCTACCGGGTGATCGTCGATCGCCGTGCGGACGGCGCGATCGTGAGCGAGGCGACGGTGAAGGTGCACGCAGGCGGCGAGCGGGCCATCTCCACCGCGGAGGGGAACGGGCCGGTCAACGCGCTGGACCGCGCGTTGCGCAAGGCCCTCGAGCGCGTGTACCCGCGCCTTGCCGAGCTGGAGCTCACCGACTACAAGGTGCGTATCATGCCGGGTCGCGTAGGCGCGACCACCGGCGGAGGAGGAACCGAGGCGGTTACCCGGGTGCTCATCGAGACCTCCGACCACCACCGGGAGTGGACGACTGTCGGCGTGCACAGCAACGTGATCGAGGCGTCGTGGCTCGCGCTGCACGACGCGGTCCGCTACGGGTTACTGCGCGAGCCGCTCGGCGCGTGAACTGCGCGGCGACGGGCGCATCGCGGCCAGGACGCAGGTGTCGCAGTCGCGGTCGCAGCCGTCGCCGGAGCCGTCGTGCTCGCATCCGCCAGCGGTGACGTGCAGCTCGTCCGCGTCGTGGTGGTGGGCGCAGCCGCAGGCCAGCCCGCTGTGTCCGCCGGCCGCGATCGCGTCGGAGATGGCGCCGTCGAGCCGGGCGTCTTCGAGGTCGATCTTCACGGTACGGACGACGCCCCACGCGATCAGCCCGAGCGCCACCGCGGTGACCAGCGCGACCGTCGAGAAGAGCCGGACGAAGCCCGACGGCCGCCCGGTGGTGGCCACCACGCCGACTGCCACGCACAGGGCTGCGAACAGCCCGAGGATTGCGGCGAGGTGCCGGCGGCGGTCGACGGGGATGCCCGACAGCGCTGAACTCACGCCACCGAGTATGCGCGAGCGGCGTGCGCCCGAGGCACCCGGGCAGCTGGCTCGCACAGAGCGTTCGGGTCGACCCCGCAGAGGTCGGTAACGTTGCCGATCGTGCGCATCGCTCGCTTCGTCCATCCAGGTTCGGCCTCCGCCCCGTCCGGCGTGCTGTGGGGCACCGTCGAGGGCAGCCCCGGCGCGGCATTCGACGCCCTGACGGTCGCGGGGATCGAGGGCCATCCGTTCGGTCCGATCGCGTCCACCGGCGAGCGCTGGGCGCTGCCGGATGTGCGGTTGCTGGCGCCGATCCTGCCGAGCAAGGTGATCGCCGTCGGCAAGAACTACGCCGAGCACGCGCAGGAGATGGGCTCGGCCGCACCGTCCTCGCCGGTCATCTTCCTCAAACCGTCCACCTCGGTGATCGGCACGGGCGACGTGATCCGGCTGCCCGCCTCCGACCGGGTCGACCACGAGGCGGAGCTGGCGGTGGTGATCGGTGCCCCGGCCCGCCAGGTCTCCCGCGAGCACGCGCTCGGGCACGTCCTCGGCTACACCTGCGCGAACGACGTCACCGCGCGCGACCAGCAGCGGGCCGACGTGCAGTTCACACGCGGCAAGGGCCACGACTCGTTCTGCCCGATCGGCACGTGGATCGAGAAGGTGCTCGAACCCTCCGACCTGCGAGTGAGCGCCTCGGTCAACGGGGTGCTGAAGCAGGACGGCCGGACCGCTGAGATGATCAACGACGTCGCCGCGCTCATCGCGTTCATGTCCGATGTGATGACGCTGCTGCCCGGCGACGTGCTCCTCACCGGGACGCCTGCCGGGGTGGGCCCGATCGTCGACGGCGACACCGTTACCGTCGAAATCGACGGGATCGGCGCGCTCACCAACCCGGTCCGGGCGCGATGACGGTCCGGGTCCGCTTCTGCCCTTCCCCGACCGGCAATCCGCACGTCGGGCTGATCCGCACCTGCCTGTTCAACTGGGCCTACGCGCGGCACGTGGGCGGCACGTTCGTGTTCCGCGTCGAGGACACCGACGCGGCACGCGATTCCGAGCACTCCTACCAGCAGCTGCTGGACTCGCTGCGTTGGCTGGGCATGGACTGGGACGAGGGGCCCGAGGTCGGTGGCCGCTACGGGCCGTACCGGCAGAGCGAGCGGCGCGAGACCTACGCCGAGGTCGTCGCGGCGCTGAGCGCCGCCGGCCACCTCTACGAGTCGTACTCGACGCCCGAGGAAGTCGAGGCACGCCATGTCGCCGCCGGGCGCAGTCTGAAGCTGGGGTACGACAACCACGACCGATCGCTGAGCGATGCGGCGCGCCGAGCGCTGCGCGACGAGGGACGCGAGCCGGTGCTGCGCCTGCGGATGCCGGAGCAGGAGCTGAGCTGGCACGACCTGGTGCGGGGCGAGGTGCGCTTCGCGGCCGGATCGGTGCCGGACTTCGTGGTGGTGCGGGCGAACGGCGATCCCCTGTATCCGCTGGTGAATCCGGTCGACGACGCCCTGATGCGCATCACGCACGTGCTGCGCGGCGAGGACCTACTGTCCTCCACGCCGCGTCAGATCGCGCTGTACCGCGCGCTCGTCGACGTCGGCGTCACCGACTTCGTGCCGCAGTTCGGCCACCTGCCCTACGTCATGGGGGACGGGAACAAGAAGCTGTCCAAGCGCGATCCGCAATCGTCGCTGAACGTCTACCGCGATGCCGGCTACCTTCCCGAGGGCCTGCTGAACTATCTGGCGCTGCTGGGGTGGTCGATAGCCGGCGACCACGACATCTTCTCGATGCAGGAGATGGTGGCCGCGTTCGACATCGCCGACGTCAACGCCAATCCGGCGCGTTTCGACCCCAAGAAGTGCGAGGCGATCAACGCGACGCACATCCGGATGCTCGCACCGGGCGACTTCGCCGCCCGCCTGGGCGCCCAGCTCGTGGCGGCGAACCTCGACACTCCGGACGCGCTGGTCGCCGCCGCCGCGCCGCTGGTGCAGGAACGCGTCCAGACCCTCGGCGAGGCAGTGGAGATGCTGCGGTTCCTGCTCGTTGACAGCAGCGAATTCACCGTGGACGAGTCGGCGGCCGCCAAGCAGCTCGGCGCGGCCGGGCAGCCCGTGCTGCGCGCCGCGGTCCCGGCGCTCGAGGGCCTTTCGGACTGGACGGCGCCGGCGATCGAGGACGCGCTCAAGCGCGCGCTGGTCGAGGATCTCGGGCTTAAGCCACGCCACGCCTTCGGCCCGGTGCGGGTCGCGGTGACCGGACGCAGCGTGTCCCCGCCGCTGTTCGAGTCGATGGAGCTCCTCGGCCGCGACCGGTGCCTGGATCGGCTGCGAGCTGCCGTCCGGCCGTGACGGCGGGCCAAGGTGATAGGCGCTCGCGCGGCCGCTACCGTCGAGGGAACTGTCCGCGTGCCGAAAGGTGTTCCCATGCCCGCAACCATCCCTTCCTGGAGCGACGAGGACATCGAGGCGTTCCGCGACCTGGCGCGCAGCTTCCTCGAGAAGGAATGCGCTCCGAACGAAGAACGGTGGTGCGAGCAGCAACACGTGGATCGCGAGATCTGGACGAAGGCGGGCGAGCTCGGCCTGCTGTGCCCGTCGATCCCGACCGAATACGGCGGCGGGGGCGGCAGTTTCGCCCACGAGGCCGTCCTGGCCGAGGAGCAGGTGCGCCGCCTGGCGCCCAGCCTCGGCACCACGGTGCACAGCACGATCGTCGCGCACTACATCAACGGCTACGGCACCGAGGAGCAGAAGCAGCGCTGGCTGCCGAAGCTCGCGAGCGGCGAGCTCGTCGGGGCGGTCGCGATGACCGAGCCCGGTACCGGCTCGGACCTGCAGAGCGTGCGGACCAAAGCGATCAAGGACGGTGACGAGTACGTCATCGACGGGTCCAAGACGTTCATCACCAACGGATTGCTCGCCGAACTGGTGATCGTCGTTGCCAAGACCGACCCCGACAACGCGCACGCCGGTATCTCGCTGATCGTGGTCGAGACCGAGGGGACGCCCGGCTTCTCGCGGGGGCGGGTGCTGAAGAAGGTGGGTCAGCACGGGCAGGACACCGCGGAGTTGTGCTTCGACGGCGTGCGCGTGCCGACGGCCAACCTGCTCGGCGAGGCAGAGGGCCAGGGTTTCGTCCAGCTCATGCAGCAGCTGCCGCAGGAACGCCTCATTATCGCGGTGGTCGCGACGGCCGCGATCGAGACATCGGTAGCCGAGACCATCAAGTACACCAAGGACCGGCACGCGTTCGGCCGGCCCGTCTTCAACTTCCAGAACACCAAGTTCAAGCTCGCCGAGATGGCGACAACCGCGAAGATCGCCCGGGTCTTCATCGACGACTGCATCGTCAAGCACATCAAGGGTGAACTCGACATCCCCACCGCGTCGATGGCCAAGTGGTGGCTGACCGAGGAGTAGTGCAAGGTCGCCGACGAGTGCCTGCAGCTGTTCGGCGGCTACGGCTACATGCAGGAGTACCCGATCTCCAAGATGTACACCGACTCGCGCATCCAGAAGATCTACGGTGGTACGAACGAGATCATGAAGGAGATCATCTCGCGGTTCCTGTGAGGCGCTGGCCGCGGGCGCCGGAATCCAGATTCGTTTGGCGCAGTGCTCAGTTGCCGGGATCCTGGTCGACCCAGGTGAGCGACAGGCCGCCGTGATCCCCGCTGCCCGGAGTCGTGGCGTTCAGCGTCCCCGTCACGGTGAGCGCGATGCCGTAGGGAACCTTGCCCTGCTTCTGGAACACGACCTGCGTGGTGGGATTCTGGCCGGGCACCTTGTCGTAGCCGGCCGCGTTGAGAACCATCGACGCGGCGCCGAGCTGCCCCCCGTCGACGGAGTTGTAGCAGTAGACGTAGACGGTCACGCTGCCGGAGGACTTCGTGAACTCCACGTCCGGCGCACCGATCCGCAGGGCAGCGCGAGTGACCACGCTCGGCGGCGTCTGGGTGCCGGCGCTCGCGCCCGCCGGCACCCGGCACCGCCCTGCCGGCACCCCGCCCGGCGGGCCGCTGGACGCCGCCTGGTGCACGGTGTTTCCCGAGCTGCCGAACAGCAACACGGTCCCGATCGCGCCGGCGAGCACGACGAAGACAGCCACCACGATCGCGATGATCAACTTTGCGCTGAAGCGCTCGCGAGCGCCCTTGTCCGGTGGGGTGTCCTCGGGCAGCTCACCGTCGGCCGGAAGCCCGTACCCGAACGGGTCCTCGGGCATCTCCGGACCGCTCATCGCCCCCGATTCTGCCACGGCCGCCCCGTTAGGGTGCTCGGATGGATGACGTGAGCGGTACCCCGCCGGCCCAAGCGGTCGCAGTACTGGCCGAGCACGTCGCCGCGTTCAACGCCTACGACCTCCCGCGACTGATGGCAGGCTTCGCCGCAGACGCCTCGTGGGTGACCGGACGCGACGCGCTGCGCGGCACGGGGAACCTGAGCGAGCTGTTCGACGCGGCATTCGCCGGGCTGAGCCCACAGCTGGAGATCGTCTCGGTGCTAGTCAATGGTGATCGCGTCGCGGCCGAACTGCTCGAACACATCGAGCTCGACGGGCAGCCGCGCGAGTTCGCGATCGCCGGCTTCTACCGCATCGCGGCCGGCCGTATCGTCGCGGCGAAAATCTACCGCGAGGGTTCGGCGGACGTAGCCTGATCCGCAGCGCCGCCAGCGCGGTGCCGTCGTCACGCCGTACAGCGTTCGCGGCGCCCTGCCTCGCCGCCGAACGCTGTACGGTCACCGGCGAGGTGTTCGCCGCGCAGGCGGTGCGATCTGCGACCTGGTGAACTGGCACACCGGCGCCACGATCGATGCGGATATGGCGTGGACGATCGATGACGTCGAGGCGGCAATCGGGGGTTGGTAGGCGTGCAGGCCAGATCACTGGACGGCACGGTCGTCGTCGTCACCGGCGGCGCCAGGGGGATCGGGGCGGCGACCGCTCGGGCCCTGGCCGCGGCCGGCGCGCGCGTCGCGATCGGCGACCTCGACGTGACGCTGGGCCGCCAGACCGCGGAGGAGCTTGGCGGCAGCGCGATCGCACTGCCGCTCGACGTCACCGACAACGCCGGCTTCACTGCCTTCCTCGACGCCGTCGAACGTCAACTCGGCCCGCTCGACGTGCTGGTGAACAACGCCGGCATCATGGCGCTGGCGTCGCTGGACGAGGAATCGGACGAGACCACCGCGCGCCAGCTCGCGATCAACCTGGGCGCGGTCGTGCACGGCACGCGCGAGGCGATGAAGCGGATGAAGCCCCGGCACAGCGGGCACATCGTCAACATCGCTTCGCTCGCCGGCAAGCTCGGAGTCCCGGGCGGCGCGACGTACTGCGCCACCAAGCACGGGGTGGTCGGCCTCTGTGAGGCGGTCCGTCTGGAGCTGCGCGGAAGCGGCGTCGAGGTCAGCTGCGTGATGCCGACGATCGTGCGCACTGAGCTCGCGGCCGGCATCAGCCAGACGCGCCTGAGTTCCCAGGTCGGTTCGGAGGAGGTCGCGGCGGCCATCGTCGCGGTCCTGCGCAAGCCGCGCCTGGAGGTCTACGTGCCGCGCTATCTCGGCGGCGTCCAGCGCGTGGTTCGCGTGCTGCCGCGCCGCGTCGGTGAGTGGATCGCCCGCGCAGGAGGGACGGACCAGGTCCTGGCAGCAGCGGTGCACGCGCCGGCGCGCGCCGAGTACGAGCGGCGCGCCGCGCGGAGTGCGCCGGGAGCCGATGGCGCGCCCTGAGCTGTGCGCGGCGCCGCTGCTCGCGCCTGATGCGGTGTCGAACTGGCGCCCGGAGGTCCGGTAGAGTCTGACGACGGCCCGCCCGGTGTTCGCCGACGGGCTCGCCCGTGGGGTATGGGGTAATTGGCAGCCCAACTGATTCTGGTTCAGTTAGTCTAGGTTCGAGTCCTGGTACCCCAGCGCACGACCGAGAAGTTTCTGGGGCCCCGTCGTCTAGTGGCCCAGGACGCCGCCCTCTCAAGGCGGTAGCGCCGGTTCGAATCCGGTCGGGGCTACAAGCTCGCAGGTTCCGGTTACGGGGCCTCGGTTCTCAAGATCGCACACATGTCGGTCTTGACGGGTGACGCGCCGAGTCTCAGACCGCCCGAGGCGTCTCGGTGACCAACGTCGTAAGACTCGCGGCGTGCCGGCTGCTCACCTGGCGGAAGTAGACGATCTCTCCGTCGACGTCGTCGACGACGGCCCACGACCAGAAGTCGGGGCGGCCGGCCACCAAGACGTCACCTGTGGCGGGGGCGGCCGCCGGGGGAACGACGCGCGTGAAACTGCGGCCGTCGTCGTCCTCCATGTTGAGGTCCGCGTCGAGATCGATGTAGATCATCTGTCGGAGCCTCCCTCCGGGTCGTGGTACGGATTGATGACCGATGTTTAGCGCGTGGCGACGACGGCATCAACGAGAGCGTCAACGTCAACGCCGCGCAGCGTGGTGGCGAGAAGCGTGTCCTCGCCGTGGTTGTTATCGGGTACCCACACGGACAAGCCGTAGAAGCCGTAGACGGCGAAGTGAGTCGGCGCATCTGCTCGCAAGGTGTTGCGGTCGAGGCCGCCCCCGCGCAGCACCGCGGCATCGCGGGGAGGCGGCAAGGTGTGGGTAAAGCCTGGCGGCAAGGGAAGGGCCCTTGTGGCTGAGGCGCTGCCGAACCTCGAACATCGTCAGGCTGGCGTCGAACATGGGCGAGGCGGCGGTGTGCCGCAGCGTCATCCAAGTGACGCATCGGGCCGTCGAGGCCGGGGCGATTGACGGCCGGCCCGAGCGCATCGCGACTGAACTTGGCCGCGGAGCCGGCTGGCTTTCTTCGTACCGGCCGGTGAGCGTCAGGCCGCGGCGGCGAGCTTCAGGCTGCCGCGGTGCCCGCTGTGCACAGGCGGTTGCGGCCGGCGGACTTCGCGCGGTACAGGGCTGCGTCCGCGCGCCCGAGCAGCTCGTGGATGTCGCTGAGCTGACTGCTGCTGCTCACGTGGGTCAGTCCGATCGACACGCTGATCGACGTGTCGCCGACGATGTCCAGACCGCTGATGGCAGAGCGCAGCCGATTGCCGAGTCCTTGCGCTCGAGCTAGATCGATCTCGTCAAGGATCACGACGAACTCGTCACCCCCGAAACGACCGAGGCAATCCTGGCGACGAAGCTCGCTGCGCAGGCATGCTGTCACGGCAAGGAGCACTTGGTCTCCCACAAGGTGACCCTGCAGGTCGTTGATCGTTTTGAAGTGGTCGATGTCCACAACCAGCACCGCGACACCCCGGCCGGCTCGCGTGCTCTTGGCCAGGACGCGGCTCGCGTGCTCGGTCCAGGCAGTGGTATTCAGCAGACCCGTCTTGGTGTCCGTACGGGCGGCCTGATGCAGGGCCTTCACTACAGAGCCGCGGTGCAGGTAGGCAACCAGGACGAGCAGCACAGGTACAAGTGCCGCGGCGTGCAGCAAGAACTCCGCGGCAGCTATGCCCAGCACCAGGGTGGCGAATTCGTAACAGAGCGCTTCCTGGTCGGGAAACATCATCCGAATACTCGGTGGCCGGGCTGTAAGCCTCACCCCGACGAGCACGATTGCGAGGTTGACAGCGGTGAACGCGAGCACTGCCGCGAGCACTGCTGCAGTCGCCAGCGCCTGGCCATGGAGCACCGTGGCCGCCACGCCGTTGTCGAGCACGGCGGCGGCGGCTAGCTGCGCCAGCATTGCGGCACCCGCGGTGAACGCGACACGATACGGTCGTCCTGAACGGTCTCGGCGCCGTTGCAGCATGGCGTGGCCGTACTGCAGCGCAATCAGCGCCGCTGCCCAGCCGGCCGGCAGCGTGAGCAAAGCGGCGAAGGACCACACCGACATCGGGTTGGCGAAGACCCGATCACTGCCGAGGTATCGTGTGAGACGTTCCGAGCGTGCCGCGAACTCGGCGTAGCCGATGCTCAGTGCGCTCAGGACGGCGAAGCGGATCAGCGTGGTGTGGGTGAGCTGCTCGGTGGCCAGCAAGGTGACCGTCGCGGCAGCCGCGCCGAGTTCGACGAGCAGCAGGAACATCCGGGCCGGAACGGGGATCGCCCACACGGCCCAGCGGCGGATCGAAAGTCGAGACTGGTGGCTATCGCCAACGGCGTGCGGATGCGAGAGCATGGGGTTGTCCTGCACCTCTCAGTTCAGCGTTACGACGAGTTGAACCCGAGGCGCAGAACCTGCGAAACCCTCGGCATGCCAGTGCCGTGTGGATTCGCAGACTACAGCAGGGCAGTGAGATTGCCCAGGTGAGGTGAGCCGGCACCGCCTTGTACGGAGGACGGTGTCGCCTCGCCCCGACAGCAGGATGGGGGTGAGCGTTGTGTCGAAGCACTGGGAGTGGGGCTAAACCGATGACCGCCTTCACGCGGACATCATTACGGACAACGAACCGAAGCCCGTGAGGTTACGGTCAAGCTCGCGGGTGTGTGTTACGACGCTGTCCTGACGGCCGGGATCAGGTGCGTCGCTTCGTCAGCTCGACGTTCCGGTGGCGGGCGCCTGAGGGTGCGCCCGCCTGCGCGCTAGCGCAAGGCCCGCACCGAGCACCGTGGCAACGGCACCGGCCGCCGCGATCGCGGCACCGGGCGAGGAGAACTGCGCAACCGCGCCGCCGGCCACCAGGCCGAGACCCTGCGCGGCGAGCAGGCCGCCTGACGCGAGGCTGATGCCCTGCCCCCGGATCTCCGGTGAGATCGTCTGCACGAACTCCGTGACCACCTGGATCTGGTACGCGGTGCACGCTCCGCTGAGTGCCCAGCAGGGCAGTGTCACGAGCAGACCCGGAGTGCTGGCGCACGCGACGAGCGGAATCCCGGCCACCACGGCCAACGGACCGACGAGTGCGGCGCGGCTGGCGGGGGACAGCCAGCGGGAGTAGACCACCGACCCGACCAGGACGCCTGCCGGCAACGCGGCCAGCAGCACACCGACCGTGCGCGCGCCGCCGCCGATCAGATGGGCGTACGGAGCGGCCAGGCCTTCGGGGACGACGAGGATCCCGAGCAGCCACGACAGCAAGATCAGCTGGCGCAGCCGGGGATCACGCAACACCGTGGCGGCACCATTGTGCCGCCGCTGCGGTGCGACCGACCCGTGGTCTCGGCGACGCGCGGGCGGGCGGGCCTGCACGCCGATGCGGATCACGAGCGCCGAAACCAGGAACGTCGCGGCGTCCAACGCCAAGGCGGGACGCACGCCGACGGCTGCGACCGCGATGCCGCCGAGGGCGAACCCGAGCAGCTGCATCGCCTGCGCCGTGGCGGTCCGCAGCCCGGCGCCCACCACGTAGTCCTCGCGAGCGAGGATGTCGACGACGAGCGCCGACTCCGCCGCCTTCCACGGCGCTCCGACGAGCACCGCTGCGACCAGCAATGCCGCCAGCGCGGGCACGGGCACATGCGGCAGGGCCATCACGGCAAGCAGGGCTGCGCGGATCAAGTCGCCGCCGACCAGCAGTGCGCGGCGCGGAAGCCGGTCGGCCAGCGGGCCCAGCAGCAGGCTGCCGAGCAGCGCCGGCAGGAAGCTCAACGCGTACACGCTCGCCGTCGCGAGGCCCGACCCGGTGCGGTCGTAGACCAGTACCGACAGTGCCACCCGGGCGAGCTGGTCGCCGAGCAGTGACTGCGCATCGGCCACCCACAGCAGGCCGAACTCGCGGATCCGCAACACGCCGGAGAAGCCGACCTGCACTGCTGCGTGACGGGGCCTGGGCATGGTGGCGATCAAGTTATCGGACGTCGACGCGTCGGCGGGATCGCTGCCCATCGCTACCCGCTTCTGGTAGGCACGACCCAGCGCACCGCCGCACGGAAGGGGTCCGGGATGGCCAGAGCTGTCTCGTCGACCCGCAGACCCGTCCTGGTGATCATGGGCGTCTCGGGGTCCGGGAAGTCGACCGTGGCCGGGCTGCTGGCCGGCCGGCTCGGCTGGGATCTCGCCGAGGGTGACGACATGCACCCCCCGGCCAACGTCGCCAAGATGGCCTCGGGACGCCCGCTGGACGACGCGGACCGCTGGCCCTGGCTGGACAAGATCGCCGCGTGGATAGGTGAGCACGTGCGGGCCGGACGCCCGGGCATCATCACCTGCTCGGCGCTGAAGCGAAGCTATCGGGACGTCCTGCGCGGTGATGGCGTCGTCTTCGTCGAACTCGTCGGCACGCACGACCAGATCGCCGCGCGCCTGGTGGCGCGCCACGGACATTTCATGCCAGCCGGCATGCTCGATTCGCAGATCGAGAGGCTCGAGGAGCCGACCGCCGAGGAGGCTGCCATCAGGATCGACGTCACCGCTTCGCCGCAGGAGGAAGCCGAGCAGATCATCAACCGACTGGACCTGACCGCCGACATCGCGTCGCCCCGACCCGCGGAGTAGCCCGTGCGCACCGAGCAGCTCCTGGCCACCAGCCACCCTGGAGTGCGCACGACAGGCACTGGATAGTTGCTGCGGTCATCGGCATCGCGATCATCGTGCTGGCGCACCCGATTCCGGCGGCGTCGACCGCGTCATCGACATGTTGCTATACAGGGCGTCGCCGGCGAAGCCGCCCTGGGCGATGGCGCTGGTCGCCGGGTTCGGTTTCGTCATGCTGCTCGCCGCGTTCCTCTGAGCCTGGTGGGCGCCGACGCAGCTTCAAGCGGCGCGCTCAGTTGTGCGGTTGGAGAAATACAAGCGGGATTTCGCGGGAGGTCTTGGTCTGGTACGTCGCGTAGTTGCGGTGGTCAGCGGTGATCCGGGGCCACAGCCTGGTGCGCTCATCAGCGCCGGCGACACGCGCGGTCATGCGCTGTTTGGGCTTGCCGCGCAAGGCCACCTCGACGTCAGGATTGTCGCGGAGGTTGAGGAACCAGGCCGGCGCGCGGTCGTCGCCGCCACGCGAGGCCACGACGATGAGGGCATCGCCTTCGGTCAGCGGCGCGGTGAGCATCACGGTGTGGGCGCGGCCGCTCTTGCGTCCGGTGGTCGTGAGTTCCAGGACGGGCATCTTCGACACGCTCCAGCCGACCCGCTGGCCGCTGATCGCGAGCAGCGTGCGGTGGACGGTGTTCATCGTCTTCAGGACGAGATCGCTAGGCATGCGCCCGAACCTACTCGGCCGACGTCGCGCCAGGCGGCTGCTGCGCCAGCGCGTCCAGGGTGCGCTTCAGCTGCGCTGCGGTGGCGTCGGCGATCGGCTCGAAACCGCGACGCAGGAACGGTTCGGCCAGCCGCGCCCAGCGCTTGAAGGCGAAGTGGGCGCGATAGGTGATCACCGTGCCGTCGGCGGACGGCGCGAGGGCCAGGTCGTCGGTCGCGGTCACCGTCGCGTTCTCGCCGGTGAACGTCAGCCGGGAGTGCGGCTCGAAGCGGACAAGCCGGTAGTCAAGCTCGGTACGCCGGCCCCGGAACTCGGACACGTTGTGGAAGCGGGTGCCCTCACCGAGCGGGCCGTCGTCGATTCGGGTGGTGCGCACCGTGCCCGGATCCCACTGCTCGGTGTGCGTGAAATCAGCCAGGTAGGCGAAGACGTCCGGTGCCTGCGGCCGTACCTCGACGCGGCGCTCGACGGTAATCATCAGGACCGTCCGTACACCGGGACAGCAGCACCGGACACGAGGTGCGCGGCGGGCGAGGCGAGGAAGACGTACACGGCGGCGACGTCGGCGACCTTCGGCCACTGCTCGTGCGGCGCGTCCGGCATCGCGCGGCGGTTGGCCGGGGTGTCCATGATGCTCGGGACGACAGCGTTGACCGTGATCGCGGAGCCGTGGGTTTCCCGCGCCGCCATCTCCACGAGGTGCAGCACGGCGAGCTTGCTCACCGAGTACGCGAACCCGGTGCCCTCGGTGACGAGCGCCGCCCGGCTGGCGGTGTGGACGACGCGGCCCGCACCGATCCCAGCCATCCGCCGCAGTGCGTGCTTGGTGAGCAGCGCGGCGCTGACGAGGTTCAGCTGCAGCTGCGCGTTCAGTTCGGCAACGTCGAGTTCGGTCAACGGGGACGCGCCCGCGAACCCGCCGACCGTGTTGACGACCGCCCACGGCGCCAGCGCCGCGTCGAACCACGCGCCGAGCGCGGCGTCGTCGAGCACGTCGAGTGCGTGGTAGTCGACGCCCGGGCGGCGCCGCGGCCCGTCGGGCACCGCACGGTCGACGCCTGCCACGCTCGCGCCGGCCTGCAGGAACGCCGCGGCAAGGCCGTCGCCCAGTGCCCCCGAGGCGCCGACGACGACGACCCGGCGGCCGGAGAACTCAGTCACGTCGGCGTCTCAGCCCGTGACGCCGACGGCCGCCGCCGGCGCAGCCCCGTCGGCGCCGGCAAGCCAGGCCCGCAGCTGCTCGTAGACCGCCGGGTCACCGAGCAGATCGAAGTGATGCTTGCGGCCGATGTGGAACGTGCGGTCCACCTCGAACTCGATGCGCCGCGTCCGGCCCGTCCCGTGCGCGCTGCCGTGCGCGACGAGCAGGTCGTGGGCCAGCGGGCCGCTCGGCTTGCGCGACAGCGTTGCCGCTGCCACCGAGTAGGCCACGCCCGGAAGCAGCGTGGCGGGGGTGCAGCGGTCCTGCCGGTCGTCGGGGTCGACGCCGGACCAGTCCTGTTCCACGACGGCGCCGTAGCGCAGGTCCTTGATGCCGGCACTGCGGCGGTTCAGCCAGGTCGCGAACGGCCGGGTCTCCGGCAGGCGGGCGAGCCGGTGCGTGCCGGTGCAGACGAATCGCTCGAGGGGGGCGCCGAGGTGCGGCGCGCCCAGACCGACCACGTGGCGCAGCACCGTCACCCAGGACTGCGAACGCTCGTCGCCCTGGCACGCGGCACTGCGAGCGACCAGGCCGCCCATCGAGTGCCCGACGAGGGCGATCTCCCTGACCGGGACCGGCCACGCGGCGAGCAGCGCGTCGAGTTGCTCGGCAAGTTCGCGCCCGTTCGCCGAGATGTGCAGGCCGCTGTTGTAGGACAGGTACAGCGGTGTCCACCCGCGCTCGTCGCGCAGCAACGAGCCGTAGGTGACTCCGCTGTCGCCCCAGTGCTTCTCGGCCCCGAACCACCAGAACCGCTCGTTCTCGCACAACCCGTGCAGGAACACGACGATCCGGTCTGTCGCCTCGGTCCCCACGTCGTGGACGACGTTGGCCGGCAGGCGCCGCAGCGGTCCGTCATGGCTGCGCAGGCACATCGGCGCGGCGAGCGAGGCGCGCTGCTCGGCGAGACGGTCGCCCCAGAATCCGTTGAGCGCGCTGAGGACGAAGTGCCCGCGGGCCGTGGCGTGAAGGGACTGGCCCGAGGGCGCGCGCAGCTCGGCCGTTGCGGCGCCGATCGCGGCAGGCACGGCACGCGCGCCCAGGCGCGCTGACGTGTACGCCGCTGCCGCGATGCCGTCGTGGATCAGCCGCACCGGCTCCGCCGGCTTGCCCAGCAGTCCGAAGACGCGCCCGGCGACGGCGCGGTGCACGTCGCGCGCTGCCTCGGCCAGCTCCCCGAGCGCCGTGCCCAGCAGCGCACCGGCATCGCGGGTCTCGTCCACATACATCGCCGGCTCGCATTCCACGCCCGTCAGCAGGTGGCCAAACCCTAACCCGAGCGCCCGCGCTGAGCACTCGCCGCCACCCGGTGTGGTGGCGAGGGTGTTCCTACCGGCAAGCTGAACGGATGAGCGCACTTCCTGCGGGTACCCGCACCGAAATGTTCCTCGCCGGCGAGTGGACGGGCGGTTCGGGCGGCAGCTTCGCGGTGCTGGATCCCTCGACGGGCGAGGAGATCTGCCAGGTACCCCGGGCGGGTACGGACGACCTCGACCGGGCGCTGGGCGCCGCCGCAAGCGCGCAGCCGCGCTGGGCGGCGACCGCGCCGCGCGAGCGCGGTGAAGTGCTGCGCAGGACGTTCGAGGCGATGATCTCCCGCCGCGAGGAGATCGCGTATCTCATGTCGCTGGAAATGGGCAAATCCCTGACGGACTCGCGCGCCGAGGTGAGCTATGCGGCGGAGTTCTTCCGCTGGTTCAGCGAGGAGGCGGTCCGCATCGACGGTGCGCTGCGCACCGCGCCGTCCGGCGCGAACCGTATCCTCACCTTCCGCAGGCCGGTCGGCGTGGCGCTGCTCCTCACGCCGTGGAACTTCCCGGCGGCGATGGCCACCCGCAAGATCGGTCCGGCGCTCGCAGCGGGCTGCTCGGTCGTGCTCAAGCCCGCGCACGAGACACCACTGACGGCCCTTCTGCTGGCCGAGATCCTCACCGAGGCGGGGGCACCGGCCGGGACGATCAACGTGTTGACCACTGACCACGCCGGCGAGTTCGTGCAGGCAGCGCTCGGTGACGCGCGGGTACGCAAGCTGTCGTTCACCGGGTCGACCGAGGTGGGCCGCGTCCTGCTCAAGCAAGCCGCGGACCGGATCGTGAACACCTCGCTGGAACTCGGCGGAAACGATCCGTTCATCGTCCTCGACGACGCGGACCTTGACGCCGCCGTCGAGGGCGCGATGCTCGCCAAGATGCGTAACGGCGGGCAGGCGTGCACCGCCGCGAACCGGTTCCTCGTGCAGGGGTCGGTGGTGCCGGACTTCGCCAAGCGGCTGGCCGCGGCGATGGGTGCCCTGCGGGTGGGCGCCGGCACCGACGAGCAGACCCAGCTCGGCCCGATGGTGAGCGCCAAGGCGGTGGACGGGATCGCGGACAAGGTCGAGCGCACGCTCGGCGCCGGCGCACGCGCGCTGATCGGCGGGGAACGCGGGAACGGCAAGGGGTTCTTCTACCCGGCTACCGTGCTCACCGACGTCCCGCGTGACTCGGCGGCCGCACTCGAGGAGGTGTTCGGCCCGGTCGCGCCGATCGTCTCCGTCCGTGATGAGGACGACGCGCTGGCCTTGGCCAACGCCTCGGAGATGGGCCTGACCGGCTACCTGTACACCGGCGACCTGGACCGCGGCCTGCGTGTCTGCGAACGCCTCGAGGTCGGGATGGTCGGGCTCAACCGCGGCCTGGTCTCCGACCCAGCCGCGCCCTTCGGCGGCGTCAAGCAGTCCGGCCTCGGCCGGGAAGGCGGCTACGAGGGCGTGGACGCCTACCTGGAGACCATGTACGTCGCCACCGAGTGGTGAGCGCACGCTCGACGCTGGCCGCGGCGGCCGCCCTACTCGCCTGCGCGGCCTGCACCGGCGGCCCGACCGGCCACCCCGACCTGAGCTCCACCGCGGTGCGCGCGCCGGCCGGTTCGGTGCCCCGCCCGCAGCACGTCGTCGTCGTGGTGATGGAGAACCACTCCTACTCCGACATCGTCGGCAACCGCGCCGCGCCCTACATCAACTCCCTCGTCGCGCAGGGCGCGTCGTTCACCGCGTCGTTCGCGAACTACCACCCGAGCCAGCCGAACTACCTCGTGCTGTTCTCCGGCTCCGCGCAGGGCGTGAGCAACGACTCGTGCCCGCACACGTTCGCCACGTCCAACCTCGGCGCGGCGCTGACCCGGGCCGGGCTGACGTTCACCGGCTACGCCGAAGGTCTTCCGCGCGTCGGCGACAGCACCTGCAGCGCCGGCGCGTACGCGCGCAAGCACGCACCGTGGACGGACTTCTCCAACGTCGCAGGCACCGCCAGCCGGCCGTTCACGGATTTTCCGGCGGACTACACGCGGCTGCCGGCGGTCTCGTTCGTCGTCCCCGATCTGGACAACGACATGCACGACGGGTCGGTGGCGCGAGGCGACGCGTGGCTGCGGACGCACCTCGGCGGCTACGTCACGTGGGCCCGAGCGCACCACAGCCTGCTCGTGCTGAGCTGGGACGAGGACGACGGCAGCCCCGCCAACCACATCCCGACCGTCTTCGTCGGCGGCGACGTGCGAGCGGGGCGCTATAGCGAACACATCGACCACTACCGCGTGCTGCGCACGATCGAGGACGCGTTCGGCCTGGTTCCGGCGGGGCAAAGTGCCCGCGCTGCGCCGATCACCGACGTCTGGAAGCGCTGAGCCTGCGCTTGCCGCGGTGAGGTGCGGCGCCCGCCGCGATGAGAGGTTCGCCCGCGCCGTGGTCCTCAGCGCGCCAGGGCGGCGGTGATACGGCGCGCACCCGCGAGCAGGATCGGCGCGAAGCGCTGACCCGGCCCCCGGCCGAGCCGCTCGATCGGACCGGAGATCGAAACCGCCGCGAGCAGCTCGCCGTCTCGCGAGCACACCGGCGCGGAGACCGACGCCACCCCCGCCTCACGCTGCGCCACCGACTGCGCCCAGCCGCGGCGCCGCACGTCGGCGAGGATCCGCGCGGTGAGCTGCGAGCCGGCGAGAAGCTCGGCGACGTCCTGCGGTGCCGACCAGGCGCACAGCACCTGCGCGCCGGAGCCTGCGGTGAGCGGCAACCGCGAGCCGATCGGCACCGTGGTGCGCAGGCCGCTCGTGCGTTCCGCGGCCGCCACGCAGAGGCGGTCGTTGCCGTCGCGGCGGTAGAGCTGCGCGCTCTCGCCGGACTCGTCGCGGATCCAGGCGAGCACCGGGGATGCGGCGCTCACGAGCGGGTCCGACAGCGCGGCGCCCAGCTCGCCGATGTGCGCGCCGAGCACGAAGCGCCCGTTGCCGTCGCGCGCGAGGAGGCGGTGCACCTCGAGCGCGACGGCGAGCCGGTGTGCCGTCGCGCGGGGCAGGCTGGTAGCGGCGATGAGCTCGGCCAGGCTGCGTGGCGCCTCGGCCACTGTGGCGAGGATCGTCACGGCCTTGTCGAGCACCCCGATACCGCTGGCCTGGTTGGCGGCTCCCCTGCTACCGTGTCCCATAGTGCGATACTAAGATCTCAGTCTGTGAGATTGCAAGCGAGAGGGGACGGGATGGGCACGACCCTGGCCGAGAAGCTCTGGGACAGCCACGTCGTGCACAGCGCGCCCGGCGAACCGGACCTGCTGTTCATCGACATGCACCTCGTGCACGAGGTCACCAGCCCGCAGGCGTTCGACGGGCTGCGTCTGGCCGGCCGTGCGGTGCACCGTCCCGACCTCACCCTCGCGACCGAGGACCACAACGTTCCGACGGAAAATATCCTCGAGCCGATTGCCGACCCGGTGAGCCGCACCCAGGTCGAGACGTTGCGCCGCAACTGCGAAGAGTTCGGGGTGCGGCTCTACCCGATGGGTGATGCCGAGCAGGGAATCGTGCACGTCATCGGTCCGCAGCTGGGCATCACGCAGCCGGGCATGACGATCGTCTGCGGCGATTCGCACACCTCCACCCACGGCGCGTTCGGCGCGCTGGCCTTCGGTATCGGCACCTCGCAGGTCGAGCACGTGCTCGCCACGCAGACCCTGCCGCTGACGTGTCCCAAGACGATGGCCGTGACCGTGGACGGCGCGCTGGCCGACGGCGTCACCCCCAAGGACGTCATCCTCGCCGTCATCGCCCGGGCCGGCACCGGCGGCGGGCAGGGCTACCTGGTGGAATACCGCGGCGACGTGTTCGAGCGGATGTCCATGGAGGGCCGGATGACGGTCTGCAACATGAGCATCGAATGGGGCGCGCGGGCCGGCATGATCGCGCCCGACGACACCACCTTCGCCTACCTCCGCGGCCGTGACCACGCGCCGAAGGGGGCCGAATGGGACGCGGCCGTGGAGTACTGGCGCGGCCTGCGCAGCGACGACGACGCCGAGTTCGACGCGCAGCTCAGCCTGGACGCGTCGAGCCTGACGCCGTTCGTCACCTGGGGCACCAATCCGGGCCAGGGCGTGCCGCTCGGTGAGCGCGTGCCCGATCCGGCGGCTTACCCGGACCCGGCCGAACGGGTCGCGGCGGAGAAGGCCCTGCAATACATGGGATTGACGGCCGGCACGCCCCTTCGCGAGATCGCGGTCGACACTGTGTTCGTGGGCTCGTGCACCAACGGGCGCATCGAGGACCTGCGGGCGGCCGCGAAGATCGTCGAGGGTCGCCGCGTCGCGGACGGCGTGCGGATGCTCGTCGTCCCCGGCTCGATGCGGGTACGCAAGCAGGCCGAGGACGAAGGCCTCGACGCGATCTTCACAGCCGCCGGTGCGCAGTGGCGACAGGCCGGTTGCTCGATGTGCCTGGGCATGAACCCCGACCAGCTCGAACCCGGTGAGCGCAGCGCGTCCACGTCCAACCGCAACTTCGAGGGCCGGCAGGGCAAGGGCGGACGCACCCATCTCGTCTCGCCGCTCGTGGCTGCCGCGACCGCCGTCACCGGCCGGCTGTCCAGCCCCGCCGACCTGTAAGGGGATCGCTACGTGGACCAGTTCAGCGTGCACACCGGCACCGCACTGCCGCTTCGGCGCAGCAACGTCGACACCGACCAGATCATCCCGGCCGTCTACCTCAAACGGGTCACCCGAACCGGCTTCGAGGACGGCCTGTTCAGCGCCTGGCGGGCGAACGAGCCGGACTTCGTGCTCAATCGGCCCGAGTACGCCGGTGCCACGACCCTGGTGGCCGGGCCGGACTTCGGCACCGGAAGCTCGCGCGAGCACGCGGTGTGGGCGCTGACCGACTATGGGTTCAAGGCAGTGATCTCCCCGCGTTTCGCCGACATCTTCCGCGGCAACTCGCTCAAGGCCGGCCTGCTGACGGTCGAACTCGCCGAGTCCGTCGTGCAGCGGTTGTGGGACGACATCGAGGCCGACCCGGGCACGCGCGTCACCGTCGATCTCGTGGAGCGCGAGGTGCGCTGGCCCGGACAGCAGCACCCGTTCGAGCTCGACGACTACACGCGCTGGCGGCTGCTGGAGGGTCTGGACGACATCGGGCTCACGTTGCGCCACACCGACGAGGTGGCGCAGTACGAGAACAACCGCAAGCCGTGGCTGCCCGCGATGCGCGCCTGATCGATCGCCGTCCACGTTTGCCCTTGTGGCACAAGGGTGTTCTGGGTTCCGTAGAGCTGACACGGTGAGCGAGCAGCGGGTGCGGGGCGAAGAAAACTCCTGCGACACAAGTCGATTGCGTTGTCGTCGGCGGCCGAAGGTCCTAGCGTGTCCGGGAAGCGACCAACGTGGTCGAGCAAACCCTGTCCCGGGAGGACACGTGCCAAACAAGGCCCAGTTCATCGAGACGCTCGCACAGCGGCTGGATGAGGACAAGAAGCGAGCCACCTTTGTGCTCGACGCCGTCATCGACACCATCTACGCCGCCGTCGCCAAGGGCGAGAAGGTCGCACTCACCGGCTTCGGCAGCTTCGAGAAGCGCGACCGTGCTGCCCGCACCGCCCGCAACCCCGCCACCGGGGCGAGTGTGAAGGTCAAGAAGACCTCCGTCCCGGCCTTCCGTCCCGGCGCAGAGTTCCGGGCCATCACCAGCGGCGCGCGCAAGGTAGCCAAGGCGCCGGCGAAGAAGGCGGCCGCAGTCGCGAAGAAGGCTCCGGCGCGGCGCGCTCCGGCGACGAAGACGGCGGCAGCCAAGGTTCTGGCCAAGAAGACGACGGCGGCCAAGGCTCCGGCCAAGCGCGCGAGCGCGGCGAAGAAGACGCCTGCCAAGAAGTCGGCCCGCTAGCACGAACCGCACCGTCCCGCTCTCGGGTGACGGATCGCGAGATCTGCGACAGCGCGTAGCGCGCATCATTGATCGTGCAGGTCCGTCACCCGGCGGGACGGTTTCGGCGCCTCGCGCGCGGCACCCTCGTAGTAGTCCGCGGCGATGACATCGCCGTCGACGAAGGAAAGCACCCACGCGGCGCTCTTGCGGGTCTCGGATGACCGCACGCCGTGCGCGAGGCGCTCCACCAGTGCCGGGATCGCGACCCCCTGGCTGCACACGACGCTCACCCGGCCGGGTTTCGCCAGCGTCAGCAGGGCGGTCTGCGTCGTAGCCGGTGCCGCGAGGTAGGACTCGTCGTCGAAGGCCGGCTCCACCAGCACCGGCAGCTGCAGCGCGTCGGCCAGTGGCTCGACGGTCTGGACGCACCGCGTCCGGTCCGCGGCGACGATCCGGTCAGGCGCGAACAGGGCGAGCAGGCCCGCGAGGCGGCGGGCTTGCTGCTCACCGACCGCGTCGAGCGGACGCAGCGCGTCGGCACCGGGCCACGAACTGCGCTTGCCGGCCTTGGCATGGCGGACGAGCACGACCACCGAGTCGGGCAGGGGTGAGGCAGCGAAGTCGGCGAGGACGGTGAGGTCGCCGCGATAGCTCAGCCGCTCGCGCGCGTGCCGAGGTGGCAGCCACGCGATCGCATCGACCTCGGCACCGGGCGAGAATTCCCCGCCCAGGTAGCGCATCAGCCAGTAGGCGACCGACTTGCGTGCCCCGTCGACGTCGTAGCTCACCCGCCCGATCCGCCACGACACCGCGACGGACGCGCCGAGTTCCTCGCCGACCTCGCGCACCGCGGCCGCCAGCTCCGACTCGCCGGTTGCGAGCTTGCCCTTCGGCAGCGTCCAGTCGTCGTAGCGAGGGCGGTGGACCAGCGCTACCTCGACCTCGCCGCTCCGGATCCGCCAGACCAGTCCTCCGGCCGCGGCCACACCCGCGGGTTCCGCTTGCCGGTGAGCGCGCTGCTCGCTCGCGTAAGCACGCACGGTTTGGCTACTCGTCGCGGCCGGCGAGACGTTTGATCAGCAGCTCCTGCAGGTTGACCCGGGACGGCCCGCCCGAGCGGACCCAGGCGCCGTCGGGCTGCAGGTGCCAGGCGGCGGTGTCCGGCGCGAACGCGGCATCGAGGAACTCCCGCAGCTGGGTGCGGGCCTGCGCGTCGGACACCTGACAGAGCAGCTCGACGCGGCGGTCCAGATTGCGGTGCATCAGATCGGCCGAGCCCATCCAGTACTCCGGGTCGCCGTCGTTGTCGAAGTAGTAGACGCGCGAGTGTTCCAGGAAGCGACCAAGGATCGAACGCACCGAGATGTTCTCCGACAGGCCGGCGACGCCGGCGCGGATGGTGCAGAACGTGCGCACCAGCAGCTCGATGCGCACGCCGGCACGCGAGGCGCGGTAGAGCGCGTCGATCGTCTGCTCGTCGACGAGGTGGTTGGTCTTGAACTGGATTCGCCCGGCGCGCCCGGCTCGGGCGTGTTCGACCTCCCGCTCGATACGCTCGATCAGCCCGGATCGCAGCCGCTGCGGCGCAACGAGCAGCGCGCGGTAGTCGGTTTGCAGCGAGTAGCCGGTGAGCACGTTGAACAGGTCGGTCAGGTCGGCGCAGACGTCCTCGTCGGCGGTGAACAGCCCGAGGTCCTCGTAGAGGCGCGCAGTCTTGGAGTGGTAGTTACCGGTGCCGATGTGCGCGTAGCGCCTGATCTGGCCGGCCTCCTCGCGCACCACCAGCGCGGTCTTGCAGTGCGTCTTGAGCCCGACGACGCCGTAGACGACGTGGCAGCCCGCGCGTTCCAGCGCACGTGCCCACTTGATGTTGGCCTGCTCGTCGAAGCGGGCCTGGATCTCGACGAGCGCGACGACCTGCTTGCCGGCCTGGGCTGCGTCGATCAGCGCGTCGACGATCGGGGAATCGCCGGAGGTGCGGTAGAGCGTCTGCTTGATCGCGAGGACGTGCGGGTCCGCCGCCGCCTGCTCGATGAAGCGTTGCACGCTGGTGGCGAAGGACTCGTACGGGTGGTGCACGAGGACGTCGCCATCGCGCAGCGTGGCGAAGACGGACTTGGGCGTCTCGCCCTCGGCGAAGCGGGGATGGGTGGCCGGCACGAACGGCCGCTCCTTGAGCGCCGGACGGTCGATGTCGTACACCTGCCACAGTGCGGTCAGATCGAGCAGCCCGGGCACGTGCAGCACGTCCTCGGGCTCGACGTCGATCTCGCTGACCAGCAGGTCCACGACCTGCTCGTCGATCTCGTCGGTGACCTCGAGGCGGACGGCCGGGCCGAAGCGACGGCGCATCAGTTCGCGCTCGAGGGCCTTCAGCAGGTCCTCGTCGCGGTCTTCCTCGACCTCGAAGTCGGCGTTGCGGGTCACCCGGAACAGATGGTGCTCGACGACCTCCATGCCGGGGAACAGCATCGCCAGGTGCGCCGCGATGAGATCCTCGAGCGGCAGGTACTCCACCTCGCTGGCGCTGTGCGAGACGACCACGAAGCGCGGCACGTTGTTGGGGACCTTGACGCGGGCGAAGCGCTGAGCGCTGCCGTCGTGATCGCGCACGAGCACGGCGAGGTTGAGTGAGAGCCCGGAGATGTAGGGGAAAGGGTGCGCCGGGTCGACGGCCAGCGGTGTCAGCACCGGAAAGACCTTCGCGCCGAAGTACTCGCCGAGACGGGATTTCTCCTCCTCGTCCAGCGCGTCCCAGCGGCGGAGGTGGATACCGTTCTCGGCCAGGGCAGGTCCGACGACCTCGCGGAAACAACGGGCGTGGCGCTGGGCCAGGTCGCGGATCCGTTCGGCCAGCGTGGCCAGTACCTCGCGCGGGTTCAGCCCGTCCGGCGAGGTGACCTCCAGGCCGAGGTCCGCGCGGCGCTTGAGCCCGGCCACGCGCACCATGTAGAACTCGTCGAGGTTGCTCGCGAAGATCGCGAGGAACTTCACCCGTTCGAGCAGTGGCTGCCCGTCGTCCTCGGCGAGTTCGAGCAGCCGTTCGATGAACGCCAGCCACGACAATTCGCGGTTGCCGAAGCGGTGCGGCGGCAGGTCCGCGCCAGTGTCGGACCGCCCGTCCGGGTCGACGGTGAGGACGGACTCGGACGGGTCGAGGGGTGCGCGGGCGCCGGCGCCGCGGGCCACCTCGACCCGGGTCACGGCGACGTCGCGCGGCGTGGGCGCAAGGTGCGGATCGCGTCGCGGCTCATCGCCCAATCATGCCGGGTCGAGGTGAACGGCAGGTGTCTCGATGCTCGCGGCGAGCGCCGCCGAGGTGGCGGGCCCGAGCCCCGCCGAGGCGGCCGAGCGCAGGTCGGCGGCAGTGTCCACGTCCCGGCGCAGCCCGGGACCGGCGCACAGCGCGACGGCGTCGACGGCGTGCCGGGCCGCCGAGCCGGCGCCGAAGCGCGGGCGAAGCGGGTGTCCCGGCAACGCCGCGAGCAGGGTGGTGCCCGTCGCGTCCGCGTCCGCGACGTAGGACCGTTGGTGGGCCGCCGCCGCGCGCAGGGCGGCCGTCAGCTCCTCGGGCCGCAGGGCCGGCAGGTCACCGACGAGGGCCGCAACGCCGTCCGCGGGCCAGCGGGCAGCGGCGTAGCCGGCGGCCTCGCGCAGCGCCGGGTTCAAACCCGGCGCGCTCTGCACGATGCTCACGCCGGCACCGGACAGCGCGCCCGGACGATCGGCCACGAGCACGACACGTGCCACGTCCGAGGCCGCACGGGCAGCGGCCAGGGTGTCCTCGCGGATGGCCTGCACGAGGCGGTGATGCGCCGCACGGTCCGCGGTGGCCGCGAGCAGGCGGGATTTGGCGCCGGGCAGTGCCTTCACCGGTATCACCACCGTCCACTGCACACCGGTGATTCTAGGAACGCGCGCCGGAGCGGGCCGGGCATGCGGCAGACTGCACAGCGGATCGCTGCCCGACGAGGACGAGGGGAAGCCGCGGTGCCGAGGACGGTGAAGCTGCGCAGGCCAGGCTACGGGGAGGAGCTCGGGCCGGTCTGGGGTTTCGTCATCGCGGTTCTGTACGTGCCGTTCTCCGTGCTGGTGAAGGTCCGCTACCTGCACCTGGACCGGCTGCCGCAGCAGGGGCCGGCGATCGTGGTCGTCAACCATGTCTCGCACGTCGACCCGTTCCTCGTCGCCAAGATGGTGATCGACGGCGCGCGGCGCCCGCGCTTCCTCGCCAAGGACACGATCTTCGACGTGCCCGTGGTGGGCGCGGCGATGCGGGCGATGGGGCACATCCCCGTCAAGCGCGGCTCGACCGATGCCCGCACGTCGCTGGCGGCTGCGGTCGAGGCGCTGCGGCAGGGCGGCATGATCGTGCTCCATCCGGAGGGGACCGTGACCCGCGACCCCGGCGGCTGGCCGATGGCCGGCAAGACCGGGGCGGCTCGCCTGGCCATGCTCGCGCCGGAGGTGCCCGTCATCCCGGTCGCGCAGTGGGGCGTGCAGCACCAGATCGACCTGTACCGCAAGAAGATCAAGCTCGTCCCGCGGCCGCAGCACGTGCTGTGCGTCGGCTCGCCGGTGGACCTGTCGGCCTTTCGCGGACGCGCGGCCGACGCCGCGACGCTGCACGAGTTCACCGACGTGATCGTGCGCCGGCTGCGCGAGGACGTCGCCGCGCTGCGCGGCGTGCCGGCGCCGGACGGCGAGCTGTTCCGGTGGCCGAACCCGGCCGAGCGCCCCGGCGACGCCGCATGACGGCGGCTCCGGCGTGAGGGCGGCTGTCTTCGGCGCGGGCAACTGGGGCACCGCGTTCGCGAAGGTGCTGGCCGACGCCGGCAACGAGGTCGTCCTCTGGGCGCGGCGCCCGGAACTGGCCGAGCGCATCAACGCCACGCACCGCAACGAGGACTACCTGCCCGACATCGCGCTGCCCGACGCGCTCGGCGCCACCCACGATGCCGTCCACGCGCTCGACGGTGCCGAGTTCGTCGCGTTCGCCATCCCGTCGCAGACCCTGCGCGAGAACCTCACCGAATGGGCGCCGCTGCTGCCCGGCGACGCGACGCTGGTCAGCCTGATGAAGGGCGTCGAGCTCGGCACGACGAAGCGGATGAGCGAGGTGATCGCCGAGGTAGCCAGCGCCGAGCCCAATCGCATCGCCGTCGTCTCGGGGCCGAACCTCGCGCTGGAGATCGCGCGGGAGCAGCCCACCGCTACCGTGATCGCCTGCGTCGACGAACAGCGTGGACGAGCGGTACAGCGGGCGTGCAGCGCGCCGTACTTCCGCCCGTACACGAACACCGACGTCGTCGGCTGCGAGCTCGGTGGCGCCGTCAAGAACGTGATCGCTCTGGCCAGCGGCATCGCCCGGGGCATGGGTTTCGGCGACAACACGATCGCCTCCATCATCACCAGGGGCCTGGCGGAGACGGCGCGGATCGGCTCGGAGCTGGGGGCGGATCCGATGACGTTCGCGGGCCTGGCCGGCCTCGGCGATCTCGTGGCGACGTGCTCCTCGCCGCTGTCGCGCAACCGCGGTTTCGGCGAGCGGCTGGGTCGCGGGGACTCACTGGAACAGGCGCAACAGGCCACCCACGGCCAGGTGGCCGAGGGCGTCAAGTCGTGTCGCTCGGTGCTCGAGCTGGCCCAGCACCACGACGTGGACGTCCCGATCACGCAGGCCGTCGAGGCCGTGTGCTTCCGTGGCCTCACCCCACCGGACATGCTCGACCGGCTCATGTCGCGCTCGGTCAAGAGCGAGATCTAGTCTGCCCGAGCGGGCGTTTCCGCAGCCGCTGCACGCCGGCGCCTCGGTAGGGTCGCGTTCCGTGGGCCGAATCAGGGTTGCCGTCGTCTACGGCGGTCGCAGCAGCGAGCACGGCATCTCGGTGCTGTCTGCAGGCAGCGTGATCGCGGCGCTCGACCCGGCGAAGTACGACGTGGTGCCGGTGGGGATCACGCCGGCCGGCGCCTGGATGCTGACCGGGGCCGATCCCGAGGCGCTGCGCATCAGCGGCCGCGTGCTGCCTCAGGTCCGCACCGGCACCGCGGTCGTGCTGCCGGGCGATCCCAGCGCCGCCGGACTGGTGAGCGTCGAACCCGGGGCCGGCGTGCGCGTCCTGGAGTCCGTCGACGTCGTCTTCCCGGTCCTGCACGGACGATTCGGCGAGGACGGCACCATCCAGGGCCTGCTGGAGATGGCCGGCGTCCCCTACGTCGGCCCCGGCGTGTTCGCCAGCGCCGCCGCGATGGACAAGGAGTTCACCAAGAAGCTGCTGGGCGCCGAAGGACTCGACGTGGGCCGCTACGCCGTGATCCGCCGGCCCGAGGAGGTCTCGACGGTCGACCTGCAGCACCTCGGCCTGCCGGTGTTCGTCAAGCCGGCCCGCGCCGGTTCCAGCGTCGGCATCACCAAGGTCCGCGCGTGGGCGGACCTGCCGGACGCCGTGGCGAGCGCGTTCGAGCACGACAGCAAGGTCCTGGTGGAGGCCGCGGTCACCGGCCGAGAGGTCGAGTGCGGCGTCCTCGAGGACGACTCGGGTCGCCCCGTCGCGAGCGTGCCAGCCGAGATCCGCGTCGTCCGGGGTCACGACTGGTACGATTTCGAGGCCAAGTACCTCGATGACGCCTGCGAGTTCGACGTGCCCGCGCGGCTGCCCGCCGGCGTCACCGAGCGGTTGCAGGACGCTGCCTGTCGCGCGTTCGTCGCGCTCGGGTGCGCCGGGCTGTCGCGCGTCGATTTCTTCGTGACGCCGGACGGCGGCGTGGTCGTCAACGAGGTGAACACGATGCCGGGCTTCACCGAGATCTCGATGTTCCCGCGGATGTGGGCGGCCTCGGGCGTCGACTACCCCGCGCTCGTCGACCGGCTCGTCGCGGCCGCCGTGCGTAGGGGCGCCGGGTGAGCGCCACCGGACCTCAGGGGCCGATGTAGGGGCCCCTGGACCGCGGCGTGCGGGCGAACGGGACGGTGTTGTCCTCGGGATCGGCGACGGGGCGGATGACGGCGTGGCTACCGTGGTCCTCGATCAGCACCCAGTCGACCTCCCAGCGGTGACGCAAGGGCGCCGGCAGTGAGATCCCGCCGTGGCGCGTCAGCTTCGCCAGGATGCTCGGCACTTGACGTCTAGCCACGCCGTCATCCTAAGGCGGTGCGGCGCGCTGGTGCGCGGCCCCGGCGGTACTTGCCGCACCCGGCTGGGTACGGCACGCAGGAAGGCGTCGAGGAGGCGGAGCGGTGTCGGGCACCACGAGAGCCGAGCGGTGGCGCAGATGACGCCCTGGCGGTGGGCGGGCGACGCGGTCGTGCTCGTGCACTTCGGTTTCCTCGCGTACCTGATCGCGGGCGGATTCCTGGCGTGGCGCTGGCCGTGGACGATCTGGCTGCATGCTCTCGCCGCCGGGTGGGCGTTCCTGATCGTCGTGGTGCGCGTGGACTGCCCGCTGACCGCCCTCCAGAACGTGTTCCGTGCCCACGCCGGGCAGCGCCGCCTCGGCGCCGGCTTCATCGACACCTACGTCCGAGGGACGTTCTACCCGCAGGGTGAGCGGATGGCCGCGCAGGCGGCCGTCGGCGTCGTCGTGCTGGGCTCGTGGATCGGGTTCGCAATCCTGCGCAGGCGGGCGCGGCGCGCACCCACTGCGGACGTCGACGCCAGCCCGACACCCGCGCACGGGTAGCGGTTTGGTGGGCCGTGGCGCGGGGAAGTCTCGGGTATCGCGTCCGACCGTGGCTCGAAACAGCCTTGCTGCACCTGGACCTGCCCCGCCCTCGCGGCTGGTGCGAGTGAACGGGAGACACGGCAGTGGCTGCTGCGACCCGAGTCCCCGGCTGGGCGCTGCTGTCTGCCGCCGCCTCGCCGGTCCTGCTGATCGGCGGCTGGCTGCTCGCGGATGCCGTGCAGCCGGTCGGCTACAGCCCGATGCGGCAGACGGTCAGCGTGCTGGCCGGACACGGCGGCGCGCACCGCTGGATCATGACCTCCGCGTTGGTCGTGGTCGGATTGCTGCACTTGGTCACCGCGACAGGGCTGCGCTGCCTGCGTCCCGCCGCCCGGATCGTGCTCGTCGTCGCGGGCCTGGCGGCGCTGGGCGTCGCCGCGTTCCCGGAGCCGGCGCACGGCTCCACGGTGCGGCACGTGGCGTGCACCGCGGTGGGAGCGGTCGCGATCGCGGCTTGGCCGGCCTTCGTCGGACGGCTGCAGTGGGCGGGTTCTGCGGTGCTCGGTGTGCGCGCATCGGTCCTCGTGACGGCGGTGTTCGCCGTACTGCTGCTCTGGCTGGTCGCCGAGACGCGGCACGGCGACGCGCTGGGACTGGCCGAGCGGCTCAGCTCCAGCGTGCAGATCTGCTGGCCGTTCGCCGTGGCGCTGGCCGCGCGGCGGCGGGTTCGAGCATTGGCTCGCGGCGGCGTCCCGTCGCGCGATCAACTCAGCCGTGGCGCTGTCCCGTCCCGCGATCAGCTCAGTCGATCGCGCCAGCTGCGCGAAGCGCGTCCAGTTCCGCTGCGCTGAAGCCGAGCTCGCGCAGCAACGCCGAGCTGTCGCCGCTGACCTCGGTCAGGGGTCCGACACGGCCGGGTGTCGTGGAGAACTTCGGCGCCGGCGCGGCCAGCGTCGTGCCCGCAAGCTCGGTGTAGGCGGCCCGCGCGAGGTTGTGTGGATGATCGGGTGCCTCGGCCAGGCTCAGTACCGGAGCCACGCATGCATCGAGGGATTCGAACACCGCGGCCCATTCGTCGCGGGTCCTGGTCCGGAAGGTGGCGGCCAGCAGCGCGATGCACTCGGCCCACCGCGCGCGGTCGTAGGGCGACGGCGTGTTCGCTGCGTCGAGGCCGAGCCCGCCGACGAGCGCGTCCCAGAACTGCGGTTCCAGCGCGCCGACGGCGATATAGCGACCGTCCGAGCACTCGTAACAGCGGTAGTTGGGCGCGCCCCCGTCGAGCAGGTTCGCGCCGCGCTCGTCCGTCCAGCCGCCGGCGGCGAGAAACGTGCGGGTCATCGAGCCGAGGTAACCGGCGCCCTCGGTCGTCGCCGCGTCCACGACCTGACCCTCGCCGGTGGCGCGGGCATGCAGCAGCGCGGCGAGCAGCCCGGTGGCCAGGAACATCGAGCCGCCGCCGAAGTCCGCGACGTAGTTGATCGGGGGGACCGGCGGCCCGTCCGCCGCTCCGATGCCGTGCAGCAGGCCGGAAATCGCGAGATAGGTGATGTCGTGCCCCGCCGTCGCGGCCAGCGGCCCGGTCTGGCCCCAGCCGGTCATCCGTCCGTACACGAGGCGCGGATTGCGCGCGTGCAAGGCGTCGGGCCCGACCCCCAGCCGCTCCGCGACTCCCGGACGGAAGCCCTCGATCAGCGCGTCGCAGCGTTCGGCGAGGCGCAGCACCACCTCGGCCGCACCGGGCTTGCGCAGATCGAGGCCGATCGAGCGGCGCCCGCGCCCGAGCGGGCCACCCGGCAGGCCGCTGAACATGTCGGCGCTCCCGGGCAGCTTGTCGATGCGCACCACTTCGGCGCCGAGGTCGGCGAGCAGCATGCCGAGGAAGGGCACCGGCCCGATGGCCGGCAGCTCGAGGATGCGCACCCCGGCGAGCGGTCCAGCCATCCGCCTCTACCCTTCAATCTCGGGACGGGACGGGCGCGCGGACGGGGTCAGAACTTCTCGCCGTTCTCGGCCTTCTTGCGCAGCAGCGGGTTCGGGGCGAAGCGCTCGCCGTGCTTCTCGCTGAACTCGTCCGCGCGGGCGACGAAGGCGCCGATGCCGCCCGGGTAGCCGTTGATGTACTGCAGCACACCTCCGGTCCAGGGTGGGAAGCCGATGCCCATGATCGAGCCGATGTTGGCGTCGGCGCTCTGCTCGATCACGCCCTCCTCCACGCAGCGCGCCGACTCGACGGCCTCGATCACGAGCATGCGCTCCTGCAGTTCGTGCAGATCGACCGCCGCCGGATCGCCCTGCACCGGGAAGGTCTCGGCCAGCCCGGGCCACAGCCCGGTGCGCTTGCCGCTCTCGTCGTAGTCGAAGAAGCCGGCGCCGCGCAGGCGACCGGGGCGCCCGAGCTCGACCATCTTCTCCACGACCGCCTCCGCAGGGTGCCGGGGGTACTCGCGGCCCTCTGCCGAGGCCGCCTCGCGGGTCTCGTCGCGGATCTTCAGGAACAGCTCCATGTTCAGCTCGTCGGCGAGCTGCAACGCCCCGACCGGGTAGCCGGCCTGCGTCGTGGCCTGCTCGATGCTCGCCGGATGGACGCCCTCGGCGAGCATCGCCAGCGCCTCGTTGACGAACGTCCCGATCACCCGCGAGGTGAAGAAGCCGCGGCTGTCGTTGACGACGATCGGGGTCTTCTTGATCTGCGCCGCGTAGTCGAGCGCGCGGGCCAGCGCCTCGTCGGAGGTCTGCTCGCCGCGGATGATCTCCAGCAGGGGCATCTTGTCGACGGGAGAGAAGAAGTGCAGGCCGATGAAGTCGCCCTTGCGCTGCACGCCCTCGGCGAGCCCGGTGATCGGGAGGGTGGACGTGTTCGATCCGAGCAACGCGTCGGACGCGACGATCGGCTCGGTCTCGCCGAACACCTCTTGCTTGAGCGAGACCTTCTCGAAGACCGCCTCCACGACCAGGTCGCAGCCGGCCAGGTCGGCGTAGTCGGCGCTTGGCGTGATACGGGCGAGCACCTCCTCGCGCTTGGCCTCAGTGGACCTGCCGCGCGAGATCGCCTTGTCCAGCAGCTTGCGGGAGTAGTCCTTGCCTTTCTCGGCCGCCTCGAGCGAGACGTCCTTGAGCACGACGTCCATGCCGTTTCGGGCGCTGACGTAGGCGATTCCCGCGCCCATCATGCCCGCGCCGAGCACGGCGACCTTCCTCGCCGGACGGGGCTCGAACCCGTCCGGGCGCGAACCGCCGCCGTTGATCGCGTTCAGGTCGAACCAGAACGCCTGGATCATGTTCTTGGCGACCTGCCCGCGGGCGAGGTCGACGAAGTAGCGGCCCTCGATCGCGAACGCCGTGTCGATGTCGACGTTCGCGCCCTCGACTGCGGCGCACATGATGTGGTGCGGCGCCGGCATCGGCGCGCCCTTGAGCTGCTTGCGCAGGTTGGCGGGAAAGGCGGGCAGCACCGCTGCGAGCTTCGGGTTGGACGGGACGCCCCCAGGCATCCGGTAGCCCTTCGCGTCCCACGGCTGCACGGCTTCGGGATTGGCCTTGATCCAGGCGTGGGCTCGGTCGAGCATCTCCTGCGGCGTCGCGGCCAGTTCGTCCACGATGCCGGTCTCCAATGCCTGCGCGGGCTTGAAGCGGGTGCCCTGCAGCAGCACCTTCATCAGCCCGTCGGCTATGCCCAGCAGCCGGGTGATCCGGGTGACGCCGCCGCCGCCGGGCAGTAGACCGAGGGTGACCTCCGGCAGGCCGAACTGCGACCTGGGGTTGTCGAGCGCGATCCGGTAGTGGCAGGCCAGGGCGATCTCCAGGCCACCGCCGAGCGCCGCGCCGTTGAGCGCCGCGACCACCGGCCTGCCCAGCGTCTCCAAGCGGCGCAGGTCGGCCTTGATCTCGGTGACGCCCGCGGCGAATTCGGCGGCGTTCTCGTCGGTGACCTGGCTCAGCAGCCGCAGGTCGCCACCGGCGAAGAACGTGTCCTTCGCCGAGGTGATGATCACGCCGGTGACCGAGTCCTTCTCGGTGTACAGCCGCTCGATCGCCGCCTTCATGGACTCGCGGTAGGCCACATTCATGGTGTTGGCGCGCTGGCTGGGGTCATCGAGCGTCAGCGTGACGACGCCGTCGGTGTCCTGCTCCCAGCGGATGGTGTTGGTGTCAGTGCTCATGCTCGCTCCACGAGTGTCACTCGGCATCAGATTCGCTCCACAATCGTCGCCACGCCCATGCCGCCGCCGACGCAGAGCGTGGCCAGGCCGTAGCGCAGGTCGCGGCGTTCGAGTTCGTCGATCAACGTGCCGAGGATCATCGCGCCCGTCGCGCCGAGCGGGTGACCCAGCGCGATCGCGCCGCCGTTGACGTTCACCAACTCATGCGGGACGGCGAGGTCCTTCATGAACTTCATGACCACCGCGGCGAACGCCTCGTTGACCTCGAACAGGTCGATGTTCTCGACGGAGAGCCCCGCCTTGGCCAGGGCCTTGCGGGCGGACGGAGCCGGGCCGGTGAGCATGATCGTCGGCTCGCTGCCCACGACGCCGGTCGCGACGATGCGCGCGCGAGGGGTGAGCTGCAGTTGCGTGCCGGCCTTCTCACTGCCGATCACCATCAGTGACGCGCCGTCCACGATGCCCGAGGAGTTTCCGGGCGAGTGGACGTGGTTGATCTTCTCGACCCAGTGGTACTTCTGCAGCGCAACGGCGTCGAAGCCGCCCATCTCGCCGATCCCGGCGAAGGACGCCTTGAGCGCGCCGAGCGTTTCCGGCGTGGTGCCCGGCCGCGGGAACTCGTCATGGTCGAGCACCACCTCGCCGTTGAGATCGCGCACCGGGATCACCGACCGGCTGAATGCGCCGTCCGCGATCGCCTTGCCAGCCCGCGTCTGCGACTCGGCGGCGAAGGTGTCGACGTCCTCGCGGCTGAAGCCCTCCATCGTCGCGATGAGGTCGGCGCCGATGCCCTGCGGCACGAAGCTGGTGTCGTAGGCGGTCTGCGGGTCCATCGCCCAGGGGCCGCCGTCTGAGCCCATCGGCACGCGCGACATCGACTCGACGCCGCCGGCGAACAGCAGATCCTCCCAGCCGGAGCGCACCTTCTGCGCGGCGATGTTCACTGCTTCCAGGCCGGACGCGCAGAACCGGTTCAGCTGAAGGCCCGGGCCCGAGTTCTCGAAGCCGGCTGCGAGCGCGGCAGTGCGGGCGATGTCGGCGCCTTGCTCGCCGACAGGGGACACGACACCGAGGATGACGTCCTCGACGTGGTCGCGCTCCAGGCCCGGGTTGCGTGCGAGGACCTCCTCGATCAGCCCGGTGACGAGCGAGATGGGCTTGGTGCCGTGCAGCGACCCGGTGTTCTTGCCGCGCCCGCGCGGGGTGCGGACGGCGTCGTAGACAAATGCTTCAGTCATATTCTCTCCACAGATGCGCTCGGTCGAATGGCCAAGGAGATGCCCCGATCCTGCCAGTAGCACTGTCACAGTTGTCAAGAGCCAGTGACTGTGTGATTGGTCTACCCTCGCGCTCATGACGGCTGCGCGGGCTGACGGCGACGAGTTCACCGTCGACGAACTCGCCGCGCGTACCGGCATGACGGTACGCACGGTCCGCTTCTACGCAAGCGAAGGCCTGCTGCCGGCACCGCAACGCCGGGGGCGCGTCGCCTACTACGACGCGCGCCACCGGATGCGCCTCGAACTGATCCGCACGTTGCAAGGGCACGGCTACACGCTGGCGGCCATCGAGCGGGTGCTCGCGCGGATCCCGGCAGACGCGCAGCCAGCCGAGTACGCGGTGCACTCGGCCGTGCTCGCGCCGTGGCTGCCCGACCAGAGCGAGCACCTGGACCGGGCCGCGCTCGAGCGCCGCGTGGGCCGCCGCGTGGGCGAGGAGGAAATCGGCTACCTGGTGCAGGTGGGCGCGCTGGAGCGCGTCGGCGAGGACGGGTTCCGCGCCTCGCCGGCGATCCTCGGGCACGCGGTCGAGCTGCTGCGGCTGCCGGTGCCAGCCAGCGTGCTGCACGACTCCGCGCAGCTCATCGGCGAGCACGCGACCGCGGTGGCCACCGGCCTGACGGACGTGTTCGTGACGGCGATCTGGGGGCCCTACCAGCGTGGCGAGCTCGACCACGAGCAGGTGGTGGAGATGCTCTCGCGGCTGCGCCCGCTGGCCGTGCAGGGACTGGTCAGCGCGTTCGGGCGCGCCGCCGACCGCGCCGCCCGCCGCGGCCTCGTCCGGGAATAGCCGAGCCCGCTCCGAGCGCCGGCGCGTCAGACGCCTTCGAGCCGGCGCGGCGGGCGGACGCGCGGAGCACTGGCGCGCCCTTTCGCCTCGTACATGGCGGTGTCTGCGCGGCGCAGCAACGTCGACGGCGTGTCGCAGTCGCGGCTGAGCGCCCAGCCGACGCTGGCGGAGACGTGCAGCGACGCGCCAGTGACGCTCACCCGCTGGTTCAGGGCGTCGTGCAGGCCGGCCACGCGTGCCGCGCAGCTGCCCGGGTCGTCCACCCCGGCCAGCAGGATCGCCATCTCGTCACCACCGAGGCGGGTCACGAGATCGTCGGCGCGCACTCGTCGCGCGAGGCGCTCGCCTACGGCGGCCAGGACCTCGTCACCGGTGCCGTGCCCGTAGCGGTCGTTGATCGCCTTGAAGCCGTCCAGGTCGAGGTACACCAGCGCCACCGGACGGGCGGCGGCGTACGCGGCGTCCAGGGCCTCGAGTAGCAGCGTGCGGTTGGCCAGGCGCGTCAGCGGGTCGTGCGTCGCCCGGTGGGTCAACACGGCGTGCGACGCCGCGCCGTCCCACGCAAGCACCAGCATGGCCGCCGCTGTGTCCAGCGCGTCGCGCACGGCGCCTGGTACCGGCCCGGCGGTGTCGACGACGAGAGCGAGCTGGTGGTCGTTCGCCGGGCGAAGCGGCAGCACCAGGCGGTTCTCGCGCGACGCGGTTCGGCTGCGCACCGTCAGCTCGGCCCTGGCCGTCGGGCCCAGGATCGCGGCGCAGACGCTCTCCGCGATGAGCTGGATCTGCGCGGTCGACTGGACGCGCAGCAGGTCTCTGCCGGCAGCGGCCAGCGCCTGGTCGCGCAGGGCTCGCTGCTCGCCGCGGCGCAACGTGAACGCCAGGACTCGCACCGTCACGCAGGCGACGAGCAGGCCAGGTATCGCCCACGTCCACAAGCCGAGGACGCCGCCGGCCGGCAGCAGCGACGCGTGCCGCGCCGCCACGATCTCCAGCGCGGCGACGTAGCAGGCGAGCTGCAGCACGACGCGCCGGGCGGACCCGTAGATCGAGCGCAACAGCACCGCGCCGTAGAGCGGGCCGAGCAGCTCGGTGGGTTCGGTGAACTGCGAGCCGAGTACGACGAACAGCGCGCCCTCGACGATCGCGAACGCCCACGGGAACCCGCCGCGTCGAGCGCCGGCGAACCACGCCGCGAGCAACACGAGCGCCGAAGCGACCGCCGCCGCCCGCCACGCGCCGCTGGACGGGCCGCGGAACACTCCCGGTATCGCCAGCAGGACGTTGACCGCTGCCCAGGCCAGCAGCGCCGTCGCGAGGCGCTCACGGCCGGACAGGGCGCGCAGGCGCTCCGCCGACAGCCGGGACCACGCGGTGACCATCCGCCGACCCTAAGGCCCGGGCTCAGCGCGCGGCCATCTCCGAGTCGCTGCGCAGCACGCAGAACTCGTTGCCCTCCGGATCGTTGAGCACCGCCCAGCCCGTGCCGTCCGGATGCGCCGGTCGTCAGACATCTGAGCGCCCAGGTTGCTCAGCCGCGACACCTCGTCCTCGGCCAGCTGCTCGGGCCGCAGGCACAGGTGCACCCGGTTCTTGACGAGCTTGCCCTCGGGCACGCGCTGGAACAACAACTCCCCGCCGTTGTCCAGCGGCACGCCGACCTCGTCGTCTTGCGGCTCGTTGTCGGGATGGACGGGCCTGCCCAGCACGGCGCTCCAGAACTCGGCGAGCTGGTACGGGCGGGCGCAGTCGACGGTGATGTTGTGGATCCTCGATGTCACCGCGTCAGCATCGGGCACGCCGAGTGCGACGGCAACGAAGACAACCGTGGCCCTACTTGCGGTTGGTGCAGAGCGTGCTCGGCGCGGGCGGCGTCTCGCCGGGGCCGGCCTGCGGGACGCAGACGGCGGGCAACGCCCTGGCGATCGCGTCCGCCAGGCGGGGCAGCGGACCGGCGCCCCGCGACTTCGGCAGGCTCACCTGGACGTAGGCGGCGCGGTCGATCGTGGTGTAGACGTACCTGTCGCCGGTGTCTGTCGTGAAGAACGCGACGCCGTCCACGACCGGTACGAACTCGGCGCTGCCGGGCTTCAGGCCGCCCGGGCGGGCGACGCCGCAGCTGAGCACCACCGCCGGGTCTCCCCAGGCCACCACGAACGGGGAGGACGGGTTGGTGTGCACGACGCGCGGGTTGAGGCCGTCCAGCTGCGTCGGCAGCTGTTCCAGGACCTTGGTGCAGGCCGCCTCGGTCGCCGGGCTCGAGGGCGGCGCTGCCACGGTGATCGGCGGCGGGGGAGCGTTCGATGCAGACGGATGCGGTGCGGAGCTGGTGTGAGTCAGCGCCGCGATCGCGAAGACGAGCACGACGACGACGGGCAGCGTCACGGCCGTCGCGGTGATGGCCGCGCGGCGACGGATCGGATCGATCGGGACGCTCCGCTACAGGTGCACGACAGGGCAGGTCAGCGTGCGCGTGATCCCGGCGACGCCCTGCACCTTCGCGACGACCAGCTTGCCCAGCTCGTCCATCGTCTCGGACTCGGCTCGCACGATCACGTCGTAGGGGCCGGTGACGTCCTCGGCGTTGGTCACGCCGTCGAGCTCACCGATCTCGCGGGCCACGGCGGCGGCCTTACCGACCTCGGTATGGATCAGGATGTAGGCATTGACACTCATCGCCGTCCTCGCTTCGCTGCGGGCGCCGATGAGGCTGCACCGCGACTGTGCTTACCTGATTCGCTCGCAAGCTCGCTCATCGCCGTCCTCGCTTCGCTGCGTGCTTACCTGATTCGCTCACTACTCGCGTGTCCTCTCGTTGCGGGATCGGCGGGACGGTATGAACGTAGCGCAGCCAGTCGCGCACGGTGCGCGGAGCTGTGGACGCGGTTAGGGGCGAGGTCATCACCGTTTCGGATGTCGGCGAGTTCGGGCTTGTCAAGCGGGTCACCGCCGGGCTGGCGCCGTCGGCGTCGACCTTGCTCGGACCCGGCGACGACGCTGCGGTCGTGGCGACGCCGGACGGGCGCGTCGTGGCCTCGACCGATCTGCTCGTCGAGAACCGTCACTTCCGTCGCGACTGGTCCACGGCCAACGACGTCGGCCACAAGGCAGCCGCCCGCAGCCTCGCTGACATCGCAGCGATGGGTGCCCTGCCGAGCGCGCTGCTCGTCGGCCTCGCCGTCCCGGGCTCCTGCCAACTCGACTGGGTGGACGGCCTGGTCGCCGGCCTGCGTGAGGAGTGCGCCCAGGCCGGCGCAGCAGTGGCCGGCGGCGACGTCTCGTCGGCGGAGGTGATCACGCTCGCCGTCACCGCGCTCGGCGACCTGCAGGGACGCGCACCGGTGACTCTCGCGGGTGCCCGACCCGGCGACCTGGTGGCGGTGGCCGGGCGGCTGGGCTGGGCGGCGGCCGGCCTAGCCGTGCTCAGCCGTGGCTTCCGCTCGCCGGTACAGGTCGTATCGGCGCATCGCCGTCCCGAACCGCCCTACGCGGAAGGGCCGCGGGCAGCGGAGTTCGGCGCGACCTCGATGACGGACGTGAGCGACAGCCTGATCTCCGACCTCGGCCACATCGCCGAGGCGAGCGGCGTCAGAGTCGAGATCGCCGGTGCGCGCGTCGACGTGCCGGCGAAGCTGCGCGAGGTAGGCGCTGCGCTCAACGTCGACCCGCTGGTCTGGGTGCTGACCGGCGGTGACGACTACGCGCTCGCCGCCACGTTCGGCAAGGACACGCAGCTATCGGCCGCGTGGAGCGTCATCGGTGCGGTCGTCGAAGGCGAGGGGGTGCGCGTCGACGGGCGCCGCTGGCCGGTCGGCGGTCACGAGCACTTCCGCTGAACCCCCGGCGGAGACCACGGTCTCAGCCGCGCGTGACCTTGCCGGCCTTCAGGCAGGACGTGCACACGCTCAGGCGCCGGCGCGTGCCGGGAGCGACGAGGGCCCGCACCTTCTGCACGTTCGGGTTCCACCGGCGGTGGGTGCGGTGGTGGGAGTAGGAGACGGACATGCCGAAGCCGGGCCCCTTACCGCAGACATCGCAGACGCTGGCCACGGTGGCCTCCTTGAACGGCTCGGACTGGCTCGGACGTGCTTGGACTGGCTGGGACGGACAGGCGCGCGGAGGTGCCGCGCCGGACGTGCGGATGGCGCCCGATAGTGCAGCGGGCAACCGGAGGAGTCTAACGGCTGCCGGCGACCCTGGCCAAACCGGAGCTACCGTCCGCAGCGCTCCGGCTGGTGCATGCGGCCAGTATCCTGCGGCCAGCCGGGACGAATCTGGGGGTTGCACGTGCTGGAGGCGCTCGACGCGGACGCGGTGCGCCGCTGGAGCATCACGGCGCACGATTCGCTCGCCGCGCATCGCGTCGAGATCGACGAGCTCAACGTCTTCCCCGTCCCTGACGGCGACACGGGCACCAACCTGGTGCTGACTCTGCGCTCGGCCGCCGACGCCGTGGCCACCGACGCACCCGGGACCGGCGCCGGCGCGGCCCTGCGCTCGCTGGCCCGCGGTGCCGTGCTGGGCGCCCGCGGCAACTCCGGCGTGATCATGTCGCAGCTGCTGCGCGGTCTGGCCGACGCGGCGGGTACCCGCACCGACTGTGACAGCGAGGTATTGCGCGCCGGGCTCGTGCTCGGCGTCGGGCAGGCCTACCGCGCGGTCGCCGCTCCCGTAGAGGGCACCATCCTCAGCGTCGCCCGGGCTGCGGCCGACGCCGTCCCGGCCGGGGCGGCCCGTTCGCTGGGCGAGTTCGCCGCGGCGGTCGTCGCGGCAGCCGACGAGGCGCTCGGGCGCACCACCGCGCAGTTGCCCATGCTGGCGCGGGCGGGCGTCGTCGACGCCGGCGGACGCGGACTCGTGCTCGTGCTCGACGCGCTGGCCGCGACGGTGACCGGTGAGGAGAGCCGGCTCGCGCAGCCGGTGCGCACCGCGCGGCCCGCGGGCGTGCTGCGGGCCGCCCGGGAGAGCGGCAGCGGGGACTTCGGCTTCGAGGTGCAGTACCTGCTGGAGGCCCCCGAGCCGGCCGTCGACCGGCTGCGGGTCGAGCTCGGCCGCCTCGGTGATTCCGTGGCCGTGGTCGGCACCGGTGAGGACGTCTGGAACGTGCACGTGCACGTCAACGACGTGGGCGCGGCGATCGAGGCCGGCCTGGACACCGGTCGTCCCCGGCGCATCACCGTCGTGCACTTCGCCGAGCAGCTCGCCGCCCGTGATGCGGCCGGCGCCGGGAGCGCCGTCGTCGCGGTCGCGCCGGGCGAGGGCACGGCGCACCTGTTCGAGGCCGAGGGCGTGCACGTCGTCGAAGGCGGCATCGGCTACACCCCGTCCACTGCTGAGGTGGTGGCCGCGGTGCGGGCCACCGGCGCCGCCGAGGTGGTGTTGCTCCCCAACGCCTCGCGGGTCACCGGCGTCGCGGAGGCGGCCGCCGAGCAGGTTCGCGGCGACGGCATCCGGGTGACCGTGGTGCCCACCCGCTCGCCGGTGCAGGGGCTGGCCGCGGTGGCCGTCCACGACCCGGCGCGACGCTTCGACGACGACGTGGTCGCGATGGCCGAGGCAGCGGCAGCTACCCGCTTCGCGGAGGTAACGATCGCTAAGCGCGAGTCGCTCACATCTGTCGGGATCTGCCAGGCCGGCGACGTGCTCGGCCTGATCGACGGCGAGGTGGTCGAGATCGGACGTGGCTTGGTCGCGGTGACGTTCGCGCTCACCGACCGGCTGCTCGGTGTCGGTGCGGAGTTGATGACCGTGCTGGTCGGGGCCGAGGCGCCGCCCGGCGTGGGGGCCCTGCTCACCGGCCACGTCCACGACCGCGCGCCGCTCACCGACGTCGCCGTCTACGCAGGCGGCCAGCCTGACTACCCGTTGATCATCGGCGTCGAATGACCGACCTCGACACCCGGCTGTCCGAGGTACTCGGCGGGCGCACGGCCAAGCCGATGGAGGCGGCCTTCGGGCTGCGCACCGTCGGGGACCTGCTGCGCCACTACCCGCGGCGCATGGCCGAGCGCGGCGAGCTCACCGACCTCGCGGCCCTGCGGATCGACGACGACGTCACGGTGCTGGCCAGGGTGCGCCGCTGCGCAGTGCGGGGACAGGGCACCGGCCTGCGGCTGGAGGTCGTGGTCGGCGACGGGACGGGGGAGCTGCAGCTGGTCTTCTTCGGCCGCCGCAGCACCTGGCGCGAGCGGGAGCTGCAGCCGGGAACGATGGGGCTGTTCTCCGGCCGGGTCGGCGTGTTCAACCGGCGTCGCCAGCTCACCCACCCCGACTACCAGATCCTGCAGGAGCACGACCCCGACGCTCGGTCCGAGGCCGACGGCTACGCCGGCGCGCTGATCCCGGTCTACCCGGCGACGAAGGACCTGCGCACCTGGACGATCTCACGTGCCGTCGACCAGGTGCTCGCGCTGCTCGATCCGCTGAGCGACCCGCTGCCCGCCGAGATGCGCGCCAGGCATCAGCTCGTCGGCTTCGACACGGCGATCCGCTCCATCCACCGCCCGGCCGCCCGGCCGGACTACTTCGCCGCCCAGCACCGCCTGAAGTGGGACGAGGCGCTGCGGGTGCAACTGGTACTCGCTCAGCGGCGCGCCACGGCGGCAGCCAACCCCGCGACGCCCCGTCCGCCGCGGGCTGACGGCCTGCTCGCGGCCTTCGACGCCCAGCTGCCCTTCGTACGCACCGGCGGGCAGGTGGCCGTCGGCGAGGTGCTCGCCGAAGAGCTGTCGCGGCCGCACCCGATGCACCGGCTGCTGCAGGGCGAGGTCGGTTCCGGCAAGACCGTCGTGGCGCTGCGGGCGATGCTGCAGGTCGTCGACGCGGGCGGGCAGGCGGCGCTGCTCGCTCCCACCGAGGTGCTCGCCGCGCAGCACGCCCGGACCGTCGAGACGCTGCTCGGGCCGCTCGGACAGGCCGGGCGCCTGGGCGGTGGTGAGCTCGGTACGCGGGTCGCGCTGCTCACCGGCTCGCTGCCGGCCGCTGCGCGCCGAGCCGCGCTGCTCGACGCGGCGGCAGGGGCAGCGGGGGTCGTGATCGGCACCCACGCGCTCATCCAGCAGCACGTCGGCTTCGCCGAGCTCGCGCTGGTGGTGGTCGACGAGCAGCACCGCTTCGGTGTCGAGCAGCGGGATGCCTTGCGCGGCAAGGCGAAACAGCCGCCGCACCTGCTCGTCATGACCGCCACGCCGATCCCGCGCACCGTGGCGATGACGGTGTTCGGCGATCTGGAGACGTCCACGCTCGCGGAGCTGCCCGCCGGCCGTGCCCCGATCTCCACCGCGGTCGTGCCGTTGGCCGAGAAGCCGGCGTGGCTCGAGCGCGCCTGGCAGCGCATCCGGGAGGAGGTCGACGCCGGCCATCAGGCCTACGTCGTGTGCCCGCGTATCGGCGGCGAGCCCGGCGCGGACGAGCCCGGAGCGGGCGATGCGGCCGACGACTCCGACGCGGCCGACGTGCCGGTGCCCGACGAGCTGGCCACGCCGCGCCCACCGCTGGCCGTCCTCGACACGCTCTCGATGCTGTGCGCCGGCCCACTGCGCGGGCTGCGCGTCGCGGCACTGCACGGTCGCCTGCCGGCGGAGGAGAAGGATCGCACCATGGCGGAGTTCGCTGCGGGCCGGCTCGACGTCCTGGTGGCGACGACGGTGGTCGAGGTCGGCGTCGACGTCGCGAACGCGACGCTCATGGCGGTGCTTGACGCGGAGCGTTTCGGGGTCTCGCAGCTGCACCAGTTGCGCGGCCGCATCGGGCGCGGCGCGGCGCCGGGGCTCTGCCTGCTCGTTACGGAGCAGCCCGAGGGCTCACCGGCGCGCACGCGCCTCGACGCCGTCGCCGCAACCACCGACGGGTTCGAGCTGGCCCGCCTCGACGTCGAGACGCGCCGCGAGGGCGACATCCTCGGTGCGGCCCAGTCCGGGCGCCGCACGCAGCTGCGGCTGCTGTCGCTGCGGCGCGACGAGGACCTCATCGCCTCGGCATGGGCTGAGGCGAGCGACCTGGTCGCCCGCGACCCCGAGCTGGCCGGGCATCCGCTGCTCGCCCGGGAGCTGGCCGTGCTCGCTGCCGACGAGCGAAGCGACTATCTGGACAAGACGTGAGGATCGTCAGCGGCGCCGCCAAGGGCCGCCGCCTTGCCGTGCCGGCACGCGGCACCCGGCCCACCTCCGACCGGGCCCGCGAGGCGCTGTTCAACTCCCTGGCCGGACTGATCGAGCTCGACGGCGCCCACGTGCTCGACCTGTTCGCGGGCTCCGGGGCCATCGGCCTCGAGGCGCTCTCGCGCGGCGCGGCTGCGGTCTGCTTCGTCGAGTCCGACCGGTCTGCGTGCGAGGTCCTGCGGCGCAACATCGAGACGGTGGGCCTCGACGGCGCCGAGCTGCATCGCCGTCCCGCAGCGGTGTATCTCGTCGGCGCAGGCGTGGACGTGCCCTTCGATCTGGTCTTCGCCGACCCGCCCTATGCCTTCACCGAGGAGCACCTCGCGGCGCTGCTCACGAGCCTGGCGGGCGGCAGCTGGCTGGCCGACGGCGCGGTGGTGGTCCTCGAGCGGGCGGCCCGCGGTCCCGAGCCGCGCTGGCCGCCGGAGCTGGAGGCGGTCAAGCACAAGCGCTACGGCGAGGGAATGCTTTGGTACGGTCGCCGACGATGAGAACCGATGCGGTCCGCCGCGCCGTGTGCCCCGGCTCGTTCGACCCGGTCACCAACGGCCATCTCGACATCATCGGCCGGGCGGCGCAGCTCTACGACGAGCTCGTCGTCGCCGTGTTCGTGAACCAGTCGAAGTCCAGCCTGTTCAGCGTCACCGAACGCCACGACATGCTGCAGGAGGTGACCGCGGCATACGGAAACGTCCGCATCGACACCTTCCACGGCCTGGTCGTCGACTACTGCCGCGCGAACGGCATCCCCGTGATCGTCAAGGGACTGCGGGCGGTGAGCGACTTCGACTACGAGCTGCAGATGGCCCAGATGAACCGCGGGCTCGCAGGCGTCGACACGCTGTTCATGCCCACCAACCCGGAATACAGCTTCCTGGCCTCTAGCCTGGTCAAGGAGATCGCGAAGTGGGGCGGAGACGTCTCGGCGCTCGTCCCGGCGAACGTTCTCAAGCGCCTCGTCGATCGGGCCGGCGCCACCGAGTAGCGCAGGGGAGTGAGCGGGATGACCGAGCAGTCATTGCGACGGGCAGACGAACTCCTGACCGAACTCGTCGAACAGGTCGAGACAGCGCGCACACTGCCGATGTCGACGTCCTGCGTGCTGCCGCGCGAACGCCTGCTCGACCTGCTCGACGAGCTACGCGAGGTGCTGCCGCCGGAGGTGGAGCAGGCCCGCCGGGTGCTCGCCGACCGGGACAGCATGCTGCACGACGCCTACACCGAGGCCACCGCCCGGCGGGAGCAGGCCGCCGCTGAGGTGGACGCGCTACTCGCCGACGCCGCGCGCCGGGCTGAGCAGCTCGGCTACGACGCCGAGGTGCGCGCCTACGAGATCGTCGAGGCCGGCAAGGCCGAGCACGCCACGCTGGTGTCCGCGACCGGTGTGCACCAGGCCGCCGCGCAGGCGGCCGCCGAGCTGCGCGCAACCGCCGAGGCCTACGACCGAGACCTGCGAGCCGAGGCCGAGCAGTACCACGCCGGCATGCGTGGCGAGGCCGAGCGCTACGACGCCGACATCCGGGCCGACGCGGAGCGCTACGCCCTCAAGCTCAGCGGTGACGCCGAGGACTACGCCGACCGCACCCTCGCCGAACTGGCCGCCACCGCGGAGCGCGCGGCCAGCACCGCCGAGCAGGGCCGCCTCGCCCTCGCCCAGCGGCGGACCCCGGCAGCCTCGGCCGGGCAGTATCGGGAGTCCCCGATTTCGGCGTGAGGCGCGAGTTCGGCTAGGCTGGCGGGCGGCCTCAACCCGATCACGGCCTTTTCGTATGCCTGAGAACTCGACACCGACGCAGCATGGCGCCCCGCGCGCCGACCCGCGCAGCCCGTTCGTCTTCGACGTCCGGGAGCTGGGCCGGCAGGCCGGCGCGATGCGTGCACATCGGCGTCGTGTTCCCGCGCCTGCGGGACTCAGCCTTGATCTCATCGGGGTGCCGGAAGGCGCCCCGCTCGCAGTCGACGTGCGGCTCGAGGCGGTGACCGAAGGCGTGCTCGTCACGGGCGCCGTCACCGCTGCGGTGCGCGGCGAGTGCGGGCGGTGCCTCGAACCGGTCGCCGAGGAGCTGGCCGTCGACGTCTGCGAGTTGTTCGCCTACCCGGACAGCACGACCGACGAGACGAGCGAGCAGGACGAGGTCCACCGGGTCGACGGCGACTACCTCGACATCGAGCCGGTGGTGCGCGACGTGGTGGTGCTCGGCCTGCCGTTCACCCCGCTGTGCCACCCGGACTGCGGCGGCCTGTGCCCCACCTGCGGGCAGCGGCTCGATGAGCTGCCCAGGGGGCACGCGCACGACGTGCTCGACCCTCGCTGGGCCGCGCTCGCAGCGTTCGTCGAACCTGCGCAGGGCACCGGCGAGCCACCTGTGGAACCGACCGAGGAGTAGTCGTGGCCGTCCCGAAGCGGAAGATGTCGCGCAGCAACACCCGGGCTCGCCGCTCGCAGTGGAAGACGAGCGCGCCGACGCTGGTCGTGTGCCCGAACCGGGCATGCGGGCGGATGAAGCTGCCGCACACCGCGTGCAAGAACTGCGGGCAGTACGACGGCAAGCAGGTCCTGTCGGTCTGAGCGGCCTCGCGTTGCCTGTCACCACCGAGCCGGCCGACCAGAACGAGCTCGCCGACGCGCTCGGCATCTCGCTGGACGCCGCGCTGCTGCGGCGTGCGCTGACGCACCGCTCCTTCGCCTACGAGCACGGTGGTGCGCCGCACAACGAGCGGCTGGAGTTCCTCGGCGATGCCGTACTCGGCCTGGTCGTCACCGATTCGCTCTACCGCAGCCATCCGGACCTGTCCGAGGGCAAGCTGGCCAAGCTGCGTGCCTCGGTCGTGAACATGCGGGCGCTGGCCGGCATCGCGCGCGGTGTCGGCCCGCACGGTCTCGGGATCTACCTTCGGCTGGGACGCGGGGAGCAGGCCACGGGCGGCCGCGACAAGCCCAGCATCCTGGCCGACACCGTCGAGGCCGTGCTGGGCGCGATCTACCTCGAGCACGGGGTCGAGGGCGCCGCGCGGGTGATCCACGACCTGTTCGACGCGCTTATGCACGACGCGGCGAACAGCGGCGTCGGACTGGACTGGAAGACCACCCTGCAGGAGCTCACCGCCGAGCGCGGCCTGGGCGTGCCGGAGTACGTCATCTCCGCCGAGGGACCCGACCACGCGAAGATCTTCACGGCCGGCGCTGCGGTAGCAGGCGCGAACTTCGCCCCGTGCGTCGGACGCAGCAAGAAGGAGGCCGAGCAGGCGGCCGCCGAGACCGCCTGGCGGGCGATCACCGCACGCGACGTCGAAGCGTCCTGAGCGCGCCGTGCCCGAACTCCCCGAAGTCGAGACCATCCGCCTCGGCCTGCAGCGGTGGGTGCTCGGGCGGACGGTGACGGCGGTCGAGGTCCGCCATCCGCGCGCGGTGCGCCGTCACCTCCCGGGCGCCGACGACCTGGCGCTGCGCCTGAACGGCGCCCGGTTCGAGTCGGCGCACCGGCGCGGCAAGTACCTCTGGCTGCCGCTTTCGGTACCGAACACCTGCCTGGTCGTCCATCTGGGGATGAGCGGCCAGCTGCTCGTCGAGGCGCCCTCGGCGCCCGTCGAGCGGCACCTGCACGTCCGGATCGCCTTCGCCGACGGCGGCCCCGAGCTGCGCTTCGTCGACCAGCGCACCTTCGGCGGGATGCTGCTCGATCGCCTGGTGCCGACGCTCGACCAGCCGCTGGAGGCCGTACCCGCACAGGTGGCGCACATCGCGCGCGACCCGAAGGATCCGGCCTTCGACGACGCCCTGTTCGCCCTGCGGCTGCGGCGCCGCGACTCCGCTCTGAAACGGTCCCTGCTCGACCAGACGCTGGTCTCGGGGATCGGCAACATCTACGCCGACGAGGCCCTATGGCGGGCCCGGTTGCACGGTGAACGCCGCGCACGCACGCTCTCCCGCGGCGCCGTCGGTGAGCTGCTGGCGCAGGTCCGCGCGGTCCTGAGCGACGCGCAGGCTGCCGGCGGCACGTCCTTCGACGCGCTCTACGTGAACGTCGACGGGCGCAGCGGGTACTTCGAACGGTCGCTGTCGGTGTACGGACGCGAAGGCGAGACCTGTCTGCGGTGCGGTACGCCGGTGCGGCGCGCGGCGTTCATGAACCGATCGAGCTTCTTCTGCCCGACGTGCCAGCGCCCTCCGCGCGGTTGACCGCTCGTTGCCTTCGGTGCGACCATCAGGAGGCGGTAAGCCCTTGCGTGCGGGCGCGGGGCGCCGCCTGAGCACCGCGGCTGCCCGCCGCGTCCACCAAGCGGAGGATCTGCGCACGGCCCGAGTACCGACCCGGGTCCGCAGGTGAAGTGAAGGGTCGCCACATGGCACGCGCCTTGCTGGGATACGTCGGCAGCGGCAACGAGCAGAGTCTCGTCGCGGAGGTCGCCCGGCTGCGCCGGCGCGTGACGGCGCTGGAGTCCGAACTCGCCGAGTTGCGCGCGCGCACCCGCACCGAACTCGACCTCGAGCTGCATCGCATCGCAGCAGCCGCCGAACCCGTCCTCACCTGATCGGCCAGCCGTAACGGCACGGCAGTCCGGCGCGGGCCGCCGCCTCGGTTGTAGGTTCTTGCCGACGCGCGCATGCGAGCGCGCCGAGCCATCGAGCTGATCCCGGGGGACCCGTGCACCTCAAGGCGCTGACGCTGCGGGGCTTCAAGTCCTTCGCCTCGTCCACCACGCTGCGCTTCGAGCCGGGCATCACCGCCGTCGTCGGGCCGAACGGGTCGGGCAAGAGCAACGTGGTCGACGCGATCGCCTGGGTGCTCGGGGAGCAGGGCGCCAAGGCGTTGCGGGGCGGCAAGATGGAGGACGTCATCTTCGCCGGGACGGCCGGGCGGCCGCCGCTGGGCCGCGCCGAGGTCACCCTCACCATCGACAACTCCGACAACGCCCTGCCGATCGACTACACCGAAGTCTCGATCACCCGCCGGATGTTCCGCGAGGGCACCAGTGATTACGAGATCAACGGCGAGGGCGCTCGGCTGCTCGACATCCAGGAGCTGCTGTCGGATTCCGGGATCGGCCGCGAGATGCACGTGATCGTCGGTCAGGGGCAGCTCGACACCGTGTTGCAGGCGCGTCCTGAGGACCGCCGGGGATTCGTCGAGGAGGCCGCCGGCGTTCTGAAACACCGCAAGCGCAAGGAGAAAGCCCTGCGCAAGCTCGACGCGATGCAGGCCAACCTGACGCGCGTCACGGACCTCACGAACGAGCTGCGCCGCCAGCTCAAGCCGCTGGGCAGGCAGGCCGAGATCGCCCGGCGCGCTGCCGGCGTGCAGGCCGAGCTGCGCGACTCGCGGCTGCGGCTGATGGCCGACGACCTGGCCAGCCTGCGGGCCGAGCTGAGCCGCGACGTCGCCGACGAGCAGGTGATCCGCTCGCGACGCGCGACGGTCGAGCAGGAGCTGGGGCTGGCTCGTGCGGCGGAGAGCGAACTGGAGCAGGCGGTGGTCACGGACGTGCCGCTGCTCGCGCAGGCGCAGGAGAGCTGGTATCGCCTCTCCACGCTCGAAGAACGCTTCCGCAGCACCGCCTCGCTGGCCGCTGAGCGGGCCCGTCACCTCGCTGCCGAGCCGGAGCAGACACGAACCGGACCCGAGCCCGCGGCGATGGAGGCCGACGCGGAACAGGCTCGGGCCGACGAGCGCCGCCTGCAAGCGGACCTCGACGAGACGATGGCGGCGCTGGCCGAGATCGTCGCGCATCGCGAGCTGTGCGAGCACCGCCTGAGGGACGCGGAGCGCGCCCTGGTGGGCGCGGCGCGGGCCGTCGCCGACCGGCGGGAGGGACTGGCCACGCTCGCGGGGCAGGTGAACGCGCTGCGCACCCGATCCGCGGCGGCGGCCGACGAGATCACCAGGCTGTCCGGCGCGGCGAACGAGGCCCGCGACCGGGCGACCAGCGCCGAGGCCGAGCTGGCTCGCGTCCAGTCGGAGGTGGGGTTGCTCGACGAGGGTGAGCTCAGCCTGGACGAGCGTCACGAGAGCGCCGTGGCCGCCTACGAGGCGATCGAGTCACGGGTGCGCGAGCTCGCGGTCGCCGAACGCGAGGCCGAACGTGAGCGCTCGACCTGGACGGCGCGTGCCGACGCGCTCGCCCTGGGCCTGACCCGCAAGGACGGCGCAGGCGCCCTGCTGGCGGAGGGTGCCCGGTTGCCGGGCGTGCGCGGTTCGCTGGCCGCGTTGCTGAGCGTGCGGCCCGGCTACGAGACCGCGGTTGCCGCGGCGCTCGGCGCGCAGGCCGATGCGATCGCCGTCGACTCCTGGGACGACGTGGTGGCCGCGTTCGAGCTGCTGCGCTCGCAGGACGCCGGGCGGGCGGGCTTGGTCGTCGGCAGCGAGGAGCAACCCACGGCCGCGCGCGCGACGGTGGACTTCGCCGTCCCGTTCGAGTGGGCGGCTGACGTGGTGAGCGCGCCGCAGCGCTACCGGGCCAGCGTCGAGGGTGCCCTCGCGGGTGTCGTGGTCGTCGAGGACCTGGCCACCGCGCGGCGCCTCGCCGGCGCCGTCTCACGCGTCGTGACGCGCGACGGGGACGTGCTGGGCAGCGGCTGGGCGGTAGGCGGTTCGTCGTCCGCGCCGAGCGCCATCGAGATCCGGGCGGCGGTGGAGGAGGCGCAACAGAAGGCGGCACACGCCGCCACCCGCCACGATCGGCTGCACGCCGAGCTGGAGGACGCGACGCGCCTGGCGCGGCTGCGGCAGGCCGAGGTCGCGACGGCACTCGACGCGCTGCACGAGTCCGATGCGCGCCTGTCCGCCGTGACCGAGCAGCTCGCCGAACTAGGCCAGCGCGCCCGGTCGGCGGCCGCGGAGGCCGACCGTCTGGACACCGCCCGGGCGGGCGCCGAGCAGGCGCGTGACCGCGATCTGGCCGGCCTGTCCGAACTCGAGCAGCGGTTGCAGCTGGCCGAGGCGCAGGCCGCGGACCCGAGCGAGCCGGACACCTCCGGACGCGACGCGCTGCACGCCGAACTCGAGCGGGCGCGGCACGCCGAGCTGGACGCGCGCCTGGCCGCGCGCACCGGCGAGGAGCGGGTTCGAGCAGCAGCCGGCCGGGCCGGGGAGCTGGTACGCGCAGCCGAACTCGAGCGCTCCGCGCGGCGCCGTCAGAAGGCTGCCCGCGAGGCCCGTGCCCGCGGGGCGCTGGTAGCCGTCGGCGTGCGCGACGCGGCGCAGCGGATCCTCGCGCACGTCGGGGAGTCGCTCGTTGCCGCCACCGGCGAGCGCGATGCCGCGCACCAGGCGCGGGTGGTGCGCGAGGGGGAGTTGCTCGCCGTGCGGACGCGCGGCCGCGAGCTCGGCGAGGAGCTCGCCCGCCTGACCGACGCCGTGCACCGCGACGAGATCGTGCGCGCCGAGCAGCGGCTGCGCATCGAGGCGCTCCAGGACCGGGCGGCGTCCGAGTACGGGGTGGAGGTCGAGGCGCTGCTCGCCGAGTACGGGCCCGATCAGCCGTGTCCGCCGAGTGCCGCCGAGACCGACGAGTACGAGCAGGCATGCGAACGCGGCGAGCAGGTGCTCGCGCCGCGGCCCGGCCCGTTTCACCGTCCCACGCAGGAGAAACGGGCAGCGCGCGCGGAACGCGACCTCACCTTGCTCGGCAAGGTGAACCCCTTGGCGCTGGAGGAGTTCGCCGCCCTCGAGGAGCGTCACCAGTTCCTGTCCACCCAGCTGGAGGACCTCAAGGCCACCCGCCGCGATCTGCTGACGGTGGTGCGCGAGGTGGACGAGCGCATCCTGGAGGTCTTCGCCGCTGCCTACCACGACGTAGCAGCTGAATTCACCCTTGTGTTCGAGACGCTGTTCCCCGGGGGGGAGGGACGGCTGGTGCTCACCGATCCCGACGACCTGCTGCTGAGCGGCATCGAAGTCGAGGCGCGGCCGCCGGGCAAGAAGGTCAAGCGGCTCTCGCTGCTCTCCGGCGGCGAACGTTCGCTGGTCGCGATCGCCCTGCTGGTCGCGATATTCCGCGCCCGTCCCAGCCCGTTCTACGTCCTGGACGAGATCGAAGCGGCTCTCGACGACACCAACCTCAGCCGGTTGCTGGAACTCGTCGCGCAGCTGCGCAGCAGCAGCCAGCTCATCGTGGTAACCCACCAGAAGCGGACGATGGAGATCGCCGACGCCCTGTACGGCGTGACGATGCGTGGCGACGGCGTCACGCAGGTGATCAGTCAGCGGCTGCGCGACGCCGGCGAAACGGTGGGAGCGGCCGCCGGCTGACGCTCGGACAAAACGTCGCACAAGGTGCCTAGCTGCTGTGAATTGCGTCAGCTGACTGCGGGCGTGCCGCCCGCGTCGCATACCGTAGGGGCCGTGACGAAGCCGAGCACCTTTCCTCGACCTCGCCGGATGTTGGGCGCCCTCGCGCTGATCACCGGTGCCGCGCTCATCCTCGCCGGATGCGGCACGAGCGGTGCGGGCACGCCGACCGGCACCAAGACGATCACCCGCCCGGCCGGCCAGAGCAGCACCGCGCCGTCCGGCACGCCCAGCAGCACCAAGGCGAGCCTGCCGGCCGGACCGACGACGCCCGTACACGTCTCGATCAACATCAGCGACGGGGCGCAGGTGGGCGTCGGGATGCCGATCATCGCGTCGTTCAAGGTCAAGCTCACCAGCGGTGTCGCGTTCCAGAAGGCGACCAAGGTGACCGTGAACGGAGCACCGGCGAAAGGCGCTTGGTACTTCGAGTACTCCGACCCGGCGAGCGGTCACCTGATGGAGGCCCACTACCGGCTGCAGAACTACTGGCCGGCGCACGCACAGATCCACATGGATCTGCCCGTCAAGGGCCTGTCCGCCGGCCCGGGCCTGAGCTTCGACGACAGCCTGACCTCGGACTTCACCACGGGTGCAGCGCACATCTCCACCGTCGACGACTCGACGCACACGATGACGGTGATGAGCGACGGCAAGCTGTGGGGCAAGTTCCCGGTCTCGCTCGGCGCACCGAAGACGCCCACGCTCAACGGCGTCAAGGTCATCATGGAGAAGGGCCGGGACATCTCGATGCGCGGGCCCGGGTACTACGACGCGCACGTCAAGTACACCCAGCGGTTGACCTACGGCGGGGAGTACCTGCACTCGGCACCGTGGAACTGCAACGACGTGTCAGCGGGATGCGACTCGACCGGCGCCGATCACATCGGCCACTTCGACTCGTCCAACGGGTGCACCAACCTGCGCCCTGATGACGCGATCAAGCTCTACAACTTCCTCACTGTCGGCGACGTCGTCCAGTACCCGGACGCCAGCGGGCACAAGATGCAACTCGGCGACGGCTACGGCGACTGGAACACCGCGTGGCCGGCCTGGCAGGCCGGCATCGGCAGCGCCGTCCCCACCACCTGACCGGGTGGCCCCGGCCCGAGCTGCCGGCTGAGAGGATGACGCGGTGATCTACCTCTGGATTGCCCTGGCCGTCGTCGTCGTCGCGCTGCTGCTGATCACGGCGCTCGTCGCCCCGCTGACCCGGCGCTCGCGGCGCTTCCCGCCGCCCCTTCCCGGCGGCGACGCGCGGTTCGCGGGCGCTGACGACGCGCAGGCCTCGTCAGAGACGCCCGCCGGCGCGGTCACGACCTTAGAGCGTCCCGTCGAGGACACGGTGGTCGCGGCGCCCCCGGTCGAGACCCCCGAGCCCACGGCCGGGCGGTTGCTGCGGTTACGGGCCCGGTTGGCCCGTTCGCAGACGGCGCTGGGCCGCGGGCTGCTCTCGGTGCTGTCCCGCGAGGACCTCGACGAGGACGCCTGGGAGGAGGTCGAGGAGGCCCTGCTCACGGCGGATGTCGGCGTCGCGTCGACCACCGAGATCGTCGAGCGGCTGCGCACGCGCACCAAGGTCATTGGCACCCGCTCGCGGGGCGAGCTGCGCGCGCTGCTCGCCGACGAACTGGTCGCGGCGTTGCATCCGGAGATGGACCGCTCGCTGAACACGCTTTCGTCGGGGCAGCGGCCGGCAGTGGTGCTGGTGGTCGGCGTCAACGGCACCGGCAAGACGACCACCTGCGGCAAGCTGGCCCGCGTGCTCGTGGCCGACGGACGCAGCGTGCTGCTCGGGGCCGCCGACACGTTCCGCGCCGCGGCGGCCGACCAGTTGCAGACCTGGGGGTCGCGGGTCGGCGCGCAGACGGTACGTGGCCCCGAGGGCGGCGACCCGGTCTCGGTCGCGTTCGACACGGTCCGGCAGGGCACCGACGCGAAGGTCGACACCGTGCTCATCGACACGGCCGGCCGGCTGCACACCAAGGTCGGGCTGATGGACGAACTCGGCAAGGTCAAGCGGGTCATCGAGAGGCAGGGGCCGGTCGACGAGACGTTGTTGGTCCTGGACGCCACGACCGGGCAGAACGGGCTCACCCAGGCCCGCGTGTTCACCGAGGTCGTCGACGTCACCGGCATCGTGCTCACCAAGCTGGACGGCACGGCGCGTGGCGGCATCGTGATCAGCGTGCAGCGCGAGCTGGGGGTCCCGGTGAAGCTCGTCGGGCTGGGCGAGGGAGCTGACGACCTGGCGCCGTTCGACCCGGAACAGTTCGTCGACGCACTGCTCGGCGAGCCGGTGGGCTGAGCTCAGGCGCGGTCGAGTACCGGACCGGACCAGAGGACCGAGCACGACGAGGTGCGAGGAGGACTCAGCAGGTGAAGGCTCTCTACAAGCCGGCGGCGGAGCCGGGCCTGCAGCTGGCAGAGCGTCCGGACCCGGTGGCCGGCGCGGACGAGGTGCTCATCCGGGTGCTGCGGACCGGAATCTGCGGCACCGACCTGCACATCCAGTCGTGGGACGCGTGGGCCGCGAGCGCCGTCGACGCGCCGCTCGTGCCCGGCCACGAGTTCTGCGGCGAGGTCGTGGCGATGGGTTCCGGGGTGCGCGACGTGCGCATCGGTGACCAGGTGTCCGGCGAGGGTCACGTCGTGTGCGGGACGTGCCGCAACTGCCGCGCCGGACGTCGGCACCTGTGCATCCGCACGTCCGGTGTGGGCGTGAACCGCGACGGCGCGTTCGCCGAGTACGTGGTGCTGCTCGAGTCCAACGTGTGTGTGCACCACCAGCCGGTCGACCCGGACCTCGGCGCGATCTTCGACCCGTTCGGCAACGCGGTGCACACCGCGCTGTCGTTCCCGCTCGTCGGCGAGGACGTGCTGATCACCGGCGCCGGCCCGATCGGGCTGATGGCCGCCGAGGTGGCGCGTCACGTCGGCGCACGGTTCGTGGTGATCACCGACGTCAGCCCGTACCGCCTGGAGCTGGCGCGTTCGATGGGCGCCGATCTCGCGCTGGACGTCTCGCGCGCGTCGATTGCCGACGCGCAGTGCAGCCTGGGCATGCTCGAGGGCTTCGACGTCGCCCTGGAGATGAGCGGGCATCCGTCCGCGCTGCCGGAGGTGCTCGCGAACCTCAACCATGGTGGGCGCATCGCGATGCTCGGGCTGCCGAGCGCGCCGATCGAGCTCGACTGGGCCAAGGTCGTCACGCACATGATCACGATCAAGTGCATCTACGGCCGTGAGTTGTTCGAGACGTGGTACGCGATGAGTGCGATGCTCCGCTCTGGGCTGGACATCTCCCGGGTGATCACCCATCGTTTCGCCGCGGCGGACTGGGCCCGGGCCTTCGAGACGGCGCGCAGCGCCCAGTGCGGCAAGATCGTGCTGGATTGGACGCAGCTGTGAGCGCCCGCACGCGGATCGAAGGAGCTGGCTGATGTACGAATCGGTGCGCGAGGACTTGCGGACGAGCCTGACCGAGATCCGCGAGGCCGGGCTCTACAAGCACGAACGGCAACTCGCCTCGCCCCAGTCCGCGCAGGTGCTCACCGGCGGCGAGCGGGTGCTGAACTTCTGCGCCAACAACTACCTCGGGCTCGCCGATCATCCGGCGGTGGTCGCGGCGGCGAAGCAGGCACTGGACGACTGGGGCTTCGGGATGGCCAGCGTCCGGTTCATCTGCGGCACCCAGACCCAGCATGCGCAGCTGGAAGCCCGGTTGTCGTCCTTCCTGGGGACCGAGGCGACGATCCTGTACTCGTCGTGCTTCGACGCGAACGGCGGCCTGTTCGAGGTCCTGCTCGACGAACGCGACGCCGTGATCTCCGACGAGCTCAACCACGCCTCGATCATCGACGGGATCCGGCTGTGCAAGGCGGCGCGGTACCGCTATCGCAACCGGGACATGGCCGACCTGCGGGCACAGCTGGAGCAGGCATCCTCGGCGCGGCGGCGGCTGGTGGTCACTGACGGGGTGTTCTCGATGGACGGCTACCTCGCCCCGCTGGCCGAGATCTGCGAGCTGGCCGAAGGACACGACGCGATGGTGATGGTCGACGACTCGCACGCGGTCGGTTTCCTCGGTGCGACGGGTGCGGGTACGCCGGAGCTGGCCGGGGTGCAGGATCGCGTCGACGTGCTGTCCGGGACGCTCGGCAAGGCGCTCGGTGGTGCCTCCGGCGGCTACATCTCGGCGCGTGCGGAGATCGTGGAGCTGCTGCGGCAGCGCTCGCGTCCGTACCTGTTCTCCAACGCCGTCGCGCCGTCGGTGGTGGCCGGTTCGCTCGCCGCCCTCGACCTGGTGGCGAGCAGCGACGACGCGCGGGCCGCGCTGCGCGCGAACACCGAGCTGTTCCGTCGACGGATGGGCGAGGAAGGCTTCGACGTCCTGTCCGGCGAGCACCCGATCACGCCGGTGATGTTCGGTGACGCCGCGCTGGCCGCGCGTGTCGCCGAACAGATGCTGGCACACGGGGTGTACGTCATCGCCTTCAGCTTCCCGGTGGTGCCCAAGGGCAAGGCCCGCATCCGGGTCCAGCTGTCCGCTGCTCACTCTGCAGCTGACGTCGAGACGTGTGTGCGCGCCTTCGTCGCGGCGCGGGCTACCGTCGCGACCTGAGCCGCTGCCGCGTCGGCAGTCCGCGTGAACGCTGATCCGAGCGCGCCTGCCCAGCCCCGTAGATCAGGTTTTCGCGCCGCGTGACCGGCTCGTCCCGTGGATCACGTTTTCGCGCCGGGTGACCGGCTCCGGGGTCCGACACCGGTCACCCGGCAGGCAAACGTGATCGATCCCGCGATCGGTTACACCCGCGAAACACGACGCGTCCGTCCGCCGAAACACGACACCGGCACGATTTCGGCCAAGCGCACGCCTCGCGTGCCCGGACCAGACAGGAGAGCCCGTGTCAGCTCTGCTCCTCGCCACGGCCTACCGACCCTTCGACGTCAAGAACCTCAGCGGTGGCGACACCGCGTGGGTGCTCACCGCAGCGGCCCTCGTGCTGCTGATGACGCCTGGCCTGGCGTTCTTCTACGGCGGCATGGTGCGCGCCAAGCACGTGCTGTCCATGCTGATGCAGAACTTCGCGGCCATCGCCATCGTCAGCGTGACCTGGGTGATCGTCGGCTTCTCGCTGGCCTTCGGCGGCACCGGACGGTTCCTCGGCGACCTGCACTACGTCGGATTGGCGCACGCGCGGGACGTCGTCCCCGCCCTCGGCACGGCTCAGACCATCCCGACGATGGTCTTCGTCGCGTTCCAGCTCACCTTCGCGATCATCACCCCGGCGCTGATCACCGGCTCAACCGCGGACCGGTGGAAGTTCGGGGCGTTCGTCGCGTTCGTGACCGTGTGGTCCGTGGTCGTGTACGCACCCGTCGCGCACTGGGTGTTCGACGCCTACGGCTGGGCGGCGAAGCTCGGCGCGGAGGACTTCGCGGGCGGGACGGTCGTGCACATCAACGCGGGCGCGGCGGGGCTGGCGATGGCGCTCGTCCTCGGCAGGCGCCGCGGCTGGCCGAGGGAGAAGATGCGCGGGCACAACATCCCGTTCGTCATGCTCGGCGCCGGCCTGCTGTGGTTCGGCTGGTTCGGCTTCAATGCCGGCTCGGCGCTCGGCGCGAACGATCTTGCCGGCTACGCCTGGATGAACACCAACACCGCCACAGCGACAGCGCTCATCGGCTGGATCGTGGTCGAGAAGCTGCGCTACGGCAAGGCGACGGCGCTCGGCGCAGCATCCGGCGCGGTCGCGGGTCTGGTCGCGATCACGCCGTGCGCCGGCTTCGTGAGCCCGGTCGGCTCGCTCGTGATCGGGTTGCTCGCCGGCATGGCGTGCGCGTTCGCGATCGGACTGAAAAACCGCCTCGGCTTCGACGACTCGCTCGACGTCGTGGGCGTGCACTTCGTCGGTGGCTGGGTGGGCACGCTGGCCATCGGTTTCTTCAGCACGTCGGGAACCAACCCGCTGGCCCACGACGGGATCTTCTACGGTGGCGGTGGCAGGTACGGCGGCTGGAACCTGCTGCTGCATCAGGCGATGGTCGCCGGTGCGGTCACGGTGTTCTCCTTCGTCGCGACGCTCGTCATCGCGAAGGTCATCGGCCTGCTCATGCAGACCCGCGTCAGCGAGGAGGACGAGCTGACCGGTCTCGACCTGGCCGTGCACGGTGAGAGCGCGTACGAGTTCGGCCCGGGCGGGGGTGCCGGTCAGTTCGCCCCCACGCAGTCCCTCGCGGCGAAGGAGAGAGTGGGCGCATGAAAGCGATCACCGCAGTGGTCAAGCCGTTCAAGCTGGACGACGTCAAGGCGGCGCTGGAACTGCTGGGAGTGCAGGGCATGACGGTCAGCGAGGTGCAGGGCTTCGGCCGCCAGCGCGGGCACACCGAGGTCTACCGCGGCGCAGAGTACGTCGTGGACCTGGTGCCGAAGGTGCGTGTCGACATCCTGGTCGGCGACGACGCCGCAGACAAGGTCGTCGAGTCGATCGTCGAGGCAGCGCGCACCGGCAAGATCGGCGACGGCAAGGTGTGGGTGACGCCGGTGGAGACGCTCGTCCGCGTCCGGACAGGGGAGCGTGACGGCGACGCCGTCTGAGTCGCTGCGAGCAGTCCGCGACGGTGTGCTGCGCCGTCCCGGACTGCTCGGCGCCCCGCTACGGGCGGCGCTCGCCGACGCCTACGACGCGTGGCTGGGCACGCTCGTCCCGCATCGCGGCGCGCTGGCGCTCGCAGCGGTCGGCGGGTTGGGGCGGCGCGACTGCGCGCCGTACTCCGATCTGGACCTGGTGCTGCTGCACACCGGCGCGGCGCGCGGCGTCGGGGAGGTGGCCGACGCGAGCTGGTACCCGATCTGGGACAGCGGCATCGGCCTGGACCATTCGGTGCGCACACCCGAGCAGGCATTGGCCGTCGCGAAGGACGACCTCAAGGCGATGCTCGGCCTGCTCGACCTCCGACACATCGCCGGTGAGCGCGCGCTCACCGACGGGCTGCGCTCGCGCGTGCTCGATGTCTGGCGGGCGGTGGCGGCCAAGCGGCTGCCCGAGCTGCAGGAACTGTCCCGCGCCCGCTGGTCCGTCGCGGGGGACGCGGCGTTCTTGCTCGAACCGAATCTCAAGGACTCGCGGGGCGGGCTGCGCGACGCGCAGATCGTTCACGCCCTTGCCGCGGCGCAGCTCGTGGATCTTCCCGTCGCCGTGCGCGAGGCGTACCCCGCGTTGCTGGACGTACGCGGCGAGCTGCACCGGCGCGCGGCGCGCGCGGAGGATGTCCTGCGCCTGCAGGAGCTCGACGGCGTCGCCGCTGCCCTGCACGCGGACGACCGCGATGCCGTACTGCGCCGAGTAAACGAGGCGGCCCGGACCGTCTCGCATGCGGTGGACCTCGCGTGGCGGCGCATCGCCGCTCAGGTTGACGCCGGCCGCAGCCCGCGGCGCCGGCTGTTCGGGACGAGCACCGCGGCTCCGGTCCGCGTCGGCCTGGGCAAGGACGTCGTCGCGCAGGACGGCGAGGTCGTGCTCGCCCGCGACGCGCAGCCGGGCACGGATCCGCAACTGCTGCTGCGAGTGGCCCGTGCGGCCGCGGAGCACGACCTGAGCATCGCGCCGTTCACCCTCGCGCGGCTGGCCGCGCACTGCCCCCCGCTGCCGGTGCCGTGGCCCGAGGGGGCCCGTGCGGAGTTCGTCTCCCTGCTCGGCGCCGGCCCGCCGGCCGTCGCGGTGCTCGAGTCGCTCGACCTCGCCGGGCTGCTCGTCAGGCTGATCCCGGAATGGGCCGCGGTGCGGTGCAAGGCGCAGCACAACCCGGTGCACCGCTTCACCGTCGACCGGCACCTGCTCGAGACCGCCGCTCACGCGGCCACGTCCGCGACGAACGTGGCACGACCGGACCTGCTCGTCGTCGGGGCACTGCTGCACGACATCGGCAAGGGCTACCCGGGTGATCACAGCATCGCCGGCGCCGAGCACGCCGCAAACATCGCGCGACGCATGGGTTTCGGGGAGGACGACGCCGCCACGGTGGCGGCGCTCGCTCGCCACCACCTCCTGCTGCCGGACACGGCGACCCGCCGCGACCTCGACGACCCGGTGACGGTGTCGACGGTCGCCGACGCGCTCGGCGGTTCGGCGGAGTTGCTCGAGTTGCTGCACGCGCTGAGCGCCGCGGACGCTGCTGCGACCGGACCCGCGGCGTGGTCGGACTGGAAGGCGGCGCTCGTGGCCGACCTGGTTCGGCGGGTGCGTGCCGTCCTGGAGGGCGACCGGCTGCCCCCGCTCGCCCCGCTGGACGCTGCCCGTCGCGCGCTTGCCGAGGCCGGGCGACTTGCCGTCGAGATCTGCGGCAGTGACGTCGTCGTGGCTGCGCCGGACTCGCTCGGCGTGCTGTACCGCACGGCGGGCGTGCTCGCGCTGCACTCGCTCGACGTGCGCTCGGCATCGATCCGCACGTACGCCGGTATGGCCGTGAACGCCTTCGTCGTCCAACCGCGTTTCGGGCGCCTGCCCGACGCTGCGCTCGTGCGCTCCGATCTCGCGCGGGCGCTCGACGGTAACCTCGGCCTGGCGGAGAAGTTGCGCGAGAAGGAACGGTCCTACGCGCGCGCCGGCGAGCCACCTGCGGGCACGGCGTCGGTGCACTGGTTCGACGACGCGGCGACCGACGCGACGGTGCTGGAGTTTCGGGCGAGCGACGCGATCGGGCTGCTGTACCGCCTCACGGCGGCCCTCGAGCGCTGCCAGCTCGACGTTCGCACCGCGCGGGTGTCCTCGGTGGCCGGCTCGGTGGTCGACGCGTTCTACCTGACCGGGCGTGACGGTAGGCCGGTGCCGCCCGAGGCCCGCGCCGGCGTCGAAGCCGAACTCGCCCGCGTCTGACGCGCCGTGTGAGACGCACCGCCGCGCCGTCGCCCGGGCTCGGTGTACTCGACGCGGGCCGGTAACCTGGTGGCTGCCTCACGGGCCGATGCCGTCCCGGTCCGGGTGCCGCAAGCGTGGCATCCGGCATGCCCGAGTCGTCGTCCGCCGAGGAGAACCTGGTGCGCGTCCCGTTCTCTGCCGTGCCCGCAGCCCACGGCCTCTACGACCCGCGCTTCGAGGCCGATTCGTGCGGCGTCGCGTTCGTCGCCGACCTGCACGGCCGCGCCGCCCACCGGATCGTCGAGCAGGCGCTGGGCGCCCTGCACAACCTCGACCACCGCGGCGCAGCCGGAGCGGAACCCTCCTCCGGCGACGGCGCGGGCATCACCGTCCAGGTGCCCGACGCGTTCCTGCGCGCCGTTGCCGGGTTCGCCTTGCCGCCCGCGGGCCAGTACGCGGTCGGGATGGCGTTCCTGCCGCGGGATCAGGCGCAGTCCGAGCCCGTGGTCGCGATCCTCGAGCAGGCCGCGGCCGAGGAAGGGCTCGACGTCATCGGCTGGCGTGAGGTCCCCACCCGCCCCGAGGACCTCGGACCCACCGCGCGCAGTGTCATGCCGAGCTTCCGGCAGGTCTTCCTGCGTGGGACGCGCGGGGAGACCGGCCTGACCCTGGAACGACTCGCGTTCGCCGCCCGCCGGGTCGCCGAGCGGCGGGCGCGGGAGGCCGAGACGCAGCTGTACTTCCCGTCGCTGTCGGCGCGGACGCTCGTCTACAAGGGCATGTTCACCACCGACCAACTCGCCACGTTCTTCCCCGACCTCGTCGACGAGCGCTTTGCCAGCGCCCTCGGACTGGTCCACAGCCGGTTCTCGACGAACACGTTCCCGTCCTGGCCGCTGGCCCATCCGTACCGGTACATCGCCCACAACGGCGAGATCAACACCATCCGCGGCAACCGCAACTGGATGAAGACCCGTGAGACGCTGCTTGCCAGCGAGCTGCTCGGCGGCGAGCTGGCGCGGCTATTCCCGATCTGCACGCCCGAGTTCAGCGACTCGGCCAGCTTCGACGAGGTGCTGGAACTGCTGCATCTCGCGGGACGAAGCCTGCCGCACGCGGTGTTGATGATGATCCCGGAGGCGTGGGAGAACAATCCCGCGATGGAGCCGTCCCGGCGGGCCTTCTACGAGTTCCACGCCTCGCTGATGGAGCCGTGGGACGGGCCGGCCTGCGTCAGCTTCACCGACGGGACCGTGATCGGCGCGGTCCTGGACCGCAACGGACTTCGTCCGGGCCGCTGGTGGCAGACCTCCGACGACCTGGTGGTGCTCGGCAGTGAGGCCGGCGTGCTCGACGTCGCGCCGGCCGAGGTCGTCGCGAAAGGACGCCTGCAGCCAGGGCGGATGTTCCTCGTCGACACCGAACGCGGCGAGATCCGTTCCGATGCCGAGGTCAAGGCCGAGCTTGCCACGCAGCACCCGTACGGCGACTGGCTGCACGCCGGACTCGTCCAGCTCGACGACCTCCCGCCGCGCGAGCACGTCGTGTTCACGCACGAGTCGGTGACCCGGCGCCAGCAGATCTTCGGTTACACCGAGGAGGAGTTGCGCGTACTGCTGACACCGATGGCCACCACCGGCGTGGAGCCGCTCGGGTCGATGGGTACTGACACGCCGCTCGCCGCCATGTCGCAGCGGCCGCGACTGCTGTTCGATTATTTCAGCGAGCTGTTCGCGCAGGTCACGAACCCGCCGCTGGACGCGATCCGCGAGGCAATGGTCACCTCCCTGGCTGGGGCGATCGGACCGGAGCAGAACCTGCTCGCGCCGAGCGCGGCGTCGTGCCGCCAGATCGTCGTCCCGCGCCCGGTGATCGACAACGACGAGCTTGCCAAGATCTGGCACGTCAACGCCGACGGCGACATGGCCGGCTTCCAGTGCCGCCTGATCGACGGCCGCTTCCGCGTACACGGCGGCGGCGAGGCGCTCACGGCGGCGCTCGAGCGGGTCCGCCGCGAGTGCTCGCAGGCGGTTGCGGACGGGGCCCGAATCCTGATCCTCTCCGACCGCGACTGCGACCCCGACCACGCCCCGATCCCGGCGCTGCTGCTCACCTCCGCGGTGCACCAGCACCTGATCCGCACCGGACAGCGCACCCAGGTCGGCCTCGTCGTCGAGACCGGCGAGGCACGCGAGGTGCACCACGTCGCGCTGTTGATCGGTTACGGCGCAGCAGCGGTGAACCCCTACCTCGCGTTCGAGTCGATCGACGACCTGGTCGCATCCGGCGCCATCTCCGGGCTGGACGCGGGCACGGCAATCCAGAACTACGTCACCGCGCTGAGCAAGGGCGTGCTCAAGGTGATGTCGAAGATGGGCATCTCCACGATCGCGTCCTACACCGGCGCGCAGGTGTTCGAGGCTTTCGGCCTCGCCCAGCCGCTGGTGGACGAGTATTTCGGCGGCACGCCCTCGCGCCTGGGCGGCATCGGACTGGACGTCATCGCCGAGGAGGCAACGGCCCGGCATGCCGCCGCGTACCCGCTTGTCGCGTCGGCAAAGGCGCACCGGCGCCTTGACGTAGGCGGCGAGTACCAGTGGCGCCGCGAGGGGGAACTGCACCTGTTCAATCCGGAGACGGTGTTCCTGCTGCAGCACGCCACCCGCCAGCGCCGCTACGAACTGTTCCGCGAGTACACCGACAAGGTCGAGGCGCTCAACCGGGCCGGTGGCACGCTGCGCGGCTTGTTCGAATTCAAGCCTGGCGGCGAGCCCGTCCCGATCGACGAGGTCGAGCCGGTGCGCGAGATCGTCACCCGCTTCGCCACCGGCGCGATGAGCTACGGCTCGATCTCCGCTGAGGCGCACGAGACCCTCGCGATCGCGATGAACCGCCTCGGCGGCAGATCCAACAGCGGCGAGGGGGGCGAGGACGCCGAGCGGTACCTGCCCGACGCCAACGGCGACCTGCGCCGCTCGGCCGTCAAGCAGGTGGCCTCGGGCCGCTTCGGGGTGACCAGCCACTACCTCGTCAACGCCGACGACATCCAGATCAAGGTGGCCCAGGGCGCCAAGCCCGGCGAGGGCGGGCAGCTGCCCGGCTACAAGGTCTACCCGTGGATCGCCCGCACCCGGCACTGCACGCCCGGAGTCGGGCTGATCAGCCCACCGCCGCACCACGACATCTACTCGATAGAGGACCTCGCCCAGCTGATCCACGACCTGAAGAACGCGAACGCCCAGGCACGCATCCACGTGAAGCTGGTCGCCGAGTCCGGGGTGGGCACGGTTGCGGCCGGCGTGTCCAAGGCGCATGCCGACGTCGTCCTGATCTCCGGGCACGACGGCGGTACCGGCGCCGCGCCGCTGACCTCGCTCAAGCACGCCGGCCTGCCGTGGGAGCTCGGCCTGGCCGAGACGCAACAGACGCTGTTGCTCAACGGGCTGCGGGACCGGATCACGGTGCAGGTCGACGGTGCAATGAAGACCGGGCGCGACGTCGTCGTAGCCGCGCTGCTCGGCGCCGAGGAGTACGGGTTCGCCACGGCCCCGCTGATCGTGTCCGGCTGCGTGATGATGCGCGTGTGCCACCTCGACACCTGTCCGGTCGGCGTCGCGACCCAGAACCCGGTGCTGCGCGAGCGGTTCACCGGCAAGCCGGAGTTCGTGGAGACGTTCTTCACCTACATCGCCGAGCAGGTGCGCGAGATCCTGGCCTCGCTCGGCTTCCGCACGCTGGCCGAGGCGATCGGGCACGTCGAGGTGCTCGACACCAGTGCGGCGATCGAGCACTGGAAGGCCGACGGTCTCGACCTGAGCCCGATCCTCGCGATGCCGCGGACCCCCTACAGCGACGCGCTGAGCAGGACGCGCGAGCAGGACCACGGACTGGAGGCTGCCCTCGACAACACCCTGGTGCAGCTGTGCGAAGGTGCGCTGCTCGACGCGGCGCCGGTGAGCCTCGAGCTGCCGGTGCGCAATGTCAACCGCACCGTCGGCACCATGCTGGGCTCGCTGCTCACGCGTCGCTACGGCGTCGACGGCCTGCCGCCGGGCACGATCGACCTCACGTTCCGGGGCTCGGCCGGCCAGTCGTTCGGTGCGTTCGTGCCGCGTGGCATGACGCTGCGGCTGCTCGGCGACGCGAACGACTACCTCGGCAAGGGACTGTCCGGCGGGATTCTCGCGGTGCGTCCCGACGAGGCGGCCCCGTTCGTTGCCGAGCAGAACGTCATCGCCGGAAACGTCATCGGTTACGGCGCGACCAGCGGAGAGATCTACCTGCGCGGGGTCGTCGGCGAGCGGTTCTGCGTGCGCAACTCCGGTGCCACAGTGGTGGCCGAGGGCGCGGGCGACCACGCGCTGGAGTACATGACCGGCGGTACCGCGGTGATCCTGGGGGCGACCGGGCGCAACGTGGGCGCAGGCATGTCCGGCGGCCACGCCTTCGTCCTCGACCTCGATGCTGCACTGGTCAACGGCGAACTGGTCGACGTCGAGGACGTCTGCGCAGCCGACGCCGAGGCGTTGCGCGCGATCCTGACCAGGCACGCGGAGTTCACCGATTCGGCCGTCGCCCGCGCATTGCTGCTCGACTGGCCGGGCGCCCTGGTGCGCTTCAGCGCCGTCATCCCGCGCGAGTTCAAGCAAGCGCTCGGCGTCTCGCCGATTGCGGTACCGGGGCGTCGGTAACCGGGGCTGGGGTACCGCAATCGGTAGGCTGCCTAGGTGACCCGCCGCGCGAAGATTGTCTGCACGCTGGGTCCGGCTACCGACACGCCGGAACGTTGCCGGGCGCTCGTCGAGGCGGGCATGGACGTGGCGCGGCTGAACTTCAGCCACGGCGAGCACGCCGAGCACGGCCGCCGCTTCCACGAGGTGCGCGAGGCCGCGACGGCCGCCGGTCGCAACGTCGCCGTGCTGGCGGACCTGCAGGGGCCGAAGATCCGGCTCGGCCGCTTCGCCGGCGGACCGGTCGAGTGGGCGGTCGGCGAGCGAATCCGGATCACCGTCGAGGACTGCGCCGGCAGCCACGACCGGGTGTCGACGACCTACGCGCAACTCGCCGAGGACGTGCGGCCGGGGGACAAGTTGCTCGTCGACGACGGCAACGTCGCGCTCGTCGCGGTCGACGTCGAGAACGGCACGGACGTGGTGTGCGACGTCACCGAGGGCGGAATCGTCAGCAACAACAAGGGACTCTCGCTGCCGGGCGTCGCGGTCAGCGTCCCGGCGATGTCGGACAAGGACGCCGACGACCTGGAGTTCGCGCTGCGGCTGGGGGCCGACTTCATCGCGCTGTCGTTCGTGCGCAACGCCGAGGACGTCAAGCTCGTCCACCGCGTGATGGACCGGGTCGGCATCCGGCGGCCGGTGATCGCGAAGCTGGAGAAGCCCGAGGCGGTCGACGCGCTGACGGACATCGTGCTCGCCTTCGACGGCGTGATGGTCGCGCGCGGTGACCTCGGCGTGGAGATGCCGCTCGAGCAGGTGCCCGTGGTGCAGAAGCAGGCGATCCAGATCTGCCGCGACAACGCCAAGCCGGTGATCGTCGCGACGCAGATGCTCGAGTCGATGATCACCCATTCGCGGCCCACCCGCGCCGAGGCCTCCGACGTCGCGAACGCGGTGATCGACGGCGCCGACGCGGTGATGCTGTCGGGCGAGACGAGCGTCGGCAAGTACCCGGTGCAGGCCGTCGCGACGATGAGCCGCATCATCAACTCCGTCGAGACGGCCGGCACCCGCGTCGCCGGGCTGCAGCACATCCCCCGCACGGCCGGCGGCGCGATTGCCAAGGCGGCGAAGGACATCGGGGACGCTCTCGGCGCTGTCGCGCTCGTCGCGTTCACCCAGACCGGCGACACCGCCCGGCGCCTGTCACGGCTGCAGCCCAGCCAGCAGCTGTTGGTATTCACCCCGGTCGAGCACGTGCAACGGCAAATGGCCCTGCTGTGGGGCGCCGACGCCCACCTGGTCTGGACGGTCAGGACGACCGACGACATGGTGCGCCAGGTCGACTCCGCCTTGCTCAACCGGGGCGTGTGTCACCCGCACGACCTCGTCGTCATCGTGGCGGGCACGCCGCCGACGACGCCGGGCGCCACGAACACCATCCGCGTGCATCGCATCGGAGACGTCCTGCGCCATGACATCTGAGAGCCGGCGCCCCTCCGAACGCCACCGCGGCAACGCGGCCGAGGACTTCGGCACCGACTACGAGCCGGACGGCTCGGAGCATCTGGGGCAGGTCGCGGTCGACGGCCTGGTGCGCCTCCTCGACCTGGAGAAGGTCGAGGAGAACATCTTCCGCGGAATCAGCACGAGGGCCCGGTGGCAGCGGGTGTTCGGCGGTCAGGTCGCGGGTCAGGCGCTCGTCGCGGTGGGGCGCACTGTCCCCGACGATCGGCACGTGCACTCGTTGCACTCGTACTTCATCCGCCCGGGCGATCCGAGCGTGCCGATCGTCTACGAGGTCGACCGGGTTCGCGACGGCCGCTCGTTCACCACCAGGCGCGTGACGGCCATCCAGCACGGCCGCGCGATCTTCGCGCTGTCGGCGTCCTTCCAGCTCGAGCAGCCCGGTATCGACCACCAGTCAGCGATGCCCGACGCGCCGTCGCCGGAGTCGCTGCCCACCCTGGAGCAGCGCTACGCCAACGCGAGCGGCGAGGCGGCGGCGTTCTTCAAGTCCATGCCGCGCCCGATCGACCTGCGCTACGTCGACGACCCGCCGTGGCAACAGCACCCCAACGGCCCGCGCGACGGGCTGACGCGGGTGTGGATGCGCGCGAACGGCACGCTGCCCGACGACCCGCTGCTGCATGTGTGCGTGCTGACCTTCGCCTCGGATATGACGCTGCTGGACTCTGTGCTCGTGCGGCACGGGCTGGCGCCGGGCATCGACACGATCTCGATGGCCTCCCTCGACCACGCGATGTGGTTCCAGCGGCCGTTTCGCGCCGACGAGTGGTTCCTCTACGTCTCCAAGTCCCCCACCGCTTCGGGCGGCCGCGGCCTCGCGTCGGGACGGTTCTTCGACCAGCGCGGACGGCACCTGGTCAGCGTCGTGCAGGAAGGCATGATCAGAACGGGCTGAGCGTGTTCGACGCGGCCCTCAGGGTGTCGACAGGGCGTGCCAGGCTGCCTGGACGTGGCGGCGTTCGGTCAGGGTCGCGCCTATCGCGATGCGCAGGGCGAGCTGCCCGTTGACCGTGGTGTGGGTCAGGTAGAGCTCGCCGGAGGAATTCACCCGCTGCATCAGGGCGCGCGTGGCGTCGTCGCCGGCACGCAGCCGGAACGTCACCAGCGCGAGCGGGTGGGGAGTGACGAGCTCGAAGCGCTCGTCGGCTGCCACCCAGGACGCGAATTCCTGCGCAAGCGCAACGCCGGTTCGGACGTGCTCGCGCAGCCCCTCGGCGCCGTACCAGCGGATGACGGCCCACAGCTTCAGCGCGCGGAACCGGCGTCCGAGCGGCACCTGCCAGTCCCGGTAGTCGATCACCGCGCCCGACTCGGTGGCCGCGTTGCGCAGGTACTCGGGCAGGATCGACAGCGCTCCGACGAGTGCGGCCCGCTCTGCCACCCAGAACGTGTCGCAGTCGAAGTTCGTCAGCAGCCACTTGTGCGGGTTGGTGGCGTAGGAGTCGGCGAGCTCGAGCCCGTCGTTGAGCCAGCGGTACTCCGGCGCCACCGCGGCGACGCCGGCCCACGCACCGTCGACGTGCAGCCAGGCGCCGTACTCGGCGGCGACCACGCCGAGCTCGCGCACCGGGTCGATCGCGCCCGTCCCCGTCGCGCCGAGGGAGGCGACGACGAGGACGGGAACCACGCCGGACTCTGCGTCGCGGGCGATCAGCTCGCGCAGGTGCCCGGGCCGGGCGGCGAGGGTGCGCGGGTCGACGTCCAGCTTGCGCAGGGCGTCGGTGCCGAGACCGGCGATGCGACAGGCCTTCTCCACCGAGGAGTGCGACTGTCCGGACGTGTAGACGGCGTAGCGCATGCCGGCAACTCCGGCGCGCTCGCTCTCGCCCGCGCTGGCCCGGTGCAACGCGGCCAGCAGCGCGACCAGCGTCGCGTCCGAGGCGCTGTGCTGGATGACTCCCCCGCCGCCTACGGCTTCATTGGCGGGGGGACCCCCATTCCCGCCGCCTACGGCCTCATTGGCGGGGGGACCCCCATTCCCGCCGCCTACGGCTTCGTTGGCGGGGGGACCCCCTCTCCCGGGGCGGGAACGGAATCGGTCGGGCAGGCCGAGCAGGGCGGCGAACCAGTCCAGGACGTGCGTCTCGAGTTCGGTCGCCGCGGGAGAGGCGGCCCACGACATGCCCTGCACGCCGAGCCCGGAGGAGAGCAGGTCGCCCAGGATCGACGGGCCGCTGGCGTTGGCGGGGAAGTACGCGAAGAAGGACGGATGCTGCCAGTGGGTGATCCCGGGCACGACGATGTCGTCCAGGTCGCGCAGCACGGCCTCGAACGGCTCGCCCCGCTCGGGAGGGTCGGCGGGAAGCGCGCCGCGTACCTCGCCCGGGGCTAGCTGTGACAGCACGGGGAACGTCTCGATGCGTTCGTAGTAGTCGGCGATCCAGTCGATCACCTCACGTCCGTAGCGGCGGAACTCGTCGGGTGTCATGTGTCCGGCCACGCACGCTCCTTCCGCCCGCGAGGCCACGCGACGGGCGCTGACGGCGCTGCGGTGCCCCCGGTGGGATTCGAACCCACATGCCTTTCAGCAATGGTGTTTGAGACCATCATGTATGCCAGTTCCATCACAGGGGCTGGACGCTTCGGCCATGGTAACCGGGCTAGGCTTGACGTCCGCGCGTCACGCGCGTCGCTGAGCACACGAGCCGAGAGGGACGCACCGTGGCTGCCGCCGATGCCAGTCCGATGCCGCAGCCCGCGACCCGGCGGGGCCTCCGGGTCGTGATCGCCGAGGACGAGGCGCTCATCCGCCTCGACCTTCGCGAGATGCTCCGCGAGGAAGGCTTCGACGTCGTGGGGGAGGCGGCCGACGGCGAGCAGGCCGTGGCGCTGGCCACCGAACTGCAGCCGGACCTCGTCATCTGCGACATCAAGATGCCGAAGATGGACGGCATCGCCGCGGCCGCCCAGATCGCGGGCAAGCGCATCGCGCCGGTCGTGATGCTCACCGCCTTCAGCCAGCGCGACCTCATCGAACGCGCGCGCGACGCCGGTGCCATGGCCTATCTGGTCAAGCCGTTCGAGAAGCGTGACCTGCTGCCCGCCATCGAGATGGCCACCTCGCGCTTCGCCGAGATCAAGGCGCTGGAGTCCGAGGTCAGCGGGTTGCGCGAGCGGCTCGAGGCGCGCAAGTTGATCGAGCGGGCCAAGGGCGCCCTGATGACCGCCCACCAGCTGAGCGAGCCCGAGGCGTTCCGGTGGATCCAGCGCGCGGCAATGGACAACCGCACCTCCATGCGAGCCGTCGCTACGCTCGTCCTCGAGGGTGACGCACCGCCCGAACCGTAGCGACCGGGGCGCTGTGTTACCCACGGGTAGTAGTCCTGATCGTGCCGGTTCGCCGGTAGAGATTTGGTCACGACGGCCAACTCACGGTCGCGTTTCGGTGCCTGGGCGCCCGGCGATGCACTAACGTGCGCCCGACTACATACGTCGAAGACGTGTCATGAAGTCCTTCACAGGAGGTTGTTCAGTGCCAAGACGAACATGGACCACGATCGCGGTGGTGGTGACAGCGAGCGCTCTCGCGCTGACCGGCTGCTCCAACAGTGCCAAGAAGACCGGCGGCCTCGGCGGGGGCAGCAGCAGCTCCTCGAGCGGCACGTCCGGCTCGTCGTCCTCCGGCGGGGGTGCCGGGCAGACCTACAAGATCGGCTTCGAGGGACCGCTCTCCGGCGCCAACGCGCAACTCGGCATCAACGAGGAATACGGCGCGGAGCTCGCGGTCGACCAGGCCAACGCGTCCGGCAAGCTCGCTTTCAAGCTGCAGATCTCCAAGTCCGACGACGAGGGTGACCCCGCCAAGTCCCCGGCGGCTGCCACGCAGCTGGTCCAGGACCCGGCCGTCCTCGGCGTCATCGGTCCGAGCTTCTCGGGTAGCACCGCGGCGGTCGGCTCCATCTACTCCGCGGCCGGCCTGACGTTCATCACGCCGTCGGCCACCAACGCCACCCTCGGCGACAAGGGGTGGAAGACCTATCACCGCATCGTCCCCAACGACAACGTCGAGGGTTCGCAGGGCGCCGACTGGCTGGCCCGCAAGAAGGTCAAGAAGCTGTTCGTGCTGCAGGACCTGAGCACCTACGGCAAGGGTGTCGGCGACACCGTCGCGAAGGAAGCGACCGCCAAGGGCATCAAGGTCACCGAGCAGGGCCTGGACGGGACCACCACCAAGAACTACAACCCGATCGCCCAGACCATCGTCGCCTCCGGTGACGACGCGCTGTTCTACGGCGGCTACGACGCCCAGGCGGCGCTGCTGGCCAAGGCGCTGCAGTCCGCGGGCTTCAAGGGACTGACGGTCACCGGAAACGGCGGCAAGTCCTCGGTCTTCACGCAGGGTGCGGGCCCGGCCGGCAACGGCTGGTACTTCACCTGCGGCTGCCAGGACGCGACGGTCGCACCCGCGGCGACGGCCTTCACGGCCGCCTACCAGCAGAAGTTCAACACGCCACCGTCGACGTACTCGCCGGAGGCCTTCGACGCGACCAACGCCCTCATCGAGGCCATCAAGACGGCCGCGTCCAGCGGTACGCCGACCAGGTCGACGGTGGAGAGCGCGGTCAACGGCCTCGACTACCACGGCATCACTACGGAGATCAAGTTCCAGGCCAACGGTGAGGTCGTCGCGTCGGCGCAGACCGTGAACCTCTACGAAGAGAAGAACGGCAAGATCGTCGAGATCGGCAACATCAAGGATCAGAGCTGAGCGCACCGAGCAGCTGAGGTGAGAACCTCGCTCGGGGGGCGGGCCGGACACCATCGGCTCGCCCCCCGAGTACGGTCCTGCCGCAGACCGCGATCCGGTCGCGACGGTCCCCTTCGCTTCGAGGAGCAACCTGCGTGAACCATTCGGAGAGTTGGTTCCAGCAGCTTCCGCAGAACCTGATCATCGGGCTGGAACAGGGTTCGTTGTACGCGCTCGTCGCTCTCGGTTACACGCTCGTGTACGGCGTGCTGCAGCTGATCAACTTCGCGCACAGCGAGGTCTTCATGACCGGCGGCTTCGGCAGCTACCTGGTCGTGAACGGCATCGTCGGCAAGCGTCACCTCGCTGGCGTGGCCGTGCCGCTCACGGTGCTGGCCGGCATGCTCAGCGGCGCGGTCTGCGGGGCCGGGATCGCCTGGCTGCTGGAGAAGGTCGCCTACAAGGCGCTGCGCCGACGGGGAGCGCCCAAGCTGGCGTTTCTCATCAGCGCGATCGGCGCGTCGTTCTTCCTGTCCAACCTGGCGGGAAAGCTGTTCAATCGATTGCCGAACAACGCCTTCCCCACCTACTTCGCCACCGACCACCCGCTGCTGAGCACCGGCAGCGTGCACATCACCCTGCTCGAAGTGATCATCGTCGTCACCGCGCTGGTGATGATGGTCTTCCTCGACCGGCTGGTGAACCACACGAAACTCGGCCGCGGTATCCGAGCCGTCGCCGAGGATGCGCCGACCGCTGCGCTGATGGGCATCGACATCGACAAGACGATCTCCCGCACCTTCGTGATCGGCGGTGCCCTCGCCGGGGCGGCGGGATTCATGTTCGGCACCGCGTTCGGCGTGAGCTACACGATGGGTTTCACGCCTGGGGTCAAGGCATTCGCCGCGGCGGTGCTCGGCGGGATCGGCAACATCCGCGGCGCCATGATCGGCGGCCTGCTGCTCGGTGAGACCGAGGTCCTGGTCACCAACCTGTCCTTCGTCGGCGCGCAGTGGACCGACGTCGTCAGCTTCGTCGTGCTGGTGCTCGTGCTCATCGTGCGGCCCACTGGCATCCTCGGCGAGCGGTTGGGACGGGCAGCGTGAAGGCCACCCTGACGCATCCGGTCACCAAGCGGCTGCTCGCCTGCCTGTTCGGCGGCTTCGTCCTCGCGGTCATGATCGGCAGCCAGGAAGGCAGCCAGACCGACTTCGGCATCTCCTTCCGGCAGGCGGTCGCGCCGGCGCGGCTGCTCGGCTTCCTGGGCGTCGGTCTGGTGATCTTCGCGCTGATGTCGTTCTGGCCGACCGTGGTGCGCTACTTCGCCCGCCCCGGCGCGCTACCGCTCGGAATCGGGTTCCTGACCGCGCTCGCGGCGATGACGCTGATGGACTGGTACGACCCGCTGAACGACCCGAAGTTCAGCGGCGTCTCCGCCGCCGCCAGCAACTCGCCCAACCTCTCGCCGCTGGCCACCGCCTTCTTCGGCTGGCTCGGCTGGACGCTGCTGCTCGGTTCGCTGGTGCTCGGCGGCGCCGCGATCGCCAGCCGGATCAGGTGGCTCGGATACGCCCTCGGCGCGGTCGGCATCGCCGGCGCGGTGATCGCGTACACCTCCCACGCCGCCGTCGTCGACCTCGCCGGTGGGATCGACCACTCCCTGGGCGTTTACGCCGCCGTGATCGGCTACCTGGTGTTCGCCGGCGCGGGCGTGACGATCGCCCGTTCGCAGGTGGAGATCGCCGAGCCGCGCGCGTTCGTCGATCGGGTGATGAACTGGCGCCCGGGCCTGCCGGTCGTCGTCGTGGGCCTGATCCTCGGCCTGGTCGCCTTCATCAGCGCCGCGTGGTTCGCCCCGCTTCAGCTCAATGCCACCTTCGCCGACACCAACAGCGACTTCGCCGGCCTCGGTCTGGCGCCGGTGGCCTCGGCGTTCCTGGCGTGGCTGGGGTGGGTGGTGTTCGCGCTTGCCGTGGTGCTTGGGCTGGCGGCGTGCTACCTGCGCCATCGGGCGCTCGCCTGGGCGGCCACGGCTGTCGGTGTCGCGGGCATCGTGCTGAGCTTCCTCACCCTGCACGCGATCACCACGCTCGGGGCGCAGCAGGCACCCAACGACGGCAAGACGTGGCAGAACCTCGGGGCCGGCGGCTGGGTCGCCTGCATCGCATTCAGCCTGATCGCCACCGGCGGCTTCCTCGCCGCGAGCGCCAACGGAGTCGGGCGCGTGCGCAACCGGCGCCCGGCAACCTCCGCGGAGCCGGTCACCTCGATGATGGAGGGCTTCAACAAGTCCTCGACGTTCAAGACCGTCCTGCTCGTCGCCGTCGCGCTGGCGCTGTTCTACCCGCCGACCCTGCCCGTCACGTGGCAGAACGTGATCGTCACCCAGATCGGTGTCTACATCCTGCTGACGGTCGGGCTGAACGTCGTCGTCGGCTGGGCCGGCCTGCTCGACCTCGGTTACATCGCCTTCTACGGCATCGGGTCGTACACGACCGCCTATCTCGTAGGCGCGCTGCCAATCAAGCCGCCGTCGTGGCTGCACATGACTCCACTGGCGGCGATCCCGTTCGCGATCATCGCGTGCCTCATCGCCGGCCTCCTGCTCGGCGCGCCCACCCTGCGCCTGCGCGGTGACTACCTGGCGATCGTCACCCTCGGCTTCGGGGAGATCATCCAGATCCTTGCGATCAACAACCCGGGCAACCTGACCGGCGGCCCGCAGGGGCCGGACGTTCCGCACCCGGTCGTGCACCTCGGCCCGCTGCACCTCACCTGGGGGCTCGACAACCTCCCGTACTGGTACCTGCTCCTCATCATGATCATCGTGATGGTCGTGCTGTTCTTCCGGCTCGAGGGCTCTCGCCTCGGCCGGGCCTGGGCGGCGATCCGCGAGGACGAGGTGGCCGCCCAGGCGACCGGCATCAACACCACCCGGGCCAAGCTGCTGGCCTTCGCGATCGGCGCCTCGACGTCAGGGCTGGCCGGGGTGTTCTTCGCCACCCAGGTCGGCTACTTCGACCCGTCTCAGTTCACGCTGCAGAACTCGATCCTGATCGTCGCCTACGTGGTCTTCGGCGGTATGGGCTCGCTGCCCGGCGCGATCGCCGGCGCGGCCGTGCTCACCTGGCTTCCCCAGTTCCTCAAGGATCAGGTGCCGCTGGACGACCGGCAGATGTGGATCGGCGCGCTGGTGCTGGCAATGATGATCTTCCGGCCGGCCGGACTGATCCCGGCCAGGCGCCGCGCCGCCGAGCTCGCGGGACTGGACAGCCCGGCCAGCTCCGAGGTCTCGGCGGTGCCTGCAGCGGGCAGCATGGCGAGCGTGCCGTGACCGGCGCTGCGCTCCAGGAGCAGGATTCGCCCGCCGAGGACTACGTTTTCGACGTCGAGCACGTCACCCTGCGCTTCGGTGGTGTGATCAGCCTCAACGACGTCTCCATGCGGATGCGCCGCGGCGAGATCCTCGCGGTGATCGGCCCCAACGGTGCCGGCAAGACCTCACTGTTCAATTCCCTCACCGGCGTGTACACACCGCAGCAGGGCAGCATCGTCGTCTCGGGGCGACCGGGACAGCCGCACGTCAGCGTCATCGGCAAGAAGACCCACGTCGTCAACCACCTCGGCATCGCCCGCACGTTCCAGAACATCCGGCTGTTCCCCGCGCTGACGGCCCTCGAGAACGTCAAGATCGGCATCGAGACGCGGCAGAAGGCCGGCCCGCTCGCGGCAATGCTGGGCATGCCGTGGCAGCGCAAGGAGGAACGGGAGAGCACGAAGGCGGCGCTCGCGCTGCTCGCCGACGTCGGCCTGGCGATACGGGCCAACGAACTGGCCGGGTCGCTCGCCTACGGCGAACAGCGCCGGCTGGAGATCGCGCGCGCCCTCGGCACGAACCCCGGAGTACTGCTGCTCGACGAGCCTGCCGCCGGCACGAATCCGGCGGAGAAGCGCGACCTCGCCGAGCTGATCAGCCGCATCAACGTGGACCGAGGGATCAGCGTGCTGCTCATCGAGCACGACATGAAGCTGGTGATGTCGATCGCGCACCGCATCGTCGTGCTGAACTTCGGCGAGAAGATCGCCGAGGGCAGCCCGGTCGAGATCCAGCGCGACCCCGTCGTGGTCGCGGCCTACCTGGGTACGTCCGCCGCCGACGCCGAGGAGCAGGCGGAGCAGCAACCGGAACTGCAGCTCATCGACACCGACGCCGTGCAGCGCGACGAGGCGGGCACCTATGAGTGAGCCCGGCACCCTGCTGGACGTCGATGCCATCGAGGTGCGTTACGGCGCCATCCGTGCGCTCAAGAGCATCAGCTTCCACGTGTCGGAGGGCGAGATCATCGCGCTGCTGGGTGCGAACGGAGCCGGCAAGACGACGACGCAGAAGACCGTCTCCGGGATGCTGCGGCCCACGCTGGGATCGATCACCTTCGACGACCAGCGGATCGACGGGATCCCGGCGCACCGCCTGATCCGGATGGGGATCTGCCACGTACCCGAGGGCCGTCACGTGTTCCCCCGGATGACGGTGGCCGAAAACCTCGAGATGGGTGCGTTCCGCTTCAAGCACACCGACCAGGCCGACCTGGCCCACGTGCTGGAGCTGTTCCCGCGGTTGAAGGAACGCCTCAAGCAGCAGGGCGGGACGCTCTCCGGTGGCGAGCAGCAGATGCTGGCGATCGCCAGGGCGTTGATGGGCAAGCCGAGGCTGCTGCTTCTCGACGAGCCGTCGATGGGCCTGGCGCCGCTGATCGTCGCGCAGATCTTCGACATCGTGCGCGAGATCAATTCCTCCGGCGTCACGGTGCTGCTCGTGGAGCAGAACGCGGCGCAGGCACTCACGCTCGCCGACCGCGGTTACGTCCTCGAGACCGGCGAAATCGTGCTCGAAGGCACCGGCAGCGAACTGCTTGCCGACGACCGGATCCGCGCGGCCTACCTCGGCGAGGAGATCGCGGCATCCTAGCCCGCTTCGCGCTCCTCCGCGAAGCTCGGTACAAGTAGCTGCCACGGATCGCACCCGTACCGGGTCAGGATCTTGCCGGCCTCTATGGTGAGCGAGGGCAGCCGCTGGTGGTTGCCCTCGCACCCCTCACACCTGGAGCGGCGAGTGTCGCGTGTCAACGTGCGTGTCCGCCCCGCCGAACACGCCGACATCGCCAGCCTGGTCGAGCTCACCCGATCGATCGACCTCACCTCCGGCACCTTCAGCGGGCGCGCCGTCCTCGACGACGGGGTCGAGCACCTGCGCGAACGTTACGTCGAGGTCATCGACGACAGGATCCGCGTGCTGCTGGTCGCAGTCGACGAGCCGACCGCCGAGCTCGTCGGCCTGCTGGTCGCCCGCGCGGACGAGATCGGGGCGATTGACCTGACCCCGGTGCTGCACGTCAGCCACCTGATCGTCAGCCCGCAGCACCGCCGGCGTGGAGTTGGACGCGCGCTGCTCACCGCTGCCGTCCAGTTAGCCGACGAGCGCGGCGTCGACCGGGTGCTGGCGACCGCAGGTTCGGGCTCGCGGGAGGCCAACCGCTACCTCGCCCGCCTGGGTTTCGCGCCGCTGGTGGTGCACCGGATGGCGCCGACCAGCGTGCTGCGCCGCTCGCTCGGGATGTCCGAGGCACCGGAGCGGATGGCCGTGCTGCGCCGCGCTCGCCTGGTCCGCGCCCAGCGCGCCGGCCTGTCCGGACGAGCCGCCCGCCGCGCCTGAGCCCGTCGCACCCCCGCCCTAGACTCGGGCCCGTGAGCGACCCGTCCCGCGCCGCCGCCAGGCTCCTGCTGGTCGACGGCCATTCCATCGCCTACCGCGCGTTCTATGCCCTGCGCGAGGTGGACATGTCCACCACCACCGGCCAGCCCACCAACGCTGTCTTCGGGTTCACCTCGATGCTGATCAACCTGTTGCGCGACGAGGAACCCACCCACATCGCGGTCGCGTTCGACGTCTCCCGCAAGACGTTCCGCAGCGAGACCTACGCCGAGTACAAGGCCGGTCGGCAGGAGACGCCGGAGGACTTCCGCGGGCAGGTCACCCTGATCCGCGAGGTGCTCGACGCGTTGCGAATCTGCTCGCTGGCCGTCGAGGGGTACGAGGCCGACGACGTCATCGCCACGCTCACCACGCAGGCCGTCGCGGCCGGCACCGAGGTGCTGATCTGCACCGGCGACCGCGACGCGCTGCAGCTCGTCAGCGACCGCGTCACCGTGCTGTACCCGCGCCGTGGTGTCAGCGATCTGACGCGGTTCACCCCGGAGGCGGTGCGGGACAAGTACGAGCTCACGCCGGCGCAGTATCCGGACTTCGCGGCGCTGCGCGGCGACCCGAGCGACAACCTGCCCGGCATCCCCGGCGTGGGGGAGAAGACCGCCGCGAAGTGGGTGCGCGAGTACGGCTCGCTGGAGGCGCTCGTGGGCGGCGTCGACACGGTCAAGGGCAAGGTCGGCGACGCGCTGCGCGAGAACCTGGCCAGCGTCGTGCGCAACCGCCAGCTCACCGAGCTGGTCCGGGACGTCGAGCTCGAGGTCACGGTCGACGATCTCGCCCGGGCCCAGTGGGACCGCGACGAGGTGCACGCCCTGTTCGACGACCTGCAATTCCGGGTGTTGCGCGATCGGCTGTTCGCGTCGGTCGCCGCGCCGGAACCCGAGGCGGAGGCCGGTTTCGACGTCGCGACGACACGCCTGGGCATCGACGAGCTCACCCAATGGCTCGACGAGCATTCCCGCGCCGCACCTGGCAGCCGGGTCGGCGTGGCCTTCCGGGGCACGTGGGGCCGCGGCGTCGGGGTGCTGACCGGGATCGCGCTCGCCAGCGAGGACGGCGCGGCGGCCTTCGTCTCGCCCGAGGTGCTCGGTCCGTCCGACGAGGCAGCTCTGGGCGCCTGGCTCGCCGACGCGGCGGTACCCAAGGCCGTGCACGACGTGAAGGGACCGCTGCTGGCACTGCGCCAGATGGGGGCACCTCCCGCTGGGACGACTTCTCCCAGCGGGGGAGGCTGGGCACTGGCCGGCATCACGAGCGACACCCAGCTCGCCGCGTACCTGCTGCGGCCCGACCAGCGCTCCTTCGACCTCGCCGATCTCGCGCTGCGTTACCTGCACCGCGAGCTGCGCAGCAACGTCGAGACCTCCGGGCAGCTCACCCTCGACGGCGGCGAGGAGGAGTCCGACGACGCTCTGGCGGAGGTGGAGACACTGCGGGCGGCAGCCGTCAAAGACCTGGCCGGCGCCTTCGACGCGGAGCTGGAGCGCGGGGGCGCGGCGAGCCTGCTCGCCGACCTCGAACTGCCGCTGACCTTCGTCCTGGCCGACATGGAAGCTGTCGGCATCGCCGCCGACACCGACGCGCTGCTGGGCCTGCAGGCCGAGCTAGGCGGCGGCGTCAAGGCCGTCGAGCAGGACGCCCACGCCCTCGTCGGCCGGGAGTTCAACCTGGGCTCGCCCAAACAGCTGCAAGAGATCCTCTTCGATCAGTACGCCCTGCCGAAGACGAAGAAGATCAAGACCGGGTACACCACCGACGCGGACTCCCTGGCCGAGCTCTACGTCCGCACGGAACACCCCGTCCTGGAGCTGCTGCTGCGGCACCGCGAGCTCGCCCGGCTCAAATCCGTCGTGGACGGACTGCTCCCGCTGATCGACGACCACGGCCGCATCCACACCACCTTCAACCAGACCGTCGCCGCGACCGGCCGGCTGTCGTCCACCGACCCCAACCTGCAGAACATCCCGGTACGCACGGCCGAAGGCCGCCGCATCCGCGAGGCGTTCACCGTCGGCGCGGGCTACGAGTCGTTGATGACCGCCGACTACAGCCAGATCGAGATGCGGATCATGGCCCATCTCTCTCGCGACGCCGGCCTGATCGAGGCGTTCACGACCGGTGAGGACCTGCACAGCTTCGTCGCCTCGCGTGCATTCGACCTGCCGGCGGCGCAGATCGACGCGGAGTTGCGGCGGCGGGTCAAGGCGATGAGTTACGGCCTGGCCTACGGACTGTCCGCGTTCGGCCTGGCCAAGCAGCTCAAGATCACCCCGGAGGACGCGCGCGGGCAGATGGAGGCCTACTTCACCCGTTTCGGCGGAGTGCGGGACTACCTGCGCTCGGTCGTGGAGGACGCCCGCCAGACCGGCTTCACCGAGACGATCCTCGGCCGGCGGCGCTACCTCGACAAACTCAACAGCGACAACCGCAACCTGCGCGAGATGGCCGAGCGAGCCGCGCTGAACGCGCCGATCCAGGGCAGCGCCGCCGACATCATCAAGGTGGCGATGCTGGGCGTGCACCGCGGGCTCGCCGACGCGGGCCTCCGTTCCCGCTTGCTGCTGCAGGTCCACGACGAACTCGTCCTGGAGATCGCACCGGGCGAGCGTGCGGCCGTGGAGTCGCTCGTGCGCCGCGAGATGGGGGGCGCCTACGCCCTCGACGTGCCGCTGGACGTGTCCGTCGGCGTCGGACGCACCTGGCACGAGGCAGCGCACTGATGCCGGGCAGCCGCTGGACGTCCTTCGTCGCCGACCCGCATCGTCGCCGGATCCTGCACGAGGACGGCAACGAGCGCCACCGGCTGCGCGTCGAGCATGACCGGGCGACCCTGTTCGTCGAGCTCAGTGACGAGGACGGCCGCGGCCCGTGGACCGTGCTGGCCGTGGAGCGCGCGACGCGCCGCTACGCGGTCGCCCAAGCCGACACCAAGACCGCCGCGACCGTCGAGGCAGCCCGCCGGCTCAACGGCGGCGAGCTCGGCGGCTAGCTCAGCCAGCGCCACGGTGCCCCGCTACCCTGATCAGTACGGGTCGGGCGTGCCGCGGTAGCCGACCACGCGGGCCACCCGTAGTGCGATCTTGATCAGGACGTTTCGCGCGAACCACGGCAGCTGGGCGAGCAGGCGCAGCCGGTCGCGTCCGGACGGCGTGCCGACCTCGAAGCGGGCCAGCGAGCCCGTCCGCCCGGCGTAGCGAAGCGCGCGGCCGGGCACCGCGTGCACCAGCAGCGCGAGCGTCACGCCGAGCGAGGAGAACGCGTCGTGCACGAACACCGGCGCTGCGGGCGGCAGGTGCTGTGCCCAGCGCAGGTCGTCGCTGACCGTCCAGTAGTCGTGCTTGCCGTCGATGTGTAGCAGCGCCAGTGGCCCGCGCCAGGACGGGCGCAGCGTGCCGCTGCGCGCGGTGAGCAGGCGCACTACCTCGCGCAGGCCGGCGGCCGCGAGATGCTGCTCGAAACGCTCGCGGGCGCCGGCGCCGCCGAACATCGGGCCGGCGACGAACGGATCGATCGCGATCACCCTGCTGCTGCCGGCGGCAGCGGCAGACGCGAGCACGAGCGTGGATCGTCCCTGGTGGCAGCCGATCTCCAGGATCAGGCCGCCGGCCGGGACGTCGCGCGCCGCGTCCCACAGCGCCTGCCCCTGTGCGCGGGTGAACCAGCCGGGCACGCGATCGGCCAGCGCCCAGGCGGCGTCGAACGCTGCGTTGCCGGGCTGCGGCACAGGCGCCCCTCCTCGTCCTTCGATCGCTCGAACGAATCGTGCGAGCGTAACCGCGGCGGCAGGGCCGCCGCGCACGGTGCTTACCCGCTCGGGGCCGATACGGCAGGATGTGCCCATGCCGCCCACCAGCCGCCGTCCGGCCCGCGCCGCGATCGTCATCGCCGCGGCGTGTTCGAGCGTCCTCGCCGCGTGCGGGAACGCGTCCACTCCGGTCAGCGCGCGGCAGAGCGCGGTGCGCTCGAGCAGCAACGACGTCGCCTTCAAGAACTGCGCCAGCAACTGCACCGGCGAGATCGACGGGGCCAAGTACCGCATCGCCCTGCCGAGCAAGTGGAACGGCACGCTGCTTCTCTACTCGCACGGCTACCGCTTCGCCTCGCCCATCCCGGCCGAACCGGGCTCCGCGGTGCAGACCAACGCCCAGGTCAGCTCGACCGACGCCGACGGCAGCGCCTCGGACCCGCTGAGCAGGAAACTGCTCGGCGAGGGTTACGCGCTGGCCGGCTCGTCGTACAAGAGCAACGGCTGGGCAGTGGCCGACGGTGTGGACGCCGGTGTCGCGCTGCACAAGAAGTTCGTCGAGCTGGTGGGCAACCCGAAGCGCACCTACGTGTGGGGCGACTCGCTCGGCGGCCTGATCACCGAGATCCTGGCCGAGGAGAACCCGTCCTGGGTGGACGGCTCCGCGCCGATGTGTGGCGTGCTGGCCGGCCCGAACATGAACTTCGACCTCGCCCTTGACGTGGCATTCCTGATCAAGGCGCTGATCGACCCGTCACTCAAGCTCACCAACTACGCCAGTGCGGACGAAGCGAACCAGAACTGGGTGAGCGCCGCGGCGCTGGTGAAGAAGGCAGCGGCGGACCTCGCGGGCGGCGGCACGGCCGCGATCCTCTACATCGCCGCCCTCGTCGGGGCACCGGCCAAGACCCAGACCTATGACGGGCACGACATCGTCTCGCAGGTCAAGGCCACCGTTGACGCGCTGCTGACCGCGCTCGCGTTCGGCACGTCGGGCCGGTACGAGGTCGAGCAGCGCGTCGGCGGCAACCCGTCGGACAACACCAAGGCCGACTACGTGTCCCGCCTCACGCCGAAGGAGAACCTGACGATCACCGCCTTGCACGGTGACATCGGCAGCTTCGAGCAGAAGATCAACACGTTGCCGCGGGTGCACGCCGACGCCGCCGCGCGAACGGCGTTCGAGAAGCTCGGCGACACGACAGGCGACCTGCACGTCCCGACCGTGACGATGCACACCGAGGACGATCCGCTCGTGCTGGTGCAGAACGAGACGGTGTTCGACCAGCGCGCCGAGCAGCGTGGCGAGGCGGCCAGGTTGGTGCAGACCTTCATCGCGCCGCCGGCGACCTACAGCGAGTCCAGCGGTGCGCCGTACGGTGCCGGGCACTGCAACTTCAGCGACCAGCAGCGCGTGGGCCTGGTCAACGTCCTGGACAACTGGGCGCGGCGTAGCGCGTACCCGGGCACCGGCGCGATCGCATCGGCCTTCGGCGCCGGGTACGACCCGCAGTTCGTCCCGGGACCGTGGCCGGGTTCCGGTCAGAGTTAACGGCCGCCGGTTGCAGCCGGGGGACAGACACACTGAGCCGCCTGAGCCGCCTGAGCCGCCCGTGCCGCCCGTGCCGCCCGTGCCCAGCGTGCCCGCCGTGCCCGCGGTGCCGGCCGGCGACGTGACGCGCCACGCGCGGGTCAAGAAGCAGGCGGCCGTCGGACTGCTTCCGGTCACGCTCGCCACGATCGCCGGCAACGCACTGAGTTACCTCTTGCTGGTGCTCGCCGCCCGCTGGCTGCGTCCGGTCGAGTACAGCGAGACGGTCACGCTGCTGAACGTCCTGCTGGTGGGCTCGGTCCCGTGCCTCGCGCTGCAGGCGGTGGCGGCCCGGCGGACGGCGACCGGCACGCCGCGTGGCGTGCTGCGGTTGGGCGCGCTTGTGGGCGTCGTCACGGCCCTGGTGACGATCGCGATCTCGCCGGGCGTCGTCGCGTTCCTGCGGCTTCCGTCGCCGATCGGGGTCCTGCTCGTCGCGCTGGCGTTCCCGTTCGCCGCCGTGCAGGGTACGGCGCAGGGCATCATGCAGGGGATGCGCCGCTTCCGGGCGCTCGCCGCGGTGACGTTCGCTGGGATCTTCGGCCGGTCCGCGCTCGGTCTCGCCGGCCTCGCGGTCACCGGCACTGCGGCGGGCACCCTTGCCGCAGTGAGCGCGGGCAACGCGGCCGCCGCGAGCTGTTTGGTCGGGGCCAGCCCGCGGGTGGGGGCCTGGGCGCGCCAGAGCTGGCCGCAGGCGCGCAACCTGCTGGCCGAGCTCGCCCACGCCTCGCATGCCTACGGCACCTTCCTGTTGCTCACCACGGCCGACGTGCTGTTGGCCCGGCACGTGCTCCCCGTCGCGGCGGCAGCGGGATACGCGGCCGGCTCGGTGCTGACCCGCATCGCCCTGTGGTTGCCGCAGTCGCTCGTCACCGTGTTGTTCCCCGCGCTGACCGACGCGTCTCGGCACGGACGCGTCGTCGCTCGCGGGGTGGCCGCGCTGGCCGGAGTCGGGCTGGTGCTGGTCGCCGGCAGCCTCGCGCTGCACCACCAGGTGTGGTCGCTCGTGGCCGGTGATCGCTACGCCGCCGACGCCACCCACGCCTGGCTTTTCGTCCTGCTCGGCAGCTGCCTGGCCGTGACCCAGTTCGCCCTCGTCGCCGGCCTCGCCGTGCGCAGCGCTGCACTGACCGGCCTGCTGTGGCTCACCCTGCTCGTCGAAGCGACCACGGTGCTCAACCTGGGCGCACCGAGCGTCGGGTCGGTCGCAGGCACGGCGTGCGTGGTCAACCTGCTCGCCGCGGCCGCGGGCGTCGCGATCCGCACGCGCACCCGCCGGCACCGGCTCGCGCCGCGTCCGGGATGAGGGCGCGCAGCTGGACGTCCGGCGTACGCGGCAGCACCGCGTCCGTCCTCGTGACAGACCTGTGGGCGGTGCTGCTGGCGGCTCTTGTCTGCCGTCCGTTGCTGTTCGGCTCGGGGTACGGGCTGGCGCGCGACATGGTCTTCACGCCACGCCAGCCGCTCGATCTCGACGCGCTCGGTCTCGGTTCGGGTTCGGCACGGGCTGTCCCGGTGAACGCGGTGCTCGGACTGAGCGCGCTGGTCCTCGACGGGACCTGGGTCGGTCGCTTCGCGGTGTTCGTGGTGCTGGTGCTCGCAGGCTGCGGTGCCCATCGCCTGCTGCGCCCGCTCGGGTTACCGGCGCGGCTGATCGCCGCCGGGTTCGCCGTGTGGAACCCCTTCGTCGTGGAACGGCTGGCGCTCGGCCAGTGGGCGCTGCTGAGCGCCTACGCGGCGCTGCCCTGGCTGGTGGCCGCGGTGCTGCGCTACCGCGCCGACGGCGCCGGACATCGCCGGCTCGCCCCGGTGATCGGCTGGTTGGCGCTGGCGGCGCTGACCCCGACTGGCGCCATCATCGGCGCGGTCGCGACGCTGGTCATGGGCCTGGGCCGCTCGCGGCGCCGCAATCTGACGTTGATCGCCGTGGCCCTCGTGCTGCAGGTGCCGTGGATCCTGCCCTCGGTGCTGAACGCGGCGTCGGCGACCAGCGACCCGGCGGCGGTCGCCGCGTTCGCCGCCCGTCCCGAGCGGCCGGGTGGTCCGTTGCTCAGCCTGCTCGGCCTGGGCGGAATCTGGGATTCCGGCAGCGTCCCGCCGTCGAGATCAGGAGCGCTCGGCTACCTCACCGAGGCCGCGGTCGTCGTCGCCCTCGTAGCAGGCCTGCCCGGCCTGCGACGGTGCCTGCCGCGTGGACGTGCCCGGCTCGTCGGGCTCGCTGCGTTCGGCTTCGTCCTCGCCTGCGCGTCGAGCGTGCCGGGCCTGTCCGCGCTCGAGCGTTGGGCGGTCGCGACGGTCCCGGGCGCGGGGCTGCTGCGGGACAGCCAGAAATGGCTGATCCCGTTCGTGCTGCTCGTCGTGGTGTGTGCCGCTCAGGGTGTGCAGCGGTTGTGCCTCGCCGCGCCGCGGCGCTTCGGCGTCGCGCTGGCTGTTGCCGCCGCGGCACTGCCCTTGCTGCTGCTGCCGGATGCGCTGGCCACGACGCGTGACGCGCTCACCCCGGTCAGGTATCCGCCCGACTTCCAGCAGGTCGCCCGGCGGGTGGACGGCACCGGCGCGCTGCTCACCCTGCCGCTCAGCGCCTATCGGCGCTTCGCCTGGGGCCGTCCGCTCGCCGTCGCCGACCCGGCACCGCAATGGTTCGACACGCGGGTTGTCGTTTCCGACGAACTCGTCGTCGGCAACACCCGGCTCGCGGGCGAGAACCCGCTCGTCGCGCGTATCGGGCACGAGCTCGCCGCCGGTCAGCCGGCCGCCGCCGTCCTGTCCGCCGCCGCGATCCGCTGGGTACTCGTCTACCGCGACGCGCCGGGCGCCGCGCAGCTGCCACTCGCCGGGCTGCACCGCGCGTACTCCGGCGCGCACCTGGCCCTGTACCGCGTCGACGCGCCGGTGGCACGCGGCCGCACCGACGCCGCGGTAGTTGCCGTCCTGCTGGCCGACGGCCTGGTGCTGTGCCTGGTGCTCGCGGCGCTGCTTGCCGCTGTCGCCGACCGGCTGCGGCGTCGCTCAGCGGCCTGAGGCTTGCTAGGCTGGGCTTAACACCCACTGGAGGAGCAGCCGTGTCCCGAGTCGTCTCCGCCGTCGGCGCTGCGCTCGTCGGAGCGGCGCTCGCGGTCGTCGCGGTGATCTCCGTGGTGTCCGCACAGAACGCGGCGCCGAGCAGCAACCCGGCCGGGCAGGGAATCGTCCAGTACGGCAGCCGCTGAGCGCCGGACCTGCTCGCATACGCGTTCGAACTGCTCGGCGGTCGTCTCCCAGCTGAAGCTGCGCGCGTACGCAGTCGCTGCCAGCGAGAGTTCCCGCCGCCGCGCCTCGTCCTGCAGCAACCGCCGCGTCAGATCGACCAGGTCGTCGAGGTCAGCGGCGAGCAGTCCCGTCACACCGTCCACGATCGCCTCCCGGACCCCGCCTGCGCCGGCGTAGGCGATGGTGGGCGTGCCCACCCCTGCTGCCTCGGTGATTGCGATGCCCCACCCCTCCTTGACCGACGGGGCGAGCATCAGCCATGCCTGGGCGAGCAGCCGGTCACGGCTCACGTCGGGTAGGTAGCCGTGGAAGCTCACCCGTTCCTGCACCGCGCCCTGCACCACCGCCTCGCGCAGCCGCTCGCTCCACCAGCCGCGTCCGATGATGTCCAGGTGCAACTGCGGCAGCTCGCCGGCCAGCCGCGCCACGACGTGGATCGCGTCCTCGATCTGCTTGTGCGGGACGAGCCGGGCCAGCACGCACAGGCGCGGAGTCGGGGACCTGTCAGGCGGATCCGGGTTCGCCGGCGCGGATACGCCGTTGCGCACGACGCTCACAAGTCCGGGACGGACGCCGAGGGCGACGAGGTCCGCGCGCGTGGCCTCGGACACCGTCACGTGCCTGGTGTTGCGGTACAGGGCGGGGGCGACGCGGGATTCGACGAACCAGCCGATCCGCCCGCGCAGCCCGGGGTAGATCATGTGCCACTGCTCGCGGTGCAGGTGGTGCACCAGCACAAGCACGCCGCTGCGGCGCACCAGCCGCGCGGCGAACGGCAGCCCGTTGATCACGTCGACGACGACGTCCTGGGCCCGGCCGTCGCGTGAGAGCAGGTAGCGCAGGCCGGCGACATAGACGCTGCGCCGGCCGCCGCGGCGCAGGAACCGCACCCCGCCGACTAGCTCCTCGGCGGCCGCGCCCGGGTAGGCGGCGCAGAGGATCGTGACGGCGTGCCCGCGGCTCGCCAGCCTGGTCGCGATCTCGCGGACGTAGCGCTCGGAGCCGCCGCCGTCGGGATGACCCTCGTCGCGCCAGGTGAGGAAGGTGATCCGGCTCGCCTCGGCGGCTCCGCCCGGCGACGGTTTCACCGGCGCGACCGCTCGGCCGCGAGGCTCCGGCACAGCGCCGGTTCCGGACCCCAGCCGTAGGCGACGCCCACGTCGCGGCGGCTGTCCGCGGTGCTGTCGCGCGGCTGTGGGACGACCAGGCTGATCCGCGAGATCCAGTCCGTCCCGTACTCGGCGAGGGGGACCTCACCGGCGATACCGCCCGGCGTGGAGTACAGCACCGTCTCGTCGGTGGCCGTGTCCGCACGCAGGATGAGCAGTACCGAAAGGCCGGGCGTGACGTCGAACCACAGGCCGGGCTCGGTCCTCGAGCCGTAGGTGACCACGAAGCGGGCCCGCTGCGAAACCTGCGTCTGCAACGCGATCGTGCGGATGTCGCGGCCGTAGACCTGGAACAGCGGGATCATCGCGTTGCCGGTCGCCCGCGCGCCGATCCGGATGCGAGCTAGCCGCTCGCGCTGCTCGACGGCGATCCACGGCTGGGAGTTGTCGCCGGTGTCGAGGTAGAGCCCGGCACACTCGCCCACGATGCGCAGCTCGTCGGTACGGCCCTGCTGCGGCAACGCCGTCGATTGCGTGATCATGCTGCGCAGCGGATGGCCGGTGACCGCGCTGAGGTCCTGCTGCAGGGCCACGAACTGGGTCAGCTTGTCGCCCTGCCAGGTCTGCGCCGCCAGCGCGGCGCCGGTTGCCATGTTCGCCGCGATGCTGAACACGGTCGCGAGCGACACGACGCTGAGGACCGAAACCTTGACGACGTGGCGGCGCCGTCGCCGCGCAAGCGCTTCGTTCAGCACACTGACGCCGATCGCGGAACCCAGCACCAGGAAGGGCAGGAACTCGCTGGTATAGCGGTAGGTGACGTAGCCGTAGCCCATCACCCCGGCGGTGACCGCGAGCGCGCCGAGCAGCGGTAGCCGTAGGACGCGGATCTCGAACGCCGCCCCGCGCCAGGCGACCCGCACCGCGCCGAGTACCGACAGCGCGAGCAGCAGCGGCATGAACGCGGTGACGCTGCCGGTGCGATAGGACTGGTCCAGGAACGCCCCGCCGTAGGCAGGGGCGGGGTGCGCGGGCAGTGTGAGGTAGGGAAAGTAGTCCACGATGCGGATCCCGCGCGGCCGGAAGTAGTTCACCAGCGACGTCAGGAAGAACTGCGGACCGGTCAGGGTTCCGCCGTTGTGGGCGAGCGCCTCCCGGCGCCGCTGGTTGACGGCCGTCCACACCTGGTCCTGCAGCGGGAACAGGTACGGATGGCCGAACTTGACGAAGTTGTAGCTGGCCGCCACCAGCAGCGGCACCGCGCCGGCCGCCAGCACCGCCCAGCCCAGGCGCCGCAGGTCCGGATGCGGGCGTCCCGTCAGGATCCACCCGCCGGTCGCGATCACGGCCAGGCAGACCGCCCAGCCGCCGGTCGTCCTGGTGAGAATCGCGGCCAGCGTGAACCCCGCCAGCCACCACAGCGACTTGCGCTGCGGCAGCAGCGACACCCGGATCAGCCAGTACAGCGCCCCGATCACGAGCGCGGTCGCCCACAGGTACACCTCGTGATAGACCCACGGCAGGCTCGCGTCGAACACGAGCACGGTGCCGCCCGTCGCGGCGGCGAGGAAGATCGCCGAGAAGGCGGCTTCGGTGCGGGTGAGCTGGGCTGCTCCGCGCACGCAGCGGCGGACCAGCCAGTACAGCTTGGTCGTCATGGTCGCGAAGACGATCCAGGCACCGGCCATCGACAGCAGCGTCAGCCGGCCGTCGAACTCGTGGGTGACGAGCATGATCGGAATGCGCAGCAGCGCGGGAAACGGCGGGAAGTACATGTAGGTCCGGCCGTGGACGACGAACCCCTCGATGCCGAGGCTTCCGGTGGGAACCGCGATGTGCCCGTGCAGGAACGCCTGCGCTTGCAGGTCGAAGAAGTTCGAGCCGAAGCGCTGCTCGACAGCGGTGCGCAGCGGGTCGAGGCGGAAGTCGAACAGGATCAAGAAGTAGGCGATGCCACCGAGCGCGAGTCCCCAGGCCGACGACGTCCTGATCAGCCGCGCGTCCCGATCGATGGTCTCACTCCACTGGGTTGCAACTCGTACAGGAACTGGTAGCCGAACAGGGTCGGCCAGCTGCGAGCCGCCAGCCTATCGAGCGCGGCGGCCGCCGAAGAGGCCCGCGCCAGCGCCGGGCCCGCGTCGCGGCCGAGCACGTCGAACGGGGTGCCGACGACGGAGCGGCGCCGGATGACCAGCCCACACGAGCGCACCAACCGCTCGAAGCTGCGCCGGGTGAAGAAGCGGACGTGTCCCCGGTCGAGCAGTCCGCGCTGGTCGTAGTCGAATCTGCCCAGCGCGACGCGGGTGCGCGGGTACCAGTGCGCGAAGTTGGGGACGCTGACCAGGATCGTCCCGTCGACCGCGAGTCGGGTAGCCAGGTCCGCGAGCAGGCGTTCGGGGTCGACGACGTGCTCCAGCACGTCCGCCGCCACGATCACCCGGTAGTCGTGGCCGGCTTCGGGCGGCAGGCCGTGCTCCAGGTCCGCCTCGACGAACCCGTCGAGGCGGTCGCCGACGCCGTCGTGCTTGACGAGATCCACCCCGAAGACCTGATGGCCGTAGCCGCGTGCCAGCTCGCCGAAGCGCCCGTCGGAGCATCCCACGTCCAGGATCCTGGACGCTTCGAGCTTGGCGAGCCAGGACAGCAGGCGCCCGTGCGAGGAGTGCGGCGAGTCCTTGACCTCGTAGGCGCAGGTGTCGATGCTCTTCTCGTCGCCGGTCCCGTTGCCGTTCCCGCGCGGAGCGTCACCCAGTCCGATCCGGCGCAGCCGGAACCGGAGCACGTCGAGGCTGACGTCGCGCGCGTAGCGCAGGCCGTTGACGTAGCAGATCTCCTCGCCGTAGTAGGTCGGGATGGGGACCTCGGCGATGCGCTTGCCGGCCCGGTGCAGGCCCAGGATGATCTCGGTGTCGAAGTCGAAGCCGTCGCTGTAGGTGTCGAACGGAAGCTCGGCCAGCGCGCTGACGCGGTACGCCCGGTAGCCGCTGTGCCATTCGGACAGTTCCAGGCCGCTCATCGCGTTCTGGAAGCGGGTCAGGATGCGGTTGCCGACGAACTTGTAGAGCGGCATGCCCCCGGCGCGCGCGGCACCCGGTTGCATCATGCGCGAGCCGAGCACCGCGTCAGCCGTCTCGTCGGTGAGCGCCTCGACGACGTCCTCGATCACCTCCGGCGCGTACTGGCCGTCGCCGTGCAGCAGCACCACGATGTCCAGGCCGTGCTGGATCGCCCAGCGGTACCCGGACTTCTGGTTGCCGCCGTAGCCGAGGTTGCTGGGATTGCGCACGACGGTGAGCGGCAAGGTGTTGAGCTCGCGGTAGGCCAGTCCGATCCGGTAGGTGTCGTCGTGGCTCGCGTCGTCGCAGACCAGGACGTGGTCGACGGCGGCCCGGAAGCTTTGCGGCAGCCGGTCGAGCACGGCAGTCAGCGTCGTCGCCGCGTTGTAGGCGACGACCAGTACCCCAACGCGCGGCACTCGCCCACCGCGAGGCTCACCGCGTTTCATGTCGTCCACCGCGTCACCCTTCCCGGGAGAGGTGCTCTGCTGGCAGACCGTATCGGGCGCCGTGCCCGCGCGAAAGTGCCGCGGACAGCGGTGCCCACTGTGCCAAACTGTGCGCCATGACGTTGCGACTCATCGATTTCGGGCGTCTGGAGAACGAGCTGCCCACGCTGCGCGAGCGCTACGCCGCAGCGTCGCCGTTCCCGCATGTGGTGCTCGACGACGTCCTGAGCGCCGCGGCCTTCCAGCGGGCGGCGGGCGAGTTCCCGGCCGTCACCGACGCGTCCTGGAAGGGTTACCTGCACGTCAACGAGACCAAGTTCGCCAACACCGACACCGCCTCGTGGTCGCCCGCGTTGCAGGAGGTCGCGGCGGAGTTCCTCTCGCCAGAGTTCACCGCCTTCCTCGCGCGGCTGACCGGGATCGAGAACCTGCTGCCCGACGCATCGCTGGACGGCGGCGGCCTGCACCAGACGCTGCGGGGCGGCCACCTCAACGTGCACGCCGACTTCACCACGCATCACGGCCGCGAGAACTGGGCCCGGCGCGTCAACATCCTGCTGTACCTGAACGAGGACTGGCGCGAGGAATGGGGCGGCCAGCTCGAGCTGTGGGACGCCGACATGACGGCGTGCCGGGCGCGGGTGGCCCCGCGCGGCAACCGGATGCTGGTGTTCACCACGTCCGAGGACAGCTTCCACGGCCACCCGGACCCCCTCGTCTGTCCCGAGGGCGTCGCTCGCCGCTCGATGGCGCTGTACTACTTCACCGAGCAGGAACGTCCGGTGCGCCGGGCGACCAACTACCGGGCTCGGCCCGAGGACGGTGCGAAGAAGGTCGCTATCTGGGCCGACCGGGTCGTGCTGGACCTCTACGACCGGTTCAAGCGCCGCTCGGGCCTGTCAGACGACCGGGTGAGTGCCCTCCTGCAGCGCGCCCACCGGTTGCGGGGGCGCCGGTAGCTCTCCGGGCGGCGTGCCGGACCGCGCCCGGCGATGCCGGCGGGGCGGACGGGTGGCGAACCGGCGCAGCCGGCGCCTGGTCGGCTCGTCGACGAGCTTATGCATCAGCACGACGACGACGACCAGGATCGCCAGCCCGAGCGCGGTGCGCGTGAACCAGTGCCAGTGATGAGTGTGCCGGGCGACGAACCAGAAGATCGGGTAGTGCCAGACGTAGATCGCCAGCGACGCGGTGCCGAGCCGCGCCAACGGGGCCCACGTGATCGCCCTGACTATAGGGCTCTCTGGGGTCGTGACGTGGTACGCGCCGAGCACGAACACGCTGACCGCGACGTCGATCAGCACACCCTGCCACGTGTAGTAGGCGTGGTCGCCGAAACGCGCGCTGCTCAAGACGAGCGCCGCGACGCCGGCGAGGGACAGCGTCAACGCGGCGCCGGCGTACCTGCGCAGGCGCGCGACGTGTTCGACGACCAGCGCGGCGAGGGCGCCCCACAACAGGCCGTCCATGCGGGTGGTGGTGCGCAGCGAGGCGCGGTAGACCCCTTCCACGTCGTAGGAGTGAGCCCGCCAGATCGTCACGACGACGATCGCGACGGCCAGCCCGGCCGCCAGCCAACGGCGACGGCGCGACAGCAGCAGAACCAGCAGGACCAGCGCCACATAGAACTGCTCCTGCACGCTGAGATACCACATGTGTCCCAGGTCCGAACGGGCCGCGAGGGCGTTGTTCTGCAGGTACCAGTTCCACGTGAACGTGGCGATCGTCAGCACCGACTTACCGGTCGTCTGCGCCGAATACGGGTCGGTGTGATCCACCCGGCTGATCAGCAGGATCACCAGCAGCAGCGGGTAGACCTCCACGCCGATCCGGACGAAGCGCTCCACGTAGTAGCGCCACGGACGCAGCCCGTACGCCGACTGGCTGCGGGCGAGCAGGCTGCGGGTGACGACGAACCCGCCGACGACGAGAAAGACGCTGACGCCCAGGTTGCCGGCGTGGAACAGCCCGTCCGCGGGTGCCGCGGCGCGCAGCGGGGCGAGCGGAAACAGCGTCCAGCCGTGAGAGAGCACCACCAGCACGATGGCCACACCGCGGATCCCGTCGAGGGCGTCGATACGGGATCGGCGGCTACCGAGCTGCGCCTCGGGCATGCGCGTCACCCTACGTCAGGACGTCGGTGCCGTGTACGGTGTCGTGCACCGTCGATATGAGCGAGGTAGGAGTACAGGTGCGAAAGGCAGCCGCAGCGGTGCTCGTCGGCTTTGGCGTCTTCTGTCTCGTGCTGGCCGGGATGCTGCGCTTCTACGCGCCGGGCGCGGCGGAGAAGACGCCGTTGAACACCGACGCGATGAGCGTCGCCACCGGCCCCGCCACGTTGTACAACCCGAGCACCGGGCAGGCCACGAACTTCGAGGCCAAGGCCACCCGGCACCTGCGCGCGGATTCGGCCGCCTCCAACTCGAACGTCATCGTGTTCGAGGAATCGTTGTGCACGGTGAAGGTGATCGGCCCGACTCCCGAATGCGTCGACGCCCGCGACCCGCAGGGCAGGCTGCTCAGCTTCACCACCGACCGCGTCGCCGACAACCGCACGACGGCCATGGCGGTGAACGATCCGAAGTACAACGAGAACGTCGACGGCAATACCAACGTCAAGCACATCGGGCTCAGCTACAAGTTCCCGTTCAACGCTGAGAAGAAGAGCTACCCGTTCTTCGACACCGACACCAATACGGTCGCGACGGCCAAGTACCAGGGCGAGTCGAGCCTGGAGGGGCTGACGGTCTACAAGTTCGTGGCCACCATCCCGCCGACCAGCGCGATGATTTCACCCGGCCTGCCGGGCCTGTTCTCGAACACCCGCACGGTGTGGATCGAGCCCACCACCGGGGTGATCGTCAAGGGGGTCGAGCATCAGCTGCGCACGCTGCCCGACGGGAAGAAGGTCCTCGACCTGACGTTGACCTTCGATCAGGCGACGGTGCGGTCCCAGGCGAAGCTGGCCGACGACGGCCGCAGCAAGATCCAGCTGCTGACGGTCATCGTGCCGATCATCGCGCTGGTCCTCGGCATCATCGCCCTGCTCGCGGCGTGGCTGGTGGCGCGCCGGAACTCCGCCGCGGTGGGTCGGCGCCGCGCCGAGGACCGGACGCCACCGCCGGACTGGGAGCCCAACTGGCCGGGGGCGAGCAGTGACGCACCGGAGGCCGGCGGAGAGGCAACGGCGCCGACCGAGCGGGTGCCCAATCGCGAGGACCCCTACGACGAGCAGGCGCACGGCGCGGATCCGAGCCGGGGGGAGCAGCCCGTCGAGGACCCCTACCGAGGCGGGCCCGCCGAAGGCAGCTCGCAGACGTAGATCGCGGTGCCCGGCAGGATCGCCCCGCGCAACGGCGACCACTGGCCCCACTCCTGCGTGTGCCCCGCCGGCCACTGCGGCTCCACTACGTCGAGCAGCCGCAGGCCGGCCGCGGCTATTTCCTGTACACGGTCGCCGAGGGTGCGGTGGTGCTCCACGTAGGTCGCCGTGCCGTTCGCGGCGTACTCGACGTAGGGCGTGCGATCCCAGTACGGCATCCGCGCGGTGAGCCCGTCCGGGCCGGGATCGTCCGGGAAGCACCAGCGCAGCGGATGCGTGGTCGCGAACACCCATCGGCCGCCGGGCTTCAGCACGCGCGCGACTTCGCGCATCAGTCGTGCGGAGTCCTCGACGAACTGGATCGCGCCGAACGCCGTGAACGCGATGTCGAAGGCCCGGTCCGCGAACGGCAGGTGCTGCGCGTCTGCCTGGACGAGCGGCACGTCGATTCCCGTCTCGTCATTGCCGGCGCGGGCGTGGCGCAGCATCCCGCCGGAGAGGTCGAACGCAACCGGGCGCGCGTGCTGTCCGGCGAGCCAGCGCGAACACATCGCGGCGCCGCAGCCCACCTCGAGCATCCGCTTGCCGCGTAGCTCGCCGAGCAGGCGCGCGTCGTGCTCCCGCAGGCGCTCCGGCGACCAGACGAAGTCCGCGACGCCGAGGAAGGCGCCGTGCTCGGCCTGGTAGCTGTCCGCGTCGCAGTCCCACCAGCCGCGGTTCGCGCGCACCGTGCTGGCCGCGTCCACCTGCCGACGGGTGACGCCCACCGCCTTCCCGATCTCTGGCACGGTGCGGATCCTGCCAGTATCGGATCCCGACGTGGCACCGTGCGGACTGCGGCCCGACTCGGCCTCCGCGGTGCGGCAGCCGGCCGTGGCAGCGGATTTCCCCGCAAACACGCCACCGGAGTAGGCTGGCGCCTTGCGGAACAGGTCTGTGGCCTCGACATGGAGTAGGCCGCTCGTCGAAACCTTCTCGGTGCGGGGGTCCTCCTGCTCTCGGGGCGGGATCGGGCGTGTCCGCGGCCGCTCTATCACCTGTCAGGACCTACCTACTCAATGACGTCCACCACCGAAGCCCCCACGACGACCACCCCGCAAGTTGCGATCAACGACATCGGCTCCGCCGACGACTTCCTCGCCGCCATCGACTCCACGATCAAGTACTTCAACGACGGCGACATCGTCGAGGGCACGATCGTGAAGGTCGACCGCGACGAGGTGCTGCTCGACATCGGCTACAAGACCGAGGGCGTCATCCCCTCCCGCGAGCTGTCGATCAAGCATGACGTCGATCCGAACGAGGTCGTCTCGATCGGCGACGAGATCGAGGCCCTGGTTCTGCAGAAGGAGGACAAGGAGGGCCGGCTGATCCTGTCCAAGAAGCGCGCGCAGTACGAGCGGGCGTGGGGCACTATCGAGCAGAAGAAGGACAACGACGAGGTCGTCGAGGGCACGGTCATCGAGGTCGTCAAGGGCGGCCTGATCATCGACATCGGCCTGCGCGGATTCCTGCCCGCGTCGCTGGTGGAGATGCGCCGGGTGCGTGACCTGCAACCCTACGTGGGCAAGACCCTCGAGGCGAAGATCATCGAGCTGGACAAGAACCGCAACAACGTGGTGCTCTCGCGCCGGGCCTGGCTGGAGCAGACGCAGTCCGAGGTGCGCAGCGAGTTCCTGAACAAGCTCGCCAAGGACCAGGTGCGCACCGGTGTGGTGTCCTCCATCGTCAACTTCGGCGCGTTCGTCGATCTCGGGGGCGTCGACGGCCTGGTGCACGTGTCCGAGCTGTCCTGGAAGCACATCGACCACCCGTCCGAGGTCGTCGAGGTGGGCCAGGAGGTCACCGTCGAGGTGCTGGACATCGACCTGGACCGCGAGCGGGTCTCGCTCTCGTTGAAGGCGACACAGGAAGATCCGTGGCGCCAGTTCGCCCGCACCCACCAGATCGGGCAGGTCGTGCCCGGCAAGGTCACCAAGCTGGTGCCGTTCGGGGCGTTCGTGCGGGTGCAGGACGGCATCGAGGGGCTGGTGCACATCTCCGAGTTGGCCGAGCGCCACGTGGAGATCCCCGAGCAGGTCGTGCAGGTCGGCGACGAACTGCTCGTGAAGGTCATCGACATCGACCTGGAGCGGCGCCGGATCTCGCTATCGCTCAAGCAGGCCAACGAGAGCGTGCTGGCCGACGAGCACTTCGACCCCGCGCAGTACGGCATGGAAGCCCAGTACGACGCCAAGGGCAACTACATCTACCCCGAGGGCTTCGACCCCGACACCCAGGAATGGCTGCCTGGCTACGACGTGCAGCGCGAGGCATGGGAGAAGCGTTACGCAGCCGCACGCGAGCGTTTCGAGGCGCACCGCAAGCAGCAGGAGGAGGCCCAGAAGGCCGACGCCGAGGCTGCCTCCGACAGCGGCGAGGCGAGCTCGTACACCTCCGATGCGCCGGAGAGCAACGGCACCTTGGCCTCGGACGAGGCACTCGCCGCGCTGCGGGAGAAGCTCGCCGGTCGGTAGCTTTCCGGTATGCGCGTGGGGTTGACCGGCGGAGTCGGCTCGGGCAAGAGCACGGTCGCCGCGATTCTTGCCGAGCACGGCGCTGTCGTCATCGACGCCGACGCGATCGCCCGCGAGGTGGTCGCCCCAGGCACGTCGGGGCTGGCTGAGGTGGTGGCGCGCTTCGGCGAGGGTGTGCTGGCCGCGGACGGAGCCTTGGACCGGACGGCGCTGGCAGCCGTCGTGTTCGACGACACGCGGGCGCTGGCGGACCTCAACGGCCTCCTGCACCCGCGGATCGGCGCTCGTGCGGCCGAGCTGTCGGCAGCAGCGCCGGCGGAGGCAATCGTCGTCCACGACATCCCGCTGCTCGTCGAGGCAAACCTCGCTGAGGGCTTCGACGTCGTGGTGGTCGTCGAAGCGACCGTCTCGACGCGGGTGCAGCGGCTGGTCGATCGCGGCCTGCCCGAGACGGATGCGCGGGCCCGGATCGCAGCGCAGGCAACCGACGAGCAGCGGCGGTCCGTGGCGCACGAGGTGATCGACAATGACGGCGATCTCGCCGCCTTGCGGGTCTCGACCGATACTCTATGGCAGCGGCTGGCCGCTCGTGAGAGCGCCGCGCGTCCGCCGTCCTGAGCTGCCGAGTGGTTTGGTCGGCCCGCAGGCCATCAAGTAGAGTCATCGCTCGGCGCGCGGCACGGAAATCATCGGCCGCAGACCGTGCGGACGTAGCGCAGCTGGTAGCGCATCACCTTGCCAAGGTGAGGGTCGCGGGTTCGAATCCCGTCGTCCGCTCGAGGCACCGCCTCGACGCTGCGAGCGAGGTGTGCACGAAGGTGGCCGGCGCGCGGTCGGACTCCAGCTCGACAGTGGCGGCGTGGCCGAGTGGCTTAGGCAAGGGCCTGCAAAGCCCTGTACGCGGGTTCGATTCCCGCCGCCGCCTCGTGGCATAACCACCGCACGCCGGTGCACATAAGGGCGATTAGCTCAGTGGGAGAGCACTACCTTGACACGGTAGGGGTCACTGGTTCAATCCCAGTATCGCCCACCAGGCTGGAATCCGGATTTCAGCCGGATATGTGACACCCCGGTGCCGCGTCTTTGCATTCAGAGCGTGATGGGCGGCAGAATGACGGCGCGCTACGCACGCAGTGAAGCGCCGTCCATGTCGATGCCGATGACCTGCGCCACGCGGTCAAGGTCAACATCCTGAGACAGCAATGCGGCCCGCCGTCGCCAGGCAACCGCTGTGATCATGCAATCGATCATGCCGCGCGGAGTGACTCCTGCGCGGCGGCAGCGTCGGTAGATCTTGGTTGCCGCGTCGAAGTCGGTCACCGCGTCGAAAGGAAGCAACCTGGCTCGCAACAGCAGTCGGCGTAGCTGGTCTTCTCGCGCGTCGCTGCGCGCACCGGCCAGCACCTCCATGATTACCGGTTCGGTGATTACGAGTGGGCCAGCTGTCGTGATGAGCTCGGTGAGCCGCGCGTCCACTGGGCTTCCTGTGGCCCGGTCGTATTCGGCCCATGCGGAGGTGTCGGCAAGGATCATCTGGCGATCACGCGGCGCCGCGCGGAGTGGTGTCCGGGGGGATCTCACCGATCGCGTGTCCTCCCCGCATGGTCAGCGCCTCCTCACGAGTCATCGGCTGACCGGCCAGATGACGCAGCGCGAGTTCGACCGCTTCGGTCTTGGTATGCGCGCCGTACCGGTCCATGATCACGCGGACGTAGTCGTCTTCGATCTCGATGTTGGTGCGCGCCTTCGACATACACGTAACATACACCTAACGTGTATGAGACGTGTACCGCTCAGCGTATAAGTCCCACCGGCAGCAGGACGACCGCCCCGACGGTGGCGGAGATCTCCAGCCTGGTCGGCGCGGACGTCGGCGCCCCGCGGATGAACGCGAGGCCGATCAGCGGGGCCTGAGCGGGACGCTCGCCTCGGCGGTAAAGGCAAGGAAGGTCAGCGATTCCTGCAGGTAGAGCTCGATGCTCTCGGCGTCGTGGGAGAGGTAGCCGATCGCGAGATCCTGGCCCAGGTGCAGCGAGTAGTCCCCGCCGCGGGTGGAGACCAGCAGCGCACCGTCGAGGGCGGGTGCCCAGATGGCGGCGCGTCGTGCAGCAATCGTGCGAGGTGCTCACGGATCGGGTAGCCGTGGTCGGTCGTCTCGGCGACCGCGGTGTACAGGTCGGCGGACAGCAGCAGGCTGTACGGGCCGTCGACACCGGCGAGCCGCAGCGCGCTCAATGCCCGGGCGACAGTGTCGGGTACCTCGCGAACATCGGACGGGAGCGGTAGCGGCGTGTTGGAGCTGCTGGGCGCGATGCCGACGATCGCGGCAGCACTGTGAGGGGTCACGCCGGCAACGGCGGACAAGCTCCTAATCAAGCCAGGAGTGGGCCAGGTCGGTGCCGGCAACCCCAGGAACAGGTCAAACGAAAGACACGCCGAGGGCGGTCAGTATTCTCGAGAGTCACCTCGAGCTGCCAGCATCAGCCTGGCCGATCAGCTCCGACCGAGCCACCTTGATACTCACAGTGTTCTCGTTGCTGCCGCGCTGCCATGGCTTGTAGGGGTCGGCGAAGTAGATCTTGATCCCGGTGCGTTTGGTGATCTCGGCGTGCCGGGACATCTCCACGCCTCGGTCCCAGGTGAGCGTCTTGG